>URKA01000009.1 GCA_900548345.1 uncultured Paraprevotella sp. | reverse complement strand
ACTCGAACCAGGAAAAACAGGACCAGAATCTGTTGTGTTACCATTACACCATAGCCCAATACGCTGATTTCGCCTGCAAAGGTAAGCGTTTTTTTTGAACCGACAAACTTTTGAGACGTTTTTTATGTATCCTTTTCCCGGCAAAAGGTTTATATCTGCCAAAGGAAAGGCACATTACCTAAAAAACATAAAAACCCGCCTGTTTTTGGAACTGAAAATTGGATAGATAAACTATTATGTGCTATCTTTGCCTCACTAACAATGTATAAATTATAGAATGGACGAAACACAAAATTTGATAAAAGCCGTCACCGAAGGCATCCAGGAAAAGAAAGGAAAACGAATCATCATAGCCGACCTGACGGAGATAGGCGACACGATATGCAAGTATTTCATCATCTGCCAGGGCAACTCGCCCTCTCAGACAGGGGCCATCACAGACTCCATCATCGAGCACGTGCGCAAGAAGACACAGCTCAGGCCGGTATCGGTAGACGGACAAAAGAATGCGGAATGGGTGGCCATAGACTATTTTGACATCGTTGTCCACGTATTCCTGCCGGAGACACGCGATTTCTACAACCTGGAACATTTGTGGGCCGATGCACAGCTCACCGAGATTCCCGACATAGACTAACCCCAACAACGAATTTATGAACGAACCGAAAAACAACAATAACAAGGTGCCGCGCTTCAACATCAACTGGATTTACGGCATCATCATCGCCACACTGCTCTTCCTGTACTTTACAGGGACCGACACCAATACGACCAAGACGGTGACCTACACCCAGTTCCGGCAATTCGTGAACCAAGGATATGCCAGCGACATCGTGGCCAACAAGGATGAAGGCACCCTGCAGATGTTCGTCAAACCCGAACATATCAAGGATGTGTTCCGCACGGGAAAAGACCAGATAGGCGGCAAACCGTCCGTTCGTGTGGAATATCCGTCGAACGACAAACTGACCGACTTCATCGAAGAAGCGCAGGCCAACAAGACTTTCACCGGCAACCTGCGCTTTGAGCGCAGCAATGATTTCATGAGCAACATGTTCTGGAACTTCATGCCCTTCATCTTCATCATCGCCATCTGGTTTTTCATCATGCGGCGCATGAGCGGCGGCGGTGCCCCCGGCGGCGGCGTGTTCAACGTGGGCAAAAGCAAGGCCCGGCTGATTGAAAAGGGCGAAGGAACGAAAATCACGTTCAAGGATGTGGCAGGACAGGCCGGGGCCAAGCTCGAAGTACAGGAAATCGTGGAATTCCTGAAGAATCCGAAGAAGTTCACCGACTTGGGCGGCAAGATACCCAAGGGTGCCCTGTTGGTAGGACCTCCGGGAACGGGAAAGACCCTGCTGGCCAAGGCCGTAGCCGGCGAAGCGGACGTGCCTTTCTTCTCCCTCTCAGGTTCCGACTTCGTGGAGATGTTCGTCGGCGTAGGCGCCAGCCGCGTGCGCGACCTCTTCCGCCAAGCCAAGGAAAAAGCCCCGTGCATCATTTTCATCGATGAGATAGACGCCGTGGGACGTGCCCGCGGAAAGAATCCGGCCATGGGCGGAAACGACGAACGGGAGAACACGCTCAACCAGTTGCTTACCGAGATGGACGGCTTCGGCACCAACAGCGGCGTCATCATCCTGGCCGCCACCAACCGCGTGGACATCCTTGACAAAGCCTTGTTGCGCGCCGGACGTTTCGACCGCCAAATCTATGTGGACCTGCCCGACCTCAACGAACGTAAGGAAGTATTCCAGGTGCACTTACAACCGGTCAAGATAGACTCTACCGTCGACATCGACCTGCTGGCACGGCAGACTCCGGGCTTTTCAGGAGCCGACATCGCCAACGTTTGCAACGAAGCCGCACTGATAGCCGCACGCCACGGCAAGACAGCCGTGGGCAAGGAAGACTTCCTGAGCGCAGTGGACCGCATCATCGGCGGACTGGAAAAGAAGACCAAGGTCATGACCACCGAGGAGAAACAGACCATCGCCCTGCATGAGGCCGGACATGCCACCATATCATGGTTCCTCCGCTATGCCAATCCTCTAATCAAAGTCACCATCGTGCCGCGCGGACGCGCCCTGGGTGCCGCATGGTATCTGCCCGAAGAACGGCAAATCACCACCAAAGAGCAGATGCTCGACGAGATGTGCGCCACACTGGGCGGAAGGGCGGCCGAGGAACTGTTTACCGGTCATGTGTCTTCGGGCGCGCTCAACGACCTGGAGAGAGTGACCAAACAGGCTTACGGCATGATAGCTTACTTAGGTATGAGCGACAAGATGCCGAACCTCTGCTACTACAACAACGACGAATATAGTTTCAACAAACCCTACTCCGACAAGACGGCACAACTCATCGACGAAGAAGTGAAAGCCATGATTGCCACGCAATACGAACGGGCCAAAGCCCTGCTCACCGCACACAAGGACGGGCACGCCGAACTGGCACGGGTGTTGGTGGAACGCGAGGTCATCTTTGCCGAAGACGTGGAACGCATTTTCGGCAAACGCCCGTGGACAAGCCGGACGGAAGAGCTGCTCACCATGAACGGACAGACCGACGGACAGGACACACAACCGGAGGAAGACAACACCGTGAAGGACGAAAACGAGGGCTCACACTACCAGAAATAACCATGCGACCTGTGCCGCAAGGACGAACAAGAATAACCAAACAAAGGAAAAGAAATGACCGATAAAGTCAAGAACCTGATTGTACGCACCGTCACAGGCGTGGCATTCGTAACCGTACTGGTGGGATGTACCGTATGGAGCGCCCTGAGCTTCATCCTGCTATTCACCGTCATCACGACACTGAGCGTCAGAGAATTCTGCAAGATAGTCAACCAACGGCCCGACGTGCATGTCAACACGTCCATCTGCACCGTATCAGGCCTCTACCTGTTCATGGCCATATCGGGTTTCTGCACCGGCCTCACCCCCGCAGGCATATTCATCCCCTACCTGCTTTCCGTCATCTACCTGCTTGTCAGCGAACTGTACCTGAAAAGCGAGCACGCGCTGAACAACTGGGCATTCACGATGATGAGCCAGATGTACGTGGCACTTCCTTTTGCCACGCTGAACGTCCTGGCCTTCCAGCCCGAACCGTCATACAGCATGGGGATAGGCTACCGTTACATCCTCCCCTTGTCCGTATTCATTTTCCTGTGGTCGAGCGATTCGGGTGCCTATTGTTTCGGCTCGTTATTCGGCAAACGCAAACTGTTTCCGCGCATCTCTCCCCACAAGTCGTGGGAGGGTTCCGTAGGCGGCGGGCTCACCGCATTGGCCGCAGCCTTCGTCATCTCCCGTTTCGACAGCTCGCTGACGCTGTGGCAATGGATGGGCCTTGCGCTCACGGTGGTCGTATTCGGCACATGGGGTGACCTGGTGGAAAGTCTGCTGAAGCGCCAGATGGGCATCAAGGACAGCGGCACCATCCTGCCGGGACACGGAGGCATGCTCGACCGGTTCGACAGTTCACTGCTCGCCATTCCGGCAGCCGTGATTTACCTGTACACACTCACCCTTTGGTGATTGATTCCGGACTGCAAACTGTAAACAAAACCGCACCCATTCACATCCCTCAGGAAAAATTCTCTAATACACTTAGGAACAACGACTTAAATTCACGAAAATGTACACCTGTGCGCATCGCTTCGCACACAGGTGACCAACAAGACGGAGACAGGTGAGCAATCGATTGCTCACCTGTCTCCATTTTGACGCATCCCCAAGCCCCTCGAAATGTCAAGGTTTCCTACCATATCCGGAAGCTCTCAGAAGCCCGACCATCCCGGCCGCAGCCCTGCGCGACGCCCCTTCCCTGCCGAGACGTGCCGCCACGTCTTCGTAGTCTTCCAGCATACGTCCGCGCCCTTCGCCCCCCGGTAGAATCCTGCCGAGCTCACGGCGCACATTCGCCACCGTCATGCCATCAGCCACCAGTTCGCTCACAACTTCACGGCCGGCCACAAGATTGACCAGCGAGATATACTTTACTTTCAGGATATGGCGTCGCAGAAAAGACACAATCTTGCCGCATGCCGTATAATAACATACCACCTGCGGCACACGGAACAATGCGGTTTCCAAAGTGGCCGTACCGGAAGTGACCAGCGCGGCACATGCGTGATGCAATATGCGGTAAGTCTGTCCGTAGACCACCTTCACCGCAGCATTTCCCATCACCGTGCGGTAATATTCCGCATCGATACCCGGCGCGGTGGCCAGCACAAGTTCATAACGGTCGGCATATACCGAGGCCGCCTCCAGCATCAACGGCAGGTTGTCCTTGATTTCCTGCTTACGGCTGCCGGCCAGCAAGGCGACGACCGGTCGCCCGTCCAATCCGCAATCATGCACGAAGGCCTCGAAGGCATCCGCCGTTTTCCGTTTATATGCCTCCACCTCATCCAGTGTCGGATTGCCTATATAATGAATGGGATAATGATGTTTCTTCTCAAAAAAGTCCACCTCAAACGGCAGGATGGAGAACAGTTCGTCCACATCCCTCTTGATGTTCTTGATACGGTATTCCTTCCACGCCCATATCTTGGGCGCAATGTAATAAAAAACGGGGATGTCGGTGCGGGCATGCACAAATTCCGCCACAGAAAGATTGAAACCGGGATAATCCACCAATATCAGCACGTCGGGCTTCCAACGCAGAATGTCAGCCTTGCATTCTTTCATGTTGCGCAGTATCGTACGCAGATGCAACAGCACGGGAATGAATCCCATATAGGCCATCTCCCTGTAATGCCTTACGGGCTTTCCTCCACAGGCCGCCATCAGGTCGCCGCCTAAAAAGCGGAACTGCGCCCCGGCATCTTCCGCCCTGAGCGCTTCCATCAGTTGCGACGCATGCAAATCGCCGCTCGCCTCACCCGCAATCAGATAGTATTTCATAACGACTCCCAGCATTTAAGGTCGCGCACGGCTTGTTCAGCCGTCATGTCCACCTGCACCGGTGTCACGGCCACATAGTTGTGCGCCAGCGCCCAGGCATCGGTGGTCTCGTCTTCCGGCTCTTCGTTGCGGTAACTCCCCGTCAACCAGAAATATTCCCCTCCGCGCGGATGCGTGGCCTCCACCCATTCGTTGCTCCACATGCCACGGGCCATCCGGCACACCTTCAGTCCGGCATAACCGTCCCCTTCGTTTCGCGGGAAATTGACATTCAGGCAGACACCTGCCGGCAAACCGTCGCGCAGCACACGTTCCGCAATGCTCCGGATATAGGTGCGCGTGGCCGAAAAGTCGGCATCCGCATCAAAGTCGCACAATGAAAAGCCCACCGAAGGTATGCCTTTCATACACCCTTCAAGCACAATACCCATCGTACCGGAATAATGCACGTTCACCGATGAATTGTCACCGTGGTTAATACCTCCCACCACAAGGTCGGGCCTGCGGTCCACCACCTTTTCCAATGCCAGTTTCACACAATCCACCGGCATCCCGCTGCATGAACAGACCTTCAGTCCCGGTTTGACGGAAAGCACATGGAAACGCACCGGGTCGTGCGCGGTAATGGAACATCCGGCACCCGAACGCGCCCTGTCGGGCGCCATCACCACCACATCACCCAAGGCGGACAATACATCGGCCAGTTCATGAATGCCTTTCGCCCGCACACCATCATCATTGGATATCAGAATCAACGGTCTCATCTCTTTATTCCTTTCTATTGACGGACACAAAAGTACGAAAAAAGGTTTAAACACAGGAATTTTCACTAAAAAACATTATCTTTGCGAATGGATAGCCAAGTGGAGTTATTAACAATATCCCCGACTTATCAACAATTTAACGTTTCTCATACCCGACGATGAGAGCAAAAGGTGAAAAAGATATTACTTTTGCAAAAGCAAACAAAACAATATGGGAAAGATTATAGCTTTAGCAAACCAGAAAGGAGGAGTCGGCAAAACGACCACATCCATGAACCTGGCGGCCTCGCTCGCCACACTGGAGAAAAAGGTACTGCTGGTGGATGCGGACCCTCAGGCCAACTCATCTTCCGGATTGGGCGTGGACAGCGCCGAAGTGGACTGCTCCATTTATGAATGTATCATCGACCGTGCCGACGTGCATGATGCCATTTATACCACCGACATCGAAGGCTTGGACATCATCCCTTCGCACATCAACCTTGTGGGGGCGGAAATAGAAATGCTCAACCTGCCCGACCGTGAAAAGGTGCTGGCCGGTATCCTCGCACCGATGAAGGAGGAATACGACTATATCCTCATCGACTGCTCACCCTCATTGGGACTCATCACGGTGAACGCGCTTACCGCCGCCGATTCGGTCATCATCCCCGTACAATGCGAATATTTCGCCCTTGAAGGCATCAGCAAGTTGCTGAACACCATCAAAATCATCAAGTCGAAGCTCAATCCCTCGCTCGAAATCGAAGGATTCCTGCTTACCATGTACGACAGCCGCCTGAGGCTGGCCAACCAAATCTATGACGAAATCAAGAAGCATTTCCAGGAACTTGTGTTCAATACCGTCATACAGCGCAACGTCAAGCTGAGCGAGGCTCCGAGCCACGGACTGCCGGTCATCCTGTACGACACGGATTCCACCGGTGCCAAGAACCATCTGGCATTAGCCAAAGAAATCATCGAAAAAGAAAAGTAAGCTATGGCTGTACATAAAAAATTCCCCGCACTGGGGCGCGGACTCGACGCCCTGATCTCCACACAGGAAGTGCATACCGACGGCTCGTCCACCATCAACGAAATCGAACTGGACAAGATTGTGCCCAACCCCAACCAGCCTCGAAGGGAATTCGACCCTGACAGCCTGCGGGAACTGGCCGACTCCATCTCGGAAATCGGCATCGTGCAACCCATCACCCTGCGGAAGATGGACAACGACACTTACCAGATTATCGCCGGCGAACGCCGCTGGAGGGCATCGAAACAGGCCGGACTGCACACCATACCGGCGTACATACGCACCGCAGACGATGAGAACGTGATGGAAATGGCCCTGATAGAGAATATCCAGCGCGAAGACCTCAACTCGGTGGAAATCGCATTGGCCTACCAACACCTGCTCGAACAATATAACCTGACACAGGAACGGCTGAGCGAACGTGTAGGCAAGAACCGCACGACCATTACCAACTATCTGCGCCTGTTGCGGCTGCCCGCCCCTATCCAGATGGCTTTGCAGAACAAGGAAATCGATATGGGACACGCCCGCGCGCTACTGGCACTGGACAACCCGACCCTGCAAATCAAACTGTTTCAGGAAATCATACGCGAGAAACTGTCGGTGCGCAAGGTGGAGGACATGGTGAGGGCACTGACCGAAGGCGAAACCGTAAGAACGGGCGGAAAGAAAATCACCCCGAAACGTGCACGGCTACCCGAAGAATACAACATCCTGAAAAGCAGTCTTTCCGGCTTCTTCCAGACCAAAGTGCAACTCACATGTTCCGAAAAAGGCAAAGGAAAAATCAGCATTCCTTTTGCCAACGAAGAAGAACTCGAACGTATCATAGAACTCTTTGACCGTTTGAAGAATTGAAAGAACATTGTCTGACATATAAAATACTGCTCATCCTGTTCGGCATCCTGATGATGCCGGACGGGATGTCTTCAGTTTGGTGCCGCACGCTGCCGCTTTCAGAAACCCGGACGGAAACTGAAGACTCCGTGAAGACGCATCCGACGTTGCCGGATACCATCCCAACCATTGAAATCGTATCTCCTTTCGCCACAGCCGACAGTACGACTACAGACGCTGCCGTGCTCGACACCACCGCCATAGGCGCCGCAAGCGACTCACTGCTGCGCACCATTCCCCGGCCGAAAGAACGCTTCATCCCCAACCCTCAACGCGCCCTCTGGCTCTCGCTTATCATACCGGGAGCAGGACAAATCTACAACCGTAAACTGTGGAAGATACCCATCGTCTACGGCGGATTCCTCGGTTGCCTGTACGCCCTCACCTGGAACAACCAGATGTACGGCGACTACTCCCAGGCCTATCTGGACATTATGGACGATGACCCTAACACGAAAAGCTATATGAACATGCTTCCGCTGAACTTCAACATGGCCGGACGTGAAAACCAGTATAAAGACATTTTCAAGAATAAAAAGAACTATTACCGCAAGTACCGCGACATGAGCATATTCGCGATGATAGGCGTATATTTGTTATCCGTAGTGGATGCTTACGTCGATGCCGAACTCTCTTCGTTCGACATCTCGGAAGATTTGGGACTGAGAGTGGAACCTACATTCTTCAACATGAACGGACGGAAAGCGAACTCTTCCGTGGGCATCCAGTGCACATTAAACTTTTAAACCGATGATAAAGAAATTTGGATTATTCTGCATAGCATTGTGGTTCGCGTCAGGAGGACTGCACGCGCAACAAGACATCACCGTTCACGACAACCAGACGGGCAAGGACGAGGTCATCGGACTGCCCGAAGGTATGCTTCTTGAAATGGACAGTCTGCTACAGGAATGGCACATCAAGAATTATCTGACTCCCGATGAAAACTGCGAAAGCTCCAACGAAAACCCACAGTACGAAAAAGAGGAATACATCTCACGGCTCAAACGTCTGCCCAACCTGATTGAGATGCCCTACAACGAGGTGGTACAGAAGTTCATCGACCATTACTGCACACGTCTCAGACGCTCCGTGTCATACATGCTGGGAGCAAACAATTTCTATGTACCCATATTCGAGGAAGCGCTGGAAAGTTATCAGCTTCCGCTCGAACTGAAATACCTTCCGGTCATCGAATCGGCCCTGAACCCCGGTGCCACCTCACGGGTGGGTGCAGCCGGGCTGTGGCAATTCATGCTCACGACGGGCAAGATGTACGGCCTGGAAGTGAACAGCCTTGTAGACGAGCGCCGCGACCCCATCAAATCATCCTATGCCGCAGCGCATTATCTGAAGGACTTATACCAGATTTACAACGACTGGACACTCGTCATCGCCGCCTATAACTGCGGTCCGGCCAACGTGAACAAGGCTATCCGCCGCGCCGGAGGAAGCACAGACTATTGGGTCATCTATCCCTACCTGCCTCAGGAAACACGCGGTTATGTGCCGGCATTCATCGCCGCCAATTATGTCATGAATTACTATTGCGACCATAACATTTGTCCGATGAACGCCACTCTCCCTCCCAGCACAGATACGATTATAGTGAACCGTGACGTGCATTTCGACCAGATTGTGGCCACGTGCAATGTAAAGGAAGCCGAAGTCAAGGCCCTGAATCCGCAATACCGCACGGGCATCATTCCGGGTTCCAAAATGGATTGTATCCTGCGTCTGCCCACGCATGGCATCAGCGCATTCATTGCAGCCGGCGATTCCGTATACAACTACAAATCGGACGAACTGTTCACCCACCGCACGGAGGTGGCCGTCAACCAGCCTGCCGCCCACTCCCGCAAACGCTCTTCCAGATCCAGGACTGTGACCGTACGCAAAGGTGAAACGTTGTCTACCATCGCCGCACGTAACGGAACGACCGTAGCCAAACTGAAAAGGCTGAACGGATTGAAAAGCAACAACATCAGGGCCGGAAGGAAATTAAGAGTCAGATAAAGAATCTCAAGCAAAAGGAGGTTGACATGGAAGAATCAACACAGAAACATATCGATGAAGAGAAAATGGTGTCGGACGCGTTCCAACACCTGGTTGATACTTATTTGGCCTCGCGCCACCGCAAGAAAGTGGAAATCATCACCAAGGCTTTCAACTTTGCCAAACAGGCACATAAAGGTGTGCGCCGCCTCTCCGGCGAACCTTACATCATGCACCCCATTGCCGTGGCGCAAATCGTGTGCAGCGAAATCGGCTTAGGCTCCACCTCCATCTGTGCGGCCCTCCTGCACGATGTGGTGGAAGACACCGATTATACGGTAGAAGACATCTCGAACATCTTCGGCCCCAAAATAGCCATGATTGTCGACGGCCTGACCAAAATATCGGGAGGAATCTTCGGCGACAAGGCTTCCGCACAAGCGGAATCCTTCAAAAAGCTCCTGCTGACCATGAGCGACGACATACGTGTCATCCTCATCAAAATATCCGACCGGCTTCACAACATGCGTACATTAGGTTCGCAACAGCCCAACAAGCAATATAAAATTGCCGGTGAAACCTTATATATATATGCTCCCCTGGCCAACCGGCTCGGCCTCAACAAAATCAAAGAAGAACTGGAGGACCTGAGTTTCAGATACGAACATCCGGAAGAGTACGAGGCCATCAAGGAAAAACTGGCCCAGACCCACAAACACCGCGAAGAGACATTCAACGAGTTCACCGCACCCATCCGCCACGAGTTGGATAAGATGGGACTGAAATACACCATCAAGGCACGTGTCAAGACCCCCTACTCCATCTGGTGCAAGATGCAGAACAAACATATCGAGTTCGAAGAGGTTTACGACATCCTCGCCGTAAGAATCATCTTCGAGCCGCAAAACATCGAAGAGGAAATCAGTGAGTGCTTCCGCATCTACGTCTGCGCCAGCCGCATCTACAAGCCTCATCCCGAACGCCTGCGCGATTGGCTGAACCATCCGAAAGCCAACGGGTATCAGGCACTGCACGTCACCCTGATGAGCAAGACGGGACAATGGATTGAAGTGCAAATCCGTTCCACACGAATGAACGAGATGGCAGAACAGGGCTTTGCTGCACATTGGAAATACAAGGAAGGCGGAAAAACTACGGCCGACAGCGAGGATGAACTCGAAAAATGGCTCCACACCATCAAGGAAATACTGGACGACCCGCAACCGAACGCGCTGGACTTCCTCGACGCCATCAAACTGAACCTGTATGCATCGGAAATCTTCGTGGTGACCCCCAAAGGAGAATTCAAGACCATGCCGTCCGACTGTACGGCACTCGACTTTGCTTTCAGCATACACACCTTCCTCGGCAGCCATTGCATCGGCGCGAAAGTCAACCATAAGTTGGTACCGCTCAGCCACAAGCTCCAGAGCGGCGACCAGGTGGAAATCCTCACCTCCAAAACCCAACGGGTGCAAAAAGAATGGCTTAACTTTGTATCCACAGCCAAAGCCAAAGGGAAAATACAGGCCATACTGCGCCGCGAGGAACGCGAACAGCAGAAACTCGGCGAAGACATTCTCAACGAATTCTTCGAGAAAGCCGATATCGAGCCGAACAGCATCAACATAGACAAGCTATGTGACCTACACAACATCAAATTCCGCGAAGAATTGTTCCAAGCCATCGGCTGCAAGAAAATCGTATTGGGCGAAGCCGACCTGAATGCCTTGCATGAGAAGCACACAAGCAAGAGCAGCAGTTGGACAAGTTTCATCCCGTTCCTGAAAAAGAAACCCACACAAGAGAAAAAGAAAGCAACCGATGCACAAAAGCCTAAAGTTGTCGTAGACAAGAAAAAGACACTCGTGCTGAATGAAGAGAATATCGGTAATTTCATCATTGCTGACTGTTGCCACCCGATTCCGGGAGACGATGTCCTGGGATATATCGACAGCGACAACCGCATCTACATTCACAAACGGCAATGTCCCGTAGCAGCCAAACTGAAGACGAGCGACGGCAATCATATCCTGGCCGTAAACTGGGACGTACACAAAACACTTCTTTTCCCGTCCACAATCAAAATCAGCGGCATCGACAATCTTGGAATCCTGCGCGGCATCACCGACATTCTCTCCGGCGAACTGAACATTAATATCCGCAAGCTGACCATCAACACACAAGACGGCATATTCAACGGCGAAATCCAGCTGGAAGTGCACGACGTGGCAGATGTCAAGACAATTTGCCAGAAACTCAAGCACATGGATGGCATCGAAGAAGTCATGCGCATAGACTGACACAAGAAAATACACGAATTCGATACAATTAAAAATGCAGCGGGAAGCAATAACTTTTTGCTTTCGGTGAAAACGTGGATAGAACGAACCGATGCGATTGGCATCCGTTCAAAGGCTGGTCGCGATGGTGGCACGTATGCCCATATCAACTATTACACCAGCCCGTCCAGTTCCTTTTTAATCTGCAACAGTTCCTCGCGCACAGCCTTCAGACGCTCCATCACCTCTACCGTCTGTTGCGTGCCCGCCTTGTTCTTCTTCAAAGCCTCGCGCGCCGCGGCCAGTTTCATGCCACGCACCTTCACTAAATTATGAATCAGCCGAATCTGCTCAATATCCTCTTTGGAATATTGCCGGATATTGCGGCCGGATTTACGCGGAGCGATACTTGGAAACTCCTTTTCCCAATAACGAAGTAACGTTTCCGACACGTCGAACATCTCCGCCACCTCACCTATGGAATAGTATAATTTCAATTCTTTGTTCGTATTCAGAGCCATATTTCTATTTCTTTTATCTATCGTTTTCAGCGTATTACTTGCAAAAGTAGGCAAAACAAGTTACCTTTGCAAAACTTTTTTAGAATAGTAACGCAAAATAGATAACCAAAGTATGACTGCAAATGAAATCCGCGACTCGTTCGTCAAATTCTTCGAGTCGAAAGGTCACCTCATTGTCCCGTCTGCGCCGATGGTCATTAAAGACGACCCGACACTGATGTTCACCAATGCGGGAATGAACCAATTCAAAGACATTATTCTCGGCAACCGCCCTGCTGTCAGCAAGCGTTGCACGGACTCACAGAAATGTCTCCGCGTAAGTGGAAAGCATAACGACCTCGAAGAGGTGGGACATGACACTTATCACCATACCATGTTCGAAATGCTGGGCAACTGGAGTTTCGGAGATTATTTCAAGAAAGAAGCCATCGAATGGGCTTGGGAATTCTTGGTCGACGTGCTGAAAATCGACAAGAGCAACCTGTATGCCACAGTTTTTGAAGGCTCACCCGAAGAAGGGCTGGAACGTGACAACGAGGCTGCCGCCTATTGGGAACAATATCTTCCGGCCGACCATATCATCAACGGCAACAAGCACGACAACTTCTGGGAAATGGGTGCCACAGGTCCCTGCGGCCCCTGCTCGGAAATCCATATCGACCTGCGTCCGGAGGAGGAAAAGGCAAAAGTTCCCGGCAGCGAGCTGGTGAACAAGGACAACCCGCTGGTCATCGAAATATGGAACCTCGTGTTCATGCAATACAACCGCAAGGCAGACCAGTCGCTGGAACCGTTGCCCGCCAAGGTCATCGATACCGGTATGGGCTTCGAACGCCTCTGTTCCGTCATGCAGGGTAAACGCTCCAACTACGACACGGATGTATTCCAGCCTATCATCAAAGTCATCGGCGACCTGTCCGGTTGCCGTTACGGGGAAAACCCAAAGAAGGACGTGGCCATGCGTGTTGTAGCCGACCACCTGCGCACCATCGCCTTCTCCATTGCCGACGGCCAGTTGCCGGGCAATGCGAAAGCCGGCTATGTCATCCGACGTATCCTCCGTCGTGCCGTACGTTATGCCTACACATTCCTCGGACAGAAAGAAGCGTTCATGTACAAGCTATTGCCCGTCCTCGTACAGGAAATGGGCCAGTCATACCCTGAGCTTGAAGCACAGAAAGTACTTATCTCCAAAGTGATGAAGGAAGAAGAAGATTCTTTCCTCCGCACATTGGAAACCGGTATCCGTCTGCTCGACCGCGTAATGGAAGAGACCAAAGCCGCAGGCAAGAACATCATCGACGGAGTGGAAGCCTTCACGCTTTTCGACACATACGGATTCCCATTGGACCTGACGGAACTCATTTGCCGTGAAAACGGCATGACCGTGGACGAGGAGAAGTTCAATGCGGAAATGCAGAAACAGAAAGAACGCGCCCGCAACGCCGCCGCCGTAGAAACCGGCGACTGGGTGGTGCTGGCAGAAGGCGAAACAGAGTTCAACGGCTGGGACACCACGGAACATGAATGCAGAATCCTGCGCTACCGCAAAGTGACCCAAAAGAAACAGACATTCTACCAGATAGTACTCGACCACACACCTTTCTACGCAGAAATGGGCGGACAGGTAGGCGACCGCGGCGTACTCTGCTCCGAATACGAAACCATCGACATCATCGACACCAAACGGGAAAACAACCTGCCGGTGCATATTGCCAAAACACTCCCGCAACATCCCGAAGCCAACTTCATGGCATGTGTGGATACGGAACTGCGCGCTGCCAGTGAAGCCAACCACACTTGTACGCACTTGCTCGACCAGGCACTCCGCACCGTATTGGGCGAACATGTTGAACAGAAAGGTTCGCTGGTAACGCCCGACTACCTCCGTTTCGACTTCTCGCACTTCCAGAAAGTAACCGATGAGGAATTGCGTCAGGTGGAACGCATCGTCAACGACAAGATACGCGAGGACATTCCTCTTCAAGAGTACCGTGAAATCCCTATCGAACAGGCCAAAGAACTGGGTGCCATTGCCCTCTTCGGCGAGAAGTACGGCGACAAAGTGCGCGTGGTACAGTTCGGTGACAGCGTGGAATTCTGCGGTGGTTGCCATGCACATTCTACCGGTCGCATCGGTATGGTAAAGATTTTAGGTGAGAGCTCCGTAGCTGCCGGCATACGCCGTATCGAAGCCGTCACCGGTCGGAAAGTGGAAGACACGCTCTATCTGCTACAAGATACAATGGCCGAACTGAAAGCCATGTTCAACAACGCACCCGATGTAAAAGTCGCAATCCTGAAAGCTATCGAGGAAAACGCAAACCTGAAGAAACAACTCGAAACGGCCATCAAGGAGAAAGCCGCACAAGCCAAGAAGAAAATCATCGAACGCGCCAAGGTCATCAACGGCGTAACAGTCTATACCAGCGTGCTGCCCCTGCCGGCCGACATCGCCAAGGATATGGCATTCCAGTTGCGCAACGAAACGGAAGACGCGCTGGTCATCCTGGGCAGCCTGCATGAAGACAAGCCCACACTGACGGCCGCCGCTTCGGACAACATGGTGAAAGAACACGGCATGAACGTAGGCAAACTTATCCGCGAGGCAGCCAGACTTATCCAGGGCGGCGGCGGCGGACAAGCCCACTTCGCCACGGCCGGCGGTAAGAACGCCGACGGACTGAGCAGTGCCATCGACAAATTCATCGAACTGGCCAATCTGTAGTCATCCCTTCGCGTGTCCGGCCATAAATACATTAAGGATACTTATGCAACAAGATGTCCGCAGGAGAAATTGTTCCTGCGGACATCTTTTATTTTGTCAGCCAATCACTACAAATTATAATGCAACAAATACTGATTTCTTTGATAGAATGGTGACAAACCGGCATTTGAACAGCAAATTGGCACTGTTTCAGACGCCAAGTAAGTTATGGGTTCTCCTAACGCTATGGTCTGCATACCCAATGAATTTACACATTTAAGAAGTTTTTTGTCGGTTTCTGCAATCATGTATCCTTTATCACAGTCCACTATAGGCTTTATGGCATGCATGATGAGTGTTTTAAATACGGAAAGAGTGGGAAAGCCATACCCTTTTCGAACAGCCAACCTTCCCACATGCCAGAATTCACAGGATTCTGCATTCGGAATGACGTTGATGGGATTGATTCCAAATATTTTTTGTATGGGGAGTAACTGTTGTTTATCCCACTTCAAACATCTGATTGTTCCTATCATCTTTCTGTCGTTGTCACGGGCTATATATATTTTTGAATTGTCACAATAAGACTGTTCTTCACTATAAATGGCATTTATTTTTTCAGATATTTCCTGGGAACACATTACACCGGCATGATGTGTATAGTTCTCCCTTATGATAAAATCCGACAAATCCCATAAACAATCACCCCCTGCTTCCCAAATACTATAGTCATTGAAGGTTATAATGCGTTTTTCCATGTAACTCCATATACTTGTTTAGTCAAATATAGGCACAAATGACAGCAATCGGAAAAACTTTAAAGATGTTTTTTAGATAACGACAACAAAATCACCCTTTAGGGTGTTAAAAGAAGTTTTCAACCTCGTTTCTTGGCATGAAATAAGATTTCAAATGCTTTTTTGTGAGAGATTCCAAATTTAATCTGTATCTTTGCCGCCAACAATAAATTATGGCAAAGATACAAGATTTTTTTATTCAGGAAAATTCCGTTAATTACATTCCTGAAAATCACTATGAGTATGCAGTAATAATTAAAAAAGTGATTTCAGCTATTCCTCGTGCATCTCGCAACAATATCTATATAATAGATTATTATAAAAAGAATTTTTTATATGTATCATCGGGAGCATTGTTCCTATGCGGTCATACATCAGATTATGTCATGAAGCAAGGCTATTCTTTTTATCAGGAGAATGTTTCCCCAAAGGAGTTCGACATGTTGGCAGAAATCAACAAAGCCTGTTTTGAATTATTTGACTCTCAACCGCAGGAAGAACGTTTAAAGTTCACAAGTTCTTATGATTTTCATTTGGGAACAGGACAGAATAAGAAATTAATCAATCACAAACTTACTCCGATTTTGTTGACCAAGGATGGACATATCTGGCTCGCATTATGTGCGGTGTCATTGTCTGTACGTCATAAAGCGGGAAATGTGGAAATTTATAAGGAAGATTCAGATAATTATTGGTTTTATTCACTAAAGAAACGGCTATGGGAAACTCGCCAGAAAGTAAGATTGTCACCTGCCGAGCATGATGTTCTGATGTTATTGGGGCAAGGATATAAGACTTCAGAGATTGCAGAAAAAAGATTTTGCAGCACGGATACAATAAAATCATGTAAAAAAGGAATATATCAAAAATTCAATGTCCGAAGCAGTAAAGAAGCATTGTTTTCTGCAGAGCTGCAAGGCCTGTTATAAGGCGTTTCAGGACCATTCGTTTGTTTTCTCTGGCTACGTACATAAATCAGCAGCTGACAGATAGAATTCAGGAAAAGCCTTGTACGCTTTCCGGGTTGCAATCAAATACATGATATTTACGCAGATGCCGGCTGTAATCCATGACGCAATGGCAAGTTGTGGAGGCGGAAGCAAAGTACCTTCTTCTTTATAACGTTTTAAGATGTCACATAACCAGTCAAGTTTGACATCTCGTAAAGTTTCCTGCTGGCATACATGCTCTGCCATTTTTATTTCAAACCCACAGGGTTCACTGGAGATTGTCCGAAGTTTGCTTCCTTGCGGTGTGACTACAGTGACAAAACCTGCCCATCCGAAATTATACGGATGCAATACAGGAATGCCTTGCTCGCTACATATATCATCGAACAGGAAGGGCGATTCATCCTTGAAGTCCAATGCATTGATGGCGATATCATATCCGCTTGCAATTTGATTTACATTGTTTTTGTCGATGAACGTATCTATTGCCCGGAGAGTTGCTTGTGGATTGATTGCAGACAAGCGTTTGACCAATGCCTTTGCTTTGTTTGTCCCTATGTCTTCCATCATGTAATTCTGCCGGTTCAGATTAGACAGTTCTACATGGTCACCGTCTACAACGGTGATGGATTCAAAGCCGAAACGAAGTGCACATTCAGCAATAATACTACCGATACCTGCTCCTCCAAGAAGGATTTTTGTATTCTTTATTTTAACCATCTCGTCATTGCTGACGTAGATACGGTTCCTTGAATATCTTTCTTCCATTTGTCTATCCGTCCAGCGTACAGGATTTATTCACATTTAAAATGTTTATCCAAGAATCCCCTGTTCTTATTTTACTATAGTACCTTTTACCGACAAAAGTATATAAAAAAAAACAACTCTCAAAAACTACATAAAAGTTTCTTTTTAACACCCTAAAGGGTGAATTTTATTACCGGATTCTAAAATACACATTAAAATCCTACGAAGTGACAACAAATTCATCTATATTTGAATCGGCTGATATTTTCAGCAAGGGAAGTATATTACATCATTAACCTGAAAACAATAATGAAAAACATCTTAATAGCCGGAGGAGCTGGGTTCATAGGTTCTCATTTATGTGAACGCCTGTTGCAGGAAGGGAACAAAGTTGTCTGCCTGGATAACTTCAGCACAGGCCACCTTGACAACGTGTCCGCATTAATAGAAAACCCATACTTCAAGTTAATAGAACACGACATTACCCGTTCACCTTATCATATTCCAACAGGACATATCGATGAGATTTATAACCTGGCATGCCCGGCTTCCCCGATACATTATCAGGCATCCCCGATTGAAACGACCAAAACCTCCGTATTAGGAACCTTGAATCTGTTGGAAATAGCGCGGCAGCACCGTTGCAAAATCCTTCAGGCGTCCACCAGTGAAGTCTATGGAGATGCAGAAGTGACTCCCCAACCGGAGGATTACTGGGGACATGTCAATCCTCACGGCATCCGTTCCTGTTACGACGAAGGCAAACGGTGTGCGGAAAGCCTATGCATGGACTATCACCGGAAATATAAGATACCGGTAAAAATCATACGGATATTCAATACATACGGACCGCGTATGGCGTGTCGTGACGGACGGGTAATCCCCAACTTCATCATGCAGGCGCTGCACAACGAGGATATTACTGTTTATGGAGACGGAATGCAGACACGCAGCTTCCAATATGTCGATGACTTGATAGACGGGATATCACGTATGATGGCAACGCCAGCCCATGTGACAGGTCCTGTCAATCTTGGCAACCCATGTGAGTGTACCATCATGAATTTAGCGGAAAGGGTGATTGGACTGACGGGTGCAAGCTCATCCGTTGTTAAAAAGCCCTTTCCGCAAGATGACCCACGCAGAAGATGTCCGGATATAACTTTAGCAAAGAATATATTGAATGGTTGGTATCCGAAAATAAACTTGGAAGAAGGAATTAAGAGAACAATAGGGTATTTTAAAAATCAAGCAGAATTAAAATAAAAGCATTTAACAGCATGCGGACTAAAAAGAAAATATATCTGGCACACTTGCTGTTGTCATTTTCCGTCTTGGACAGTTCAGCAAAAGAACTGACCTTGCATGATGCCATTAATGTATATGTCTATCATACAAAATATGTGAAAACAAAGCGTTTGGTTCTTGAGAACACGTTGATGGAATGCGACAATTTCAAGAAGAGTCTGCTCCCGTCTTTCTCTTTGAATTTCAATCCAGTGTCTTTTGACCACTCCATGCGCCTACTTCAGAATTATAATACAGGTGAATATTCTAATGTGGAAGAATATTCCAATACCACGTCCGGAGGAGTGAGCGTCGTTCAGAAAATTGCTGCCACAGGCGGCATATTCACATTGGGAAGTAGCCTGAGTTTTTTGCATGAGTTTACAAACCATAATAACAGTTTCAGTTCTACTCCGATGTACCTTTCTTATGCCCAGTCTTTGCTTGGAGGCCGGAAAAGCATGATTTTTGAAAAAGCTATATCTAATCTGAAACATGATATGGCAATGAAAGAATTTTGTGCTTCCGTATCAACTGAACAACAGAAGATTCTGAATCTTTATCTAGATGCCTATTCCAATAAAGTGGACATTGATTTCTATACTAAAACTGTAACTATGGGCGATTCGCTTCTTATGCATGCAAAGATCCGTAAAGAAGCCGGGAAAATTACAGAATACGAGTACAATCAAGTAAAACTCCAACAACTTGATAATAGGATGGCTTTGGAAAAGTCGCAGCATGCTTATGCCAGCTCCATACGCTTGTTGGAAAATGAGCTGTTTCTTCAAGGAATAGAACTAGGGAAACTTTCCATTATAAATTTTCCCGCATATATAGATGAGGAATTTGTTTTGAACCTTGTCAATAAGAACAATCCCGAATACCAGTCTTTGGAAATGGAGCGCCTTAATGCTGAATATGCTTTGCATCAGGCAAGAGTGAATAACCATTTCAATGCCAATATCTCATTGAACTATGGTCTCAATCAATATGCCAAAACTTTTAAGGATGCTTATCGTCGGCCGGATCAGCGTCAGGCTATGTCAGTGACGTTCAGCATACCTGTTTTCCAATGGGGGATTAACCGTAACAAACTGAAAATTGCCAGGAATGAATATGAGGCGATATTGTTGGAACAGGAATATGCGTTGGATAATTTTAAGGAGGAGATTCATGATAATATCTTTGATTATAATATGAGCAGGGAACTGATGGATGTGTCAGGCGAAAAATATGAATTATCCGCCCAACAGTATGAATTTGCCGCTATGAGGTTTAAAGTGGGCAAAATGGCAGCCATAGAATTGACCGATGCCAATAAGGATTATCTGCAAGCCAAACAAAACTACATATCGGTGTTAAAAGGATTGTTCATCAGTTATTATAAAATCCGCCATCTTGCTTTATACGATTTTATGGAAAGCAAGGATATGGTGGAACTAATTCGAAAATCAGTTGTAAAATGAAATCACAGCGAAATACAGCCAGGCAAGACATCGCAGAGGAGCCTCGTTCCGAAGAAGTCGCCGACATTATCGAACGTATGCCGACGGGATGGACAAATATTGTGGTGGCAATTATCACAATGATAGTGTCCGTTATGATTGTACTTGGCTTTATCGTTAAATATCCCGATACAGTAGTGGGGCAGATATCCATTACAGGCGAAAAAGCCCCTGTCCGCATGGTTGCTCCCGTCTCAGGGCGTTTGCAGTTGCTTGTTGGTAATAATACGGAAGTGGAGACTGGCACATGTTTGGGGTATATAGCGACGGGAGCTGTGTATGAAGACGTTCTCAAATTGGATACTGTTTGCAATGTGGAACTTGGCATGGATGTTCATATTGATTTTCCTAATTATCTTGAACTTGGTGCGCTTAGTGCTTATTACAATGATTTTGTTTTGGCTTATATTCAGTATGACCAACTTCGAGAGACAAAGGTATATGACAATATGAGAAAAACGTTGAGGAATCAACAACAATCTGACAGGCGGGTGGCGGAGAATTTGCAAAGGGAAATAGACCTCAATAATGTCGTCCTTTCCAATATGCGTGAACAATATGCGACAGATAGCCTGCTTCATAAATCGGGAGCTTTAAGTGAAGAAAGTCTTGTACAACAGTATAATGGTATGCTTTCCTTTCAACAGTCTAATATTGAACTTAAGAGTTCTGAACTTATAAAACAGTCCGAGATTAGTTCCATAGACATAGAACTGGCAAAGGTGGATGTTAATGTCCGAGAAGAATTGACCTCCTCATTCAATGCGATGGTAGCCAAATATAACATGCTTGTTAATCAAATCCGCCAATGGAAGGAAGCTTATTTGTTTGTGGCTCCAATCAGTGGTTCACTCCAATATTTGGACTTTTGGAGGGACAATGTACATGTGGGTGCCTCGAAAGAGATTTTTTCCATATCTCCCATAAAAAACCGGATGATAGGCGAATTGCTGATTCCTTCCTATGGTGCAGGCAAGGTGGAAGCGGGGCAAGATGTCAATGTAAAACTATTCGATTATCCTTATAATGAGTATGGATATGTTCGTGGAAAAGTAGAAAAAATTTCTTCATTGGCGCGTAATATAGAATCGTCAGAAGGATTTGCCCAGGCATATCTTGTGACAGTATCTTTTCCAAATGGAATGAAAACGAATTTCGACAAGCAGCTGCATCTCAATTTCGAGTCTGCAGGCACGGGTGAGGTCATTACCCAAAAGCGCAGGCTGATACAGCGGCTGTTTGACAACTTAAAGGCAAGGGAGACAAAATGATATTCAAGAGATTTCCAACAGAATACCAGCTGGATGCTAAGGACTGCGGTCCCGCATCCTTGAAGATGGTGGCAAAATATTTCGGCCGCTATTACTCCCTGCAGTATTTGCGCGATAAATGTGGCATTACCAAGGAGGGCGTGTCCCTGCTTGGCATCAGTGCTGCAGCGGAATCTATCGGCCTTCATACGGCCGCTTTTAAATGCACGATAGATGACTTGATGCTAAAGGTTCCTTTTCCTGTTATCGTTCATTGGAACGAAAACCACTTCATAGTCGTCTATTATGCTGACCAGAAGCATGTCTGGGTATCGGACCCCGTTAAAGGTCATGTGAAATATACAAAGCATGAGTTCATGGCAGGTTGGTATCTTAAGAATGAGGATAAGGGCGTACTTTTGGCTTTGGAACCCACTTCTGATTTCAAACTGTCTAAACAAGAGAGGAAACAAGAGAAGGACAGTTTTTTGAGTATGCTGCGCTATTTCATGCCCTATAAGAAACAATTCTTGCTGATATTCTTTGTCATGATGGTTGTAACCCTGTTGCAGGGAATTCTTCCATTTATTTCAAAGGCTGTGATTGATATAGGCATCAGTTCATCAGACGTGACTTTTATTAATATGGTGTTGGTGGGTAATATTACCATCCTACTGAGTGTCATGGTGTTTAATGTAGTGAGAGACTGGATTCTGATGCATATCACGGCACGTGTAAACATAGCCCTCATATCTGACTATTTGATCAAATTGATGAAGTTGCCCGTCACGTTCTTCGAGAATAAACTTTTGGGTGATATCCTTCAGCGAGCACAGGATCATGAGCGTATCCGTTCGTTCATTATGAACAACTCTTTGTCGCTCATCTTTTCAGTTTTTACATTCGTGATATTCTCAATTATTCTGTTGGTATATAATGCAGCCATATTCTTCATCTTTATTGCGGGTTCTGCCCTATACGTTGCGTGGGTCCTGCTATTCCTGAAAATCAGGAAGAAACTTGACTGGCAGTATTTTGAATTAGTATCCAGGAACCAAAGTTATTGGGTTGAGACGGTTTCTGCTATTCAGGATATTAAAATCTATAACTATGAGCGTTCACGTCGCTGGAAGTGGGAAGAGATACAGGCAAGGCTTTACCATGTGAATAAGCGTGTGTTAGCCGTTACTAATATGCAGAATCTTGGTGCTCAGTTTATTGAGAATATCAAGAATATGGCTATCACCTTTTTCTGTGCTACGGCAGTTATTAATGGTGACATTACCTTTGGCGTGATGATATCTACGCAGTTTATTCTTGGTATGCTGAATGGCCCATTGGTACAGTTCATAGGTTTTATCGTATCTGCTCAGTATGCAAAGATATCTTTCCTGCGTATGAACGAGATACGTCAGTTGGAGGATGAAGACGAACTTCTGTCTGTTGGCGCTACAACTATCCTGCCAGAAGACAAGAGTCTGATGCTTAAGAATGTGATGTTCCAGTATGCTCCACATCTGCCTATGGTACTTACTAATATCAATCTTATCATTCCCGAAAATAAGATTACAGCTATAGTTGGCAGTAGCGGATGTGGAAAATCAACATTGCTTAAACTACTTGTGCGTCTATACAGGCCTTCATACGGCATGGTGAATATGGGAGGCATGAATGTTACAGCATTAAATCTTAGGAAATGGCGCGAGATGTGTGGTGTGGTGATGCAGGATGGTAAGATGTTCAGTGACACTATCAAGAACAATATCGTGCTTGATGATGAAAAAGTTGACGAAGCACAACTTATAAAATGTTGCCAGATAGCGCAGATAAAAGAAGAGATAGATCAGATGCCACGTGGCTTTGATACGGAGATTGGAGAGCAAGGTAGAGGATTAAGTGGCGGACAAAAACAGCGTCTTCTAATAGCTCGTGCTTTATATAGAAATCCAAAATATCTATTTTTGGACGAGGCAACCAATGCGCTTGATACCGTCAATGAGCAGAAGATAGTGAAAGCGTTGAATTCTGCATTTGAAAATAGAACTGTTGTTATTATTGCGCATCGTTTAAGTACAATACGCCATGCACATCAGATTGTGGTGATGGATAAAGGAAAAATTGTAGAAATTGGAAATCATGAAGTACTTATGAAAGAAAACGGGTATTATTACAAACTGATAGAAAACCAAAGAGCGGACACCATTGATTAACATAATTATTATATAAATATAGCATAAATGAGAAGGGAAGAACTTAAAGACGTTGCATTTCTGATAATAGTCCGATTTGACACTATTGAACGTTTGGAGAACACAGTCCATATAGTCAATTATTTGAATAATCATTTCGATACAAACATATATTTATGGGAGTATGCATGCTGGAATAGTGGTATTCTGAAACAGTTATTGCCTGCTGGAATAAAGTATGAATTCCATGAAGACTTAGACCCAATCTTTCATCGGACACGACATCTTAACAAAATGATAGATACGGTTAAAACGAACTTCATATCCGTATGGGATGTAGATGTCATTATACATAAAAAGCAGATTATAAGAGCTGTAAAACGTTTACGGGAAGGCATGGATGTAGTATATCCATACAATCATTTCTATGACACAACAGACGAGATTCGACGTATGTATTTGAGTAACGGCTGCAATATTGATTTTTTACAGAATTGTATTAAGTACATGAAAGAGCTATATGGTCCAATTCCTGTTGGTGGAGCATTCCTGTTACGTAGAACCTGTTATATCAAAAGCGGGAAGGAAAATGAAAATTTTTATGGTTGGGGGTACGAAGATGGAGATAGGTATTATAGGTGGATAAATCTTGAATACAAAATCGACCGTATCAACGGTCCTCTATTCCATCTATCGCATCCGAGAGGTTTCAATAGTACTATCCTTAATACAGATCAAAATATCGCAAAAAAAAGGGAGTTATTTTATACAATCAGAAAAAAACATGAATAATAAGTTGATAAGTTATATTAAAAATGAGGTACCGACGTTGTCCAAAGACAATATTGGTCTGTTCACCGGCAAAGCTGGTTGTTGCTTAGCATTGTATATTATAAATAGTAAGATAAAGGATGCCCAATTAGAGAGGATTGCCGACACATTGCTTGAAGAGATAATTGAAGCGGCCTCTTTATGTAAAGATTTATCTCTCGACAGAGGGCTAACTGGAATTGGATTTGTAATAAACTTCTTGATATCAAACGGATATGTTGAAGGAGATTTGGATGAAATGCTTAGTGATATTGATGCATTATTATATAAAAACCTGAAAGATGAGAATATCCAACATAGTACAAATTTTACCTCTGGATTGGTGGGGTATCTTGTGTATCTGGTGGAAAGACTGTCACACAGCACAAGTTGCGATTCATTATATTATAAAATAAACGAAGCGTCATTACGTGCTATAGTCAATAAACTAGAGATTGTAATGCCGACACAATTTGCTGGCATTACGAAAGATGTATACACATCGCTTATTTATAATTATCCTATCTTATTCATCTATCTAAGAAAATCCCTTAAGCTAAATATATACTCAGAAAAAATTTGCAATACCATAAGGTCTTGGTCTACATATTTGTCGTCATATATCCCTTATTATAATATCAACAAGTTATATATGGCTGTAGCATTGGCATATCTCAACAAGAAAATGCAAAATACATTGTTAGATAGATATATTCGTATACTTATATTTTCATTGGATATGAAAGGGTTGTATAAAGAAATTAATGTAAATATAATGAATATAAACGAAGGGTTCTTTTTTGTAGAGATACTGCTTGTTGTTGCCAAGAAACTATTTGCAAACACAAAATTTGAAAAAGAATGTGATATTTTATACCAAAAAATTTATGAAAAAATCACTCCAATTTATTATAAAAACATACAAGCCATGCCACTGAAAAATTTTAATCTTCATCTGATTGATGGAATTTTGGGAGTGGAGAGCATTAACATATTGTATCCCTCATTTTTCAAATTGGATATATAAAAAAGCCAATAATAATCATTAAAAAATGGGCTAAAAGTCACCTGTAATCGTCAAACTTTAAAATATACCATTATGAATAGTTCGTAAAATTTTACAGTAAAGATAAAGTAGAATATTAGCTGTTGCGATTTTAATTCACATAAATAAAAAGGTGTTTTATAGTATCTTCAAAAGCGCATAAAACACCGGATAATCTTATAAAAGTACAATTATGAAATTGAAAAAATTAACACTTTACGCATTAGATAACAAAACATGTTTAACCAAACAACAAATGGAGTCTTTTGTTGGAGGATATGACTACAATTCCGACTCCTCTTGCCTTTTTAATTGCATGGAGTATATTGCCAAAGAAGTATACGGTTATGAAAATCAAGATTGCGATTATTTTGGCAATGCTTATATAAATGGAATTGGAGGGTATCCGGGATCCAAAAATTTGGGCGACTATTTGAGTGGACCGGAACTTTATGATTCTGATGGCAATATAAATGGTAATATTATAGATTTTATTGGTTCATGTTTTGGTTCTGCAGCTAGTGGATTTTCTATGGGTGATGATGCAGCAAACTTATTCAAAGAAGGTTCTAATACAGGTGTCATGGGAATATTCAAGACTGGTCCTAATACGTCACATGCCGTCATATTGACAGGATATGATCCAGAAACAGAGACCTATTCATATTATGATCCCTCAAAAAAGAACCAAGGGGGTAGTCAAACGTTCAATGCACGTGACCTATGTGGTGCTATTGATTGCATGCAGTAATAATCAGTTATATATAGATATAAGTAACTAATAAGATTCAATAATGATTATGACGAAAAAGAAATTAACAAGTTATCTATTGATTTTATTCACAGCACTTCAATGTACAATGCTGTATGGTCAAAGAAAGTGGAAACCAGACTTGGAATACAATCATCCTAAATCGGCAAACTTCGTTAACGAAACATTTGTCAAAGACATCGGAATTGCCGTTGATATGAAGTATGTTCCGAACGATAGTATCATTAAAGAAAACTTAGAAATGCCATTGGTTATCAATGGTTGGGAATACTATGCCAAAACAACTCTTCACCGTAACAAGTATATTGAATTCTTGACTTTGGACGAGATTCGCAAGTTATATTGTCCTGAAGTAAAAGAACCGATCATCTATATGGTCAACGAACATATTATTATGGTAGATGCCATATCTTACAAAATTGACAAAGAACAAATAGAAAGTTGTGAGGCTCTTCCCAGTTCAGACTTTGAAATATTCAAGGATAAATCCCTATTTACTATCGTTCATATCTTCACCAAAGATATTGACAAGCCTATACGCTTAGGCTATTAATATAGATTGTAGTGGTACCACTTGTGTACCACTACAATCTATTTACCATACGTGATAACATTGTCTTATATGATGAATACATCTAACTATGTTATACCGCTTATAGAACGAATATGAAAAGAAGTGAAATTAAAACAAAAAATTGTGTCATTTCAGCCGTAGGCAAGAACAGTTTGCACCGTGAATGGTTGGAAGGACGTTGCGATTTTGATTTGCATCTGGTTGTCTACGACGATTCGATGAACGAATTTCGCAGAGAAACGGATTATCTTTGCCACATTAAAGGATATAAACTGAAAGTCATTTATAAGTATCTTGAAATGCATCCTGAAGTAAAAGAGCGGTATGACTACTTCTTTTTCCCAGATGATGACATTCGGATGGATGCCGCAACAATCAATGCCCTCTTTGAGGACATGAGGCGTTACCGGTTGCAAATCGCACAACCAGCACTTCGCATGTCTTATTATACGTGGAGACATACCCTAAAAGATAGATATTGCAAACTTCATTACACCAACTTTGTAGAAATGATGGTACCGTGCTTTTCACGTGAGGCTTTGGATAAAGTTTTATTTACTTTTAATGAAAATGAGACTGGATGGGGTACGGAGACTCATTGGCCGGTGTTGATAAATGCTTCGCAAAGAGATATGGCAATTATTGACGAAGTGAGTGTGGTGCATACGCGCCCCATTCAGTCCGGGCAAACCGTCCATAACAGGGATTTGGCAGCTTATTTGCAAAAATATAATTTGTCAACCAGGGTTATCCTGTATGACAGTGTGCCTTTTGATGATATATATTGTTGTGATAAAGAAACGTTTAAAAGGCTGATGAACACATTGCACCATTGGATTAAAACAGAACATATATCGGCTTTGTCGATAGGTGAGGACGGGAATCTCGGATATGTGCATTTCTTGTTCCTTTTTGCCGGTATTACAGAAATGCAAATATATGCCGATGCCGGTTATGACTTGTTGTGCAAAATACAGGATAGTTTAACTGCAGTGATGAACGATATGACTTTCCGAAGCGGTATAAGTGGATGCTGTTGGCTAATAGAATATTTGGCACAAGAAAACTTTATTAAGGAGAATCCGCAAGATGTTCTTGAAACAGTGGATGCTTATATCAGACAAAATGTCAAAGAACGGGTGGCTGTTGAGGATTTGGCTGGAATCGGACGCTATTACCTGATTAAGATGCAGAATCGTCCGACGAATGATAATATTATTGATTGCAAGACGGTTGCCGCTTTGCTGCAAAGCAAAATGGGAACGGAAGATCCTGTTGTTACAGCAGATATACTCATGCTGCTACAGGCTTGTGGAATGGAAACGGGAAAACAACTTCGGGTATTGGAACGTAGGATTGAACGTATGAAGTGTACCCAAGTGGAACATGTGTATATCTTGTTCCGTCTTTATCTATTGACGCATAACGGCTATTTTTTGGCGAGGGTGCGGGAAGGAATGAAAAATCTGCGCTCCCAGTTGATGACGTTGGAAGATGCAGTGATGCTGGTTGAAATGATGTATCATAAAATAAGGAAAGATGTATGAAAACAGCCATTTTATTTGTAACTCATTTTTACAACGAGGATATAGAACGACTAATCGTTAAATTGTATAAGGAAACCAAGGATGTTGCAACATTGTATGTGGGTTTTCAAGCTGATAAGGCACAAATCACGCTACCGGACGGTATCTTGTCTTTTCCTTTTAGCATCAGAGAACTCAACATGTTGGGGTATCGTTCATGGGGGTGTACGTTGATGGATGGAAATTTTCATTTCGTTCCCTTAGCTTTTTATCTAAAATATCCCGGTTATGACAATTATTGGTTGATGGAATATGATGTGCAATTTTCTGGCGACTGGAGTAAATTCTTTTCATTCTTCAAGCATAAAGATGAGGATTTTATTTCAGCCCATATAGAGACTGTGAAGGATAATCCGGGATGGATAAGATGGGATGAAATTGATTTATTCAATATTAATCTGACAAAGCACCAATATCTCAAATCTTTTAATCCAATATGCAGGTTTTCAAATAGGGCTCTCGGTTTATTGCATGAAAGATGTCGTATGGGTGACAGAGGGCATAATGAAGTTCTTTTACCGACTTTGTTCAAATATTATGGTTTAAGAATTGCCGATTTTGGTGGACATGGAAAATATATTTATAAGGGTTTATCCGATTTGTTCTATACGTGCGGTTCTACCGGTAATGCGGTTACGGCTTCCACTCATCGTTTTCGTCCTGTACACACGGACGAAAGTATGATGATTCCAAATATGATATACCACCCTGTCAAATAGAATGCAATGGAACGGAAATATAACAAAGGTGGTGGCATCCGTTGCGTGCTGGCTATCTAAAAAAATAACGTATAATGATTGGCAGTATGAATACAGAAATAAAAGAAAGACAACATAGCCAAAACTGTTTGGTATTCGTGACACACAAGATTACAGAAGATATACGGAAGTATTTGTCTTTTTTGAAGAAGGAAACAGAAGATGTGATGGATTTACTTGTGTTGTATGACAATTCTTCACAGCCGATTTGTGAAGAAGATTATCCGGATTTGATGTTTTATTTTTTCGATTCCGTGCATCTAAAAGGTTTCTTTCATCAAGAAAATAGATTGTTGCCCAATACATTGGTTGCCCTTATAAAGTGTTCCAAACAATATGAATATGAACATTACCTGTTAATGGAGAATGACATTATTTTGAATGGAGACTTCAGGGGTTTTATTGGTAAAATCAATGGAGAAGCTGAGGTGGATTATATTCATATCGCTTATGATGTGGAAGGATCTCCGAAAAACCACTGGCCTGTCAAATATATCCAAAACAGTCCTTTTGGGCATCTTTATTTCTCATGGTGTCAGTTGCTTTACATAAGCCGTAAGTTGATGCTTGAAGTCTGCAAATTTATGCAGAATAATGATACGTTCCATTATGAATTTTTACTTCCTACGATGGCATATAATGACGGTTTTGTAGTTCGGCAGTTTGAAAACTATGGCTACCAATTCCAATTGTCTTGGGGACCGGCGGAACTCTATGAATATAAATACAAGTATGAACGAATGGAAAATACGTTTTATCATCCTATCAAGGATTTAAGTATTGTTGATTTTGAATGAAATTACCAAGTTGGTGGGGCGAAACAGGTTTTGGCAGAACGCTTAATCAGTTGCTACATCGTGTGTAATATGACTCCCTTTTGTGTTAATACTTTATGAAAAAGAAATATGATTATTTGATAGTAGGCTCCGGCTTGTTCGGTGCTGTTTTTGCCCGTCTTGCGACAGACAACGGCAAACATTGTTTAGTGATTGACAAGCGCCCTCATCCGGGCGGAAATGTTTACTGCGAGCAAATTGAAGGTATCAATGTGCACATGTATGGTCCCCATATATTCCATACATCCGATAAGGAGGTGTGGGATTTTGTGAACCGTTTTGTACGTTTCAACCGCTTTACCCTGAATACGAAGGCGAATTACAAAGGTGAGATTTACAGTCTTCCGTTCAACATGAACACGTTTTATGAGATGTGGCATGCTGTCACGCCGGAGGAGGCACGATGCAGAATCGAACGACAGCAGTATAAAGGTGGTATTCACAATCTGGAAGAGCAGGCGTTGTCGCTTGTCGGGGCTGATATCTATGACAAACTGATTAAGGGGTATACGGAAAAACAATGGGGAAAGCCGTGCCGTGAGCTTCCCTCTTTTATCATACGAAGGTTGCCTGTAAGGCTGACATACGACAATAATTATTTCAACGATACGTATCAGGGTATCCCGATAGGCGGGTACAACCGTTTGATTGATGGATTGCTGGAAGGATGTGAAGTGAGGACGGGAACCGATTTCTTTGACGGGCTTGACAGGACATGGAGGGAGGTTGCGGACAGGTTGGTTTATACGGGCAAGATTGACGACTTTTATCATGATGTATTTGGTAAGTTGCAATATCGTTCGTTGAGATTTGAACATGAGGTGAAAGACATCCCGAACCATCAGGGAGTGGCGGTGATGAATTTCACCGACCGGGATACGCCTTTTACACGCATCATCGAGCATAAGCATTTCGAGATGTCCGGCGATGAAGTCTACGCCCATCCGAAAACCGTAATCACAAGGGAATATCCGAAAGAATATGCTCCCGGAAAAGAGGCTTATTATCCGGTGAACGATGAAAAGAATGCGGCCTTGTACATGCGGTACAAACAGCTTGCCGAGCAGGAAACAGAGATCATCTTCGGAGGACGCCTTGCGGAATACAGGTATTATGATATGGATGCAGTCATCCGTAGTGCGTTGGATATGGTGGAAATGTTATGCAAGAAGGCGGTCATCCGTCAATGCTCCGAATAACCGCCACATTATAAAATTACTTGTTCGTTCAAATCGCTTTCAATGAAAAAGCATATTTAAAATCAATGAATGAGTGAGATCCTTGGTTGTCTATCCACGCCGGTTCCTCATGGCTCTTGCTTGAAATGGAAACGGAATTGTCGTTCTTAAACGTGTCATAAACCTTTTCAAGTATCGACAATTGTTCATTGGTGAAACTTGAAATGTCGCATGGCATATCCGATACAAGTTTATTGCCCACATTTCCATTCTTGCCTTCCACCTCAATCTGGTCTATATCGTCAATCAGACTATACACCCTGTCCCATCTGTTGGGCACCGGACCATATTGTATAGCCTTGAATGACAACCCCGTAATGGCCTGTCCATTTTCCCTATAAGACAAGAAATCCGTATAAAACAAAATCTTGTTCATTTGGGTAACAAACACACCATTGAATTTTTCAATGAAGAACAGAAGGACATTCTTCAACTTGCTTATGGATAACATGGCGTAACCATTGTACCGACTGCGTATATTGTCACCGAAAACAAGTTTGTGTATCAAACCGTCCATAAATGAACGGTCTTCACACTCTTCCAAACGTGTTTTTATCTTCACGTATTCATCGTCAAACAATACGTTTTTGGCCGCATCCACGTCGTCCTCATATTACCCAGAACAGCTTTTTCGCCTCGCGCGCGCATATATACTACAGGGAGTTTTTACAAAACACCCTTCATGGGTTCAGACTCACTGAAAACCAACAACATAACATTATCACATCCTTCAGTTTCATTGGCTATGCCAAAAATGATCTGTACACGTTCAAATCCGAACAGGTCGGCAACTGATTGCTCACAGGTGAAGAATCAAACGCACACAGGTGAAGGATTAAACGCTCACAGGTGAACGTTTCAGTATGGATTCTTTGAAGGAAGTCTGAATGCTACACACGAGTTAACCCACTGTTACACAATCAGTCTGAACCCATGAAGGGTATTTCTGAAAATCTCCTGTAGTAAGAGAAGCCGTAATAGAACACCTGTATCAGGTAGACCATTACGGCTCTCTAATCATTTTATACATTGAGGATATTGCTCTCTTTAAGAGAGAACAGCACTATCCCGTTTACTCATATTTCAGGTAATCCACATCCACAAAGCCGGCCTCTCCATTGTCATTAAAACAGTAAATACCAATCCTGTCTCCACGATAGTACCCCCACGACAACTGATAAGGAGTACCGAACGGAATAAAGTCTTTACCATTTACACTATAGGAAAATGAGGAAAGACCGTCAAGTCCCCATACCGATTTAAACCATACCACCTTTGCAGACAATTCCTCTCCCCGTACAACGTGGTTATTCTGCCTGTATTCCACATACCGGCGGTTTCCATCCGCAACTACGCCGATGGCGGCGTGTTTGTTTGAAAAATGACATAGCCCGTTTTTCTGTCCGTCGGCCATATTGGCAATATCCATTTTTATGACAACCACACTGGTATCTGTTCTAAAACAGCGCTGCGTCAATGTGTTTCCTGCATACATCAGTTGGTTGGGTCTTAATGGCTTGAAGGCTTTCAACCGCAACCAACCCTTGCGTTCACTTAACGAGTACATGTCGCTACGCGGTTGGTAATTCCATTGCCACTGCGGGGCCAGCTGCCGCCGGTTCTTGAACTCATCACCACGAGCTATGGAAAGCCGCCTGCCGCCTTTGTTCGGTATCCAGCCACTCCATTTCATCACACCGATACTATCCGGAGCAAGCACATCCCCGATGACAGGCCAGCCATTGGTCCATGTAACCGGAAGCAGACTGACTATGCGGCCGCTCCAATCACCCGTGCCATGATGCGTGAGAAAATACCAGTTACCGTCTTTCCCCTCGACTATACCGCCCTGATTGGGTTCATTGGCCTCGCGACAAGCATACGACAGCTGACGCTCCTCAGTATAAGGGCCGGTGATGCTCCTCGCCCTTTTAGCCATCACGTAACGTCCGATGCCGTTTTTGTGCTCACTGAATATAAGATAATACCAATCTCCCGATTTTATCAGTTTGCTCGCCTCACGCCCGCTCCCTTCATTCACCAACCTTGCAGAAGCGCGGTCTATACTCTTGCCGTCGGCGGCCATATCAAATATATAGGTCTTGTAACCGTCAGAAAAATGTGTACCGGCAAAATAAGCCTTTCCGTCATTATCCCAAAAAGCCGTACAGTCATCCCAACCGGGTTCACGCAACAAACATGTAAGGGGTTCCCACGGACCTTTGGCATCGGAAGCCGAAGTCATAAAAAACCCCTCATCCGGCGTTCCGAAGAAAAGGTAGAAACGACCGTCATGATACCGCAACGTACCGGCCCATACACCTCTCCCGTAGCGGTTCATACGCGTCCAATCCAATTCCCCACCTATTTGCGTAAGGTCGGATATTGCGTTCCCACATAGTTCCCAGTTGACAAGGTCCTTGGAATGCAACAGGGTCATGCCGGGAGAAAACTGGAAAGTAGATGATATGGCATAATAATCGTCACCTACACGAATGCAATCAATGTCGCTATAGTCTGACGGAATGATGGGGTTCAGATAGGTGCCATCACCCTGGTCGCCCCATTTTGTCCACTTTCCCCACTCGTCATTCCCTTCCGCAACGGCAAATGAAGCGTTGGCAGACACACACAGTACTGATATGATACAAGTCAATATAGTTCTCATCTTGCTTATTCTTTAAATCAATAGATATTCCATTCCCATACACCGGCCACACCCTCTGTGATGCTCACCCTGAGGTAACGATACCGGCCGTTCACGTCATCCGTATGCGGAGACTTTATCTCCTTTGTGTCACAGCCACCACACCTATGCCATATCTTGCCGTCGTCTGAACCTTCCAGTATATAAGCATGCCCGGCTGTGGGTCGCACAAAATAGACTTCACTGCTCCGGACCTTTCTTTTACGGCCCAAATCAACCGTTATCCACGGGGTCTTGTCCGTATCCGCAGCCATCCACCTCGAACCATTCGCCTTATCAAAAGCAAATGAGGGGATGAAATATTCCGTACGCTGGCAACGCTCATCCTTCATCGGTTTTATGTAAAGCGATTCACATACGCTGGAAGCATAAACCGTATCCGGAACAAGGGTGGCACGACGCTTGACTTTATGCAAGGCGCCCACTCCATCCAAGGTAAGAGATACCGGCCGTATGGTTCCGTCGGCATTGAATTCCAATTTATTGACGTAAGTCTGGCGATTGGTACTACGACGACCGAACTCCAGATAAGCCATATAATAGTTGTCGGTTCCTTCGAGATTAAACACACAGCCATGCCCCGGTCCAAACACGCCGCGTTCATAATCGGTCGTGGTAATGATGTCGTCCTGGGGAAACTCGAACGGGCCTAACGGGGAGACACGGCTCATGATATAGGCATATTGATACTTCTCGTCGCCACCAATGGTATACAGATAATAATATATCCCCTTACGCTTGAAAAATATAGGTCCTTCCGAATATTCCTTGTGCGGGGTTGTTATGGTCTGTATGGAGTCAAGAGTCATCATATCCTTATTCAGCTTAGCCACATGACGCCTTCCCCAAAAGGCGTATGCCTGACCGTCATCGTCAATGAACACTTCCGTATCAATACCTCCGGGGTCCTTGGTCTGCAACAATGTAGCCTCCGCATTGTACGGCAAGGTAAACTCATCCTTGCCCCTTGCCAACCGGAACGGACCTTCCGGCGCATCGGCAACCGCCGGATACATATAACCGTTAATGGTAGGATAGATATAATACTTGCCGTTTGCCGCTACGGCCTTACTGGGGGCCCAATATTTCTGGTCGGCCGCAGAAGGAAAATATATGCCGTCAAAGTGCCAATTCACAAAGTCCTTTGATTTCCACACCACCGGCGGACCGGACGTGGCAAGTCCGCGTCCGTAACCGTCCGTAGTAGCATAGCAATAAAACACGCCGTCAATCTCCTGGATGCTGGCATCAGCCACCATGTCCGGTATCAGTGCGTTACCGAACGGATTATGCGGCTGTGCGGCTGTCTTACCGGCACACAGCAATAAAACCGCCCATAATGAAAATATCTTCTTACTCATGATTCATCTATTTTATAGTATCTGTCTTTTCTCTCCCGATTTCAGACTCACGGTGCGCTTCTGACCGTTGAAGTACAATGTTGTCTTTCCACCGTTTCTTGATGTGACATGTAATGAAGTCACACGTCCGTCGCGCCATTCCATATCCACCACAAAACCGCCCCGTGCACAGATGCCGCGCACATGACCGTCCTTCCACTCATCGGGAAGAGCCGGCAACAGCGTAATGGTACCGGCTGTGGACTGCATCAGCATTTCCGCCACTCCGGCACACCCTCCGAAATTGCCGTCTATCTGGAACGGAGAGTGGGCATCGAGCAGATTGGGATAGGTACCACCTCCACGCTGCGCGTCATTGCCTTTATAATCATCGGGACTGATATAGCGCAACAGTCTGCGGTAGATATGGTACGCATTCTTACTGTCACGCAGCCGTGCATACAGGTTCACACGCCATCCTGTGCTCCAGCCAGTCGTGTTGTCTCCTTTGATTTCCAAAGAACGCGAGCATGCACCGGCCAAATCCGGTGTTTCCGCCGGAGTGATGTGGTGGCCGGGAAAAAGGCCGAACAGATGCGACTGGTGGCGGTGCCGCGGGTCTTTGTCGTTCCAGTCGTGATACCATTCCTGCAGATTGCCATTCTTACCGATATGATATGGCCACATACGTTTCAGCGTACGGTCGGCCTGTTTCACGAAATCCTTGTCCGCATCAAGCACACGGGCAGCCTCACGGGCGTCCATAATACACTCTCGGCTCATGGCAAGGTCGGCAGTGCTTCCGTACAGCGTGGCACCGGCATATCCGTCGGGCGTAAGATAAATATTCTCCGGCGAGGTTCCGGGTGAGGTCAACAGATATCCGTTTTTCTCTATCATCCAGTTCATACAGAATTCGGCCGCACCTTTAAGCATCGGATAATATTCCCGTAGGAAATCCTTGTCTTGCGTAAAAAGATAATGTTCCCATATATGCGTGGCCACCCAGGCTCCGCCCATGTTCCAGCAAGCCCATGAAGGATGGCCGTTATGCAGGCCGACAGGGCATGACATCGCCCACATATCGCTGTTATGTGCCACACACCAGCCTTTCTCCACCCCATAATACGCCTTTGCCGTGGCCTGACCGGTCATGCTAAGATTCTTAATAAAACCCATCAACGGCATGTGCATTTCCGTAAGGTTGGTAACCTCTGCCGGCCAATAGTTCTCTTCCAGGTTGATGTTCATCGTATAGTTGCAACTCCAGGGCGGCAGCAACTTTTCGTTCCATAATCCTTGCAGATTGGCCGGAACTCCCGGAGTACGCGAACTGGAGATGAGAAGATAGCGTCCATATTGGAAATACAAGGCTTCAAGTTCAGGATTATGCTGGTTGTGCTCCGTATAATCACGCAACTGTTTGTCGGTGGGTTTGGAGGCAATAGAGGCATCCGTCTTACCCAATGACAATTCCACACGGTCGAAAAACGACTTGTAGTCTGCAACATGTGCATCGCGAAGCGCTGCAAACGCCTTGTTTCCGGCTGCATTCATCCGGTGTCTTACAATACTCTTATAATCGAGTCCTTCGCTGACAGGATTCTTGTCGAAACCATTGAAGCTCGTGGCATTGGCCACCAATATCATCACCTCACTACTGCCGTCAATTTTCACCTCGCCGGTGGGAAAGGACTTGATTTGCCCGTCGGCGGCCACTACGCGTACAATCGTATTGAAATGTATACCTCTCTCTGGATCGTACTGGTGACTGTTTCCATTCTGACGGTATACCGGCACAGAGTGGTAAGCCGCATACCCCTCCATGGAAATCTCATTACCTGCAGCAGAAGAAATATGCGGCAATAGCGAGTTCAATGTCAGTATCGCCCTTATGCCTTTACTGTCATCTGTTTTCAGCCGTATCACAATCACCGAATCCGGCGCGGAAGCAAAGTAATCGCTTGCAAATGCCTTTCCGTCTACCTTATATCTTGTGGCAGCGGTAGCATCACTGATGTCAAGCCAGCGCCGGTAGTCCGTAATTTCTCCGCTACGGTCAAGATAGTCTATGACAAGGGTGCCAAGCGGCTGATAATTCTCGCTGTAATGCCCTTGCACCTTATATTGCAGTTTGTCCGCCGCACGATAGTCCTCCCTGTCAAGAGCCGCACGTATATCAGGAATGGCCTTATGAGCATCCGGCGCGAAGACCTGTTTATCAGGCTCACCCGTCCAAAGCGTTATGTCGTTAAGAGATATGCGTTCCTTGTGCGTCCCACCATACACGATGCCCCCCAAACGTCCGTTACCTATGACGAGCGACTCTTCAAAAAACTGGGCAGGGCTGTCATAAGTAAGTTGTAACGTGTTATTCGCCACAGGAGATTGTGCATTTGTCGTCACAGTAAAAAGGCTGCAACAATACAACATGGCCACACATGCAAATCGGCCATTTGCTTTAATCTTGTTCATAACATGTCTGTTTTTGTCTATTGGCGGGATTATCCCAGTGCATACTTAATCCAGCCAACCGGTTTATCAGCGATATAATCAACATCCGATAGAAAGGTGAATGCACTGACCTGCCAATTATTCCGGCAGAAACACCTTCCGTTTCATCGAATAATGCAAATATCGCTCGTTTACCGTTAAAAACAATAATAAAATATCGACATCATATAGCATTATATTGACATCCCCGAAACCATGAATAGTGTCTATACTTATAAATGTGCAATCCCTAATTTAATCCGACAATACAGACACAGGTCAATGTACTCAGACGTATCCCCGCTCAAATCATCGCAAATATTGCAACGTTATTTATTGCTTAATGACGCATCAAACATATTAATAAGTAGGTATATACACGAAAGAGACAATTGGACTTAAAGAAGTGAACCGTAAACAAGGACTATTCAGTGTAAGATGCCCCTAAAACCAAAGTGATTCTACCCCCTGATTATTTAGGCCAAAATCCCTGAATAATCTGTCTGCATGATAGTGGATACCTGTTTTCACGCCTTCTCCATCTGCATTTCCGGCCAGTTCACTAAATAAAGCGTGTCCGTAGCACGAGTGAAGGCTGTATACAGCCAACGGAAATAATCGGGAGTAAGCATATCTTCCGTCATATATCCCTGGTCCACAAAAACCTTTTGCCATTGCCCGCCTTGAGCCTTATGACATGTTAAGGCATAAGCATATTTCACCTGCAAGGCATTGAAATAAGGGTCATTCTTGATTTTCTTCATCCGCTCCCGCTTCACGGTCACATCGGCATAATCCTCTTCCACCGCATGGAAAAGCGCATCGTTCTGCTCACGCGTCAAGGCCGGTGCCTCGCTCTGCAAGGTATCAAGCAGCACGGTCATCTCCATCTCGCAATCGTCATAGTCAGGGAAACGCAAGAGTACATCCGCAAAGCGGAAACCGTACAGGCTACGCTCGCGGCGATAACGGCATACCACGGCCACGTCGCCATTGGCCACAAAATCGAAGTTTCCGCACTTCTGCCCTTCCATCTTATAATAATTGTTGCGCACCACCAACAGGCGATCGCCTGATGTCAGCTCCTCCTCCCGTCCCAAAACACGCGCACGGATACCATTATTATATATATTGGCCCGCTTGTTGGAGCGCGTCAACACGATGGTCTGGTCCGTCCCCACCTGATAGTAGCAGGCTTCAAGGGCCTCAATCAATTCCTCACCGGAAATGCGGCGCACATCGGGAAATCCCCCGATGCGAATCTGCGGAAGACCCGTGTATTCGGCCGCCGTAATGATACGACGCAGTCGTGTGGCATTCCACAGAATGCCACTCTCATCGTGCTGGCGCACCACCTGCGTCAGTTCCACGTCCCACACACGAAGCCCGTAACCTTTCAGCACGTCAGCCGACATAGCCGGACTCAACTCCTCGCCTACGGGTGGCAACTGGGCCGCATCACCGGAAAGCAACAGACGGCACCCCTCACCCGAATACACAAAGTGCATCAAGTCGTCGAGCAGGCAACCGGTACCGAACATTCCGCCGTTGCCGTACATGCCGGAAATCATGGAAGCCTCGTCCACAACGAACAACGCGTGCTTCATGAGGTTCACATTCTGCGCGAATGAGGTATCGCTCCCGTCAAAGGCCTTCTGCCTGTAAATCCGCTTATGAATGGTGGATGCCGGGCTGCCGGCCTTGAGCGAAAAGACCTTTGCGGCACGTCCCGTAGGAGCCATCAGTACCACCCCGCGATGCAGTTCCTTCATCGCCCGCACAAGTGCGGCAAGCACCGAGGTCTTACCCGTACCGGCATAGCCGCGCAACAAGCACACCTTGTCAGCGCCGCCCTCTGCGGTCAGGAAATCGGCCAACGTGGCAATGACTTCCTTCTGCCCGTCCGTGACCGAAAACAAACATTTGCTCTCGATAAAAGCCGCCAATTCCTTATTAATCATAAAAGCCGGATAAAATTTTCGCCGAAAAGTCGGATATTAAATTTATTTATCTTATTTTTGCGATGCGAATGTAACAAATAAAAATTATAAAGTATCATGAAAATCGTTATTAATTGTATTTTGGGCGTCTGTGCGGCAGTCCTGCTATGGTTGTGCTATGAAAGCATCATGGCCCCCATCCATTTCAACGAAGAAAAGAGCATACGCGAGGCTGCGGTAAAAGAGCGTCTGATTCTTATCAAGAACATAGAGGAACAATACCGCCAGCAGCATCAGGGTGAGTTCTGCGACTCATTCCATGTCATGATTGACTTTATCAAAAACGGACGTATACCTATGATTAGCAAGGTGGGCGAACTGAGCGACGACCAAATGGCCAAGGGCTTGACAGAAGCCAAGGCTTCCGCCATCGTGAAAAGCGGAGATGCGGCTGCCATCGCAGCCAACGGACTGCAGAACTTCCGCCGCGACACCACATGGGTGGCATTGGCCGACACATTGCTCGGCAAAGACTTCGTGGCCGATTCCATCCAATACATCCCCTACAGCAACGGTGAGAAATTTGAACTGGAAAAGACCATCCACGTGGGCCGTTCTGGCGTGACACAGAATGTCATGGAATGCCGCGCTCCATATTCCTCTTATCTGAAAGGAATGAACGAACGTGAGATATACAACCTGACCGACATGGCTGAAAAACAGGGACGCTACCCCGGATTGAAGATTGGAGACATCACATCCCCGAACAACAATGCAGGCAACTGGGAATAATCAACAAAAAACATACAGTCTATCCATCCGCTTGCACGCGGATGGATTTTCTTTTTATAGCTACAGCCCGACAGAAGCCGAAGCTATAAAGACCGAGACTTATCATTACCAAAACGGAGAAAGCCACGCCGAAACACTGGAAAAAGCACTGGCACAGTCGACCCTGACGGGAAGGAAAAGTTACTTGGGCATATACTGCCTGATTACCGGACCCTCCATACAGATTCCGTTGGAGGCATTCAAGAAAGAAGAGGCTAACACACTCTTCAGACTGACATTTGCACAAAAACAAGTCGGCAAGATTTACTATAACATTCTGCCTCATCTGGAAATCGCCAAGATTTTTTCCGTGGACAAGGAACTGGAACAGATGCTGTGCCGGCGTTTCCCCGGCATACGCTTCTACCATGCCGACACCATGCTGCTCGAAAAGATGCTCACCTTCGACACAAAAGACAAACAGCGCCTATATGTGTATTTCCATGAACAGGAAATGCTTGTGTTCGGCTATAAGGAACAGAAGTTGCATTATGCCAATTCCTTTCCGGCCGACCATTCCGACAATGCGACCTATTTCATACTCTCCGTATGGAAACATTTGGCTATGGACACACGCGAAGGAGAATGTATCCTTCTGGGCGAAAACAGCATCAAGAACGAGTGCACACAAACTCTCGGCAAATATCTGCACCAGGTGAAACCGCTCACCTCAGCCGACATCTACCGACGTTACGCGTCGGCACGGAATCCGCAGGTTCCTTTCGATTTGCTCACACTACTTGTCAACGTCATTTAAAAATCACGCCACGATGAGAGTCATTACCGGAAAATACAAAGGACGGCACTTCGACATCCCGCGAAGTTTCAAGGCACGCCCGACAACGGATTTCGCCAAAGAAAACCTTTTTAACGTACTGAACGGATACATGGATTTCGAGGATGGCCCGACTGCCCTCGACCTGTTTGCCGGAACCGGAAGCATCACCATCGAACTGCTTTCAAGAGGTTGCGAGAGAGTAGTCTCCATTGAACGCGACCCGCAGCATTTTGCTTTCATCACCCACATCCTCGACACGTTGAAGGCAGACAATTGCTTCCCGTTGCGCACAGACGCGTTCCGCTATCTGGACAAGTGCAACGAACAGTTTGATTTTATCTTCGCCGACCCCCCTTATGCACTAAAGGAGTTGGAGAAACTGCCGGATATGGTCCTTTCGCACAGGTTACTGAAAGACAACGGTCTGTTCGTATTGGAACATGGAAAGACAAACGTATTCACCACGCACGAATGTTTTGTGGAGCACAGGTCGTACGGCAGCGTAAACTTCTCTTTTTTCAAAGCAAAGGCGCCAGCAGACGAATGAAGGAGTCTCTCATCCGGTGCCACAGACTTGGGTTCTCCCAGTTTTCCACATTCAGCAGGTGACAATGTGCCTGATCTTTCAGAAACATGTCTTTCATGAAAAGAGCCGCGCGACGGTCGTATACAAAGGCATTGACCTCAAAATTACGCTCGAAACTACGGAAATCGATATTCGTAGAACCACAGGATGACAACATGTCATCACAAACCAGCGTCTTGGAATGCAGGAAACCGGCACGATACAGATAGATGCGCACTCCCGCACGCATCGCATCGGCAAGATACGCTTTCGACGCCCATGTCAACAAACGTTTGTCGGCTCTTTCCGGAATCATCAAGCGCACGTCCACCCCGGCCAATGCCGCCGTCTGCATGGCAAACATCATCCCCTCGGTCGGCATAAAATACGGGCTTTGCAGATAACAATACTTGCGCGCCTTCAACAAGGCCATCACCATCCCCTGCATGATGTCCGGCCACGGTGTCGTAGGCATGGAACTCACAATCTGAATCAGCGCTGTGTCGCTGGCGTATGGATGGGTATCGGCCAGCACCATCTTTCTCCCCTCCTCTTCCTTCGGATAATAAACCTGCTCCGTAATGGTCTCTTTGGTCGCCACGTTCCAGTCTCCCATAAAAGCCCGTTGAAGTCCGGCCACGGCATTACCCATAATCCGGCAATGCGTATCGCGCCAGAAGACTCCGCCGTCCCGGCCGTTGCAGAAATAACGCTCGGCCAGATTCATTCCCCCGACATAGCCGATGATACCGTCCACGACCACTATCTTACGATGGTTGCGGAAGTCTACTTTGCTCGTCAGTTTCGGAAAGCGTACCGGCAGAAAGGATGCCACCTGTATGCCAGCCTCTTCCATTGTCCGGAAGAACTTCGACTTCACGTTCCAACAACCTACATCATCATAAACGAACCGCACACTCACGCCTTCCTTCACCTTTGCCACCAGAGCATCCCTTACCCGACGGCCAATTTCATCATCCTCGATGATATAAAACTCCAGATGTATATGATGCCGGGCTGCGGCAATATCGCGCAAGAGCGACTCCAGCATCTTCCGTCCTTCCGTGAAGAAACATATTTTGTTGTCGTCATAAGGGAAAGCCCCGCCCTGACGGCGGAACAGTTTAATCAGATGAACGTATTCATCGGGTAATTCAGGGAATCCTCCTTGATAAAAGCGCACGGCGGAACGACGTGCCAACTGGATGGAACAGGCACGGCTCACGAAATGTTCGCGTTTGCGGTTGCTCCCGAAAAAGAAATAAATCACCAAACCGAAAATCGGCAGACAGAACAACACAAGCAACCATGCCACAGTCTTCACCGGACGTCGGTTCTCAGACACGACAACAAGCATCTGCGGCAACACCACAAACAAATAAAACATGCCAGCCAGGCTATAAATCAAAGCGTCATTCACATCACTTTTTCGTTTGTACCTGACAAACTTACGAAAAACTATTGAGATTCAATCGGAAAACGATACAAAAGTCTTTAAAAAGAACAATGGTCCCGCCCTTTCTTACGACAAAGAACGAAACCATTGCAACTATTTCATCTCACACCTACCGAAAATGTTTATCTCGGACCGCCAAAACCGCCGGGTCCCCTTCTTCCTCCTCTGCCAAGACCACCGGGTCCTCCAAAGCCACCGTCAAAGCCACGCATTTCCGCCCGCGCTTCCTTGTTACCCAATAGATTCAGTTTATAAATGAAGTGAACCATGACATAACTGTTGATGGCATTATTCCATGTGTCGGCACGCCGAGTAGCGGAGATGGAACGGCTGATATTGCTCTTCTGTTGAAGAATATCATACCACTGAACGGAAACCGTTGCGGCATTTTCCTTCAGGAAACTTTGCGAAATCTGAGCATTCCAGATAAGTTCGTTTGTATTCATCGAAGCGTCATCGTATCCCCTTCGGCAATCTTCATTGATATCTGTCGAGAAACTCATGTTCCATGGAAGGTTGAGATTCAGATTGGCACCATACGAGAAATTGTAAGTATCCAGATTGGCATTCTCCTGCAAAGCATTGCGTGCATGCTGGTAATTGATGCTTCCGTTTACTCCGACCTCAAGCAGGTCGTTGCGGAAGTTCAGGTTCAGCCGTTCTCCGACATCAGTAGACTTGGTGGTACTCTTTTTACTCATGTTCAGTATATTACCGCTCGATTCCATGACAAGGCCACCGTTTCCTGCACTCGTACTGATATAATTCACGCTATTCGTATAGCCTACATTCGTAAAGGTCCAGATGTTGAAATACTTCTTCGGACCCATCGCCGTATTAAACATCAGATTGGTATTGGCATTCCAGTTGCCGTTGATATTCATGGGCATACTGATTCTTCCACCCGTCTGTTCATCATACAACACAGCAGTACTGATACTGTTACTGGTCATATTGGCTCTTGCATGCACCATCCATCCCCGCTGTTTTTCCGTAATATAATTATTATAGAACACGTTGAAACTGTTGGTCCACGAAGGTTTCAAACCGGGATTTCCCTTAGATATATTCAATGGATCGGAGTCATCCGTCACATCAAGCAGATTCGTCATGGAGGGTTGTGCGGAACGTCCGTTATAACGTACACGAACCTGACTGGTTTCCGATATCTTGTAGCGGAAATCAATTCGGGGAGCCCAGTTGATGACCTGACGGACAACAGATGTATCCAACCGTCCTTTCTGATAATCCATATACGTTTTCTGCGGTTGCAAGGAAACACCGGCATTCAGACGCATCTCGCCTTTTATGTAACGGAACATCACATTCGCGTCTTGATTATATTCCTTATAAGTGGCATACTGACTGTTCTCATAATTCTTGCACAACTCCAGCCAGTCTATCCCCGGCACATAAGTCAAGGGATAGTTCATCAGTTCCTCTTTAGTGATTTCGCCCTTGCTTATCAGGCTGTCCAGCGAATACATGGAACGGTCGGAATCTGAATATCGATACTGGAACTTGTACCCGAACTGCAGATGTGCCCCTTTGAACAGCGGCTCGCTGTAGCTCAGATCCGCACTGGCATTATAACTTTTGGAAGGGTTGACATTGTACTGTCGCATGTACGAATTCCTCCTCTTCTCCGCTACGGACTTCAGGAAATAGTTCACATCGGAGATATTGAATGATTTGTTGTCGGAATCCGAATATCCGGCATTCAACCGCAAGGTAAGGTTGCGCCCACTGCTGTTCAACCGACGGTTTGCCATCAACATACCGCTTACCGAATGGTTGTTCCCGTCGGAGAACGTGTTACGCCGGTTATCGTTGACCACCATACTGTCCTTGACATACTCCATATACTCCGACAAGGGGTCTTTCATCTTCAGATAAGGATTCTCATTGAAGGTCACCGAACTGCTTACGCCTCTGCTGTCGTTCTCCGAGAAAGAGAAATTAGGACGGAACATGATGCGTGTCATCGAATCAGGCATCCACTCCACCCGGAAGTTGGCATTGACATTGGTACGCCCCGACCGGCTGTCGTTTCTGCTGTTTGAGAAGGAGCTGCCCGAACCGGAAGGCAAGAAAGTTTCAGAGTTGTTGGTGGACAATGCATCCGTTCCGGTATGCGAATAGCGCACGTTACCACCTAATTTCAGCATGCCCCCCTCACGTTCCTTCTTGCCGTTCTCCCATGAGAAGTTCAATCCCGCCATCTTGCTGGCTACGAGTCCGCCGCCTCCGCCGCCCCAACCGCGGAAGCCTCCACCTGGAAACCCGTTGTCGTTCACATTATTGGCAGATCCGAATGCGGAGAGTTGCAGACGGTCCGTGAAACGGTTCACTATCACCTTTCCCGTATAGCGTTCTTCCGTACCATAACCCACATCCGCATTCATCAGCCACCCCTGCTTCATGTCTTTCTTTACGGAAAGGTCGAGCACGGTTTCCTCCTCTCCGTCATCAATGCCCGTAGTGCGCGTATAGTCGCTCTGACGGTCGTACGCCTTAATCTTCTCGACCATGGACGTAGGCAGATTCTTCATGGCTATCTTCGTGTCGTTGTCGAAAAACTCCTTCCCGTCCACCATGATTTTCTTCACTTCCTTGCCATTGATTTTGATTGTCCCGTCGTCGGTCACTTCCGCTCCGGGCAACTTTCGTACAAGTGCCTCAAGAGCAGAACCTTCCGGCACACGATAGGCTGCGGCATTGTAGACAAAAGTGTCTTCCTTCATTTCCACTTGAGCAGCACGTGCCGTCACTTCCGCCGCTTTCAACAAAATGGCATCAGGCTGAAGTTTGACGGTGCCCATCGACAAGGACTTTTGTGATGAAGACAACTGCACATTCTTAAAATACGTCTTGAATCCTACGTATGTGATACGGAATATATACTTTCCGGCCTTTACGGCAGGAAGGGTAAACTGCCCTTCCATGTTCGAACTCGCACCGCATGCCATCGTACTGTCCGGATTCAGCAACACGACCGAGGCGGAAAATACCGGCTCACTGGTTTCTTCTTCCACAACCGTACCGCTTACCGTAATCTTCTGTGCCCAAAGATTTGTACACATCAGGCACAAGAGAAATGCCCACGCACTTTTTGTCTTCATCTTTTTTATACCTTAATCTTTTTATTCTGGAATTTGTATTTACGGATGTGACACGCCCGTCTGCTTCCGGTTTAATGACGAACCGACATTTTAACATAAATAAAGGTATAAGACAAAAGCAACCTGCAAAATCAACCGGCCAACAAGAAAAAAAGCGATTCCACCGCCTTTTTATCTTACAGAAACCTTATCTTTGCATACAAATCAAACCGTACACTCATGCGTAAGCAAGAAATCATCATCTCGGAGAATCTGGAGGACAGCTTGAAGAGGGCGATTGAAGCTTGTCCCCACGACAGGCTTTTTGTCCTGACGGACGAAACCACGCACAGGAAATGCCTTCCGCTCATCGAAGGATTTCCTTGTCTGCAACAAGCGGAGCACATCGTTATCGGAGCCACCGATGAGCATAAGACCATAGAGTCACTCGCGGCGGTATGGACCGAGTTGAGCAACCGGGGCGGCACACGCCACTCGCTCATGATTAACGTGGGCGGCGGAATGATTACCGACCTCGGCGGATTTGCTGCCGCCACATTCAAAAGGGGAATACAATACATCAACATACCCACCACATTGCTGGCTATGGTCGACGCATCGGTGGGCGGAAAAACGGGCATCAACTTCAACGGACTGAAAAATGAGGTTGGCGTGTTCGCTCCGGCTTCGAGCGTATTGCTCGACACTGAATTCCTGAAGACGCTCGACCGGGAAAACATCTGTTCGGGGTATGCAGAAATGCTCAAACACGGACTAATCAGTACGGAAGAGAACTGGGCGGAGCTGCTGCGCTTCGACCTTGACAGCATCGACTACGCCCTGTTACAAAGACTGGTGGCCAAGAGCGTGTCCATCAAGGAACATATCGTAGGGGAAGACCCCTACGAAAAAGGCATACGCAAGGCGCTGAACCTCGGACACACCGCCGGACACGCTTTCGAAAGTCTGGCACTGGCGGAGAACCGCACCGTGCTGCACGGATATGCCGTGGCGTGGGGACTGATATGCGAACTCTACCTGAGCAGCCTGCACACAGGATTCCCCAAAGACAAACTACGGCAGACCATCGACTTCATCAAGACGAACTACGGCACATTCGCATTCGACTGCAAGGCATACGAACGCCTGTATGCCTTCATGACGCACGACAAGAAGAACACGGCCGGAAGCATTAACTTTACCTTGCTGGGCGATATAGGCGACATTCGCATCAACCGCACAGCCGACAAGCAGGAAATCTTCAATATGCTGGATTTCTACCGCGAGACCACAGGTTGCTGAACTCACATTTTCAAATTCAACATATCATGAAAAAAACATTAGCCTTACTTGCACTGACCTGTCTGTTTACCGGACACAACGAAATTTCCGCACAGCGTCCCGCAACCGGAAACCCCGTTCTGCCTGAATTCCACGCCGACCCGGAAGTGCTCTATTCCAACCAGACCAAGAAGTATTACATTTATTCCACTACCGACGGCACACCGGGATGGGGAGGATATTACTTCACCGTATTCAGCTCCAAGAACCTGACCGACTGGCGTCATGAAGGTATCATGCTTGACCTGGGCACCGATCAGGTAAGTTGGGCCGACGGCAACGCATGGGCACCGTGCATCATAGAAAAGAAAATCAACGGCAAATACAAATACTTCTTCTATTTCAGCGGCAACACCCCGAAAGGCAAAGCCATCGGAGTGGCCACGGCCGACCATCCCACAGGCCCCTTCACCGACGCGGGGCATCCCATCATCAACCGCAGGCCGGAAGGACAGCAACACGGGCAGCAAATCGATGTGGACGTGTTTGAAGACCCTGTCAGCGGAAAATCCTACCTGTACTGGGGTAACGGCTACATGGCCGGAGCCGAACTGAACGAAGACATGATGAGCATCAAACCCGAAACGGAAACACTCATGACGCCTCAAGGCGGCACACTGAAGGATTATGCTTTCCGCGAGGCACCTTACGTATTCTACCGCAAAGGCACATACTATTTCCTCTGGAGCGTGGACGACACCGGCTCGCCCAACTACCACGTGGCATACGGAACGGGCAAGTCTCCGCTCGGCCCCATTGAGGTGGCCAAGGAACCCGTGATATTGATTCAGCGTCCCGAAGAGGAAATATACGGCACGGCGCACAACTCCGTACTCCAGATACCAGGCAAGGACAAGTGGTACATGGTGTACCACCGCATCAACAAGAACTACCTGAAGCACCAGCCGGGCACACACCGCGAAGTCTGCATCGACAAGATGGAGTTCAACGAGGACGGTACCATCAAGCCCATCATTCCCACACATGAAGGAATCAAGAAAGTAAAATAAGACATACAAGGCCGTCTGCCACCCCGGCAACGGCCTTTTTCATACCCTCTGAAGAACTTCCCACCTCCAGCCGACAAGGCATCGGAAACGTAGGTTTATTCATCCTACGTATATTGACAAAAAAGGCATCAATAACCTCCTGCGATTACCAATGCCTCTTTATTTTGTCGGGATGACTGGATTCGAACCAGCGACCACTCGCCCCCCAGACGAGTACTCTAACCGGACTGAGCTACATCCCGTTTGCGGGTGCAAAATTAGAAATAGTTTTTGAATATTCCAAATAAATCTCTACTTTTGTGCTCGTATAATTCATTTTTCAGCCAAATCATGCGAATTAAACTTACCGCAGCACGCCGACTGCAACAAACCATAGAGCTTCCGGCCAGCAAAAGCATCAGCAACCGGGCACTCATCATCAACGCTTTGTCGGGAGGACATGAAATGCCACAACACATCTCGGACTGCGACGACACATTCGTCATGGTCCGGGCACTGACACAACCGTCCGACCCGACAGACATCATGGCCGCAGGCACAGCCATGCGCTTTCTCTCGGCTTATTATGCCGTGACAGAAGGTACACACACCATCACAGGCACACAGCGCATGAAGCAACGCCCCATCGGCATTCTGGCAGATGCACTACGTGCGCTGGGAGCAAAGGTGGAATACACCGAACAGGAGGGCTTTCCGCCCCTGCGCATCACCGGCGGAAAACATGAAGGCGGAAAACTAAGCCTGAAAGGAAACATCAGCTCACAATACATCTCCGCCCTGCTCATGATAGCACCGGTACTGCAAGACGGACTCGTACTGGAACTCACGGGCGACATCATCTCCCGACCGTATATCGACCTTACCCTTCAGCTGATGACGGATTTCGGGGCACAGGCGACGTGGACGGACGAGAGGCATATAGAGGTGAAACCCATACCTTATCGCAGCACACCTTATTATATAGAGAGCGACTGGAGTGCCGCATCCTATTGGTACCAGATGACAGCCCTCTGTACCAACCCCGACGCCGAGATCATACTGCCCGGCCTATACCGTCACAGCAGTCAGGGCGACTCCGCAGTGCGCGACTTGTTCAAAAGCCTTGGCGTGCATACCGCATTTTTCAAGGACGAAAACGGTCTGGAATGCGTCAGGCTCACCAAAGGTACCGTGACGGCCACACGCATGGACTATGACTTCATCAACCAGCCGGACCTGGCCCAGACATTTGCCGTCACCTGCGCCATGCTCGGTATTCCGTTCCATTTCCGCGGACTGCAAAGCCTGAAAATCAAAGAGACAGACCGCATAGCCGCCCTCATTCGGGAATTGGGGAAATTGGGTTACGACATCCGCGATGCCCACGACTCCGAACTGATATGGGACGGCGCAAGGACAGCCCCCCACCGACAAGTGGCCATAGACACCTATGAAGACCACCGCATGGCGATGGCTTTTGCTCCCTGCAGCCTGACTTTGGGTGACATTTGCATCAATAATCCCCAAGTGGTGGGCAAGTCCTATCCGAAATATTGGGAGCATCTGACAAAAACCGGATTTGAGATTGAAGAACTATGATAGTCTTATACATCGTCATCGCACTTGCAGCCGCCGGACTGCTGGCCATGCTGGCCGGCTGGTTCCGCAACCGCTCGCTGCAAAAACAAATGGACAGCGGTGAAATCACAGAGTTTCCCACTGTCGTACAGCCGCCTCAGGAATGTTGCGGACAGCACGAAATCTGCGAGAAGGAAAGCCTGCTGGCCGCTGTCAGCAAAGACATAGAATACTATGACGACGAGGAGCTCGACCGTTTTCGCGGCATGCCTTCATCCGCCTACACGGCTGACGAAGAGGATGAGTTCCGCAACATCCTCTATACCATGCAGGACGATGAAGTGGCCGGCTGGGTAAGAAGCCTGCAGCTGCGCAACATATCCCTGCCCGACGCACTGAAAGACGAAGTATTCCTCATTGTAGGAGAAAGAAGAACCGAACACGCATGAACATATTATCCTATACATTCTTCCAACACGCACTTTTGGGCTGCATGCTCGCCAGTATACTCTGCGGACTCGTCGGCACCTATATCGTAACCCGCCGCCTCGTATTCATCAGCGGAGGCATCACTCACGCCTCATTCGGAGGCATAGGCATAGGCGTATACTGCGGGCTTCCGCCCGTTCTGTCGGCCGCCGTATTCTCCGTTCTCTCGGCCTGCGGCATACAATGGTTCAGCCGCAGAAGAGACATGCGCGAAGATTCCGCCATCGCCATCTTCTGGACACTCGGCATGAGCATCGGCATCATCTGCAGTTTCCTTGCTCCCGGCTTCACCCCCGAATTGTCCTCATACCTGTTCGGCAACGTCCTGACCATTACCGACGGCGACCTTTACCTTTTGTCCGCACTCACCGTAGCGGCACTGTTTTTCTTCACTGTCTTTCTGCGTCCGCTCGTCTCCGTCGCATTCGATGCCGAGTTCGCCCGTTCACAACACCTGCCGGTAACAGCCATGGAATACCTGATGATGGCGTTCATCGCACTGACCATCGTAGCCTGCCTGCGTATGGTAGGTATCGTAATGGTCATCTCCATGCTGACCATACCCCAAGTCACCGCCAACCTGTTCACCCGCAGATTCAAGACCATGGCCGGCTTGTCCGTCCTCATAGGCTATGCCGGCTGTATAGGCGGCCTTCTCCTCTCTTATCGTTACAACATACCTTCGGGAGCATCCATCATATTCGTCTCCATTGTCATATACCTGCTCTGTAAAACCACGTCCATGGCAATTATCGGAGGCAAAAGGCAATAAAAACCGTAAAATCCTGTTATTTAACCGGAGAGATTTGCTTTGAAAAGAAATATACTACATATTGCCTGCATCACCGCACTGCTGTTAGCCACGGCCTCATGCTCGACCAAGAAAAACACGTCGGGCACCCGTTTCTATCATGCACTTACAGCACGTTTCAACACTTACTTCAACGGCAACGAAGCCTATAAGGCCGGTATACTGGCACAACAGGAAGGACACGTGGACAATTATACGGACTTGCTGCCCATGTATAGTGTCCGCGACAAGAAGACCGCAGCATTGGGCAAGTCCGAGTTCGAGACCGCCATCACAAAAAGTGAGAAGGCCATTAAAGTACACTCCATCAAAGTCCGGCCGAAAAGCAACACCAACAAACGGAAGAGTGCCAAAGAGAAAGCCTACCTGGCACGGAAAGAATTCAATCCGTTCCTGAAACACGCATGGCTTCTGTTGGGACGGGCACAGTTCCGGCAAGGAAACTTTATAGAAGCCGCCTCGACATTCAACTATATCACAAGCCTGTATGCCGGACAACCGGAAGTGGTGTCGGTGGCGCGCGCCATGCTGGCACGATGTTATGTAGAGTTGGAATGGCCGTACGATGCAGAAGATGTCTTCAATAAGATGAAGCGCGACAGCATCACTTCCGAAGGCGTCAAGGAACGGAACGCATCGTATACCGACTATCTCATCCTGACCCAACAATATGAAGAGGCGCTTCCGTTCCTGCTGAAGACCATCAGGAACGAGAAAAACAGACTGCAACGCGCACGCCTGAATTACCTGGCAGGACAACTCTATCACAAAGTCGGAAAGAACAGCCAAGCCTATAAATCGCTCCAGAAGGTCATACGCGCCAATCCTCCATACGAACTGGCCTTCAACGCCCGCATCCTTCAGACGGAAGTCATGACCACAGGAAGCTACAACAAGAAAATAAAGAAGTTGCAGCGCATGGCACGTAATAAAAAGAACAAGGACTATCAGGACCAGATATATTATGCCATCGGCAACGTGTACCTTGCCCGAAAGGATACGGCACACTGTATAGGAGCCTACGAGCAAGGAGCTGAGAAAAGTACGCGGAACGGCATAGCCAAAGCCGTTCTGCTCCTGCGCCTCGGCGAAGTTTATTGGGACAAGGAAGACTATATCAACGCACAACGTTGCTACGCAGAAGTTGTCGGCATCCTGGAAAAAGAACACGAGGCTTACAAGGAAGCGGAACGACGCTCAGGAATTCTCACCGAACTGGAGCCCCACCTTTCTGCCGTCAAGTTGCAGGACAGCCTGCAACAACTGGCCAAACTGCCCGAAAACGAACGCAATGCCGCGATAGACCGTGTCATAGAAGCCTTGAAGAAAAAAGAAAAGGAAGAGGCTCGCAAGGAAATGAATGAGCAAATGGCACAGAACACGCCCTCCGCACCCGTATCACCCACACCGGGAGCAGCAGCCGGACGTGGCGGCGCACCGGGAGCTATGGGCAGACAAAACTCACTCTGGTACTTCTACAACCCCACGGCAGTAGCGGCAGGCAAACGACAGTTCGTCCAAATCTGGGGGAAACGCCCCTTGGAAGACAACTGGCGGAGAAGCCATAAAAAAGAAGACCGGAACGGCAACTTTGAAGAGTATAACTATGACGAGGAAGGCATGGACAGCCTGCAACTGGCACAAGCCGACAGCATCGCCGCGGCCGACAGCATCGCCGAAGCGAAAGCACGACTGGCCGACTCGCTGGCACAAGACCCCCATCACAGGGAATACTACATGCAGCAAATCCCGTTCAGCGAGGAACAGTTGCAAGCATCCAACGACATACTGCGCGACGGACTCTACCATGCGGGCATCCTTGAATCCGAGCGTCTGGAAAACTTCACCCTGGCGCGCAGAACACTGATACGCCTCATCAATGATTTCCCCGACGTACCCGACAAGGACAACGCCTATTACCACCTCTTTCTCATCAGCGGAAGACTGGGCAACGATGCCGAAGCCACACATTACAGACAACAGCTCATTACGGAGTTCCCGGAAAGCCGTTATGCCGTCATGCTGTCCAATCCCCGCTACGAACTGTACGCACGCAACGGGAAGCACATTGAGGATTCACTGTATGCCGCAACCTATAACGCCTACACAAGGGATGAATACGGGGAGGTGTTCAGAAACTACGCCACCTCGACCACAGACTTCCCCGAAGGAGCGCACCGCGCCAAATTCATGTTCGTACAGGCCATGAGCCAACTTTACACGGGACAGCGCGACAGTTTCCTCACCACGCTGAAGGAGGTCATACAGCAATATCCGAAAGACGAAGTGACGGAAATGGCCCAGAACATCGTGAAAGGCATACAGGAAGGACGCTCGCTGAGTGACGGGAAATATGACGCCAGCGACATCTGGAGCCGGAGGAGCCTCGTGGCACAAAGCGACTCGACCGAGGAAGCACGGCAACTCAGCGACGAACGTATCTGTAATTTCGTCTTCCTGCTGGCGTATCCAGAAAACACATTGGACGAGGACCAGCTGCTGTATGAAATGGCACTGTACAACTTCACCAACTTCGTCGTGCGGAACTTCGACCTCGAAATTGTCAAAGAGAACGGTATCGCCAGAATGCAAATCAAGGGATTCGCCAGTTATGACGAAGCACACGCCTACACGCAAAAGCTATATGCCGACCCGCACATGGCCGTCACGCTCAAGAACATACGTTCGCTCATCATCTCGGAAGACAACCTCAAGTTGTTGGGCACGGCATTCAGTTTCGATGACTACAAGGCGTTCTACGATGAGAAGTTCGCTCCGCTGCAGGTGCCCGAAGACCTGCGTCTGGACGAACCGACCTCGATAGAGATACGGACGCCCGACGACGAGCCGGAAGGCTACGGTGGAGAAGATGACGGATATTACAATGAAGATGACGGAGAAGGCGGCATCATATTCTGAACACATTAAACACACATTGACATGAGCAACGGTTTACTGCTTTGGGTTGACGACGAGATTGAACTGCTGAAAGCGCATATCCTCTTCCTTGAGAAAAAGGGGTATGAGGTGGAAACGACATCCAACGGACAGGACGCATTGGACAAATGTGCCGGTACGACCTACGACCTGATTCTGCTTGACGAGAACATGCCGGGACTCAGCGGTCTGGAAACCCTGGCACGCATCAAGGAAATCACACCGGTCACCCCTGTGGTCATGGTGACCAAAAGCGAAGAGGAGAACATCATGGACCAGGCCATCGGCTCAAAGATTGCCGACTACCTCATCAAACCGGTCAATCCCACCCAAATCCTGCTCACGCTGAAAAAGAACATACACAAGAAGGCCATCGTCACGGAAGTGACGCAAACCGCCTACCGGCAGGACTTCGGCCGGCTCGGTATGCAAATCAACGACTCGCTGACCTTCAACGACTGGAAAGAAGTGTACAAACAACTCGTGTACTGGGAACTGGAACTTTCGGAAACCGACAGCAGCATGAACGAATTGCTGGGCATGCAGAAAACCGAAGCCAACACGGCATTCGCCAAGTTCATCCGGAAAAACTACGAGAAATGGATAGCCCAACCCGAAGGGCGTCCGCTGATGAGTCCCGACATCTTCAAGCAGAAGATATTCCCCTTGCTTAACCAAGGCGAAAAGGTATTCCTTATCGTATTGGATAATTTCAGGTATGACCAATGGCGCACCATCAGTGCAGAGCTGGCCGACTATTTCCAGTTCGTGGACGAGGACATCTATTGCAGCATCCTGCCCACGGCCACCCAATATGCGCGCAACGCCATATTCTCCGGACTGATGCCCAATGAAATCGCCGGAATGTTCCCCGACCTTTGGGTGGACGAAGATGAGGAAGAGGGAAAGAACCTGAACGAAGAACCGCTCATCCGCACACAGATCGAACGGTTCAGAAGGAAGAACACGTTCAGCTACCGCAAAATCAACGATTCTGCCACGGCAGAGAAACTGGTCAGCCAGTTCAAGCAACTGGAAAAGTTCGACCTGAACGTGGTCGTGCTGAACTTCATCGACATGTTGTCACACGCGCGAACCGAATCGAAGATGGTGCGCGAACTGGCGTCCAACGAGGCGGCCTACCGCAGCATCACCCTGAGCTGGTTCCGCCATTCGGCAGTCAAGGACCTCTTCCGGAGCCTTGCCGCAAGCGATTACAAAGTGATTATCACCACCGACCACGGAAGCATCCGCGTGAAAAACCCGTTGAAAGTCATCGGAGACCGTAACACAAACACCAACCTGAGATACAAACTGGGCAAAAACCTGAACTACAACCCGAAAGAGGTCTTTGAAATCAAAGACCCCAAAAAGGCGCATCTGCCTTCACCCAACCTGAGCACGACTTACATTTTCGCCTCAGGAGACAGCTTTTTTGCCTATCCCAACAACTATAATTACTACGTGTCCTATTATCGCGACACGTTCCAGCACGGCGGTATCTCCATGGAGGAGATGCTGATTCCGCTCATTACACTGCAAAGCAAGAAAAGGACTTAAAAACACAAATGTCTTATGGAAATTACAATACACTCACTGCAACAGATTCATGACGCCGCACACCGTTTCATCGAAGCGATGGGAGACAATACCGTATTTGCCATGTACGGCAAAATGGGTGCAGGCAAGACCACGTTCATCAAGGCCGTATGCGAATGTCTCGGCGTGGAGGACGTCATCAACTCCCCCACCTTCGCCATTGTCAACGAATACCGCTCGTCGAGCGGCGAACTGATTTACCATTTCGACTTCTATCGCATCAAAAAACTCGAAGAAGTATACGACATGGGATATGAAGACTATTTCTACAGCGGTGCGCTTTGCTTTATCGAATGGCCTGAACTCATAGAGGAACTCCTGCCCGCAGAGGCTGTCAAAGTAACCATCGAGGAACAGGAAGACGGAAGCCGCCTCATCAGATGGTAACCCTTCCGGAGACCCTCCGGATTTTGCACTTAGTAGGGACGAAAACGCTCACAGGTGAAGAACCGGTCGCTCACAGGTGAAGAATCGATTCTTCACCTGTGAGCGCTTTCGCACATTCTGCAGCACAAAAAAATGCGCCGGAAGTTGCTTTTTTCCAGCAACTTCCGGCGCATTCCGTTCTATATGACAATACGGGTCAGTCTTCTTCGTCCAGCGTCTCGCCGTATTCGGCTTCTCCCTGCACCACCCACATGATGTCTTCGGGAGAGTATTCGCCCATCTTGTCCTTGCGCGCCTGACGGATGATGTAGTCTACCACTTTCTCCTGGTCGATTTCAATATACCCGTCCTTGTCGGGTGCCGTATCCAGCACACCGCTCTCGGCATAGTATTCCACAATCACGTCGAGGAAATAATAAAGTTCCTCGTCTGTAAACTTATCTTTGAGGTCTTGCGGCAGATAAGCCTTGATGAACTCTACCGTGCGTGCATCGTCCTCCGCGTCCTGCAGAAGCTCCTGTTCCAGGCTGTCCATAACAGTACGAAGACTTTAAAGGATGGCTTGCAGTTTGCTTTCGAACGTGCTCTTGGGAGCTGCGCCCACTTGTTTGTCCACCACTTCACCGTTCTTGATGAACAGCACCGTAGGCACGTTGCGCACACCGAAACGCATGGCCAGCGTATCGTTTTCCTCTACATCGCACTTGCCGATAATGGCCTGTTCCTTATATTCTTCGGCCAAAGCCTCGATGTCCGGACCGATTTTCTTGCACGGGCCGCACCATGTAGCCCAGAAATCTACTACCATAGGCTTTCCTGAAGCCAGTAATTCTTCAAAATTGGAATCTGTAATTGCTAATGCCATTGTATTATGTTTTAAATGTTTTTACTGCGAGGCAAATATACTAATTTATTTTATACGACAGCTCCGGTTTGCTCTGAATATAGGAAATTAAATCCTTTTTAACTGACACCTTCGCCACTTTAGATTTCATCGTAAGGTGCATCTGCCCCAGGGGGTCGAGTATCTGGAAATACAGGTCCGTATGGCCGGGACATTTCTTCAGCATATCCGACAGCGAAAGCACCATATCGTCGTCCAATGCGTTCAGGTTGACCGTAAGCGTCAGACTCTCGATGAGGGTATCTTTCACATCGGCCAGGAATTCGATTTTCCCGATGCGGAACTCAAGTTTGGAGGCGTCCCACTGCCTGGGCTGGCATTTGGCCTGGATGAAAAGCGTGTTGCCCACATCCATGTATGAGCCCCACGTCGGCCAGTCTTGCCCGAACAAAGGCAGTTCGAACGAGCCGGAATAATCTTCCAGTGTGATGATGCCGTATGGTTTTCCGGCCTTCGACACACCTTTCCTTACGCCTGTCACCATACCGCCGAGCATCAGGTCCATATTGACATACGGTGTCATGTCTTTCAGGTCGGCCATGTGGATGTTGCACACATCCTGCAGAATGATGGCGTAATCGTCGAGCGGATGGGCCGAGAGGTAAATACCCACAAGCTCGCGCTCCTTGTTCAGGCGTTCGAGCGAACTCCACGGTTCGGCATGGGGAATCTCCGGCGTGGCGATTTCCACCATGTCGGTCGCACCGAACAGTGAGTTGAGTGCCGTGTCCTTGTCGGTCTGATACCGCGAACCGTAACGTGCCAACTGGTCGATAAAAGATTCTCCCTTCGCATTGACGGCAAAATATTGTTCACGCGTGATGTCCTCAAAACAGTCGAACGCCCCCGACAGCACCAGGCTCTCCAGGTTGTTGCGTTTGCACGACCCGGTAGGCACGCGCTGCACGAAATCAAATATGTTTTTGAAAGGCCCGTTGGCTTCCCGTTCTTTCACGATGGCATCCACGGCCGCATCCCCCAATCCCTTGACGGCACCAAGACCGAAACGTATGTTGCCGTCGGCGTCCACGCTGAACTTGCGGCGGCTGACGTTCACATCGGGGCCCAAGGTGGTGATGCCGATGGCCTTGCATTCGCTCATCAGTTTCGTAATATCCGTGATGTTCGCCAGACTTCGGCTCATTACGGCCGCCATATATTGTGCCGGATAGTTGGCTTTCAGGAAGGCGGTCTGATAGGCCACCCACGAATAACAGGTGGCATGGCTCTTATTGAATGCGTACGAAGCGAACTTTTTCCAATCGGCCCAGATTTTCTCAAGAATCTTAGGGTCGTGTCCGTTCTTCTTTCCTCCATCGATGAACTTCGGATACATGTGGTTCAGTTTCTCGATGAGCTTCTTTCCCATCGCCTTACGTAGCGTGTCGCTTTCGCCACGGGTGAAGTTCGCCAACTGACGGGACAGAAGCATCACCTGCTCCTGATACACCGTGATGCCGTATGTGTCCTTCAGGTATTTCTCCATGCAGGGAATATCATATTCCACCGGCTTCCGCCCGCGTTTACGGTCGATGAAATCGGGAATATAGTCCATCGGGCCCGGACGGTAAAGGGCATTCATCGCGATAAGGTCCTCGAACGTGGAAGGTTGCAACTCGCGCAGGTATTTCTGCATACCGGGCGATTCGAACTGGAACGTACCGATGGTACGCCCGTCGCAATAAAGGCGATAAGTGGCCGGATCTGTAATATCCAGCACATCCACGTCTATATCGATACCGAGACTGTCTTGTATGTTGACCTGGCACTCCTTGATGATAGACAAGGTCTTAAGTCCGAGGAAGTCCATCTTGATGAGTCCGGTGTCTTCAATCACGGAGCCTTCGTACTGAGTGCAACGTAGCTTCTCGCCCGTTTCCTTATCATCGGCCGTGCTCACCGGCACCCAGTCGGACACGTCGTCGCGGCAAATGATGACACCGCAGGCATGCACGCCGGTATTGCGCACGTTACCTTCGAGCATCCTGGCATAGCGTATCGTCTCGCGCATCAAGCGGTCGGAAGAGGCTTCTGCCTGTTGCAGCTCCGGAATACACGCGATGGCATTGGAGAGGTTCATCTTGCGTGCCTTGCCGTTCTCATCATCCGGCAAGCGGTCGGGAATCAGCTTGCACAGTCCGTTCGAGACATCAAGCGGAAGCCTTTCCACACGGGCCACGTCCTTGATGGCGAGCTTGGTGGCCATCGTTCCGTAGGTGATGATATGAGCCACCTTTTCCTCACCGTATTTCTGCGTGACCCAGCTCAACACCTTTCCACGCCCGTCGTCATCGAAGTCCACATCAATATCGGGAAGGGAAATACGGTCCGGGTTAAGGAAACGCTCGAACAGCAAATCATACTGAATCGGGTCAATCTTGGTAATTCCCAAACAATAGGCCACTGCGGAACCGGCCGCAGAACCACGCCCAGGCCCTACAGACACATTCAATTCGTGACGGGCGGCATTGATATAGTCCTGCACAATAAGGAAATAACCCGGAAAACCCATGGTCTTCATGATATGCAGCTCGAAGTTGATGCGTTCACGCACATGTTCCGGCAACGGGTCGCCATAAAGTTTGGCTGCGCCTCGATAGGCTAAATCCGCCAGATAATCCGCTTCCAACTTCAGACGGTAGAGCTTGTCGCAGCCGCCTAATTTGTTCACCTTATCCTGCGCGGCTTCCTTGCTGAGCACGACATTTCCGTTTTCATCGCGTGTAAATTCCTCAAACAAGTCGTCATCCGTAAACTTCTGCCGGTAGCTTTCTTCCGTCCCGAACTCTTCGGGAATGGAGAAGTTCGGCATAATCGGCGCATGGTCTATCGTATAAAACTCCACCTGGTCGCAGATTCTGCATGTGTTGGCAAGGGCTTCCGGCACGTCGGCAAAGATGTCGTTCATTTCCGCACGCGTCTTGAACCATTCCTGCTTGGAATAGAGCATACGTTTGGGGTCGTCCAAATCCCGGTTCGTACTCAGACAAATCAGACGGTCATGCGCCTCGGCATCCTCTTCTTCCACGAAATGGCAGTCGTTCGTGCAGACCATTTTCACATCATACTTGCGGGCCAGTTCCATCAGGCTCGCATTGGCTTTCTGCTGCAAAGGAAACGTCTCTCTGTTGGCACGCTGGGTGGGGTCTTTCACCTCATGGCGCTGCAGTTCCAGATAATAGTCGTCGCCAAACACCCGCTTGTACCATTGTATAGCCTCTTCCGCTCCGGCCAGGTCCCCGTTCAGAATCTTACGCGGAACCTCGCCCGCGATACATGCGGAACATACCACCAAACCTTCATGATGTGCCTCCAGCTCCACACGGTCCGTACGAGGCCGGGTATAGAAACCGTCCGTCCACGCCTTTGAAACCAACTTGACCAGATTGTGGTATCCCTTCTCGTTTTTGGCAAGCACCACCAAATGATAGCGGCGGTCATCGCCTTTCTCCTTCTCCATCTGAGACTGTAACCGGGGAGCCACATACATCTCGCAACCGAAAATCGGCTTGAACAAACGTTTCCTGGCAGCCTGCAATTCCACACGGGCCGTAGCAAGCTGCTCGTCTACAGAAGGAAACTCTGGTTGCTCTTCCGGTGTAAAGACGGCTTCGGGGGGCAAAGCCTCGTTATTGGCCTCCGCACGTTTCCGTGCATCTTCGGCCTCTTTGGCTTTCTTTTTTTGCCCGTCCCTCCATTCTACCAAAGCGGCATCCTCGCCTTTTTCCAAAAGAGCGATACGCTTCTTCCACGCTTTTATCTCTCCGTTCGTCCCACCGTTCTTTTTACCGACATAGTTAAAGAACTCCTTGATTCCCATCATATTGCCGTGGTCGGTAACCGCCATACCCCGCATACCGTCCTTGATAGCCTTATCCACAAGCCTTTGTATGCTCGCCTGACCATCGAGGATTGAATATTGCGTATGCACATGAAGATGCACGAAATCTTCCATTTCTTTAATTTTTAGATACAGGAATTATTTATCCTGTAAAGTTAGTCCAGATTAAGTAAACAGGCAAAAGAAACTTTCGTTTTTTAACATAAAAGGCACTCCAGCCGTTAAGAAGAGGAAAAAGGAAGTATATAATTTTGTTTTTTAAAAGTATTATGGTTAACTTTGTCCGCTAATAGTATGGAAAAACTCAAATGGGACGGAAATTAAATAAGCTGAAAAAAATAAGAATACATCGCGAGGGAACGCACACATTGACTGGGGGCGCATTTGTCCTGATATTGTTGAATGCATTGTTGTATTATGCTTTCGATTGCAAGATACCTTTTTATGTATCAGTTACCATCTGCTCTATTTTGTACCTTGTGGTTGTTAATTTTTTCCGCTGCCCCATACGCCGTTTCGAAGGAGAAACCGAAAATGTTGTTGTCGCGCCTGCCGACGGGAAAATCGTCGTGATTGAAGAGGTGGACGAAAACGAATACTTTCACGACCGCCGCCTGATGATTTCCATCTTCATGAGCCTCACCAACGTGCATGCGAACTGGATTCCTGTAGACGGCACGGTAAAACTCGTGGCACATCACAACGGTAATTTCCATAAAGCATGGCTACCCAAGGCCAGCATAGAAAACGAACGCTCTACGGTTGTCATCGAAACACCCGACGGAGTGGACATTCTTGTCCGTCAGATTGCCGGCGCAATGGCAAGAAGAATCGTAACCTACGCGCAGGAAAATGAAGACTGCTTCATCGACGAGCACATGGGATTCATCAAATTCGGTTCCCGCGTGGATTTGTTCCTTCCCGTCGGCACCAAAGTCAATGTGAAACTGGGGCAGAAAACAACAGGCAACGAAACCGTCATCGCACGACTGTAACACTTGCAAAACATGACAAATATCATCATCCGACACATCCCGAACAGCATTACATGCTGCAATCTCATCTCAGGTTGCATGGCTACAGGCGCCGCATTCCACGGCAATTACAAATGGGCGTTTCTGCTGATTATCATCGGAGCCGTATTCGACTTCTTCGACGGCATGTCGGCACGCCTGCTAAAGGTGTCCTCTCCTATCGGAAAGGAGTTGGACTCTCTGGCGGACATCGTAACCTTCGGCGTAGCCCCGTCGGCAATGATATTCCACTTGTTCCACGCTGTGGTATACCCGGAATTCATGGAACCGCTACGCGGCATCATGCCTTATACGGCGTTCCTCATGGCTGCTTTTTCCGCTTTGCGCCTGGCAAAATTCAACTTGGATACGCGACAGACCTCTTCGTTCATCGGAGTACCGACTCCGGCCAACACGTTATTCTGGGCATCCTTGATTGTAGGGAATTACAGTTTTCTGGTTTCAGAGAAGTTCAACGCCCTGTTCCTGTTTCTCTTCATGCTGCTTTCCTGTTTCCTGCTTGTGGCAGAAATTCCTTTGTTCGCCTTGAAGTTCAAGACACTCTCATGGGAAGACAATAAAGTCAAATACATTTTCATTCTGACGTGCATACCGTTGGCAGTGGCATTGGGGGCCGGTTGTTTTGCGCCCATCATCGCATGGTATGTCATTCTGTCGCTGTTTACCGGCTTACGGGGTAAAGAATGACTTTGGCACGGTTCTTGTACTTCATTCTTTATCAAATACAATAAAGGAAATATATGGGTAGTCCGTTAGGATGTTTATTCGGCCTGTTCATGGCCATCTTAGCCTTTCTGCTGTTTATCGTTGTCGGTATAGTCAGCAAGGTAAGGAATATCATGTCGCAGTTCTCACCGCAAAACAATAAAGAACACTCCTCCCGTGCAAAACAAGAGCACACAGGAAACAACCGCACTTCCGCGCCACATACTTCAAAGACTCACAAGAAAGTCTTTGAAGACAACGAGGGAGAATATGTGGAATTTGAAGAAATCAAATAAGAACAGACTTATCTCTTTCGGCGGAAAAACTCCTGCAACAAACCAATAGCCTCGTCTGCCAACACCCCGTCCGTCACCTCCGTACGCGGATGCAATGCTTGCGGGGCAAAACGGCGATACCCCCTCTTCTCGTCCGGCGCACCGTATACCAACCGTTTCAGTTGTGACCACCCGATGGCACCGGCACACATGACGCATGGTTCCATCGTGACATAAAGCGTACATTCATTCAAGTATTTTCCGCCCAAAGCATTGGCTGCGGCCGTAATGGCCTGCATCTCGGCGTGTGCCGTCACATCGGTCAACGTTTCCGTCAGGTTATGGGCACGCGCGATAATACGGTCGCCGCACACCACCACAGCCCCTACGGGAATCTCATCTTCCCGAAAAGCACAGCGCGCCTCTTCGAGCGCTTTTTTCATATAAAAAGCATCATCCGCCATATTTTACCGTCTACTTTCCTGCAAAAATACGATTTCCATAAGGAATCCCCAATATTTTTAATAATTTTGCAGAAACATATCCAGAGAAAAGCATGGCTGCACACAATGAGTTGGGAAAGATGGGCGAAGAACTGGCTGCCGTACATCTGTCGGAAAAGGGCTATCTTATCCGTCACAGGAACTGGCGAAGCGGCCACAAAGAACTGGATATTGTCGCAGAAAAGGACGGAACATTAATCGTGGTGGAAGTCAAGACAAGGACAGACACCAACTTCGGCACACCGGAGGAGGCCGTTACAAATGGCAAAATCAAACGTATCGTAAGTTCGGCGGATGCGTACATCCGCAAGTTTGCCATCGACATGCCGGTCCGTTTCGACCTCATCACTATCGTACGGCAGGAAGGCCAGCCTCTTCTGACACATATTGAAGACGCCTTTTATCCGCCTTTGTTCTAAACCACTCCAATACCCAAATACAATGAACCGCTCCTTATATATATTAGACGATTCCCCGCGTTTTGAATGGATAGAGCTATCATCCACCGATTCCACCAACACCTTTCTCCGGAATTACCACCCGGCCGTGCCGAAAGAAATGACGCTCGTCTCCACAGAATTCCAAACGGCCGGACGCGGACAGGCCGGCAACAGTTGGGAATCGGAACAGGGGAAGAACCTGCTGTTCAGCCTGCGCATACAGCCGGCCGGCATAGAGGCAAGGCGGCAGTTCATCCTGTCGCAAGCCATGTCTTTGGCCATTTGCAGGACATTGAAGGAATATACCGGAGACATCACCATCAAATGGCCGAACGACATCTACTGGCACGACCGGAAAATATGCGGTTTCATCGTAGAAAACTTCCTGACCGGGCAGTTGATAGACACCAGCATCATAGGTGCGGGAATCAATGTCAACCAGACCACATTCACCAGCGACGCGCCCAACCCGGTTTCTTTAAAACAGATTACGGGTAAGGAGACGGAACGGGTTTTCATCCTCGCACGCATTGTGGAACTGTTCGGACAGTATTATCGGAAGATTCAGACCGGACAGTACGGAGAAATCACCGAAGAATACTGCCGTTCGCTCTATCGTGAAAAGGGATTCCATCCATATATCGACAACAGCGGAGCGTTCGAGGCCGAGATTCACGACATTGAGCCTACCGGACACCTCATCTTGTCGGACAGGCAAGGCAACCTGAGACGCTATGCGTTCAAAGAAGTGAGATGCATTATTTCCGAAGACCAACATCAGGACTTGATACTTTAATTGACCCAAAAACAATATAACCAATGAAAAAATTCAAAAGAATACTTCTCAAACTGAGCGGTGAAAGCCTCATGGGAGAACAACGTTACGGCATCGACGAGAAACGTCTGGCCGAATATGCCGAACAAATCAAGGAAGTGCACGACATGGGCGTGCAAATCGGCATCGTCATCGGCGGAGGCAATATTTTCCGCGGACTGAGCGGAGCAGGAAAAGGTTTCGACCGCGTGAAAGGCGACCAGATGGGCATGTGCGCCACCGTCATCAACTCACTCGGACTGAGCAGCGCATTAGGTGCCATCGGAGTGAAAAGCAGGGTGCTGACAGCCATACGCATGGAACCTATCGGGGAATTCTACAACAAATGGAAGGCCATCGAATGTATGGAAAACGGCGAAGTGGTCATCATGAGCGCGGGCACAGGCAACCCGTATTTCACCACAGACACAGGCTCGTCCCTGCGCGGCATTGAAATCGAGGCCGACGTCATGCTGAAAGGCACACGCGTGGACGGCGTGTACACGGCAGACCCGGAGAAAGACCCTACCGCCACGAAATTCAGCGAAATCACCTACGATGAGATTTACAACAAAGGCCTGAAAGTGATGGACCTTACGGCCACCACAATGTGCAAGGAGAACAACCTGCCCATCTACGTCTTCAACATGGACATATACGGCAATCTGAAAAGAGTGATGGAAGGAGAAGACATCGGTACGCTCGTGCACAATTAAAAACTCCGATTTTATTGCAGAAAAGTTAAAAATACCGTACTTTTGTTCAGTGATTACCATATTAATGACATAACCTTTAAAACGCAACTATTTATATGGCAGATTCAAAAACAATCCTCGATGCGGCACAGGAAAAGATGGACATGGCCATCATGTACCTCGACGATGCCCTGGCGCACATCCGCGCAGGGAAAGCCGACATCCGTCTGCTCGACGGCATCCGTGTAGACTCCTACGGCTCTATGGTACCCATTAACAACGTGGCGGCGGTCAACACACCCGATGCGCGCACCATTGCCATCAAACCGTGGGACAAAAGCATGTTCCGCATCATCGAAAAGGCAATCATAGATTCCGACCTCGGCATCATGCCGGAAAACAACGGCGAGCTGATTCGCCTCGGCATACCCCCGTTGACGGAAGAACGGCGTAAGCAACTCGCCAAACAATGTAAGGCGGAATGCGAAACAGCCAAGGTCAGCGTCCGCAACGCGCGCCGCGACGCCATCGATGCCTTGAAAAAGGCCGTGAAAGACGGCATGGCAGAGGATGAACAGAAGAACTCCGAAGCCAAGCTGCAAAAGGTGCATGACAAGTACATCAAGCAAATTGAGGACTTGTATGCCACCAAAGACAAAGAAATCATGACGGTGTGATGCACGGCCTCGTGGTTCGCAATACGGGAAGCTGGTACGTCGTCCGCACGGACGACGGCACCCTCGTCCCGTCTAAAATCAAAGGCAACTTCCGCCTGAAAGGCATACGCAGCACCAATCCCGTGGCCGTGGGCGATTTCGTACAGCTCGCGCTCAACACGGAAGGCACTGCATTCATCACGGAAATCGAGGACCGCAGGAATTATATCATCCGCAAAGCCTCGAACCTGTCGAAACAAAGCCATATCATTGCGGCGAACGTCGACCAGGTATTCTTGGTCGTCACCGTATGCCTGCCCGAAACTTCGACTACGTTTATCGACCGTTTTTTGGCGTCGGCCGAAGCATACCGCATCCCGGTGAGCCTGATTTTCAACAAAACAGACTGTTACGGCGAAGACGACAGGCGATATATGGAAGGAATGATTCACTTGTACACATCGCTCGACTATCCGTGTTTCACCTGTTCGGCACTGCACAATGAAGGCATCGACCGCCTGCGGGAGGAACTGAAAGGCAAGACAACCCTGCTCTCCGGAAATTCGGGCGTAGGAAAGTCCACCTTGCTCAACGTGCTCATTCCCGACCTGAACGTAAAGACCGCCGACATCTCCGCCGCTCATGGCACGGGCATGCACACCACCACATTCAGCGAGATGTTCGACCTCCCCGGTGGCGGGAGCATCATCGACACGCCGGGCATCAAAGGTTTCGGCACGTTCGACTTCGAGAAGGAAGAGGTGGCCCACTACTTCCGCGAAATCTTCCGCATCTCGGAAGGATGCAGGTATGGCAACTGCACGCATACGCACGAGCCGGGTTGCGCCGTGCGCCAGGCCGTAGAAGAACACGCCATCAGCGAAAGCCGGTACGCCTCATACCTCAGCATGCTGGACGACAAAGACGAAGCGAAATACCGGCAAAGTTATTAATCCCCCCTTAACCCCTTAAAAACAACAAAATCATGTATCATCAAACAGAACTTTCTCAATCCCTTTTCATCTTTTTTGGTTATATTATTCTTGTCTTAGGCATCGGCTTCTGTGTTTTCAATAATAAGTTTATGCAGCGGAAGAATGAAGTGGAAAAACTTGAAAGCAGCCGATTCAAAGTATCGAAACTCAACTTTCTCATGATTGCGACTCCATTATCCAGCATGATAGGAATGGTGATAGGTATGGGCTTCTTCATCTTCCACGCTCTTGGATTTATAAATATTATTTTCCTCGCTTATACCCTGCTTATGTTCATGTTTATCTGTGTAAGCATATTGGCTACCAAGATAATGCCATTGTGTTTTTTAACGGACGAGCATCTTTACATCTATCCATATTGGGGCTTATCTTCAGCATGCAAAAAGTATGAACTGGAGAAGTTGAAGCGGGTAGGACAAGATAGCACCGAAGACGTCATTTATTACTATAAATTGTATGACGGAGATAAAAACATACGTTACTCTTTGTTGGCATACGGAATGAAAGAACAGAAAGCCATTATGGAGTTCTTGAAAAACAAAATACAGAAATAAACAAATCATCCCATCAGAAGTTGTGTCATATACGGACATAACTTCTGTTCCCTTAATTTAATGAATATGGCTCTTGTTGTAATATCAGTAGTCATGGATTTTATACTACGCTTCTTAATTTATGTATTAACCGTTCTTATTTTGGGTTGTATCCCCACCTACTTAATAAGTTTAATCTTATGCCAATTGCATAGGAAATGCATAGCATACCAAACCTCGGACATCCCATCCGTAAGATGGGCAACAGAAAGTAAGTTTTTCGCATCAACCGACATTAACATGGGGATTGATGTATATATGATAATCATGTTTATTATATTAGGAATCTTTATGTTGGTAGCCCGCGCACCTATGTTGACTCCAATCCCTATAGTAATCCTAATATTTGTTTGTATTGATTTAAAGAAAACATATAAGAAACAATATACGTTGCTCTTTACAGAACAAACCTTATATGTATATGATTATTTCTGTGGGTCAGCACCGAAACAATATGACTTATCAAGCCTCTTCTGAAAAAAAGAAGAGATAGTCATATCAAAATTTAGAGGGACGGAGGATAAACAGATAGTCATTGCATTCTATCAACAAAACACACGAGTGGCCTATTATTGCTGCAAGGACTGCAAAAACAGCAAAGAAATCGAGAGGTATATCAAAAACAATATTTCTTCCACACACCTTTAATCATTCATCAGATTATGGAGACTACAACTCATCTTGCAGAGGGTATTTTATCTCTTGCCATCATTACCATTATAAAACTTACTACATTATACATAGAACGATGCTGGGTGAAGAAGATACGAAAGAAGTATGAAAACACCGTCATCATGACAGAATACTATACGATATTGGGACTCGACTCCATAGTAGGCTTGATGATCTTTACGGGAAGCCTCATCGCCTTATTCATCCCGAAAGTAAACACAGATAAAGTCCTGGTGTCTTTTTGTATTTTGGGGATAATCATAGGTTTGTCAATAGTATATCATGAATGTAGAAAAAACTCTGTATTCATATTCACTGATGGATACGTCTATATACATAACTTCTTTTACCTGATTCCCGCCCGAAAGTATCTTCCTTCGGAATTAGAGTGGCAAATAACAAGGAAAAGGAGATATCGGCGCGAAATAAATGTCTATTATAACCTTTATCACTACGGAAAAAAGATTGCGATGGCAAATGTAAATGGAATCAAGAACCATATAGACATCCACCTATATCTCAAGGAGCATCTTCAGAAGCATGTTTCACCAAAGAAAAAAGGGTTCAGAAGATTTTTCTGACCCCAAGCATTCTTCGGCCTGCCGAAACATACTCCCCCCTACTTTGTCAGCAGGCCGGATGGTTTAAACAATGTCTGAAAATCAAAAAAGCGGACATGCCAAATCCCATTGAAGAGAACAATAATTTCTTCACCTGTGCACAATAAATTCCTCACAGGTGAAGAATCGATCCGAGACCTGTGTGCGATGCATTCCTCACAGGTCTGGAATTTGGCTTTTACAAAACGTTGAATATAAGATAATTAAGTAAAGACAAAAAAGCGCTGAAAAGTTCGCGGAATTTACCTCCGTGCATTTTATTTTTATTTACAAAAAGCCCGCATCATATTGTCAGACAGCTCTCCCTTGAAAGAACATTTTCCATCAGGAAGACTACTTTATCTTTTCCAGAAACGCTTGTATGATTTCAAGTAATAGGTAATAAGGGAAACAGGATGCGCCTGCGGCATGGTTTTCAGGAAACCTTTGCCGCAAAGCCGTCCGTTTCTTTATCATATAAGAAGCCTGCTTTTATTCCTTCTGCTTCGCCCTGCGTTTCATCTCGCGGTCCGACCAGCGTTTGAGCCGTTTGTACTCACGCTTGGTCAGCGTCATAAACGACCCGTGCTGCGGGTCCTTGACACCCTGGATGGTAACCGGCGAATGAAAGTTCTGGAGCGTCTCGTCGGCCTGGCAGATGCGGTACTGGCGAGGATTGGTGGAGTACTGGATGTAGGCTACGCGCCACGTGCTGTCGCCAATAAGGCGAAACGCCGAACAACCCTCGCACTTGCGGTTGCCCTCGAAGCGCACGTAGTCCGTCTCGCTCTTGATGCTGTACGGTCCTTCGGGACGGTCGGCCACGGCGGCAAAGATGCCCGGTGTGCCGCCCTCTTTCTTGATGAGCATGTGATAACGCCCGTCGGCAGGCACATAATTGATGTCTGCATCGATGGTGGCATACCCCCAGTCGAACATCAGCCGGGGCTTGGTCAGTGTGGTAAAGTCATGGTTTGCGTATGAATAGTACATGCGGTCGTATGCCTCCTCATCGGGATTCCACAGGGAATAGTAAATCATATAACCGCCCTGCGAACCGTCGGGCCACACATAGGAAGGGTTCCAGAAAATCTGCGGTGCCCACACACGCTTGATTGTACCGTAATTCTTATATACGTCCGGCGAGGAAGGGTCGGAAAAAAGGGACGCCCCCTTGCGGAAATCGAAGGTGACGGATGTCCAGTGAATCAGGTCGTCGCTCTTCAACAGGTTGATGCCGTAGTTATACCACGAACGGCTCTTGCGGTTGGACATGTCGGTGGTGACCATCAGATAGCCCTTCCCGTCGAAAGTGCGGCAGATGTAGGCATCGCGCGCACCGCCTTCGATGGCCGACAAGGCTTCCGTATCGTACACCTCATCGCCGTTGATAAGGTCTTCATAGTACAGCCCGTCACGGCTCAGGGCGTATGCCGTCCATTCTCCGCGGCCGCTCATGTGGCAGTACAGATAACCGTAGTCTCCTTTCCGGAGGTTCTGCGCGCACATAGTTCCGCCATACAGCGACAGGATAAACAAAAGAATATTGAAATGCTTCTTCATGGTATGATGGGTTTGCTGTGGTAAGAAAAAGCCGTTGCCGGAATACGTTTCCGACAACGGCCCGTTTTTATTTCAGATGATTCCGTCCGACATTACTTTTTGCACGCGCAACGAGGTTTGATTTGCTTAAAGAAATCATTGCCCTTGTTATCTACGAGAATGAATGCCGGGAAGTCTTCCACCTCGATTTTCCAGATGGCTTCCATGCCCAGTTCGGGATATTCGAGGCATTCGATACTCTTGATGTTGTTCTGTGCAAGGATAGCCGCCGGACCACCGATGGAACCGAGGTAGAAACCGCCGTGTTTCTGGCAGGCATCTGTCACGGCCTGGCTACGGTTACCCTTCGCCAGCATAATCATGCTGCCGCCATGACTCTGGAACAGGTCTACGTAGGGGTCCATGCGTCCGGCAGTGGTCGGGCCCATCGAGCCGCAGGCCATTCCGGCCGGAGTCTTTGCCGGACCGGCATAATAGATAGGATGGTCCTTGATGTACTGTGGCAAGTCCTCGCCACGGTCAAGCCGTTCTTTCAGTTTGGCATGCGCGATGTCGCGGCCAACGATAATCGTGCCGTTCAGCGACAGACGGGTAGCCACGGGATATTTATCCAATTCTTTCAGGATGTCCGCCATGGGCTGGTTCAGGTTAATCTTCACGGCATCGCCCTCTCCTGCCTGGCGCAGCTCTTCGGGAATCAGTTCACCCGGATTGGTGTCCAGCTTCTCAATCCAGATACCGTCTTTATTGATTTTGCACTTGATGTTACGGTCGGCCGAACATGAAACGCCCAAGCCGACAGGACATGAGGCACCGTGACGGGGCAGACGTACGATACGCACGTCGTGCGCCATGTACTTGCCGCCGAACTGTGCGCCGAGTCCGATTCTGTGGGCTTCTTCGAGCACCTGCTTCTCCAGTTCCACATCGCGGAACGCACGGCCGGTTTCATCACCGGTTGTAGGCAGGTTGTCGTAGTAGTGCGTGGAAGCCAGCTTCACCGTCAGCAGGTTCTTCTCGGCCGAAGTACCGCCGATGACGAAGGCGATATGATAAGGCGGACAGGCTGCCGTGCCGAGGCTCTTCATCTTCTCTATCATGAACGGGATGAGTGTGGCGGGATTCAGGATGGCTTTCGTCTCCTGATACAGGTAAGTCTTGTTGGCCGAGCCGCCACCCTTGGTCACACAGAGGAAACGGTATTCCATGCCTTCGGTAGCCTCAATGTCGATTTGCGCCGGCAGGTTGCATTTGGTGTTCACCTCTTCGTACATGGAAAGCGGAGCGTTCTGGCTGTAACGCAGGTTTTCTTCCGTGTACGTCTTGTACACGCCCTTTGACAGGGCCTCTTCATCGCAGTAACCCGTCCACACCTGCTGGCCTTTCTCTCCGTGGATGATAGCCGTGCCGGTGTCCTGGCACAAGGGCAGCTTGCCTTTTACCGAGATCTCCGCATTGCGCAGGAAGGTCAGCGCCACATACTTGTCGTTGTCGCTGGCTTCGGGGTCGGCCAGAATCTTGGCCACCTGCTCGTTGTGCGCACGGCGCAACATGAAGGACACATCGCGGAATGCCGCGTTGGCCATTGCGGTCAGCCCTTCGGGAGCTACCTTGAGCATGGGATGTCCTTCAAACTCGCTGACGGACACATAATCTTTCGTCAGCAGATAATATTCAGTATCGTCCTTTCCTGTCTGGAACATTGGAGCGTACTTGAATTCTGGTGCATTTGCCATAATCGTTTTTATTTAAGATGTTGATTTCTTTATTTCGTTGTCAGTACCTTGCAAAGATAATTGTTTTTTCCGGCCGACTACTCCATATCCTCATATTTCTCGAACAGGAAGTCGTTGTAGGGATACTTTTGCACATGCAGCTCCCTCACCTTGTCGTAAAGCACTTTCTTCAATCCCTCGATATTGGTCTTCTCGCGTGCGGAGATGAAGATGCAGTTATCGTTGCGGCGAGCCATCCATGTCTTTTTCAGGTCGTCCAGCGAGACGTTCTCTTTTGTGGGCATCGTCAGATCGTCGGCATCCTTCTCCACCCACCGGTAGGCATCCACTTTATTGAACACAATCATGCAGGGTTTGTCGCTGCAATCCAGGTCGCACAATGTTTTCTCCACCACCTGAATCTGTTCTTCAAAGTCGGGATGCGCGATGTCCACCACGTGGAGCAGCAAATCGGCTTCACGCACCTCATCGAGCGTGCTCTTGAACGAGTCCACCAAATCGGTGGGCAACTTGCGGATAAAACCTACCGTGTCGGACAGCAGGAAAGGCAGGTTGTCGATAATGACCTTGCGCACGGTGGTGTCGAGCGTGGCGAAGAGTTTGTTCTCGGCAAAGACCTCGCTCTTGGACAGCAGGTTCATCAATGTGCTCTTACCCACATTGGTATAACCGACCAGGGCCACACGAATCATGCGTCCGCGGTTGCTCCGCTGCGTGGTTTTCTGCCGATCTATTTCGGCCAGCCTTTGTTTGAGAAGCGACATGCGGTTCAGGATGATTCGCCGGTCCATTTCCAGCTGTGTCTCACCCGGACCGCGCAATCCAACAGACCCTTTTCCGCCACCGGAACCCGAACCGCCTCCCTGTCGTTCCAAGTGAGTCCACAAGCGTTGCAGGCGGGGCAACATGTAACGGTACTGCGCCAATTCCACCTGAGTCTTCGCGTTGGCTGTCTGGGCACGCATGGCAAAGATGTCGAGAATCAGGGATGTACGGTCGAGAATCTTCACTTTCAGTTCCTTTTCGATGTTGCGGAGCTGCTTGGCGGAAAGCTCATCGTCGAAAATCACCATGCCGACCTCGCGCTCGGCTTCTTCCTCGGCCTCGATGAAAGCGCGTATTTCATCCAGTTTTCCCTTACCGACATACGTCACGGCACTCGGCCCGTTCACCTTCTGGGTGAACCGTCTGACGGTCACGGCTCCGGCCGTATGGGCCAGAAATTCCAGCTCGTCGAGATATTCATTCGTCTTCCGCTCATTCTGCGTCTGCGTAATCAATCCTACCAGCACTGCGGTCTCAGCCTGCACTTCGGAAATCACAAATTCTTTCATCTATACTCTTCCGTTTGTTTTATCCACGGACAAAATTACACATTTACAGAAAGGAAAACAACTAATAAAAGCATGTTTTTCATAAAAAACAGTTACCTTTATGACCGGAAGAACCGGTAAAAACAATCCGGCAATGAATTAAACACATTTACGATGAAAAAGCCACTCTTATCATTCATGCTTGCCTTTACACTGTATCCTGCGGCACAAGCACAGCAGGTGCAGATAGATGAAAGGACTAAAACGCCATACGAATACAAGGCTTACCGCGATGCTACCATCACCATGATGTTCGGCAGCAAGAAGCAAGTAAAAGGCAACATCTATCTGGACGGCAGCAAGTTTTACTTCATGCAGGGCAACAAGCCCATAGAAGCCAGTCTGCATAACATCAACCGTATTCAGTTCGGCGACACCGTCTACATGCCGGTCGATACGATGGCTGCCCGCATCGTGGCACAGAAAGGCAACAACATGCTGGTCTGTATCAAGACCATCGACCGGCAGCGGATGACAGGACGGAACGACGGCAAGGAGGGCAGCGACAAAAGAGGCGAAGGCATGGCTTATTTCCAGCTCGACATGCTCAGTGCCATGGGCTTTATGGAACTGAACAACATGGAAGAGGAAAAGAAAGCCCTGACCTTTCCGCTGAAAAGGGAGTACTACTACTTTCTGGACGGACAAAAGGTGCCTGCCAAGGAAGGTCCGGTGATGAAACGATACAACAAAGCACAAAGAAAATCGTTGCGCGTCATTACCGAGAACCGGAGCTGGAGCTGGAAAGACGAGAATTCACTCAAACAATTGCTGGAATTCCTTTAACGGGGCCTGGTCATACATGCCCCCTGAAATACCGGCCCGTGAAGAACAAAACGCCGGCCTGTGAGCAATCGTTTCTTCACAGGTCGGCGTTTTATTCTTCACAGGTCGGCGTTTTTACCTCACCTGAATCACTAAATATTTGCTTACGCTCCAGAAGGTTTCAGGAGCGGTGATACGCAGGATGTACTGGCCTTTTGCATCCTTCTCCAGCTTGTACGAACCGGCCGGATGATTGGTCAGCAACTTGGCGCTCTTGGAATAAAGCTTGATTTCCTTGTCGTAACGGATGTCAACCTTCGTGAAATAGTCCTTGTTGAAATTGCCGTTCGTCAACACATTTCCATCCTGAAGGATTTTCTGCCCCTTGAGTTCGCTTTTCGTACCAAACACATACCAGGCCGTATGGAGCTTCTCGTCCTGGGCCGCCACAGTCTGGCTTTTGGCCTTGTTTTCTTCCGACAAGGAAGAAACATTCTCGTTCAATTCCGTAATCTTCTCTTCCTTCTGCGCAATCACGATGTCTTTTTCCGCCAACTGCGCCTCAAGTTCCTGCAAACGGGCGTTCTTGGCCTCCAGCTGTGCCGTAAGGTCGTCCACCATCTTCTGCAACTTGTCACCGTTAAGCCCGCTCGCGCGTAACTTCTCCTTCAGTTGTTCGAGCATGGCACGGTTTTGCGCCATAGCGTCCTGGATATACTGCATATTCTCGCGAATCACCTGCTTGGAAGTCTCGGACTCCACATCACCGTTGTTCACGGTAATGCGCCCCTCGGCTTCATTGATACGCCGGAAACCTTCCTGAATTTCATTCACCGTACCCATGATTTCATTCAGCTCCGAGTCCTTGTCGTTAATGACCTGCATCAACGAGTCGCGCTCTGCCGCAAACGCGTCCTCCTGCTTATTGTTTCCGTTCTGGCAGGCGCCGAGCATCACCACGCACGCCGCACATAAAATAATCTTCTTCATACTTACAATTTTATTTGTTCATATCTTTTTTCTTAATCTCTTCACAACCGGCCAGCACGATGACTATCTCTCCACGCGGCTCCGTCCGGGAGAAATGTTCCGCCACTTCGGACAGCGTACCGCGCACGCACTCCTCATGCACTTTCGATATTTCACGACACACGGCCACCTGACGCTCCGCACCGAACACCTCCACAAACTGACCTAATGTCTTCACCAGCCGGTGAGGAGACTCGTAGAACACAATGGTACGGGATTCGGCCGCAAGCGCGGCCAGGCGTGTAGCCCTGCCCTTCTTGGGCGGAAGGAAACCTTCGAAACAGAAACGGTCGCACGGCAATCCTGACGAAACCAACGCGGGAACAAATGCCGTGGCACCGGGAAGACAGACAACCTCCACACCGGCCCTGACCGCCTCGCGGGCCACAAGAAAACCGGGGTCGGAAATGCCCGGAGTACCGGCATCCGAGACAACCGCAACCGTCTCTCCGGCCAGCAGCCGCCCGACAATGCCTGTAACCGTCTGGTGCTCATTGAATTTATGATAAGACAACATGGCATTCTTCACATCAAAATGTTTCAACAATATACCGGTGGTACGCGTATCTTCAGCCAATATCAAATCAGCTTCTTTCAGGACACGCAATGCACGGTACGTTATATCCTCCAAATTCCCTACCGGAGTAGGCACCAAATACAAGATTCCCATACTTCTTTTCCTATCACGACAAAAGTAAGAATAAAACAGTATCCTCATCCATCCGGACCCCAAGATTTAACAGAAGTTTGCGAAAATGTTTCTTTTTTTATCATCTTATCCGTACTTAATTCCGTATTTTTGCAAACAGGTAACTTAATATGAACAGACAACCGAATATGAGTCCGATTACAGAACGAAACGGAGAATTGATGCGCAGAGGGGGCATAGAAGTCATTTGCGGCTCCATGTTTTCCGGCAAGACCGAAGAACTTATCAGAAGAATGAAACGTGCGAAGTTCGCACGGCAAAGCGTAGAGATATTCAAGCCGGCCGTCGACACAAGATACTCCGAAGAAGATGTGGTATCGCACGAAGGCAACTCCATCCCGTCTACGCCCGTAGAATCTTCCTCCAGCATCCTGCTGCTCGGCTCGGATACGGATGTGGTAGGCATCGACGAGGCCCAGTTCTTCGACGACAACCTTATCAGTGTATGCAACGAACTGGCCAACCGGGGCACACGCGTCATCGTGGCCGGACTCGACCTCGACTTCAAAGGCACCCCCTTCGGCCCGATGCCCGCATTGTGCGCCATTGCGGACGAAGTGACCAAAGTGCACGCCATCTGCGTACATTGCGGCGCCCTGGCTTACGTATCACATCGGACGGTGGACGAAGACAAACGCGTCCTGTTAGGCGAACAGACCGTATACGAACCTCTCTGCCGCACCTGTTACCAGCAGGCCTTGGCCAAAGACCGAGCAAACAAGAACAATAAAACCTGAATTATACTTCTATGTTTGAAAAAGAAATCACCTTCGACCGATTCATACGGGGAGCGATGGTCATCACCGGTTTGGGACTGGCCATTTACGTCCTGAACCTGTTGAGCGCCGTACTGCTTCCTTTTTTCATCGCCTGGCTGCTCGCTTACATGATACATCCGGCCGTGAAATTCTTCCAGTTCAAGCTCCGCCTGCGCAACCGCATCTTATGTATCATCATCACACTGTTACTGATTCTGTGTGCCATTGCAGGTTTTCTCTACCTTATCATCCCGCCCGTTATCGCAGAAGCCGCACGTTTGCGGGTACTTGTCACCGACTTCATCACAGAAACGGGCAACTCCGACCTGGCCCGCCAGATAGAAAGCTACCTGCAAAGAAACTTCGACCAAAACACCGTCATACGCCTCTTGCGCGAAAACAACATCATGGAAGCCATGAAAATTGCAGTAAACCAATTATGGAATCTGCTCACACAAACCTTCAACATGCTCTTCGCCCTACTCAGCGTATGTCTGGTTTTTCTATACCTTTTCCTTATATTAATGGACTACGACAGTCTGTCCGAAGGATGGATAAAACTAATCCCCAAACGCAACCGGCGTTTTGCATCCGCCCTCGTGGAAGACGTGCAACGCGGCATGAATTCCTATTTCCGCGGACAAGCATTGGTGGCATTCATCGTGGGCATACTGTTCAGCATCGGATTCCTGATTATCGGCTTCCCGATGGCGATAGGTTTAGGCATGTTCATCGGCCTGTTGAATTTGGTGCCTTATCTGCAAGCCGTAGGCTTTATTCCTACAGTCATATTGGCTCTGATAAAATCCAGTGACACCGGGGAGAATTTCTGGTGGATACTGTTCTGCGCCTCACTCGTCTTCATTGTAGTACAAAGTATTCAGGATTTATTCCTTGTGCCGCGCATCATGAGCAAACTGATGGGACTGAATCCCGCTGTGGTCCTTCTGTCCCTGTCAATCTGGGGAAGCCTGCTCGGCCTCATCGGCCTTATCATCGCCCTCCCCCTTACGACACTTCTCCTGTCATATTACCGCCGTTTTCTCGAAAGAGACGAGCGTCGCATACAGGTCCGGGAAGAACGGTTAAAACAACGTTACCCCCTTTCGATGCCGGAGGATCAGCCGAAAAATGCTGCGGAAATAGCCGAAAGTCCACTTGACAATTAAAAAAAAGAAGAAATAATTTGCAGATTCAGAAAAAAAGCCGTACCTTTGCACTCGCAATCAGAAATGATATGCAAACAAGGATGATTCGCTAGCTCAGCTGGTAGAGCACAACACTTTTAATGTTGGGGTCTTGGGTTCGAGCCC
>URKA01000008.1 GCA_900548345.1 uncultured Paraprevotella sp. | reverse complement strand
CTGCCGACCGACTTCTCTGCACGTATCGCACGTAACACACAGATTTACATCCAGAACGAGACACAGGTATGCAAGCATATCGACCCATGGGCAGGTTCCTACTATGTGGAAACCCTGACCAATGAGTTGGTACACAAAGCATGGGAGCACATCCAGGAAATCGAAAAGCTCGGCGGTATGGCAAAGGCCATCGAGACCGGTCTGCCCAAAATGCGTATCGAAGAGGCTGCCGCACGTACACAGGCACGCATCGACTCCGGTGCACAGACCATCGTTGGTGTGAACAAGTACCGTCTTGACCACGAAGATCCTATTGACATCCTTGAGGTAGACAATACTGCCGTACGCCTGCAACAGGAAGAAAACCTGAAAGTATTGAAGGCCAACCGCGACGAGGCAGCCGTGAAACAGGCACTCGAAGCCATTACGGAATGTGTGCGCGAGTTCAACGAAGGCAAGAAGAGCCAGAACAACCTGCTCGACCTGGCCGTGAAGGCAGCCGGCGTGCGCGCTACCTTGGGAGAGATTTCCGATGCCTGCGAAGCTGTCGTAGGCCGTTATAAAGCCATCATCAGAACCATATCACAAGTGTATTCATCAGAAAGCAAGACAGATGCCGACTTTGCACGGGCGTGCGAGTTGACGGAAGAGTTCGCAAAACAGGAGGGACGCCGTCCGCGTATCATGATAGCCAAGATGGGACAGGACGGTCACGACCGCGGTGCCAAGGTTTGCGCAACCGGTTATGCCGACTGCGGTTTCGACGTAGACATGGGACCGTTGTTCCAGACTCCGGCGGAAGCTGCCCGTCAGGCAGTGGAGAACGACGTGAACATCATGGGTGTAAGTTCTCTGGCAGCCGGCCACAAGACCTTGATTCCTCAGGTAATCGAAGAACTGAAGAAATTGGGCCGCGAGGACATCATGGTCATTGCCGGCGGTGTGATTCCCGCACAGGACTATGACTTCCTCTATCAGGCAGGCGTAGCAGCCATCTTCGGCCCCGGTACTTCCGTAGCCAAGGCTGCCTGCGAGATGATGAAGATTCTTCTGGATAAGGAATAAGCCATTAGGCACGATAACAACAACTTCCGCCCCATCCTCTTCTGACAAAGGAAAGGATGGGGTGGATTGTTTTAACCGCACCTGCGGCATAATTACAGCATAGTTCTTACTATAATGTACGTATCTTCAATACGCTAATGCTTCTATATATTAAACTTCCAAGCACCGACAGTCAGGCCTGCACCCCCCGAATATATTCTTAATCATCCTGAACATATTATTCTGATATGCCAATATCAGTGAAGTCTTCCCCACTCATTGGCCGTATCATTCGGATACCTCTTTTTTTAAACAGGACCACCCCAAACAACGGACAGGTATGCAGTCAACTGCCGCCTTTTACCCGAAAAACCTTTAGAATGAATGAAACCGTGCCTTCTTCTCAAGATAGAGAACGTTTCCCAAAAGGAGAAATTCTATAAATAAAAGTTTTATTTTTGAAAATAAAAGTTTCAGTTACAAAACCAAAAGTTTTATTTTTGAAAACAAAACTTTTATTTATAGTTTCGGACGTCACTTCGGAAGAGTTATTTGCCTGACATGCCAAATAAAAAATGAAGCGTATTTTTTACCTACAGACAAAATAGTATCTTTGTATCCGTTAACCTCCTGACTTCGTCAACGTGTCACCCAAAAATCATCTTCAAATAATAGGGCGATACGTTGATGTCGTTTCATGAGCATTGTTTTGGAGATAGTCTGCTTGTTTTGCGGCAAAGTCAACTGTATTGTCACGATGGTCTGTGCCAGTGCCAGCACTTTGTCGACACTCATATTGATGTTGGCCAGTTTCAGCAACCGTTCCAGTTCCTTATAGACTTTCAGGGCTACAAAGCAAATACATACGTGCGCCTCAATGCGTCTTCGTGTGAAGTGGAACATCGGACGTATCTCGATTTTGGATTTGGATATTCTGAATGCTCTCTCTACATGCCACAGGTTATGATAGGCTGCATACACCTCTGAGGCCGGTATGTCTGTATTGGTGAGATAACCTTTCAGGCCGTCCCACTTTGCATCGGATTCAAGTTTGTCGTAGTCGATGGTCACTTTCACTTCTCCTTCCATTGAGAGGAACTTGTTGTAGCCACGCTTGTTGATATGCTCTTTAGTGAGAGAGCCTCTGTGGTAGGCTTTTTCAAGCCTGCGGATACCTTTGTCACGGTTGTACGCATCCTTGCGGGCACGGTCTGAGGTATATCCGACCAACAGCCTTTTACCTTCTCCTTTGTCATATTCAACCATCTGACAGTCATTCTTCGGCTGGCTGAGTATCCATTCCTTTATCTTCTTGCTCTCGGCCTTTATTTTCGCGCCTATTATATATTTGTAGCCATTGGCTTCGAGATCAGAAACATTATCGGAGTTCATAAGACCGGAGTCTGCCACAACGATAAAGTCTTCCAGTTTTATATTTGCGGACAAATTCGGTCACGACCGGAAGCATCGTATGCCCTTCGTATTTGTTGCCCTCGTGGATGCAATAGGCCAATGGATAACCGCCGATACTCACCAGCAGACCCAATATAATCTGAGGGTTCTTGTGCTGTCCTTCCTTGGAAAAGCCGGTCTTGCGCAACTCATCTTCATAATCTGACTCAAAATTATTGCTGTCCGATAAAACTTAGTAAAGCTATTAAAGTATGGCTCAACAGTTGATATAATGCGGTTGAGCCTACTTTTTCAGAAATCCAAGCCCCTTCATTCGAACAATGACGGCATAGGTGGATCCTTGGTAGGCTGTTCAAGCAGCATCTGCCAGTCCCTTTCGGGCTGGTTCAGTAAGCTGTATAAATCAACATAATACATCAATGTCAGTCGTACCATTGTTGCAAGCCCCGAAAAACTCCAGTTCCTGCTCAGTCGACTTTGTATAACCATCAGAAGAAGGTTTGCGATAAGCGTTACCCAAATTTGGATTTTGATGGCATTCCCGCTCTCTCCATAGAAGTATCGTAGCGGGAAGTTCTGTTTGATTTGTTTGAACAGCAGTTCTATTTCCCAACGTTGGCGGTATATGTCGATGATTTCTTCCGGAGCAGCATCCATGTCATTGGTCAGCAAGTCGATAACCTTGTGCTTCTTCACGTCAACATAACTGATTATACGGGCATGATGGCGGATTAATCCACCGTTCTTTACAGGTTTGTAGAATGTGACATGACGGATACGGTATTCCATAAGTCCCATAGAATTCTGCCACATGATATCTTCCCATAATACGAACGTGAGATTTTTCTTCATCTTGGTCACATAGACAACACCTCTATCGGTCAGATCCTCAAGTTTTGCGTAATCAATATAGGCACGGTCCATCGCCAGCACGTCTCCATCATGGAAATTGACAGGCTTGAGCATAAACGAGTCGTTTGTGGCAGCTGAAGTAAAGCGGATATCTGACGGGACTCCCTCGTTGGCATGGATAACAGTATGGACTTTTATTCCACCTTTCTTTTTCCCGGTCTTCGGATTGCGTCCCACGCCCTTGAACAGCAGGTTGGAGAATAAGGAAATGGTCGTGGAATCAATGATTTGCAGACGTCTCATCCATTTTGCCGACAACCGGCCTCGGCTGTCCGAGCAAAGTTCCTGATGGTATCGACCGTAGAGTTGCCGATATATGGACTCGAAGATAACTTCCGGACGTCGGGCATTGGCATCGGAAAGTGTGCTGCGTGTCGGCATCATCGAGACACCAAGGTGCGCCAGTTTCCGTGCTTCTGCCAGCATGGACACTGATATCTCACGCAATGAGTCGTGACGCATTATCACTGCATAAAGCATCGTCATCAGATGTGTCCAGGCATCAAAGCGCTTAATGTAACGTTCTCCACCGTTTTTACGGCTGATTTCAAGAATTTCTGCCTTATCAAGCAATTTTATTACCTGACCATATAACGGCTGTCCGAGAAAATGTGTACTTTTACCCATGGTTATTCATTTAAGTTTGGCGACTTCAAAATAACCACAAAGGGCTGACTCCTGCAATAGGTGCCAGCCCTAATCTTATCTGTGCTCAAAAACTTTTATCGGACAGCAATAACTCAAAATAAAGTGTGGTGACATCGTAAAACAACACCCCGATATGACCACCCAATATCTTCCGGGTATGCTCTACGCTTATTTCCTGAACGATGCGGTGCTGACTGTCGCTGAGTTTGTCAAGATACCTGTAAATCTTTGACAGGCTTACATCATCGTCAAAATGATTCTTGAGATATTCCACCGTGGCGGATTTGCTCGCAGGATAAGACAGACGCGCTTTAACCAGCTTGCGGAATATACCATCATCTATGCGGTTGAATCCGACATTGTCAAACACGCGGTCAAGTATCAGGTCGGCTCCATCGATGATGATGTTTGTGATATTGGACAGAAGCCGCTCTGCATCCATACGCTCCTGCTCACACTTACGGCGTTCATCTCCGAACAGGTCAAGCCGGGGATGTCTGCGCTCTTTCTCCCGTTCAATCCACTCTTTGCCCTGATTTACAAAACAGGCTATCTCATCATCAGATCTGGCAATGCCAATTGTAACGAGTTCTTTCATTTTGCCGTTGATTTTCTCAACGACAATAATGCCGATATTGCCTGATGGATATTTCTTCTTCCTGACGTACATTTTTGCTACGTGTCACCCATTTTAAGGTGACACAAATTTACAAAATTCTATTTATTAGGCAATTATAAAATAGCGGATTTTATAGTGACGAAGTCAGGAAAAAGCAATGGCATCTGCGCAACATGCTTGTAGGAGATTACACCCGGACCATGGAAATGAACGCCGTGGAAGGCGCATACGAGTCACAGTTGAACAAGGTGAATTACACAAAAGCATACGAAGACTTTACCCTCGAATACCATCACCACAAATTCGACATCTCTGCCACCGGCAAGTACACATGGCGTCATGCCACAAGCACACACACCGATTTTGAGCACATCAATGCCTCTGAATTTGAGTACGGTATCATTGGGAATGTCAGACTTCCGTGGAAACTGGCCTTGTCCACCGACATCAAGATGTTCAGCCGGCGCGGCTACAACGAGCACTCGATGAATACAGATGACCTCGTATGGAACGCCTCGCTTTCACGTTCCTTCCTTCAAGACAAACTCACCTTCGTGGCAGAAGCCTTCGACCTGCTCAACCAAGTGTCCGGGAACTACATCAACATCAACGGACAAAGCATTAGGGAAGTCCACACCAATGCCATGCCGCATTACATCATGCTACACATGAAATATGCCTTCAACAGGATACCGAAGAAGCAGTAAGCCGGGTCACATGCCCGGCAGACGCTCCAGATAACCGCGTATGTCTTCCGACGACGGGCGCAGCATATTGGCGTTCACGATTTTCCCATCAGGGTCTAAAAGGATGAAATGCGGGATACCATCGGCTTTGTAGGCAGTCTGGAAACGGCTGCCCTGTCCCAAAAAGAGTTGCACGCCCGTCATCTCCTGCTTCTGCACCACTTTCAGCCAGTCGGCCTTGCGGGCATCCGTGGACAGACTGAGGAAGGTGATGTTACGCCCCTCAAACGCCTCTTCCAACTGTTTCAGGTAGGGCATTTCCCTGCGGCACGGGCCGCACCATGTGGCCCACAGGTCAATATACAGGTACTTGCCTTTGAAATCGGCTACGGAATAGGATTTTCCATCGGCATCCCAGGCACGGAAATCGGGCGACGGCTTGCCGGGCTTCGTAATGTCCCAGGCATCCCATTTCTCCTTGAAAGCGGCACGCAATACGGGGTCGGTCACGTAGGTGTTGTACAGGTTGGTCAGTTCGTCCACGTCCTTTATACCGTATTGTTCCACCTGTTCTATCGCCAGCACATTCAGCAAAGCCTGCTTCACCGTGTCATTCTCGATATTATCCGCCACATAGTCCATCATGCAGATTGTACGTTCATAAGGTGTCTTGGCCTTCTTTCCTGCACAACCGAACATCCTGGCCACCTCCTTCATATACTCACGGTAGTCTTTCAGTTCCACCAGCCGGGCATCCTCCACCATATATTTCCTGACCTCATCATAATAGGCCTCATCCGGCACGTAAAGGGAATCCTGGGCATAAAACGGATGGCCTGCAGCATACATCAGCACCGATGCGGCATAGGCATACCGGATACGTCCGGTCTCCACCTCGACAAAACGCGGACTGACCTTGTCCAACTTCCAAGCCTTCAATATTTTCAGGGCCGACTCTTCCTTTGTCCTCACCAAAGAGACGAACTCATTGAAAGGCAGGATATACTTGTCCTCGGAAAACTCGGAAAGTTTCACCTGATTCAGGTAGCGATAAATCTTCTCCCTGCCGCCCTGTACCGTCCATTCCACGTCCTCGTCCTTGAAACGCTTTCCGTTGAAAGCCACATGGATGACATCGCCGTCCTCCATGAAAATCTTCTTGCTGTCCATCCCATAGAAGAGATTGGCATGGACGGCCCCGATGTGGCGGAAGGTATGTTCGCCATGCCCTTCTTCGTCCAGCGGAATCTCCACTATCGTGGTCTGGTAGACCACAGCCACCACGGAAGCGGTCTTGTCTGTCACATCCACTGTCATGACAATGTCGGCATGCAGACTGTTGAAAGCACACATGCAAAAGAGGACGGCAAGCACCCATCCTTTCGATAATACCTGTTTTCTCATTTCTGTCGTATCTTTACGGTCGATATACTATATTTTCTCTGTAAATCACATCTACAATATCGGCGAAGCCTCCGTATTGCTCCACAGGTTCGGCATTCAGGAAACTGCCTTCGTTCTTGAACCCGTCGTAAATGCGCAGGATGCCTTCGTTCGTATCGCTTTTCTTACTGGCCACAATCAGGTCGTAAGACCGGTTGTCAGGGTCGTCCTGTTCCCACAAATAGAACTTCATACAAGTGATCTCCTCGCCTTCGGGCAATTCAAACTGCAGTTCGGCCGTGGGCGACGTGGCATCGAGGTTCACGCGGTAGACACTTCGGCCGACGGAGTAGTACATGAAATTCTTCAGGGAACTGAAAGCATAATGGTCGGCCTTGGCGATGTCCGTGCAACCCGATAGGCTCACGTAACAGGTCTTCTCGTAGGCCGGCCCGTATTTGGGCTCGACAAAGGAGTAGAGGTTGCCGAGGATGATGCCGTAGAGCCAGCGGTCGTTGCCCTTACCCAGCACGGCATAGGTCACGCCGTTGTCGTCTTGGTTACGGTCGTAGCGCGTGTTCTCCATGTGAATCAAATCCAGACGGTCGGCACGCTTCGGCCAGGCAAAGAGCCCCTCGTTCACGGTCGGGAAGCCATCGGCTGCCATCTCGTCCATGGGGATGTCCTGACTGTCGTCTATGCCGAGCGAATAGAACTGGTTGGCACACATCACGAAACGGCGTCCGCCCTTGTCCCACATCATGAACGAGGGCACTACCTGCGTAGCCTTGGCATTGTAGCCCACCTGCGGAGCCACGTAGAAACCGTTGGAGCGCACGGAGCCGAACAGGCCGTCGCCCATGAGCGTGCAGCAGTAATACACGTTGCCGGCCGCATCGACAAAGAGCTTGCCGGGAAAATGCGTGGCCAACCGGCTCACGGTGCCTTCATAGATGCCCGTGCCGAACTCGTTGGCGAGCATGTAGGAGTCGTTCCACTGGAAATCATTGCTGCCCAAGCGTGTGGTACCGCTTCCCGTCACGAGGTAGAAGGGTTCCTCCATGTTGGGGTCGCAGACAAGCTGGCGGGGGTCCTGCCAGTTCTCTAACTCCGTGCCTTTCAGCAGGTCGTGGTACACATTGTCCACGGTCTTGATGTGCGACACCATGTCCAGCTGCACGCGGCCTCCGTCGGAGCACAACAGCAACCATCCCTCCGAAGTCGGCGTGTTGACCTTGAGCGTGGCGGAGTGCTGGTAGTAGATACCGGTGGCTTTCTCCGTGATGTTGAGCACCAACAGGTAGCTGCCCTGCGTCAGTCCCAACGTCACATCCAAGTTCAGGTCGGTGCCGAGCACCACCGTCTCCTGTTGTCCTGACTGGTCGTAAGCCTTCCATTCGTAGGTATAGTCGGCGGGATTGAAGTTCTTCGCGCTCACTTGGGGTTTCACCGTAAAGGGATCGCGCGCGATGGCCGTATAAGCGTCATTGAAGGAGATGCCCAAGTCGTTCAACTCCCGATAGCTGTAATTACCTTTGTCGTCGGCACAGGCCTGCCACACGAAGAGCGACAGCAGGCACAACATTGCATAATATATCTTTTTCATATCCAATCAGTCTTTAGTCCGAAACCACGGGTGAGAAATCCAGCAACCGACGCTCGTCACCTTCCGCTTCGGGGTCGACTAATGCGTCAAGGTCGAGTTCGTATCTCGTCTCATAGCCGTTCAGGATGGCGGCCTGCAGGTCCATGTAGTTCTCCACCTCGCGCTGGAGGTATATCCAGCGGTTGAAAGGTATCCGTCCCGGCACATTATAGTCGGCGCGGTCCACCACCGTGTCGAAGAGTTTCCACAACAGGCGCAGTTTGCGCTCGGAGAACACCCCCACGTATTCCGCGCGCCAGCCCAAAGGTGCCGTGGAATAGAAGTCGGCAAAGTCGATGCGGTACTTCAGCATGCCTGGTGTTTGTGTCTTGCCGTCAGCCTCTGGGATACCAAGGATAGTCGTGAACTCGTCGTTGGAGAACAGTTCCAGGTAAATGGACTTGACTTCCGTGCGGATGGCGGCCGTACGCTTCACGCGAATCACATAGTTGAAGGACGAGGTGTGCGCAGGCAGCACGGCCGGCGTCATCAGCTCGTAGTCCACACCCTCCTCGGCATTGTCGGAGTACACACGGATGTTCACCGGACGGTCGTAATCGGTCTGGCGGCCGATGGACTGCACAGCCACGGGCACGTCCATGCTCATCACGTCGTCGGCAGAATAGACGAAGGTGAGCGCCGTGGAGTCTAATAGTTGGTTGGTGGCCGTGCGGTTGTTGAAATATATGCCGTTCGGCGCACTGTACAAGTCGGGGGTGCGCTCGTCGCATGCCGTCATTACGGCACACAGGGCAAGGCAGACAAGCCCCATATAGTTTATTATCCGTTTCATCATAGCGTCATTGTCTGTTGTCTGTCTCCGTATCGGGCAGGGGTACTACAAATAGTTTCTCCGAGGCGCGCATGAACTGGCTGGGCGACTCGAACACGGTAAGGATGGAGGAATAATTGCGCTTGTAGAAGTAGAACAGCTGTCCCTCGCCGTAGAGTTCCCTCACGGCTTCGTAGTTCAGGTAGCGCGGGGCATAGGTGGACTCGTCCATCTTCTCCACGCCGCGGTGCTCCCTGAGCTTGTTGGCCCAGCTACCCATGACGGGGCGCTCCTCCACCTTGTCGTAAAGGCTCGCGATAATCAGGTACATCTCTCCCAAGCGAATCATCGGCACGATGGTGTTCTCGATGCGACCGGCATCCGTCAGGTCATCGTACTTGTAAAAGTAATAGTCGTTTCCGTTCTTCTTCCAGTTGGCGATGTAACGGTAGTCGTCCATCGAACCGCCAAATTCGGAACCACCGCCAAAGTAGGGCGCCTCCATCAGTTCGGAGCTCATCCGCAACACGGGACGGGGACTGTGGTCGGGGTCGTTGTTGTTCTTGAACAGCAGGTTGCGCTTGACGTTCGTCAGGCCGAAGATTACTTCGGTAGCGAAGATGCGGTCCAGATAGTCGGGCGTGCCGAGGATGTTCACGCGGTTCACAAAGGGGAAATGCACGGGGGCGATGTTGATGATGCCCTCGGCATAGGCCTTGGCCTTGGCCTTGTACTCATCCTGCTGCCCGTCCTCGTAGGAGGATATATAATAGTACGCGCGCGCGAGGAGGGCCTGCACAGCGTAGTAGTTCAGGCGCAGGGTGCGGTATTCCGTAAAATTGTCGCCATTGGGGTTGTGGTTCACCAAGTGGTTGGTAGTCGTGATGATGGGGTCATCGGCCAGCAAAGTCTCGGCCTCAGTCAGATCGGCTATCACGCGCCGCATCACCTCGTTGCCGGGCAGGAGTTCCTGCACCTGCAGATCGGTGGACGTCACATAGGGAATGCTCTCCTTGGTGGGCGTCAGCTTATAGACGGGACCAAAGAGACGGAACATGTCGAAATGCAGCAGGGCGCGCAAGGCTAAGGCCTCACCGCGTATCAGCTTGTAGTTGTTGCCGGTGAACACGTCGCGTTTGGCATCAATCTGCGCCAGTATCGTGTTGCAGTTACGAATCAGGCCGAAGGCCTTGTTCCATGTATTGTCCAACCTGGTGCGCCAGTAGCTGCTGGTGAAGTTACGGTTGTTCAGGTCGATGTAGTCGCCCCATATCGTGGCATCGGTGCCGATGATGTAGGAGCCGGCCATCAGTTCCACCATCTCCACGGTCAGGGTCTGGCCGTACAGTTCGTCGGCATTCAGCTCCACATAGATACCGTTCAGGAGTTTCTTGAATCCGTTCTCCGTGCTCAGCAGGTCGTCCTCGGCCATCTGGTCGTAGGGTTGCACCTCAAGCCAGTTATTGCAGCCGGCCGTGAGCAACACGACGAGAACGGGCAACAGGATATATTTTAGCTTTTTCATGTTACAAGTCGTTTTAGAAGATTGCAGATACAGAGAAAGACACGGTGCGCGCGAAAGGATAGTCGATACCGCGCTCGGCCTTCACCGTCGACACCCTGAAGATGTCGTTCATGTTGGCCTGCAACGTCAGCGAAGACAGGCCGACCTTTTTGATGAAAGGCTGCGTGAACTCGTAGCCCACGTTGAAGGACTCGCCCGTGAGGGTGTTCTCGTCCATCACGAAACGGGAGGACTTGTCGGTCTTCTGCACCATGGAGATGCCCTTGAACTGCGCTTCCTGACCGGGTGTCGACCACCGGTCGTAAAGAGCGCGCCGGTCCTGGTTGTAGTTGATGCTGCTCAGGTCGATGTTCTCTACCTTATTATATAGGTCGGAGTTGAAGATTTGGCCACCCACCCGATAACGCAGATAGCAGCCAAAGGAGAATCCTTTGTAATAGAAGGTCGTGCCGAGCACACCTTCCATCTTGGGTTCCGTATTACCCACCACCACTTCGTCGTTCACATCATACTCGAAGGAGTAGCTTCCGTCTTTCTTGATGAACAGTTCCTTACCGGTGGCAGGGTCGATGCCGGCCGAGCGTACGGCCCATATCGCCGTGGGACTGCCGCCGTCGTAGTAACGGGTGGTTCCCATCACGGAGGCCTGTCCTTCCTTGTTGAGCGAACTGAGCGAGTTGCCGATGTGCTCGTATTTCGACTTGTAGGCACGGGCATTGAAGCTGAGTGTCCAAATCATGCCGCGCTTCATGTTGTAGATGGGCGACACGCGCAAGGTGGCTTCCAAACCGTCGGTCTTCTGTTGCCCGGCATTCATCATCACGTTCTTCACGCCCACCGAACCGGGCATGGTGATGGCGGCCAACAGGGGATCGGTAATCTTACGGAATATATCAAAGGTCAGATTGAGCCGATTGTCGAGCATCGCGATGTCGGTACCCACCGTCCAGTTCAAGGTGTTCTGCCATTGCAGGTCGGGGTTGCCCAACGAGGAAATCAGCACACCGGCGCCGAACACATTCGTCATCCAACCGTTGAACTGGTAGGTGGTGAAGGCCTGGTAGGCGGAGAAGTTCTGGTTTCCGGGGTTACCCACGGAGGCGCGCAACTTCAGAAGTTGGAACAGGTCGGTACCTGCCATGAACTTCTCCTTGTGGATATTCCATCCCACACCCACCGACCACGTGTCGCGGAAACGGTGGTTGGAGCCGAACATCGAGGCACCGTCCTTACGGTAATTCACGTCCAACAGGTAACGGTTGTCGTAAGCATAGCCGCCGTTCAGGTAGAAACTCACGGAACGCGTCGTACTCTCGGTGTAGGAGGGCTTGCCGCTGTCGGGGTATCCGTTGGCAAAGGAGGGGGCACCAAACTGGTCCTCGGTGAAGCCTACCGCGCGGTAACCGTTCCGCGTGCGGTCGGTGTTCGCAAAGTTGAAGCCTCCCACAAGGTTCACCATGTGCTCTTCGCCGAACAGTTTGCCGTAGGTCACGGAGATGTCGCCCTCGTATGAAGTCTGCTTGGTGGTGGAATGGGTGTACTCGCCCTTCTCCGTGTCGCTCACGCTGTCGAAATCGGTATGTTGGGGCGACAGGCGCGTCTCGGCCGTGGCATTGCTCTTGCTGAGACCGAACTTGGCACGGGCACGCAAGTCGCCCGTGATGAACCATTCGGCAATGAAGTTGTTGGTGAAGCCGAACTCGTCTCCCTTATCATAGTTGTTCAGGCTGGCGTTCCACAGGGGATTGACCACCGGGGCATCCTCGTCCTCAGGAAGATACAAATACTTGTCCACACCGCCGTCGGCATTATACTTGCGGTAATAGGGATTGGCCTGCGCGTAGTCCGAGAAAAGCACGACAGGGTCGGTGGTGCGCAGGTAGTCGATGGTCAATTTGTTGCTGAACTGGAACTTACCCGTGCGGTAGATAAGGTCGAGGTTTCCTGCCACGGTCTGACGGCGGGACTCCTTCATCACGCCGTTCGTATTGCCATAGGAAAGGCCGATGCCGTAACGGATTTTCTCCTCGCCACCCTCGGCATACAGATTGTGCTTCTGTGCGAAACCCGTGCGCAACGGCTCGCTCAACCAATAGGTATCCACGCCGCGGGAAATTTCCTTCAGGCGTTCGTTATGCAGGTTATCAAGTGTAAGCTGGTTCAGGGAATTGCCCGTGCGGTCCTTATACACACCTGCCAGTTCTTCGAAACGCATCTTCTCGGAGGCGTTCATCAGGTTGTAGTCGGTCAAGTCGGCCATGGTCACGCTGAAGTCACCCTTGTAGCTCAGGCGCAGGCGTCCCTTTTCGGGCTTCACGGTCTCAATGACCACCACGCCGTTGGCTGCCTTCGAACCGTAGATGGCCGTAGAGGCGGCGTCCTTCAGGATGGTGACACTGGCCACGCGGTTCATGTTCAGGTCGGACACCGTCTGCAGGTCGGTCTCAAAACCGTCAAGGATAAACAGGGGTTGATTGGGGTCTGTACCGTACTCTTCTTTCAGTCCCATGATGCTGCTCTTACCGCGCACCTCGATGTCGGGCATGCGGTTCGGGTCGGAACCGAACTGCAGATTGTCGGCGATTTTAAAAGAGGGGTCCAAGGTTTTCAGGCTTTGCAGCACGTTCTGCGCGCCGATTTTCTTCAGTTCCTCTCCCTTGAACGTGGCGGCCGAACCCGTAAAGCTTTCTTTCTTGCGCTCGTAGATACCGGTCACCACCACCTCGTTCATCGCGGTCGCGGCCGGCAACAGGACGATTTTGCTGAAAGAACGCACGTTGCCGGCGGTCAATTCCCGTTCCAGCGGCGTATAGCCGATATAGGAAAAACGTACCTTGTAGCGCCCGTCCGGGACGGTCAGCGAGAAGGCACCGTCTATGTCCGTGATGGTCGTGATGTCTGTACCATGCACACGGATGGACACACCAATCATGGTCTCGCCGGTCTCTTCGTCCACTACAACTCCCTTTACTTGAATCTTGCCTTTCTCAGGAGCCGCTGCCGTCATGTCGGGCATCGCACTCACCTCAGACCGTGCTGGCAAGGGCAACACACCGAGACAAATCGCCGTGCATACCGCCACCGGGCACCTCAGCAAGCGTTTCCACTTATTTCTTTTCATATACCGAAGAAACTTATTCTACTTCCACAACGACCTTGACGGCTTGTCCGCCAACCTTCACGACATAAACACCGGCCGGAAGTCCGCCAAACTCTGCGGATGCCGCCGTAGCTTCAGCCACCTTGACCGCCCGCATGTCATACACGGCGATAGATGTCACGCCGGCAACCTGCACACGGATACCTCCCTTTGTCGAAACAACCACAGGCGTGCCGACAGCCGGAACATCATCCACGCCATCGCTCTTCAGGACGCCTTCTCCACCCAAGAAAGAGAAAGCCGGCGTCATGGATTGCACACCGTCATACTTGCCGTTGACAATAAAAGAAGACATGGTAACGAGCTTCCCGTCCTCTACCAACATGTAGGGTGCAGCCTCCTGCCTTACGACCACATCTGCAAAATCATTTTCGGGAGTGCCTTCCCGGCTGCCCATGAAAGCTCCGTTGGAAAAGATATAATCGCGAGGGAACAGCAGGATACCGCCGTCTGCAAAATAATCAGCTTCTATTTCTTCCTCCGTGAAGTCAAACAAGCCCTTCACGGTCACCTTGCCATCAGCTTTCGGCGTAAGTGTCAGTTCAAATTCCTCAAACGGTTCACCGTATGAGGTCTGTATGGCTTCATTGCCCTTGAAATCGCATGTGCCAGCGATGTTCCCCACAGGAACATTCACCGTTTCGCGTGTCAGGGTATAGCCCGAAGCGTATGTCCAAGTGTCACGTTCATCGCCCATCGCCGTAAACTTTACGTCCTCAAGTGCCGTGATGACAATTTGTCCATCCTGACGGCTCACTTGGAAATTCAGGTCAAAGAACTTACCCACACCTGCGTCGGCATATACCATCAGGCCGTCAAGACTCCTCATATCTATGTTTGCACAGGCAAAGAACGCATTCTGAGCACAGTGCAACTTGCCTTCCGCCTCGTTGTAGGTAGCGGTCAGCCCACCTCCATAACCGAAAAAGCCCTGCACCAGCACCGTATTTGCTTCTGTTCCGGGCACGACAATCATGGTATATCCGGTTCTGGCCACCGGCTCCTGTACGGCCTTGCCACTTGTTTCGTTGGCAGAGGCAAACGTTCCGCTAAAGGTATAACGCCCAAACAACTCGGACAATGTAGGATAGTCGGTTGCAAAGGAAGACGATGCGCACAGGCTGCACATCAGCACTGCCACAATCCATGCATAAGTTCTCGAAGTAATTTTTCTCATAGCTTTCATCAATTGGAATATTTATGCAAAAGTAAGAAAACTATGGCACAAAAAGATATTGTTTTGTAGATTTAACGCTAAAAAAGGCTACATTTGCATGTCAATTCCTCATATCACGCATGAAAGCTAAGCTATATTTCATCTTGTGCCGGTGGTGTGCGGCGGCCGTCATGTGCATCCCATACGGTTGCAGACAGGAGGTACGGCCGGCCGCCCTTGCTTCAGAAGCCGAGGACACCCTGCCGGGAATCACGGTCGAAGTGGCACCACAAACGGAACTGCCGCCGCAACCGACGGCTTTCGCACGTGTAACCATGACGGGCGACATCATGCCCGGCACTACGTTTCCCGATTCGGTACACCGCACACATCTGCCGGCAGAAGACGGAAAACACCTGTTCGTACATGTCACTCCAATGCTACGCGCCGCCGACGCCGCCTTCGGCAACTTGGAGACCACACTGTTGGACAGCGGAGGAGACATCAAGAAATGCAAAGACCCTAATACATATTACGTATTCCGCACCCCGACTGATTATATCCGTCTGCTCGAACAAGCCGGATATGATGCACTGAGCATCGCCAACAACCACACAAACGACTTGGGAAAAAAAGGACGGTCTTCAACCCGGAATACACTAAAAGCCACAACAATTGCCTACGCAGGACACTCTCCGGTTGCAGAAACGACCGTATTCAGGCGCAATGGTGTCACATTCGGATTCTGCGCATTTTCGATCAGTCCGCTCACACCCGACTTGCGCGACACGACTGAGGTCGGACGAATCGTCCGCGGCCTGCGCGACAAATGCCAGATATTGGTCGTGTCCTTTCATGGCGGAAGGGAAGGATTGAAATTCAGCCATCTGCCATTTGATGAAGAGGAGTATTTAGGTAGAAAACAGGGCAATGTAGTAAAGTTTGCCCACCAGTGCATAGACAACGGAGCAGACGTTGTATTCGGGCACGGGCCTCATCTTCCACGTGCCATAGAACTCTATAAAGGGCACCTTATTGCTTACAGCTTGGGTAACTTCTGTACGCCCTACCGTGTCAGCCTATCAAGCAAATTGGGTTATGCCCCATTAATCGAAGCCGACCTCGACACCTACGGACATTTCAAGGGCGGCCAAATCCACTCCTTCATGCAGCAACGTGGCCTTGGTCCTTTGCCCGATTCCCTCTCCCATGCCGCCCGCGAAATCAAAATGCTGACAGAAAGCGATTTCCCCTACACACCGTTGCGGATTCATCCCGACGGGCAGATTGAAGTTGTCTGTCCTTGAAACAAATTCCATACGGAATAAAACCCGCATTAAGCAGGTCTTTTACGGTAAGAATCCGATGAAAAGTATTATCTTTGTCCTCGGAATTTCAAATTCAGGAGTTGCATGATTGTATGTATTGCCGAGAAACCTAGCGTAGGAAAGGACATCGCCAAGGTGCTGGGAGCCACTCAAGACCGGCGCACCTACTGGGAAGGAAACGGCTATCAGGTAACATGGACCTTCGGCCATTTATGTGAGTTGAAGGAACCTCATGAATACACGCCTTTATGGAAAGCGTGGAGCCTTTCCCAGCTACCCATGATACCGCCGCGTTTCGGCATCAAACTGAAAAACGACAAAGGTATAGAAGAACAGTTCCGCACCATAGAAAAACTGATGCAGGCCGCCGACATGATTATCAACTGCGGCGATGCCGGCCAGGAAGGTGAGCTGATACAGAGATGGGTGATGCAAAAGGCCGGAGCACGTTGTCCCGTGAAACGCCTTTGGATTTCCTCACTCACCGAAGAGGCCATCAAAGAAGGTTTCGAGAATCTGAAAGACCAAAGCGAATACCAGTCCCTTTATGAAGCCGGATTGAGCCGTGCCATCGGTGACTGGACTTTAGGCATGAACGCCACCCGCCTCTATACCCTTAAATATGCACAGGGGCGCCAGGTCCTGAGCATCGGACGGGTACAAACGCCAACCCTCGCCTTGATTGTCAACCGGCAACAGGAAATAGAAAACTTCACCCCCGAACCGTATTGGGTACTGACCACCGTGTACCGTGACACCACATTCACCGCCGTACTGGAACAGGAGGAAGAAGAAAATACCGGAAATACCACCCAAGAAAAGAACGGAGAGAATAAGGGGAACGACTCCGCACGGCGCGGATTCACTTCGGAAGAGGAAGGACGACAGGCCTTGGAGCAAATCAAAGACTCTCCTTTCGGCATCACCTCGGTCGTGAAAAAGAACGGAACGGAAACTCCTCCGCGCCTCTACGACCTGACCTCGCTTCAGGTGGAATGCAACCGGAAGTTCGGATTCTCTGCCGACCTCACCTTGCAGGTCATCCAATCGCTGTACGAAAAGAAATTCACCACTTATCCGCGTGTGGACACCACCTTCCTCAGCGATGACATCTACCCCAAATGCAAAGGCATACTGAACGGAATCGCAGGCGAATACAGAGTATTATTGCAACCGCTTCGCGGTGCCGCACTGAAAAAAAGCAAGAAAGTGTTCGACTCATCCAAAGTGACCGACCACCATGCCATTATTCCCACCGGAGTGGCACCGCACGGACTGACACCCGACGAACAGAAGGTGTTCGGTCTCGTGGCACTTCGCTTCATCGCCTGCTTCTATCCCGATTGCAAGTTCGCCACAACAACCGTGCTCGGCGAAACGGCCGGCATCCCGTTCAAGGCTACAGGAAAGCAAATCCTTATACCGGGATGGCGCGATGTGTATGCACAGGAGCGTAAGACAACGGAGGTTGCACCCGGCACACAGGAAGAAGAACGCACACTTCCGGCATTTGTGAAAGGAGAAAGCGGCCCGCACGTGCCCGACCTGGCGGAGAAATGGACACAGCCGCCCAAACCCTACACCGAAGCCACTCTGCTGAGAGCTATGGAAACAGCCGGCAAGCTGGTGGACAACGATGAACTGCGCGACGCATTGAAAGAGAACGGCATCGGACGTCCCTCCACCCGCGCAGCCATCATACAGACTCTGTTCAAGAGACATTATATACGTCAGGACGGCAAAAAACTGATTGCCACCCCGACGGGAGTGGAACTTATCAGCCTGATTCGTGAAGAATTGCTCAAAAGTGCCGAACTTACAGGTATATGGGAACGTAAACTGCGCCTGATAGAGAAGAAAACCTACGAAGCCCGTACGTTTCTTGAAGAACTGAAACAGATGGTGGCGGAAATTGTGCATACCGTATTGGCCGACAACACCAACCGGCGCGTGACGGAAACCAAAGAAGAGGCGTCGCCCACCGGACGGAACAAACGCAAGACAGGAACGGCAACGGAGAAAACGGTAAAGAAAACCGTACGAAAAAAGAAAAAGGAAGAGGCCACGGCCCAACCGGCTGAAGGGGATGTATGCCCACTATGCGGAAAAGGACACATCATCAAAGGGAAAACCGCATACGGCTGTTCGGAATGGAGAAACGGATGCAGCTTCCGCATTCCTTTCGAACGCAAGGCCTGACGAAGCATCCTTGCGTTCCACCCGTGCAAAAGCCCTGATTGCCCTACCCCGACATACGTTTCTTAGATTTTTAAGCCAAGCATTGCATGACATGCCCATAAGTTTAAAAAGAGTTAAAAGAGTAATCTCTTTTTCGTAATATATTGTGTCCATACGTATATTTATCGTAACATTCACATAATATATACGTAAAATGAAACCAACATTAAAAGGACTCAAGTTCGTATTGACGGCTTGTTTTTCATTCTTTATCGGCATGTATGTCCATGCACAGGATAAGAACAGCTTATGCTTGCACTACAATTTCGAAGGAGTGAAAGGCACTTCCGTGCCCGATGCTTCGGGTTCCGGTGCCACAGCCACGCTCAAAAACCAGGCTCAGGTTGTGGAAATGGGAAAATATCATGTGCTGGACCTTGGAAACGGAAGCGGTTATCTTGACATGGGACAAGCTGCCGGAGAAATATTCAGGCAAAACAACGCATACACCATTTCCATGTATTATCGGGTAAATGATGCGGCTTCACTTTCCGGTGCCGGCTTTTTCTTGTGGAACTTCTCCACTTCGGCTTCCTGCGATGCCACCAATGGAAAATACTCGGCATACCGCCTGAATGCACAGCGTATAGCCAATTCCACCGGCGGCTTCAACAACGAAACCGGTGCGGAAACCGGCAGCCCGTCGCAGAAAGGCAAATGGATTCATGTACTGTACAGGCAGAACAACACCACAGGGGCCTTGTACATCAACGGCACATTGGCAGCCTCACTGACGTCCACGACAGCCAACACGACAAACTTTACCACAAGCGTACCCTACGCATGGATAGGACGTCCGCCGTTCTCTGCCGACAACTACCTGCGCAACACACTGGTATACGGCATCCGCCTGTACAACAAAGCTCTGACAACGAGTGAAATCAGCCAGTTGAGCGCACTCACGGACGACCTTGAATATGCTTACCGTTACGGCACGCCGGGTGATTTCACCGCATTGCAGACGAAAGTGGAAGAGGCCGAAACCTTCATCAGCCAAAACGGCAATGCCTATCCGGCCATAGCCCTCGCCTTGTATCAGGACGAAGTGGAAATGGCGAAATCACTTATCACGGAAGGCCTGGCCTCGCAAACCGTCATCAACCAACAAATCACCTACCTGAACAATGCGCTGGCACAAGTGAAAAAAAGCGCGGGATTCGTCTTTGACGACGAAGGATGTACGGACGGATACGACACCGACCGCGGATTCAAACACCCCGGCGCACTGCATACTGAAGCTGATTTCGACCGCATCAAGGCACAAATACAAAGTGGAAGCGAATACAACTCCACTGTAAAATCCGCATACAACGTACTGACAAACGCAGAATTCGCCCAATCTGGCGCAGCAACCTATCCGGTGGAGACCATCATCCGCGGCGGTGGCGTAGGCGAGAACTACATCAATGCCGCACGTGGCGCAACCATAGCTTATCAGAATGCACTGCGTTGGAAAATTGACGGCAACGAAGCCAACGCCAAGAGAGCCGTAGAGGTGCTGAACGCATGGGCACGCACCACCAAAGGCATCGGTGGCAATTCCAATTATGCCTTGGCTGCCGGACTGTACGGCTATGCCTTTGCCAATGCGGCCGAACTGATGCGTGACTACGAAGGTTGGGCTGCAGAGGACTTCCAGGCATTCAGACGCTGGATGCTGGATGTATGGTATCCGTCCTGCATCGGATTCCTGCGCGGACGAAACGGTACATGGGAAAATGCCGACCGCTGGTGGCAGTGTCCCGGACACTACTGGTCCAACTGGGGACTCTGCAATGCTGTGGCCGTCATCAGCATCGGTATACTTTGCGACGATGTGTTCATCTACAACCAGGGACTGTCTTATTTTAAATATGACCAGGTGGGTACATTCACCGACCCGCGCACGGCCAATCCGATTCTGAACGACGGTCTCACCGAATTCCTCGGCAATCTGGTGGTGACCACCGCCGAATCCGAACTGGAAACCGGAGCCTACGGCAAACTCGGACAGATGCAGGAAAGCGGACGTGACATAGGACATGCCACCATGGCGGCCGGCCTGGCCATCGACCTGGCCCATATCGGATGGAACCAGGGAGACGACCTGTTCTCTTACATGGACAACCGCCTTGCCGCCGGTATCGAATATGTGGCGGCACAGATACAAAGCGTAAGCGGCCTGCCGTGGACCAACTATCATTACGGCGAAGCGGGATTCCACTGGAGCGACGGCAGAACCTGGGTCCAGACCGGCCCCGCACTGGGTGAACAGATACGCCCGTATTGGGGCACTGTCATCGGTCACTACGAAGGGGTCAAGGGAGTGTCCATGCCTTTCTCCAAGACCGTATGCAACAAAATGGGCATTGACGGCGGAGGCGCGGGAAGCACCAGCGGCGGATATGACCACATGGGATACTCCGTGCTCATGAACACACGCAACCATAAGGCTACTGCCGAGGAAATCCCGACACTGCTGACTCCCAAGATGCAATATAACGGACAGACCATCGAACATAACGAACTGGGCGGACTGAAGAACACTTACGCAACCGATAACAACACGGGCCTCCCGCAAGGAAGCATCGTGACACTGATGCCGCAACTTCCCGAAGGCGAGGAGGACACCGGCAATTGGCAGTGGAACACGGGTGAGACCACAAAAGACATCACTGTGGTGGCCGACAAGAGTTACCTGTATCGCGCCACATACACCAATGCTAACGGCGTGAAGAGCGAACAGGTGTTCGCACTGGCCGTACAAGGCGACTGTGAGGAAAGCAACATGAAGCCCACCGTGACAACCGGAGGAAAAACGGTATCAGGCCTTACGGCACGCGTCATGTACGGCGATGAGCTGACATTGTCCGTGAGCGGAATCGGCGGCTGGGGAAACTTCTATTGGGAAAACGGCCAGACAGGGTCATCCCTTACGCTGACACACGTCACTTCCAACCACGACATCTCCGTCATCTTCAAGAACCAAGGCGGACGCAAGTGCAAACAGACATTCCATATCGAAGTGTTGGGCATACGCCCCGACATCAAAGTCGGAAACAACGTACTGACTGACACGACACAAATCATCGTCAAACCCGGAGCAAGCATCACCCTGACCCCGACTCCGTCGGACGCACTCAACCAGGGCACATGGCTGTGGAGCGACGGCAGCACGGAACCGGAACTTCTGTTGGAGAACTTGCAGACATCGGGTGACTACACGGTGAGCTACACGATTCAGGACGGACGGACGTTCGCACAGACCTATCATGTCTATGTGGCGGAAAGTTCGGCCCAACACATCACAAAAGGCAACTATTATGTGCGTCACATCGACAGCGACACTTATCTGACGAACGCCCACGGCTCGTATGCCTTCTTTACGGACAAGAACACCACCGACCCGAAATCGCAGCAATGGGAAATATCAACCACTACCTCGCTTCCCAGATACTGGTTCAAATCCTTGCAGGACGGCCTGTATATCAACACCAGCGCCAACATGGTGAGCCAGACCATCCGTTCCTACTCTTTCAACAAGCCCATCGGCACGGAGCTACTTGCGATATACAGCCCCGGCGGATATTGGAATGTGGACGAAAACGGCACCATCCGTTTTCAGGAAGAAGGTCCGGTTCGTTTCCCCTTCGAGTTGATAGAGGTGAACAGCGGTGACGGCATCGACACACCCGAAGGCACGCAAACGGAAATCGTACACACCGCCTACTACTCCCTCAACGGCATGCTGCTCAACCGGCCTCAGAAAGGCATCAACATACGGCAGACTACCTTCCGCGACGGCCGGACCGAACGTGAGAAAGTGCTGATACGATAAACCCGAATGAAATGACATAAAATTTCAGACCTGTGAAGAACAAAATGCAGACCTGTGTGCGTTTGATTGCACACAGGTCTGCATTTTGTTCTTCACAGGTCTGCATTTCAGCCTCCCGATATACCTGAACACTCAACGCTGAGATGCCGCAACGGAGAAAGACGGCGGACTGCAAAAAAACTCCCTCGCAAGGGGAACGAATGAAATAAATAAATTATATTTGCATACTATATGACAATGATGAAAAAACTGCTTTTCTTTTCACTTGCCGCCGTTACGCTGTGCCTCGCCGGATGCAGCGCGGAAAGCAACGTCAAAAAAGGAGACAAGTTTTATGCCATCGGAGAATACTTCGATGCCGCAACGGAATACCGCAAGGCCTACATGCGCACCAAGGCCAAGGAACGCACCAAACGCGGAGAACGTGCCTATAAGGCGGCCGACTGTTTCAGGCGCATCAATTTCACGGCACGCGCCATCGGTTCTTACCAGAACGCGGCACGATACAACTATCCCGACAGTATCGTATATTTCTATTTGGCCGAAATGCAGAAGAAAAACGGCGACTACAAGAAGGCCGCCAGAAGCTATGAGATTTACCTGCAATATGCCCCCCATGACACACTGGCACGCAACGGACTGCAAGGTTGTACGCTCGCCCCCATCTGGCGCAAACGGCCTACCCTGTATACGGTGAAAAAAGAAAACACCTTCAATTCGAGGCGAAGCGACTACTGCCCCATGCTGGCAGGAGACGACATGGACCAGTTGTACCTGTCGTCCACACGTCCACAGGCCACCGGCGACGAACTGAGCGGCATTACCGGCATCAAAGCTGGAGACATCTTCATGGCCAAAAAAGACGAGAAAGGCAAATGGCAGATGCCCGAAACCATCGAGTCGGAAGTCAACAGTGAATACGACGAAGGGGCCTGCTGCTTCTCGCCCGACGGCAAGACGATGTATTTCACACGCTGCACACACGACCCCGACTTTCCGCGTTACGCACAGATTTACACTTCAAACCGCTCGGACGCAAGCTGGAGCACTCCGCAACTGCTGGAAATCACCAAAGACACCCTGTCATCATATGCACATCCCACCATATCACCCGACGGCGAGTGGCTCTACTTCACGTCGGACATGCCGGGCGGCATGGGAGGCCTTGACATCTGGCGCATCAGGATAGGCAGCCACGGCCTGGGAGGGGTAGAAAACCTGGGCTATCCCATCAATACTCCCGGAAATGAAATGTTTCCGTCATTCCGTCCCAACGGGGAACTGTACTTTTCATCCGACGGACACGTCGGCATGGGCGGACTCGACCTTTTCATGGCCGAGCAGGACAGTACGGGGACATGGAGCGTGGAAAACCTGAAATACCCGATGAACTCGTCCGGCGATGACTTCGGCATGACATTTGACGGACTGCACAACCGCGGTTTTTTCACTACCAACCGGGGTGATGCCCGCGGATGGGACCACATCATGAGTTTCTCGTGTCCGGAAGTATTGATTACGGTCAAAGGATGGGTATATGAAAAAGACGGCTACGAACTGCCGGAAGGCCTGGTTTACATGGTGGGCAACGACGGCACCAACCTGAAACTGAGCGTAAAGGGAGACGGCTCGTTCACACAGGAAATCAAACCGAATGTAGACTATGTCTTTCTGGGCACATGCAAGGGCTTCCTCAACCACAAAGAGGAATTGCGCGTCGACACGAGCAGCGTGAGCAAGGAATACGTGCTGCAATTTGAACTGGCCTCCATCACGGCCCCCGTACTGGTGGACAATGTGTTCTACGAGTTTGACAGTGCCGAACTGACACAGGCTTCCACCCTGTCGCTCGACTCGCTGACGGCACTGTTGAACGAAAACCCGAACATCACTATCGAACTGAGTTCGCACTGCGACTATCGCGGCAATGACGCATACAACATGCGGCTCTCCCAACGACGGGCAGAGTCGGTGGTGAATTACCTGATAGGACACGGCATCGCACAAGACCGTCTGACACCAATAGGATACGGCGAATCACGGCCGAAAATCATCCGTAAGAAACTGACTGAGAAATATACCTTCCTGCACGAAAACGACACGCTGACGGAAGAGTTCATCAAAAGACTGCCCGAAGAGCAACAGGAGATATGCAACGCACTGAACCGTAGAACGGAATTCAAGGTGTTGCGCACAACCTACGGCCTTTTCGACACGCCGGCACTGCCGAAAGGCAATGATGAAGCCGCCAAACAGGAATCCCACGAAGAAGAACAGTAAAAAAAATCCTCCGAAACCCATGCAGGGAGTCCGGAGGATACTATACCTTTTAAAGGGCAGTAGCAGGTTGCGGACTGTCCTTCTCCATCAGATGTTCCTTCACAAACGACCTGATGTGTTCAATCAACCCCATACAGCCGTCGTTCATCTCCTCATTGGGCGTTTGCCGCGAATAATCCACGAAACAATCTGTCCGTTCAACATTCCGACCACGGCAAAACTCCGTCAACAAATGAATCTTGTTCCAACAGGCATAATCCATGAAACGACTCAGGAGATTACGCTGTTTCTCCTCCATCACCACCACAAGGTCGGCTTTTGAAAGCAAATCTCCCTTTCCGTCGGTAGCGGTTGTCATTTCCACCGGTGCATCATTTGACTTGACACTCCATAGAGCCATGTCGGCAGACGCCACTTCAACACTCGCCATCTCGGCCTCCTGCAATTTCTTCCGGAAGAAACTCTCTGCAAAAGGAAGCCGGCACGCACATCCGGACCTGATAAATAAAACTTTCATAGGGCACTTAGATTAAAATTCGACCATTAATCTTCGACATCATGTCACTATGGCATAAACATCCCCGATTCTTTTTATCTCTCGTCCCCAAATATAAAATTTAAATTCCAACCTGCAAACTTTTCAGGCAACAAAAACTCTTTTTTACACCTTTTTTAGTTTTATTCCTTTATTTGTGCGTGCACAAGGATTTCAAACAATAAGGAACGGGGTGACCGCTCCGTATCCGCCACTCCTGCGGATAGAGATTATTGAAGCGCGTACCGAGGTTTTTGACAAAGCCCAACGGCAGACCGCCGAACAAGAGCAACACATAACCGGTTGGCACTCCTTCGGGCAGGACGAAGGTTTCCTTACGCAAATAGGCCACCGCCTGTTCGTAAGTAATTTCCGCACAAGGAAAAGCATGCACATCGAGCACAGACGAGAGGGCAAGCGCATGGGTAGGCATCCAGTCGCGACCTTTCAACCGGGCCACGGGGAGGCCGGCCTGCATGACTTTCACTTGTCTGAAAAGCCGCTCCACAATGTCGGCAAAATCCTTGCGCACGGCCGTCAGTACGTCTCCTCTTACGCGAAACTCGAAATCATCAGAATGGAGAAGCCACCGACAACATCCGGAAGGAACGGCGGGTTCACGCATCGCAGCCTTTTTCTGCTTTCCTTTCCCACACCTTGCCGACATGCTGTTTTCGCACTGACATGCGGAACTGTCCGAAGCGGTCTTGCGCAACACGGCCATAAAAAAACCTTCGCCGCGCGTCATACCTTGTATGAAATGGCATACGGGCACGTCTGACGCACCCGGCACCTCGGAAGGGACAGGGGAAGACAACAGCAGATTTCCGCTTATCCCCCAGTCGGCCGGCACATCGCAAGAAAGAACTTCCGCACCTAACTCATCGGCAATCCATGCCACGTTCTCTTCGTCTTCGTAATGATTGAGCGTACAGGTGCTGTATATCAACAGACCACCGCACTTGAGTGCCGGCCAGACATCACGCAGGATGTCACGCTGACGGTCGCGGCACATCAGTACATTGTCCATGCTCCAGCCCGTCACGGCATCCTCTTCCTTGCGGAACATGCCTTCACCGGAACAGGGCACATCGGTCACCACCACATCAAATACTCCGTTCAACTTCCCGAAATCCTCCGGATAGCTGTTGGTCACCACCACATCGGCGTGCCCCCATTTCGTCATATTCTCCGCCAACACTTGCGCACGTGCCCTCACAGGCTCGTTGGACACCAACAGGCTGCCTTCGGGCAACAACGAGCGGAGGAGTGTGGATTTTCCACCGGGCGCAGCGCAGAGGTCCAGCGCCATGACCGGATCCGCCACATAACGGCGCAACACTTGCTCAAGGAACATAGACGCGGCTTCCTGTACATAATAGGCTCCGGCGTGCAACAGTGGGTCAAACGTGAAAGAGGGACGTTCCCTCAGATAAAAACCTTGTGCGGACCATGGCACGGGGGCATCGTATCCTTCACAACATTCGGGAGACAAACCGGCAGAAGGGTATTTCAAAGGATTCAGGCGTACACTGACCGACGGGCTTTGGCACAATGCTTTTTCAAAACGCAAAAACCGCTCCTCGCCCAACAGATGACGGGCGTAATCGGTAAACTCCTGCGGTATGACAATTGGCATGGATTCTCTTTTCATATTGACGGTAAAAGTAAATAAAAAAAGAGACTGTACAAAAACATCGGGACACTTCTTACGGTTTCTTTCGGTATTTCACCTTAGATTCCTTATATTTGCACATTGAATCGTAATATATACTTTATCCATGACCAAACGGCTACAACAACTTTACACCTTACGGTTTTTCACACTGACGCTGTTCATATTGACCTGCATCACCGGCATAGCGGCTCAAGACAGCATTGTGGCCTACTCCGACACCACATCGGCACTGTCTGATACCATGACGGACGACAGCATATATCATTCGTCATCCGCATCGGCATGGCCTGACGAAGATATCACGGACGACCCTGCCGACCACAACATATTCGAGTTTATGTCGCATCTTCTCGGAATAACCGGCGTCATCGCCATATTGACGGGAGTGCTCATACTGCTGTTCCCACTCATTGCCATCGGAGTGATTATCTATCTGCTCTATCGGCTGAACCGCGAAAAACAGCGGCACACGGAACAAATTCCCCCATCAACCCCCGAAAACATGTCCGCACAAGCCATCTTATATAAGGAAACGGCCATACGCCGGGCTTGCTGGGGTATCGGACTGATCCTTGTGGAATGGATTGCCGACATAGCCGACTTGTTGTACATCATCGGTGTAGTGCTCCTTTGCATGGCAGCTTTCAGCTGGATGAGGGCGCAAATCAGAAAATAATCATATAAACAATATCGTCTCAGACATACAATGAAACAATACATCGAACTGCTTGAACGTATCCTGAAAGAGGGTACGGAAAAAAGCGACCGCACCGGCACAGGAACCATCAGTATTTTCGGGCATCAGATGCGTTTTAACTTAGAAGAGGGCTTTCCGCTGTTAACAACCAAGAAACTGCATCTGAAATCCATTATCCATGAACTGCTGTGGTTCCTTCAGGGAGATACAAACGTAAAATATCTGCAGGAACACGGCGTGAGAATATGGAACGAGTGGGCGGACGAAAACGGAGACTTGGGACACATCTACGGCTATCAATGGAGGTCGTGGCCCGACTATAAAGGCGGATTCATCGACCAAATCCAAGAGGCCGTAGACACCATCAAAAACAATCCGGACTCACGGCGCATTATTGTCAGCGCATGGAACGTGGGAGACCTGGACAATATGAACCTGCCGCCATGCCATGCTTTCTTCCAGTTTTATGTGGCCAACGGGCGCCTGAGCCTGCAACTCTACCAACGTAGTGCAGACACCTTTCTCGGCGTACCCTTCAACATCGCATCTTATGCACTGTTGTTGATGATGATGGCGCAGGTAACAGGACTGAAGGCGGGGGATTTCGTACATACATTAGGAGACACGCATATCTATAAGAACCATCTGGAACAGGTTAAACTGCAACTGACACGCGAACCTCGTCCTTTACCCCAAATGCGCCTCAATCCTGATGTCAAAAGCATTTTCGACTTCACGTATGAAGACTTTACATTGGAGAACTATGACCCGTGGCCGCATATCGCCGGCAGCGTGTCGGTTTAGTCCGTACTAAAATAAACAGATATGATTTCAATCATTGTAGCTATTGCCCGGAATTATGCCATAGGCCACGAAAACAAGTTGCTTTACTGGCTTCCGGATGACCTCAAGCGCTTTAAAGCGCTCACCACAGGGCACACCATCATCATGGGCCGAAAAACCTTCGAGTCGTTGCCCAAAGGGGCATTACCCAACCGACGTAACATCGTACTGAGCCGTAATCCGGAGTTCACGGCACCCGGCACAGAGGTATTTCCGAATCTGGATGCCGCATTGGCACAATGCAAGAAGGAAGAAGAAGTCTTCATCATCGGAGGAGAAAGCGTGTATAAAGCCGGAATGGACATTGCTGACCGGCTATACATTACTTCGATTGAGGATACTCCGGACCTGGCGGACGCTTTCTTTCCGGCCATCAATACAGACGAATGGGAACTCACCTCATCGATTGTTCACGACATAGACGACAAACATATATACAGATTTGCATTCAATGACTACAAGAGACGCAAGAAGGAAGCCTGAACAGGCTTCCTTCTTGCGTCTCTTGTAACACATGTGACCACTCCTGTCACTACACTTCTTCCTCCATTTTCTCCTCCGACAAGCCCGAAACCTTTCTCTCGATATTCGGTATAGGCATCTGACGGTTGATTGCCTCATGAAAGGAGATAATCGTTTCGGAACGCTGCAGGCCGAGCGGCTGCAACTTGTCATGGATAATGCTCAACATGTGATGATTGTTCCGCGCATAGATTTTAATAAACATGTCATAACCTCCCGTAGTATAATGACACTCCACCACTTCGGGTATATGACGCAGTTCTTCCACTACGCGGTCGAAGTCTGAAGGATCTTTCAAGAAGAGTCCTACATAAGCACATGTATCATAACCTATTTTTTCAGGACACAAGACATACTGCGAGCCTTTAAGGACACCCATACGCGTCAGCTTCTGTATACGCTGATGAATGGCTGCACCGGACACATGACAGGCACGTGCCACTTCAAGAAAAGGAATACGTGCATTATCTGCTATCAGCCTCAGGATCTGCTCATCAAGAGCATCTAAATTTGCAATACTCATAAAAGAACTGTTTGATTATGCAAATTTAATACTTTTTCGGCCAAGAAAGTATTAAATCATAAAAAAAGCGAGATTTTTCTCAAATCTCGCTTTTTTTCTAATCTTATATAAAAGTCAATTGCGCTTCGTTGCCGAGTAATTAATCTTCAAAGCCCACGACTTACGCAAAACTTGCTTGATATCCGTAACGATACCCATCTGTGTGTGCTCATCAACTTTCAAAGAAATCGTCTGAGCGGCTTGGTCTGTCATTGTAGAACGTTCTTCTGCAATGAAATCCATCACCTCTGCAGGTTCTGCATACTTGTCGTTCAATTGAATACGCGTACCGGAACCCATCGCCGGCCTCAATTGGTCTGTCGGAGGTCCCACATAGATAAAAGACACAACCGATTTCTTTTCCAATTTCTCCAGCTCCGTACCGGAAGGCACTGTAAACTTCACTTTCAATGTCACCTCACGCATTGTAGTTACCACCATAAAGAAGAACAGAATGGTAAAAATCAAGTCAGGAAGTGAAGATGTATTCAACTCCGGCATCTCTCGACTGCCGCCCTTGTTAAATCTGCTCATTAGTTGTTCCCTCCATAATTTTTAGGTTCTGCCTCAGAAATCTTCTGGGGGTAATACTCACGTATCGCAGCTTGCTGCTCATCGCTCAAAGCGGCATACACCCGTCCGAACTTGGCCTTGCTCAGTTCATCACGCAATTCGTTATATGCACGAATCAATTCGTTCTGAACCTGGAAGTATATGTTATAGCTCGTACCGCGGTCGGTCTGCACTGAGATCACATGTTTGTCCGTAATGACGCATTGTCCCAACAAATCAATGTTCTTCACATGCTTCTCCGGCAGATTCGGACGATTGTCCTCATTCTTGATGAATTCTTTTGCCCGGTCACATAATTGTGAGATTTCGATGAAGTCATCACCGCACAAAAGATTACCAGCCGCATTGATACGCACCTTCAACACGTTTCTTTCCTTTACGTCTATCTCTGCTTCCTGCTGGTCATCTTCGGGAGGAGGCGGCAAGCGTCTTGCCAGACCAGAATCCGTATCCATTGATGTCGTCACAAGGAAGAAGATAAGCAATATAAAAGAAATATCCGCAGTTGAACTGGTATTCAAGCCGGGCACTTTTTTCTTCTTTCCCATTATCTACTTGTTTTAGACGTAACCTTATTATTTCTTTTTCATGATTCCCGACATGTTCAGGATGGTAGCCAATGTAGTGGCAATCGTCATGATATAGATAGACCAGATGAACATATCTGAAACTGTTACCATCGTGGCGGAAGTAACCGTGCCGTCAGCCGCCGTAAAGTCGGTTTCGTTCATGTTGCAAACCCAACCAACGACCAAAGAAACAATCATAATCGCCATAGCGATTGTTGTCACCATACCGCCGGGAACGCCGCTGATATTCTCACCTTTCGTACCCATAGCATTGCGCACGCCGCAAATGATACTCCAGATAGCCAGGATTGCCGTAACGGCAAACATCCCGTACATCAACCACATTAAGCCTTCCGTACAGTAGGGCGCGTTATAGTCCCCTACCGGATTGTCATAGCCCCATAAGAAGAAACATGCGAACACTGCAATGATTACTGCGAAGCATGCATATAGGACATAATATGACACCATATATTTTTTTGCTGCCATTGTCGCTCTATTTATTTTTTCAAGTTATACTTCATGCACATATCCAGCAAAGAGATGGTTGCCTCTTCCATGTTGGAAGTGATTTCTTCAATCTTTGAAAGGATATAGTTGTAGAATACCTGCAACACCAATGCTACGATGATACCGAAGATTGTAGTAATCAAGGCCACTTTCATACCACCTGCAACGACCGTCGGAGAGATATCACCTGCAGCCTGAATCTGGTCGAACGCCATAACCATACCAATCACAGTACCCAAGAATCCGAGTGAAGGAGCCATTGCGATAAACAAGGTAATCCATGAGCAACCCTTCTCCAGATAACCGGCCTGTACACCACCGTAAGCTGTAACGGAACGTTCAACGTCTTCAACGCCGTCGTTGAAACGCATCAAGCCCTGATAGCAGATAGAAGCAATCGGGCCACGTGTGTTACGGCAAATGGTCTTTGCGCCTTCCACATCACCTGATTTCAGTTTTTCTTCAATCTGAGCCATCAGCTTCTTAGCGTCAACATCAGCCAAAGTAAGATAAATGATACGCTCAATGCAGAATGCCAGACCGAGAACCAATGCTACGGCTACCAATGACATAAAGCTTGCATCACCTTCGATGAATTTTGTCTTCAGTTCCTTATGGATACCTTCTTCTTCCGGAGCAGCAGCCGCTTCAGGAGCCTCGGCTTCAGTTGCCGTTTCGTCAACTTCAACAGCAGCGCTGTCCACCTGAACGGCAGCTGTATCGTTTCCTGCCTCGGTTGATTCTTCCTGAGCCATCATCGACTGAGTAGCGCCGAATGACAAAGCTCCGACCATCGCAACAATTGCAAATAACTTTTTCATTGTGTGTCTAATTTTTTTAAGATTAATTATTAATGTATTATTTATATTCCTCATAGTTTCTTTGCGGAGAGAGGGGGATTCGAACCCCCGATACGCTTTAGACGTATACACGCTTTCCAGGCGTGCCTCTTCAGCCACTCGAGCATCTCTCCTTTTCTAAAACGGACGCAAATTACAAAAAAATACGATACGCGCCTCTTTTCAGCTACAAAAATATTCTTTTTTTTCTGGAATAGCATCATACTCCGGCAAAAAAATCATCATTCCCCGCAAAAATTTAATTTTTGGCCTTTCATTTCGCGGTCAAAGGGCGCGTGTGAAGGTTTCCAGAGCGTTTTTGCGGGTTTGTTCCGCCACGGTTTCCACGGGCAGGCCGTAGACTTCCGCCATCTTCCGTAAGGTGTGACAAATATATGCACTCTCATTGCGACGGCCGCGGTAGGGAACCGGCGTAAGATAAGGCGAATCGGTTTCCAACACGACGCGTTCCAACGGAATCGTACCGAGAACGTCGGGCAATCCGGACTTTTTGAACGTCAACACACCGTTTATCCCCAACATGAAATGGTCGAATGAAAGCAGTTCCTCTGCCTCGTCCGCCGTTCCGCCAAAACTGTGGAACACGCCGCGCAGCCCTTTTCCTTTATAAGGTGAAAGAAGTTCCACCAGTTCTTTCTGCGCCGAACGGGAATGAATCATCAGGGGAAGTCCGTATGCCAAGGCCCATTCCACCTGCCTTACAAAGGCGGTTTTCTGTTCTTCATAATAGGTGCGTTCCCAATAATAGTCCAGCCCCACCTCTCCGATACCTATATATATATGCGGACCCTTGAGCCGTTCTTCCATGCGGTCGAGCGTCTGCATATAATTTTCGTCAAGATCGGTGGGATGAAGCCCCATCATCGGATAGAAGAATCCCGGCCATCGGTTGCACAGCCGGCACATGCGGTCCACGGTCGACTCGTTGATATTCGGAAGGAATATCTTCTCCACGCCGCATTCGCGGGCGCGGCCTACCACGTCTTCTATGTCGTCCTGAAACTCCTCTCCGTAGAGGTGCGCGTGTGTATCTATTATTCCTGATATCATCAACATTTACGCCCCATGAGGTTCAACGCCAATTCCCACAACGGACGTTTACGGTCTTCCGGAAGCCGCACGCTGTCGAGCACGCGGTGGGCCTCCTCAAAATATCCGTGTATCTTCTCATCACAGAACCGGCGTATGCCGAGCTTGTCATACAATGCCGTAACCGCCTTCACCTTTTCTTCGGGCACATACGAACCAGCCGGACGGGCCATCCATTCTTTTAAAGAACGTTTGTCGGGCTCTTCGGCCAGGCGCAGGGCGTTAATCAGCATATAAGTCTTCTTATTGCACAGGATGTCGCCTCCGATTTTCTTTCCGAACACCGCCGGGTCGCCATATACATCCAGCAAATCGTCCTGCAGCTGGAACGCCAGTCCCAGGTTTTCCCCGAACCGGTAAAGCAATCCGGCATCTTCTGCAGGGGCATCGGCCAGAAGCGCACCTATCTTCAGGGCACAAGCGAGCAACACGGAAGTCTTCAGGCGAATCATCTCGATATATTCTTCTTCGCTGACATCGTCACGGGTCTCAAAGTCCATATCGAACTGTTGTCCCTCACCGATTTCCAGTGCGGTTTCGGTAAACACTCCCATCACATCGCCCAACTTTCCCGCGGGGCATCCCTGCTGCATATAGCGGTAAGCCAGCACCAGCATGGAGTCGCCGCTCAATATGGCGGTGTTGTCGTTCCATCTTCTATGCACCGTCATCTTTCCGCGCCGCATGTCGGCACGGTCCATCAGGTCGTCATGCAGCAAGGTATAGTTATGATATGTTTCTATGCCGAGCGCCTGACTGTAGATACTTTCCATATCCTCCTTATACAGTTGGTAAGCCATCAGCATCAGCACAGGGCGGATTCGCTTGCCGCCCAACGACAGGACATACCTGATAGGGTCGTACAATCCTGCCGGCTGACGGTCGAATGTCATCCGTGCAATCTCAGCATTGACTTTTTCCAGAACCTCTTTCCAATTATCCATAGCCTCGAATTATGAGAATCAAAAAGAGGCTGCCGTGAGCAACCTCTTTTTTATCGTTTATATTTTATGTTATTGCAATCTGAACATTACGGGCAAAGAGAATTTCACGCGCACCGGTTTACCTCTCTGCTTACCGGGACTCCAGCGCGGCATCTTGGCCAGCACGCGCTCGGCCTCTTTCGAGAGGTAGGGGTCCGGGCTACGTACCACCTTGATATCCACGATAGAACCGTCTTTGTTCACCACGAACTGCGCATATACACGTCCTTGGATACCCTGTTCCACACAGATGCTCGGATATTTGATGTTTTCTGCCAGCCACTTCATGCAGGCTTCTTCACCGCCGGGGAATCGGGGGTTCTCCTCCACCACATCGTAGATTTGATTCTCGTCCACCTCTTCCACAACCGGACCGGCCGGAGCAGCAGCCGTGGGAGTACCTGTTCCCGTTGCATTGGTCACGATAGCCTGATTGACTTCCTCGGTTGTCTCCACCTCTTCTTCCACCAGTTCCGTCTCGTTATCCACGATATTCAGGATTTCAGCAATTTTGGGAGCGGCAGCCGGAGGGGGCGCCATCACCTCTTTCTGTTGCGTAATGGGAATCATGTCTTCCTCGAACGTACTCTCGAACACAGGCTCAATCTCCACAACTTTCTTGTCGCGCTGCGTCCATTCGAACGCCGCAAACATGACAGCCAAAGTCAGCACATAGCCTATCAGCAAGCCGGTACTCTTCTTGCCTTCCAAATCCGCTTTAAGTGATTTTTTAACTTCCATAATGTATTTTGCTTTTTTACGTATTCTTCATATCGGGACAAATGTAGCACAATTTTTTCAGATTCTCATGCCTTTGCCCTATTTTTTTTATTTTCCAAGTATTTTTTGAGGTCTCACACCCTAAATGCGTTTTTTCGCCGTTATATGAAAAGATGAATGCGCGCAAAGCAATTTATCACGCGATTTTCATCCGGATTTTTGAGAAATGCCGTATCTTTGGGACGAATTTGACAGCAGATGAGGAAAAAGTTCATTCTTTTATTATATATATGTGCGGCCGCCGCCGTCCATGCACAGGAGAGCAACTCCGTGTTCAACTTCATGGAACTGCCGGTGTCGGCCCATTCCACGGCGTTGGGCGGAAGCAACATATCGCTGGTGGAAGACGACGCCACGCTTGTCTTTGCCAATCCGGCCCTTCTCACCTCCGTGAGCGACAAGACGATAAGCCTCAACTACATGACCTACATGCAGGGATGCCATGCCGGAAGCGCGGCGTTTGTCAAGATTCTGGGCGAACGTTCCACCTTGGGCGTCACGGCACAGTTCGTCAACTACGGAAGCATGAACGAGACTACCGCCGACAACACCGTGACGGGCAGCTTCTCGCCCACCGACCTTGCCGTGAGCGGCATGTATGCCTACAACCTGAGCGACAGGTGGGCCGGCGGCGCAACCGGCAAAATCATCTACTCGCACTACGGTCATTTCTCTTCCGTGGCCCTCGCTGCCGACCTGGGACTCAACTACTACAACGATGAGACAGACTTTTCCTTCTCCATCGCGGCCCGCAACCTGGGCGGACAAGTCAAAGCCTTCGGGGATTCGCACGAGAAACTGCCCTATTCGCTGCAGATGGGATTCACCAAAGGATTCTATCATGCCCCGTTCAGGATATCGGCCACGCTCGTCGACCTGACACGCTGGAGCAGCAAGCATTATTTCAGCACGGGAGAGGACATATCCAAAGGAAGAATCCTGCTGAACCACATCGTCGTGGGAGTGGATTACCTGCCCACCGACTATATGTACCTCTCGCTCGGCTACAACTTCAGGAAAGCCGGCGAGATGAAGGCGGCAGGCTCCTCGCATGCCGCCGGCCTGTGTGCCGGAGCCGGCATCCGCCTTTCCCGCTTCGGATTCGGCGTGGCCTATGCGCAATACCATGCCTCGGCCCCCTCACTCGTATTCAACGCAGCCTACAACTTATAACCATTATCATACAATGAGAAAGATTACCATAGCCATCGACGGCTTCTCTTCCTGCGGAAAAAGCACGATGGCCAAAAACCTGGCCAGGGAAATCGGCTATACCTACATCGACAGCGGAGCCATGTACCGTGCAGTGGCACTTTACTGCATCGAAAACCATCTGACCAATGAAGACGGGCTCGACACGGAAACACTCCGTAAGGACATCGACCGCATACAAATACGGTTCGGCACAGACCCCGACACACAAGCGCCGCAAACCTACCTGAACGGCAGGTGCGTGGAAAAGGAAATACGCTCGCTCGCCGTATCATCCAAAGTCAGCGCGGTGGCTGCCGTCGGATTCGTACGCGAAGCCATGGTGCGCCAACAGCAGCAGATGGGCGAAGGCAAAGGAATCGTCATGGACGGGCGGGACATCGGCACGACGGTGTTTCCCGACGCCGAACTGAAGATATTCGTCACGGCCACGGCCGAAATACGGGCACAGCGGCGATATGACGAGCTACAGGCCAAAGGAGAACCGGGAAGTTATGAGGAAATCCTGCACAACGTGAAGGAACGCGACCGCATCGACATGACACGCGACGTAAGCCCGCTGCGCAAGGCCGACGATGCCGTGGAACTGGACAACAGCCACATGAGCATACCCGAACAGCAGCAATGGCTGCTCGCGCAATACCGCCGCGCCGCACAATAACGGCGCGGGACACTCTATTATCCCATCAGCCCCAAACGCACATGAAAGTAGAAATTGACCAAGGCTCAGGCTTCTGTTTCGGTGTCACACGTGCCATCAGGAAAGCGGAAGAGGAACTGGAAAAAGGCTCCACGCTGTATTGCCTGGGCGATATCGTGCACAACGGACAAGAATGCGACCGGCTGAAAAAAGCCGGCCTCATCACCATCGACCACGAACGCTTCGATGCCTTGAAACAGGCGAAGGTTCTCTTGCGTGCGCACGGAGAGCCTCCGCAGACATACGAACAGGCGCGGCAAAACGGCATTGAAATCATCGACGCCACATGCCCCGTCGTGCTCCACCTTCAGGAGCGCATCAAACAAGACTACGACTCCACCGGCCCGCAGGACAGGCAAATCGTCATCTATGGAAAGAACGGCCATGCCGAAGTGCTCGGACTGGTGGGACAGACCGAAGGAAAAGCCATCGTCATCGAATCGCTCGAAGATGCGGAGAAACTGGATTTCACCAAAGACATCTGCCTGTATTCGCAAACCACCAAACCCTTGGACGGTTTCCGCAGCATCGTGAAATACATCGAAGAGCACATCTCCCCGCAAGCCACCTTCCGCTATTACGACACCATCTGCCGTCAGGTGGCCAACCGCATGCCGCACATCCGCGACTTTGCCGCCCGCCACGACGTAATCCTGTTCGTGTGCGGCAAGAAGAGTTCCAACGGGCATGCGCTTTTCGACGAGTGCAAACGGATTAACCCGCACGCTTACCTCATCGACAATGCGGCGGAAATCAACCCGTCATGGTTTGCGGACTGCCGGTCGGCCGGCATCTGCGGAGCCACATCCACCCCGAAATGGCTGATGGAAAAATGCGCGGAAACCCTCGAAAAACTGATGCGGAAGTAGGCACTTCAAAAACAGCAGACAAGATACTGTTTCACACACACTTAAGAAACAACTAAAAGCATACGGGATTGTCAGGAAAACGCTCACCTGTGTGCGATGGAATGGAGACCTGTGAAGGATGAAACGCTCACCTGTGTGCAATTTGGCGCAGACCTGTGTGCAATGGAACGCCGACTGATTATACTTTTTTACCGCAAAAGATGCAGGCAATCAACCTGCCGGCAAATCACAAAAAAACCACCCGGCTCTATCCGTTCTTCGGAATGAGCCGGGTGGTTCCCTTTATACGGTGAGATACGTTTATTTCAGGTTCTCCAGGATATGCAACGTTTCGGGATTGCTCGGACGCGGTGCGTTTCCATTGTACAGATTACCGTTCTTGTCATAGATAAGGAAACGGGGAATGCCCTGCACATTAAGAGCCTTAGCCAACTGGTCGTTGGGGTCAATCCACTGGTTGCCATGCATGTCCAAAGCCTTCATCTTGTCTTTCCATGCCTTCTGGTTCTTGTCGAGAGAGATGGAAAGGAACTTCACGTTCTTGTTCTGCAACTCCTTTTCAAGTTCTTTCAGGAAAGGCACCTCACGGCAACACGGGCCACACCACGAAGCCCACAGGTCTACATACACATAATATCCCTTGAAGGACGAAAAGTCCATTCTATTGCCATCTGCATCCACCAGTTCCACATCGGGAAACGCTGCCCCCTTCACCGACGAATATCGCTTGGTGAACTCATCGGCATAACGTGCATCCACCCCATACTTGGCTATGGCATTGTTCAACTCGGCCATTCCCTTCTCGCAGTCACCGCTGTAATTGAAACGGGTCACGAAACGTTCTGCCACCAGGTCCGCCACGCGCTTGCGTATCACATCCGATGAATAATCGGCAAACAGTGCTTCGAGCGACTCAGTCATCCCCCCTTTCGGCAGTTCCGCCAGTATCATCTGGAACACGGCAGGGAAACATGAGGCCAAAGGAGTGTCCAGCATCTTATGCGAATCGGCAAACAATTCATCCTCACCAAACGGAAGCTCACTCTTCTTTATTCCTAATGCGTGCGGAATGGCACTGTAGTTGCCGCTCATGGCAGAATATCCCCAAAGGTTCATATACTGTCGCACGGGTTCCGAACATTTGTATTTCGCCGCGATAGAATCGGCCGCCGACAGATAGGATTTCAGGAAAGGCAGCAAGGCCTCCTTGCCTATTTGTTGCTGTTGTGTCCAGAAATACATGTCTTTCTCTCCCACCAGCCTGCTGAACGCCGTAAGTGCCTTATTGTCGTTGCCGGACTTCACGCACAACTGCTTGCCGTCGATATAAGTCTTCAGCGGGAGCGTTCCGTCCGCATGGGGAGTATATACCGGTGTCATCAGTTGCACTTCCTGTCCGAGCCGGCCGTAGAGCATATAGAAACCGGTCTCCGACGGTTCGGCATCACACTCGAACTTATTTCCGGAAACAATCATCTTCACACCTGCTGGATTGCCGACACCTCCGACCGGTTTGATGGAAAGCTCAAGTGCCTCCACATCTCCGCCGTCGTGCGTACCTTTCACATGCAAGGTCTGTGCCCCGGCCACAAGACAAGCCAGCAACCCGGCCACCACAAGCCCTGTTCTTTTTTTCTGTATCATTTCGCGTGTCTTTTATTTCCGTTTATAAATTATCTTCTCAGGGCGGTAACATACATTGTCGTACTTGCGCAAAAGTGTGCCATCCTCAGTCTTGATAACCCACACGTGCCCGTTCAAACCTTCTTCACCCGGTTCATAGAAAGCCACATAGGTTTCGGTATGGTCTTCGCTCAGTTCCATTGAGGTAATCACAGCTTCCGGCGAACCCACCGTAGCAAGTTCCTTGGCGTCCTTCAGATGTTGTGTCTGGGCATAGAGCCATCTCATCACCTTATTGCCGACACCATAGAGCAGATAACCGTAAAGTGTGGTGGCCACATGAGGCGAATTCGGAGTGAGTCCCCCGTTATTGCCGATTCCCGCTATCATGTATTTGCTGTCAAATACAACCTTTCCGGTGTTATCATCATAGGTATAGAATGCGTTGCGCAAGTCATATTTCTGATACTTGTTGCCTTTCTTTACAACCACCATCATGCGTTCCCCGTAAATCGAACGTCCGCCCACGGCACGCGGAATGAACATGGACTGCAATTCGCCTCCTTCACCAAAATAATTCTTCTCTTTAAGTTTCTCCAAAGGCAATTTGTTGACATCCACAAGATATTCCTGTTCACCCTTGTTGTCACTGCACAGATAGGGGCCGTAGTTGTTGTACAGCATAGTCAGGCCTTGTAGTTCATTATCCCACAAATAGACATCATTATAGCTCATAGAACCTGAATCATACACCGCCCCGCAAAGCGAATAGGTAGATTTGTATCGGGCCGTCATAGCTACCGCACCTTCCGTAGAGGAGAACTCATATATCTTACCGTCTTCGCACAATATGGGATAAAGCGTTCCCGCCGTAGTATTCGTTGGCATCAATGCCCTGTAAGGATGGAAACTGGACGCAAATTCCGGCACACGTATCTCGTTCTCCACCACAAAAGTCTTGGCGTTCAGATAATAAATCACAGGCGGATTTTCTGCAGTCCCCTTCCCCTTGCAAAGCAACAATAGACTGCTGTTGCACTGCAACACGTCGGTCACATTGTCGGCAAAAGTGTAGTCGGGATTGTTCAATACAAAACAATCACCCTCATCGAAGTGGTCAGCCACGCCCTCCACACGCTGTTTGAGCATGAACGACAACATACTCTTTCCGTTGGCATCACGACTGATGACAGTGACGCCCTCTTCATAAGGTGAATTGACGTTCAGCGTAAAGGGATAGAAACTCTTTCCATCTTCATTTTCCACCACCAGACGGCAACGGAACTTGCCCAGCTCATTGCCCACATATACCAGTTGCGGCTCATGCGAATAGGCTTTCTCTTCAATCTCCCACGTATAGGCCAAAGGTTTTCCTGACATGGACTGGGTCACATTGGGTGTAATGGTAAGCGTCTCGTTCTTATCTATATCGTACACCGCTTTCAAAGAACTTTCATCAATGGTAATCTCTGAAATGGCTCCCGTACCGTTTGTCGTATCATCCCTCGAACAGGAAGCGAACACGGCAAACAGGCAACTTATCAATAAAATATTATTCCACAGCTTCATCTGTCTCTCTGTTTTAAAGTGAATGTTCTCAAACGTTAATCATACGGATTCGGGAAATCGAACGGAAAGTCCGGATACATCGCCAGAATTTCGTTTCGATTCTCCGGCGCGGCAAAGTATTCGTACATGGGATAAAACACGTACTTGTTCATGATGGTCTGGTACTGGTAGAAACTGGCATACTCCACATGCTCTAAATTCTCGCCATAGACTTTCACCATGCTGGCATAGGTCTCCGGCAAAATATCCTTTATCTTATGGAAGTATTCCACCATCTTGATGAACTTCAAAGGATGCCATACACCGTATTCACTTACATACCAGATCTTATCGCCTTTATAGTCCAGCCAGTCGGGTTGTTCGGTGGCATTGTCGAATACAAGCACGCACACCTGTTCCTTCGTACTGAGCGTGGGCCGGAAATCCCCTTGCGCCACCAGACGGATAGGCAGTTTATACCGTACAAAGCCGTCTATATAATTCCCTTCCAACGCATCGCGGAAAATCTTCACCGGAATGTATCCGTTCACAGAATCGGCTGTAATCACCGGAGTCCCAATCGTATAATGCACGCCCTCTACAGCCGTGGAACTATTCTCCACCATACAGGAGAACGTACGGTCGGTGGAACTGACCGCTCCCATAAGATATACGGGAATGCGGTATTCTTTCTCGCGGATATCCACCGAAGTCACTCCGAAAGAGTATTTCAACGTGTCATCGGAAAAGTAGATGCCGGAATAACTTGCATCATACACCATATAGTCTTCCGAGCACGATGACAACAACCACATTGCCGGCAGAAGCATACACAGCGATGCCTTCATCAACAAATTCGCTACTCTCATATATTTCCTTTTTTATCAGTTTCGGTAATCATATTCAATATCGGGAACGGGAACCACATACACACTATTCGACGGAGAAATCTTCTCCCCGTTCTGGTTGGTAATCGTCATATTCTGGCGTTTCATGTTATAGAACGACTGTCCCTCACCAATCCATTCCCTATATCTGTCGGCATTAATCAGGTCGAGCATGGTTTCCTGCGTCTGCACGCTCCAGTCGGTAGAGATTTCAATACCGCGGCTGGCACGAACGGCATCCAGCTTCTTCGCAGCTTCTTCAATCTGCCCATCGCGTGTCAGACACTCTGCCACAATATAGTACATCTCCGGCAAACGAATCAAGTTGATGCCTGGTATCATGTCGGAAGGACGGTTTGCCTCGTTGCTATCCTTTTTATACTGGTCCAGGATTTTGGTAAAGCGCAAAACACCGTCCAGAGTGGTCGTAAAGAACGCCGTAAGGCGGTAGTCGGAACCGTCTTCGGATGTATAAAAAGTATCGTAATCCGAACGGGGACTCAAAGCAAAGAACGAAGTGGTGAGCCACAGATTGTCATATACGTAGGAATAGAATTCTGTGGCAGAATAAATGCCGAAAACAGCCTCCGTACGGGAAAGCACACCGGCCACATCCCCCACAAGCTCGTTTCTCCGCACCAGCGAACGTCCGCTCTCATCTATCACCTTGCGTGCATAATACTCGGCCTGCCCGTAATTGCCCATCGTGAGGTATACACGTGCCAGTGTAGCACGCACGGCATGCACGTTGAAATGAATCTGACGCATCTGCATATAGTCGCTTTCGCCGACATAGCGGCCTTCATCAGCCAAAAGGCTCTCCGCCAGTTTCAGGTCGGCAATGATTTTCTCGTAGACCTGAGCCGCCGTGGAAAAATCCGGAGTGTTCAGAGAAAACTCAGTGGCGTATGGAATCCCCGATGCATTCGGGTTGCGCGTAATCTGCTCCGTGAACAGGCGCAACAGGTCGAAGTGCATGAAAGCACGAAGACCCAATGCCTCTCCCCTGTAAATACTGTAAGGATATTCCGTGGCCCCATTCACCAAATCGCAGTTGAGCACAGAATTCGCATTGGAGATATTGGCGTACATGCTCGTCCACACCCCCTCGAAAGTACTTTCTACCGTAGAGTACTTATAATTATACTTCAGCAGATTCTCCGCCTTGTAATTACCATAAGAATAAAAATACTGTGCCATGATGTCGAGCGCAGAGAACGACAACTCCTTGCCGTAAAGGTTCTCCCCGCGCATCTGGGAATACACCCCGTACATGGCATCCTCAATTCCATCGGCTGTAGACAGAAGGTCATCGCGCTTCTCCTGTCCTTCGGGGGTAATGTCCAGAAAATTTTCGCAAGCCGACATCGTCAGCATCATCGCACACACATATATAAGTCTTATCGTTTTCATCTTCGCTTATTCCTTTTAAGATTAGAATATCGTACTTACCGAGAACTCGAATCCCTGACTGTAGAGGTAGTCCGTTCCGCGCTCAATCTTCACGGAAGACAGGCGGAAAAGGTCGGTCACGTTCAGCCCTACACGCAGGTTGCGCATATGGAGCTTTTGACAAATTTTCTCAGGGAATTCATACGTAAGATTAAGTGAACTCAGCGTCAGTGTGTTTTCCTTCTCGGCAAAACGGTCGGTCTGCTTCGGAGCGGACTTATCCGCAATATCCCTGTAAATGGCCACATCACCGGGAGCCTTCCAACGGTCGTCGAACACGCGCTGGTCGGCATTCTGTCTTGGGTCTGTACCTTCTACCTTAAAGGCACGGGTGGTATTGTACAGCCATGCGCCTGCACGTATGCTGAACAGGGCATACAAACCGAATCCTTTATAATATAAAGAGGTGTTCACCGTTCCTGTATATGCCGGCTCGGTGTCGCCAATCAGGACTTTGTCTGCCGGGTCATACGCGAACGTGTATTCTCCATTGCGCTTGATATAGATTTCCTGTCCGGTAGCCGGGTCAATACCTGCGGAACGCACCAATTTAAGTGCTGTCACCGACTCGCCTTCGGCATATTGCGGAAGCGGAACCTTGCTATTCGACAAGTTTGCCTCATTCTTCTTATTCATCTCTTCCAACGCTGAATTGATTTTTGTAATCCTGTTGCGGTTGATGTAGCCGGATGCACCCAATTTCCAGTTGAACGTAGGTGTACGGAAGATATAGCCGTCCAATTGCAGCTCAATTCCCTTGTTCTCCAACTCGCCCAGGTTTTCCTTCGCTGAGGTCACACCTGTAGAAGGAGCTTTCGCCTTGTCAAGAAGCAAATCCTTGGTCTGCTTGATATAAGCATCCACTACAAAGTTCAAACGACGGTCGAACATACTGAAGTCCAATCCTATATTGTAGGTCATGGTGCGTTCCCAGCACAAATCCACGTTTCCAATGGTTTTGGGAATGGCACCGATACCAGTGCCGTATGCAAACGAGCCGTCGTACCAATACATCGTCAGGGCCTGATATGGACTGAAACTCACCTTACCGGTATACCCCACACTTCCGCGCAATTTCAGCAGGTCGACGTAGTCGCGGGCGTTCTTCATGAACTTCTCGTTCAGGATATTCCAACCTGCACCCGTAGCCCAAAAGTGTCCGAAACGACGGTTCTCACCGAACTGCGAGGAACCGGTGGTACGGTAAGTCCCGTCCACATAATAACGGTTCCGGTAAGAGAATGTTCCATTGAGGAAGAAACCCACATCAGCCATTTCTGACTGCGAACCGAAAGGCACTTGATTGTCCGGATAGCCCGCCGCATTGCCGATGTACGACAATTTGTCGGAATAGAAGCCGATGCCGCTCATTTGAGAAGATGTACTGTTGGAACGGTTGATTTCCCAACCGAGATTAAGGCTCAACAGAGATTCTTCCTTGAAGAACTTGTTGTATGCTCCCACAAGATTTCCACTATAACTTACTGCACGCGATGAGCTTTCGGTCATACGTCCTTTTTTGCTCAAATCGGTCTCATCTTTATATGTGCGTGAATCCGGCGACACATAGTTTTCTCCCCATCCTGTTTCCGACGACACTTGGAAGTGTCCGGTCAGACGGAACTCACGATTGATATCCCAACGGAAGTCTGTGGTGTTCGACAGGGTATGGGTGCCTTCTGTAGAATAACTGCCCAACAAGGCTTCATACAAAGGATTGTCCAAGTTCCATGACAAATCCAGATTGGCTGAACCGTCCGCATTGTACATGGCATCGTAGGGGTTCATTTTGGTATATTGCTCAAACTTACCGTATGGCGAATCCTTGGAAGAAACCTCGGAATAGGTGGTACGATTGGACACCTGCAAAGAGTTGTTCACATAATAGTCCAACTTGAAGCCCAAATTGTAACGGTGACGATAATCCCCCTTCATTACACCTTTGGTATTACTGAAACGTCCGGTCAACTCATAACGTAGGTTTGACGCTCCACCATATATGCGCAAAGAGTGGTCGTGCGAGAACGAAGTACGGGATGGCTGCGACAACCAATCCGAGTTCTGTCCCCGGCGGACAGCCTGATAACGTTGGTTATACAAATCATCATAAGTCCACTGCAACGGCAAACCGGTTTTCTCGTCTATCGCGCCCTTCGCGTCGTACAGTCCGGCAAGCTGTTCGTAACGGAGTTTGTCGGCGGCATTGAGCACTTTGTAGTCGCGCAACACAGGAAACTGCACGTTACCCGTAAAGTTGTACGCCACATGAAGTGTTGACTCCTTAATTGGCTTACGTGTAATGACAATCACGCCATTGGCAGCCTTGGAGCCGTATAGTGCTGTAGCGGCGGCATCTTTCAATACATTGATGGATTCCACTTCGTTCATGTCGAGATCATACAAATCCTGCATCGAAATCTCGGTTCCATCCAAGATAATGGTGGGCTGGTTCACATCCTGCCCCTCGTTCGAGAAGGAACTCATACCGCGGATAATCAGCTCAGGCGCATGGTTCGGGTTAGAACCCATGGCCGTGTTCTGCACCATTTCCATACCGGGAGTCAATGCAGAAATAGCCGATATCAGGTTGGTACCCGACACTTGTTTAATCTCCATCGAAGAGATTTGCTTTACAGAACCGGTAAAGCTGTTCTTATTTTTGGTAAAGAAACCATTTACCACCACTTCACCCATCTCTTTGGCATCTTCTTCCATGGTCACGGCCATACCGGCCTTGCAATGGATGTCCTTAATCACGACTTGCTTGTAACCCATCAATGAGAAGCGGATCTCGAAGGCGCCCGCAGGCCTGGGTACATTGAAAACGCCGTCCATATCGGTTGAGACACCTTTGATGAGCTGTCCATGCTGATACACTCCCACAGAAACTCCGGGAAGTGTCTCGCCCGTTTTCAGGTCGGTAACCGTTCCCTTAAGGAATTTCGACGTAGGTTCACCTTGCAGGTTCTCCATCCGACTATCGGCCGCATACACGGGCGTTCCGCCACAGACGGGTCCCAATCCCAATAACATCCAGCCCAACAGTGCACCGCGGCCGTGCGACAACGGACAGAATCTGTAAAATCTCTTTTTCATTTAAAGCACTATTCTCGTTATTTCAAATCAAGTAAAGGGTTACGGCACCAATATCTTCCGGCCTTCCCCCATCATACGCACTACATAGAATCCCGGACGTAAGGCCACCACGGTGCATGAGCCTTGTGTCATCAACTCTTCACAAAGCCTTCCGTCCGCGCCATATATCTCAACCTTTTGAGGTTCGATACCATCGGTCAATATGCGGCACTCACCACTCGATGCATATAGTTCAAAACCGCCGTGAGCCTCGGTTGCACTTTCTATGCCGACACCCTTGAGATAATCGGAGAACGGTTTCTCCATCTTGATACGGTCGATTGGCTTTTCCTCGCGGATAGTCTTGAAATCTCCCCAATAGGATGTATACTTATATATACTCACACATCCTTTCGGCACAACCAGCAATCCTTCGCTGGCTATCGTCGTGGCCCTGAACGCGCACGGCGGAATCGGGAAGCCCTGCGGCGGCTGCATGCCGGCTTCAATCGGGTTCCACTTCACCCACACCGTCTTGATGGACGAGCTGAAGAACTGGTTGTAACCGAACACATTCAGGCTGGGCGGAAGCACCATGAACTCCAACTTCTTCATGAAGCGGAAAGCATTGCTGGCAAAACCGCCCGCATTCTTCGGCACCTTAATCTCACGTATCGTCTCGTTATATTCGAATGCGCCCTCCGGAATATAGCCTTCCAGTTCGGCATCCGACAGGTCCAGAATCTCCAGCGAATGCATGCCTACACGGAACACCTCGAAATCTTCGTTGGCCACCTTTCCTGTCACCCTCAGCCCCTTCAGGCAATCCAGTTCGGTTTGCGTCAGGATGTCCTTCACGCGCAGTTCCTCCGTACACTCTATTTCCTTATAAGGATATATCGTGCCTTTGGGATAGGCGATAATTTCTATGGTGTAGTCCTGCATCACTCCCTTAAGGGCATACACATTGGTGTCCACCGTAGGCATTGACGCACCGTTGGCTTTAACAATCACCACCGTTTCCGGATCGTCCGGCGTGATGTGAAGATAGAAGTTACGCCCCTTGGCCACCTTGTGTGTCCAGAAGTTTGACTCGCTGGATTCGATGGTCACGCCTTCCACCACCTCCGGATAATCCACCCGGAACACCGGGAGCTTATAACCGGTGGCCGGCAGGGAAGCCGTCACGCGGTCGGGATAAGACGTACCCACTTTCTTGTAGCCGTACTGCCCGTCGGTATAAGTAAGCAGCCAGATTTCATCGCCCGGAAGAATCTCCACGCCTTCGTTCACCTTACATTCGATATAGGCCAGGCCCATGTTTTTATCGCCGTTCAGCACTCTCTTGCCCACAATGTCCACCACTTGTGCCTGGTCTGCCCCCGTAGGGCGCACCACACCAACCGCCATCGTGCCGTACATGGCCGAGGAGGATTTCACCGTTGCCGCCGTCAGTACGAACCTGTCGCCGGATTTCAAGTTCAATATGTCGTCCTCAGGCGGATTGTAAGGTTCCAGCATCAGGCCGAACCCGCCATTATCGGTATAAAGCGACATGATGGATGAACCGTATACCACATCCATCCCATCCTGAGCCCAAGCCGGCAGACTGTTCAACATGAAAAACGACAGACACAGCCAGGCTACCAATGATTTACTTTTCTTATTCATACCTCACTACTTACTTTAAACATTCGTCCATTTAAAAAGGAGAGATGTCTGCTTCATCAATTCCGCAAACATACTCTCCTTATATATTATCTGAATCTTACAGCATGACCTTTACGGCCGCATTGCCACTCTTCACGATATACAAGCCCTTAGCCAGACCTGCCACCTTAGAAGACACACCGCTGAAGACACATGCTCCGGATGCGTTGAATACCTGTACAGGCACTGCCTCACCCACGATGCAGATGGCACCGTCTGCCGCATAAGCCTTGAAAGCATCCGCTGTCTTCACGCTTTCTACCGCGCTGCCGTCATCTTTCACATACTTGCCGACCGCCTTCACGTCAGTATCTTCAAAACTCATCCAGTCCGCAGCAAACGTTCTGGTCAGCTGGAATATACAGAAGTCGCTCAATGTGTAGCTGCCGTCTTCGTTCACGGTCAACTCGATGGTGCCGTCTTCTCCGCTCTCAGAACCGCAGAGAACATTATACTTCATCACCGAACCCTCCGTATTGCTCCAGAACGAACCGATAAGCACCTTCTTGCCTACAGGAATCTTCAGCGTGTTGCCTTCTGCCGTACACTTGAATGCACCGCCTGTATTGTTATAGATGTCGCCATTCAGGAACTGACGCACATAATACTCATTATTATAAGCATTCTTCTCAATCACGAAATCAAACTCATTCGGGAATTTATAGCCCAGATCTTCGCCTTCGCCCAACAGACTCACGAACTTCTTGCCCGTCACCTTGTATGTTCCGGCAAACTCTATTTCCTTAGGCATATCTTTCTCTACTGTCAGTGTACCGTAATAAACAACTGCTGAGCCACTCTCTGCACTCATCAAATCTTTGCGGGCAATGAAGAAGTCGGACATGGTGCAAGTGCCGTCTTCGTTCAGCGTCAATGTAACAGCCGGAGAGGTAAGATCACCCATCGGACCGTAAAGCACGTCATATAGCATGACAGAATAGTCATCCGACATATACACCATAGAATCATACACATCGTCACCCACCGGAATCGTCAGTGTGTTACCCTCAACCGTACAAGCCTTGCGTCCCTGAGTGTTGTTGTAGATATCACCATGCAGGAACTGACGCACATAGTACATTCCATTGGCCTGGTTCTTCTCAATCACGAAATCAAATTCTGCGGGATATTTCACAGCATACGGGTCTTCAGTCTCAAACATAGATAATAGTTCACCGGCTTTCACATGATAAGTTCCGGCAAAGTTGTCCGCATCGGCAGTCGGCTGAGCAGCCACTCCATAAGTGGTATACTGTTCCAATGCCCATGTATTCGTCTCCGCATCAAGCGCACTGACGGCCAAATAATTGGACAGACGCAATGAAGTTTCCGTCAACATCTTGAAGCGCAAAGAACCTTCCAACAAAGTCGGATCATTGCCACTCGCCAAAGCCAAAGTCTTCGCTTCGTTCAGATAGACATCCTTAAACGACATCACCATTTCATCACCATTGAACGTTGCGCTCAATGTAAACGGCACATAGTCTTCTCCGAAATCGAAAGCGGCATCATACAATGTATATGAAGCATCGGTTGCAGTAAGCGTCATCTTGAAATCCACCGGAACTGGTGATTCAGCCATACCGGCCGTTCCTGAATATTTATATTCTCCGCTCATATCCGCCACTTCTATCACTTCGGCTTCTTTAAAGGTCAGCTTACAATTGGAGAAACGGGCCAAAACGGCAGTGGTACTCGACCAAGTTTCATCCAAGGTAATAGCTGTAAAATCCGGCAACGTAATATTCTTCGTGTTCGGATCCACACTATACTCAAACTTAGTTGTATTAGGACCTTCACCACTACCGCTACCGAATATAACCGGAGCACCCCACAAATAATAGCTAGGGCCGTTCGGCTGCATCACCCTAATCGTATTGCCGTTCAAAAAGTTCGCGTACTGAACGTCGGCTTTGCTGCCGCCGATACCGGATATGGCAAAGGAATACACACTGTGGCTGGTGATTTTCACCTCACACTTGTCGGAGAACAGGTCCTTGTACTGCTGACCCTCCTCAGTGACTTCCAACGTGGCGGTAAACTCATAAGTACCGTAAAGGTCCGTAGCATCATCCACCTGTGCAGAGGCGGGAGCCACAACGAACAAAGCTAAAAAGAGATGTGCAAGCACCCCATACAAAGTAAAATTCCTCATAGAAAACAATGATTTTGTTAATATTAAATTGATTATAATCTCTTTCTTCCCTCTCTATACCCTTTCGGATTGCATATATAATGCAAATATATACAAACATCGGGAAACGAACAAAACAAATTTTAAAAAAATGTAGTCCGTCAAGCGACATTTTTTTAAAATTTGTTGTAAAACGGCTGTTTTTATTTGTATTTATTACACTCAATCGCCATCTGAACACGGATTTTAAGCATACGCTCCATGGCTGCATGCCGCACCGAAGCCGTCAGGAAAAATCATATCCGATGGAGGAAAAAGGAAGAGAGCAAAAAGGCATAAAAACGCCGACCTGTGTGCATCAAAACGCTCACCTGTGAACAACGAAACGCTCACCTGTGTGCGTTTTGTCGGTCACAGGTGAGCGTTTTCTTTACATTCTAAGCCCAATACACCTTATTATATATAAGGGAATAAGGAGCTACCGCCCCCGCGCGCTACCTCAGCAACGAGAAATACGTGTCGAGCAACTGTTTGGCTGCCACAAACGAGGTCTGCCGGCCCTGCAACACCGCTTCTTCGGCTGCGGACAACCTTGCGGCAATGGTGTCGTTCTGAAAGAAACTGTTGCGCAACTGCTCATTGATGCTTTCGTACATCCAGTATTTCGCCTGTTCATGGCGGCGATGCTCAAAGTAGCCGTTGGCTTTCACGAAATCCATGTAACCGTAGACCATGTCCCAGATTTCCTTGACGCCTAAGTTATAAAAGCCGGAATAAGTGAGCACCTGCGGCGTCCACCCGCTTTCGGGAGCGGGAAACAGGTGCAGGGCGTTGCGGAACTGTGTGGCCGCCAACTGGCATTTGTCCACATTGTTGCCGTCGCATTTGTTAATCACGATGCCGTCGGCCATCTCCATGATGCCGCGCTTGATGCCCTGCAGTTCGTCGCCGGTGCCGGCAAGCTGTATGAGCAGAAAGAAGTCCACCATGGAATGGCAGGCCGTTTCACTCTGTCCCACTCCCACGGTTTCCACGAAGATTTTGTCGAATCCCGCGGCCTCGCAAAGGATAATCGTCTCACGGGTCTTGCGCGCCACGCCGCCCAACGAGCCGGCAGACGGGCTGGGACGGATGAACGAATCGGGATGCACTGAGAGTTTCTCCATGCGGGTCTTGTCGCCCAAAATGCTGCCCTTGCTGCGCTCACTGCTGGGGTCGATGGCCAACACGGCAAGACGGCCGCCGTAGGTGTCGAGCACATGGATGCCGAAAGCGTCGATGCTTGTGCTCTTGCCCGCACCGGGCACACCGCTGATACCGACGCGCACGGAATTTCCCGCATAGGGCAGGCATTTCTCAATGACTTCCTGCGCCACGGCCTGATGGTCGGGGTTCGTGCTTTCCACCAATGTCACCGCCTGTCCGAGCATCGTCACATTGCCTTTCAGTATGCCTTCCACATAATCTCCGGCCGACAGACTGCGGTGGCGGAAGCGTCCGCGCTTCAGATAAGGATTCACTATCGAGGGTTGTGCCACGCCGCTGTTCACGGTCAGTCCCTTGTATTCGGCACTGTTTTCTGGGTGTTCCATAATCTCAGGATGATTTTATTGCGTAACGTTTACCGTAATGATTTCCTTGGAGCGTGCCGGGTCGTTCGTAATCAGCAACACGCGCGGATGGCTCTTCGCCTTGTTCAGGTATTGCGCCCAGACGGTGACTTTCAGACGCACCGACTTGCCCGGCTCCACCTTCCGGTTGCTCAGGCTCACGCTCAAAGCCTTGTTGAACACCTGCAACGCACGGATTTCAAGCACGTCCTGCCCCGTATTGCGTATCATGATTTCCGCCGTCTTTTTCTTTTTCTTCTCCATCCGCCCCACCTTCACGGTATCGGCCGAAAGCTCCATCTTCGGAGCACGGGCACGCTCTCCGGCGGTGCGCGACGAGAAGTCGGGCAGCAAGACCGACGACACGGTTATCTCATTTTCCTCTCCCACCCTGTCGCCGGGCTGTCGCGACAGGTAGATGGAAGTCTGCGTCAGCCCCATCTGCTGGAGTTTCTCACTGTCCAGAGTCAGGAGAATCCGGCCTATACGTCCTCCGCTCAGCACTTCCGGCAGATATTGTGCGGTGAGATAAGGCGGCAGATGCATCAGTTGCGGGCGATAGCTCGCACGACTCAGATTCACAATCTGCAGTTCGGCCACAGGACGGTCGCCCCGGTTCACGTCGTCGAACTCAATGTTGTCGACATTCATCCTCACGTTGCCCAAATCGATGGGAAAGTCGCCGGAATAATCGGAGAGCTTGGCCACCACGCGCCCCTGAAGGTGCAGATAAAAAGGCTGTTCGGAAGCATTGGTGTACACCTCCAGGTCTTTCTGGAACACACCCAGCATCCTGGCATCGTATTCCGTGGTAATCTGCCCTTCCCCACCGGGTGCGACAGGCTCGCGCGTCCATTCCACCGACACGCAACCACATGAGGGAATCACCTCATTGATGTGAAGAGGCTCGTTTCCGGTGTTCTTCAGCGTAAAACTTACCTTCCTGGGCATCAGATACCCCACCTCGCCCATATTGGCCACCTCGCGGGCCACCGTAGCTTTCGGTTGCGCCCATGCCATAACCGACCAGGCACACCATCCAAACGATATGATAATTTTCCTCAAAGGCATATCCGTACACTTTCATTTCCAAGCAAAGATAGTGAAAAGCGCCACACTCCACAAGGAGCACGGCGCATTTTTTTATCGTTTCTCCACCTGCAAGGTCCGGAGGGCGGCTTCCATGCGCCGCAGCAAATCGCGTTTCGGGGAACGTGGCGAATAAACGAAACCTTCGGCCACCAACACGCGGTTGTGCAGACTGTCGGGCCGGGCCACCGACACGAACGCACCGCCTATGCCGCCGTTGTGCATCTCCCACAGTCCGCGCATCTCGCACAGCGGCTGCCCCTCGGCCTGAACCGTACGCACCGCAACGAGCGGCACACCTTTCTCCCACGTAGTGGTCATCCATTGGCGCGGCGTAGAGCCGGGAATATTCCTCTTCATCACAGAATCGCGCATTTCCGCCCATTTCACCGCGGAAAGTTCCCGCCATGCCGCATAGGGGAGCGCGTAACAGACGTAGTTCATATCCTGGTCCACACGGTCGGTCGACGCCCACAGAAAGTCGTCGCCCTTCTTCAATGCGCCCAGTTCCGCCGGCACCTTCACTCCGCATCCGAATATGCCCTGCGAAGCCTTGTACACATCAAGGTTGTATTTCTTCTCCAACCGGAGTTTCTCCTGTGCCAGTTCCGACTCCACGAACACATCGGTAATCCGTCCGGCATTGCGCGACAGAAATTCCATCAGTGCGTCGGCATCGGGCGTCTCCACACTGACATACACCTGCGGGGCTGCCTCCACATCGCGCGCCACACCCATTTTCACAGATTCCAGCGCCTTGTTTTCTTTCACCGCCAATATGTTGCGCATCGTGACGTACATCTGCGTGAAATGTTTGGGATAAAGCCTCACCGTCCGGAACATCGGCTCGTTTTGCGGCAGTCCCGGCATACCGGCCTCCGCCACTTTCTTGCGCAGGGAATCGCCGGCCGGTGCATTCCACAGATTCTCGTCCACCACCAGAAGCAGCTCGTAGGGCAACCCCTTGGAGGGCGGCAGTGTTTTTTTCTCTTCGTGCTTCGTCCCGCACGCGCCCATCAGGCATCCCGCACATAGCAACAGAAGTACATCCCGCAAAAAGTTCCTTTTCATCACATGAACATTATTAAGGGTTTGACATGTATGCAAATATATACTAAACCCTTAATACTTGCAAGAAAACGAAGCATTATCCGGTGACGGCCCACACACGCACAAGGTCGCGCAGGTGTGTTCGGAGGCATGGGACCACAAGACGTCCACCGCCCGACTCCTTCTTATTTGACTTCCCACCAGTCGAAGTTAAAGAGGTTGCGCTTTTGCCTGGCGTTACCCTTAAACACGAAATAAAGATCGTGAACGCCCTTGCATCCGGTAAGCCCGGTGGTAAATTCACGGTATTTGAATCGGGTATTGGGCACATTTACCGCACCTGCCATCTTCCCGTCGACAGCATCAAGGCGCACCTCTATCGTGCCGCCATACAGATGGGCCGAGCATGACACGGTCAAAGAAGAAGCTCCCTTGCCAAAATCCACCCCACGCACAAGGATATATTCCCCGTCATCGATGTCGGTCACGAAAAGAGTCGGGTTCCACGGGCCTGACGGATTCTCGCGCGTGGTCTTCAGGCCGTATCCCCATGCCATGGTCTCGGCCTCCACACGGCGATAGGGATTGAACGTCCCCACCTGATTGAGCGTGCAATCCTGGAAATAAGGCAGTTCCTGAATGGTTCCGTCGGCATTGTAGGTCATCTCCGCCACCGACACGGAACGGCGCTCGGCATGGCGGCTCGTCTCCAGGCGGAAGATGTCGTAGTTCAGTCCGAAGCAATACGACTTTCCCTTGTAATCAATGATGCCGGGATGGTTTCCGCGTGTGCGGGGAGTATGGTCCATGATGTGCCCCTTGTATTCCCACGGTCCTGTCGGCGACTTGCTCATGGCGTATCCTATTCCCTCCGGGCAACAGGTGGAGGCAAAGGCAAGATAATAGTTCTTCTCCCCGCGTGCGTTCTTCCTTGCCCAAAGCCATGGACCTTCCTGATAATCCTTGATGGGAGGCATCTGCATGATCTCTCCATCGGTGGATATCATATCTTCTTTGAGCTTCACACAATAAGTGTTCGGGTTCCCCCAGTACATATATGCCTGCCCGTCATCGTCGATATATACCGACGGGTCGATATCATCCCAATTCTCCCGGTTCCACACCAGCGGCTTTCCAAGCGGGTCCTTGAAAGGGCCGAAGGGAGAATCCGACACAAGCACGCCTATCCCGTGTCCGTGAATAGGGCAATACATATACCATTTGCCGTTGCGCTCCACCACGCATTCCGCCCAGGCGCCGTTGGTGCCCTTGTACCATTTGAAATCCTTAAGCGAGGCCACAGCCCCGTGGTCCTGCCAGTTGACCATGTCGGTGGACGTGTACAGCAACCAGTCTTTCATCTGAAACCCTTCGGCATGGTCTTCATCGTGGGTGGTATACAGATACACCGTGTCGCCATGCACATAAGGGGCGGGGTCGGCCGTGTATTTGGTTTGAACAACGGGCATGTTGATGGTTTCCTGCGCCGATGCCGACAAACCGGCAACGAACGCCAATACTACAGTCATGTTCCTTTTCATCGTTTTGTTTTTTAGAGATTATTGTTTTATGATGTGCGCTGTTTATTCCGTCACTGTCATGACAAAGCCGCCACGCTCCTTGCAGGCAATCTTATGGGGTACACGTCCTTTTGCCGTCTTGATGCTCCATGGCTCTCCGTCGGCAAAAAGGGTGTATCTGCCTTTGGACAGGAAAGACGCATCGAAGGTAAGCGTCTGCGGCTCGTCCTTGCCGTTGATTCCGGCTATATACCATGTATCGCCATTCCGGCGTGCCATCACCACCGACTCGCCCGGATAACCGGACAACAGACGGGTTTCGTCCCATACCGTCGGCATGGTGCCCATAAAATCCTTGACCTGTGCCGGCTGTACAAGATAGCTTTCGGGCTTGTCGGCCCAATGCAGCAAAGACGATTCGAAAAGCACCGCCAAAGCCAGTTCATGGGCATTCGAGGTGATATGCGGATGCTGGGAATCGGAGAACGTACAAGGGGTATAGTCCATCGGTCCGATGATATTCCGGGTAAAAGGCAAGGTGGCATTATGTGCCGCCGCCCGGTTGGTCAGGATGGGTTTGTTGTTGTACCACTCGGCGCCGTAAACCCCTTCCACCGACATCAGGTTGGGGTATGTGCGCTGCCAGCCGCGGGGAACGGTAGCGCCATGAAAATTGACCAGCAGATGATGCCGCGCGGCACATTCTAACAGGTCGATGCAATATTCCATCGTCTCCTGTTTGTCACCGGCAAAGAAATCTATCTTCACGCCTGCCACTCCCATCTTTTCGAGCCATGCAAACTCCCGTTCACGGGTTTCGGGGGCATTCAACCGGTTGTGAGGGCCGGGCGCTCCCCATTTCTTCAACCATGCCGTCGAGGAGTTGTACCATAACAGCGGCTTGACACCTCTTTCCTGGGCATAGCGGATAGCATCTTCCACACCGCCGCCGTTCTTCATCTCATCCCATTCGGCATCTATCAGGATGTACGGCCATTTCATCTCCGCTGCCAGTTCCACATATTGCTTCACTATACCATAGTCATTGGAGCCGTGGTTATACGCCCAGTATATCCACGACACACTGCCGGGAGCTATCCACGACACGTCGCCTATGCGGTTGGGGGCACTGACATCGGTGACCAATGTAGAAGCCACCACATCCTGCAAACTGCCGACAATCACCACGCGCCATGGCGAAACCCATTGTCCGGTGACATGCTGCAGGTTCTCGTCCATCACCACACGGTATTCGTCTTCTCTCCGGTCGTTGAAAAGCGACGACGCACTGTGGCATCTTTCTATACCGGCCTCCGTGATCAGGGCAAACAGATGGTCCGAAGGTTGAAGCAGGGCGGGATACCCCCATCGTTTATGAGCCGACTTACCGGTAGTGGCGAGAGGAAAGAACTCTTCGTAAGATTCGGTCCATTTCTGCATCCATCGTCTCGTACCTTCAGGGATGATGTAGGTTGTCAGCTCTTCCGTGGCACGGGTATGCTGCAAGTTGTCAAGGACATACCGGAATGCCACACCATCGTTGTAGACCCTGACCTGCAGTTTCATGGTACGGCCGATGGAATCCACATATTCATAAGTGACTTCATTCGCCTCGTTAGCGCACAGACGACGTTTTCCGCCTGTCATCCGATACGTGTCCCGGTGCCGTTCCGGTCTTGTCATGCCGTTGGGCCGGAGAGCCTTTCCCCCGCCGTCTTTGGTCAACATTCCGATTGAAGGAACAGACAACACTTCCACTTGTTTATCTCCATCGGCACGGGTAATGGTGAATCCCGTTCCGTATCCTTCCCATCGCACCTTCCCGTCGGGAGATGCGACCTGCGGCACAATCGCGGCCGACGCCGCCTGTTTACGGAAAAAGTCAACCATATGGCCGAATGTTCCGTCATTGAACGTCACGGGACCGTGGTTGCCGCCCGGTACGGTAATGAAATCATCCAGCCGTCCTTTTTCCTGCAAGGCCCTGGCAAAATACTCGCTCTGACAGTATGGCACCACGGGGTCGGCATCGCCATGAATCACAAGAAACATGGGGTCGCTGCCGTCGATATAGGACATGGGGTTCATGGCCTTCACCATGTCCGTATGTTCTGCCGACGGACCGCCGATGAGGACCGCTTCGGGAGAGTTGCCGTCCTTGAAGGTCTCACAACGCTCCATACGGCTCATGTCTATGGGTCCGAACCAGTCTACCACGGCGTCTACATCACTACTTTCTCCGATGAAATGGCCGAGATTGCCCTCTATATCCACATCCACCGAGCCGAACTTACGGCTTCTCACCCCATTGGTCGTACCGGCCAGCGACGACAGATGACCGCCCGACGAATAACCGGTTATGCCGACAAACGAAGTATCCAGACCGTATCGGGCGGCATTGCCGCGCAGATAACGTATGGCTGCCTTCACATCCTGTATCTGAGAAGGAAACTTGGCCTCGGTACTTGCCCTATGGTTGATGCTCGCCACGGCAAAGCCTCCGTCGTTGAGTGCCTTGCCGAGCGCGTTATAGGCATCGGCCTTCGAGTTGTTGCCAAACCAGGCACTGCCATATATCAGCACAATGACCTTGTGTGCCGATTGTCCGTCGTCAGGCACATGTATATCCATCCTGTGCCCCACGATGCCGTCGCCTACGTAATCAATATCCTTCCATGACTTCGCACGCATTACCGTAGATGCCACAAGCATGCACAACAATGCCATTGTTATTTTCCTTTTCATATATTAGTGTTATGGGTTACATCCGGTTTACAAAATTAGGGGTAAAAAGTCTAACCCATTGTCTGCCATGTAACAAATACACCGGCATTTTGTCTCTTTTCACCGAAATACAAGTACGCGGATGAGGTCGCGCAAATGACACACCCGGTTTCCATACCCGTTCTGGGAGTCGGCCACCAACAACATGGTGCGACGTCCGTCGGGCAGCGTCATGCCTTCACACATACCCTCATAGTTGGCAAACTTGGGGCGGAACAGGCGCATGCGCGTGAAAAACGAGGCCACAAGCTGTTTCTCCAGAGTCTTTTCCTCCACGCGGTGCGGTGAATTTCCGACCGCCGGCCATACCTTATATATATGGATATGGGTCTTGCTTCTCAGTATGCGGCGAGCCACATCGATTTCGCGCTCCATCACCCACAGACTTCCGTCCGCCTGCGCCCACAGGGCCACCACTCCGAATGCATACGCCCTACCCTTCCTTTTCGCCTGCGGCAAGCCGGGACGATAGACATACTGCGCACCGGGCAGCCCGTCGGCACCGAAACTTTGCAGGCGCAGACAGGCTGACGTGTGCATCCCAGGCGAAAGGGGTTTGCCGTCAGCCCTCAGCACGTTCTCGGTCATAGCCCAGAACACCCCGCGGCCTGCATCGTATGCCAACGCCTCGAAACCGTAATTGGGCGCGATATTCCCCGATTTCATCCCGTCCGGAACAGCCAGTTCACAGCCGACAGACCGGCCGCCTGTATCGTAGGCCAAGATGCGCTGGTCGCTCTCACGGCTAATCCATACCGTGGAATCCGCGGCCCGGCAGGCAACACCCTCGGCGTCCAGGTCTTTTGCATGGCGTTGGCCTCCACCTCGGAACCCTTCATTCGTCACTCCGGTAATCTGCCCCGTCACGGAATCCTGCGTGATGCGGAACACGAAGAAACCTTCGTAAGGGTATTTGTCGTCCACCACGGCATACCGTCCGCCACCCAATGGGGTGATGCCGCTGTAATTTCCGGCACGGATGCCCCATTTTCCCATACTGCGCGGAGCAAGGAGTTTCACATCCTGTCCTGCCGCACCGCCTGCGCACAAGAAGAGGAGCAGGAAGCACAGAGCAATCTTTTGCCGTCCCATTTTCATGGCCGCACCGTCAGCACAGGCGCGTTGCCGTATGCACTGAACTCAGGTGCATACACGCCGTTCAACTTCGACACGCCCACGGTATATACGCCGGAACGTTCCACATATTGCTCTGCCTCCAGCACGTAAGTGCCCTTGGGCAACCGCTCGAAGAAGTAGTTCGTCGAGGCGTCGCGCACTTCCCGGTAATACCCCAGCCCGTTGCCGTAACTATATCCCGAACGTGCCTCCACCGGTTCCAGACAGGCGGCACGACCGGCTTTCAGGCAGACATATTCATAGTCTCTGTCTGCCGTGATGACATAACGCAGCGTCACGCGGTCGCCCACCTTTGGATTCATGTTGCTTACTTCACAGCGTATGCCCACTCCCTCCGCCTGTGTGTCCACCTCGGCAAGCGGGAGTTGGAACTGCGCGTATGCGGCACCCCATGCCGCAGGGCGTTCCTCTGCCTTGTTCACGACGAGTTTGCCCGCGCCACGCTCCAGCTCCTTTCCTTCCATCGAAGCCTGCACGCTGCCCAGTCCGGCAAGTTGGCTTTCTCCGGAAGCCAAATGCATCAGTTCATGACCTTTGGGCGAGAGCACACTCACCTCGTCGGAAGCCTGCAATTTCAGGTCGCCGTGCTGCATGTTCACCAGTGCATACACTGCATTCATGCTACCCACGGTCGTGCTCCATGCCTGCACCTGTTTCTGTCCGAGCAACCAACGGCACAGTCCGTCCATGGTCTTTTCGTCGGCAGTACCGGCTGCCTGCAACGCCTCCATGACATATACGTGCGTCTCAATCTTCCTATCGGAAGAATAATAACCGTTGGAAGGATATTCAAGATGCGTGCCTGCCGATGATTCCACCAAGTGTTCGCGCAGAGAACGTACCAACTGCGAAGCCTCATCCTTGCGTCCGGCACGCTGCAGCACCACGGCGGCACGTGCCTTGTCGGACATATTAAGCCCGTGCATACCATCCATCAGGCGCGACATGGCATAGTCGACATCCTTTTGCACGCCAGAGTTAATGAAACTCTTGTCTGCGAGACCTATAACATAAAGGTAAGAGAGCCAGCTTTCCGCTCCGTACAGATGCGTCTTGTGTTCCCGGAACTGTTTCTTGTCTTTCACGGTCATTTCATACAATTCCGCTGTCAGATAAGCCATGAGTTTCTTCAAATCCACGTTTTGCCGGAGCACATCAGGCGCCTGCTCTGTCGAAAGCATGCCGGCACGCCCGAGCAACTGTGCCACGCGGAGTGTCATGTAAGGATTGCTCCGCATACTGCTGAACCAGCCGATTCCACCGTCAACATTCTGCAGTTTTTTGAGGTTCTGGCAGAACCCGCGCTGCAAATCGTCCTGACGGTTCACATCGAAGAGCTGCATCAGTCCTTGCATACGGCGTGTCTCTGCATCGGCGTCCTTCACCCACGGTGTTTCATCGAGCAAAATGCCCTTCAGGTCTTCCTGCGTTTCCAACGGACTCTTCAATTGTTCCTGCCCGTGGCGCATCCATTCCGCTGCCGCGGTCTTGAGTTGCGGATACCGGTCGGCAAGCCGTGACGACAGCACAGACGCATACAATGCCGCCGTCAGCGACAAGGCATCGTCGGTACGCGGTTCGAGCACCGAAGGCAGTGCCTGCACGGCATACCACAGCGGATTTGCCGTATATTCCACCGTCAGGCGGCGCCGGGCGGCATCCGGATGGTTGTGCTGGAACAGTCCGTCAAGGTTGATTTCGGTCGTCCCCTTGCCCTGCACGACGAACGGCAGGGTCTGTGTCAGCCATTCCTTGTTCTCCAAGACGGGCAGATAACGCTGCTCGCCGTCGGTGTACTGTCCCGCCTCGAACAGGACGCGGCATGCCGGCAACGCTACGCCTTCTTTCGGCGTATAGGCAAACATCACCACCGTATCGGCGGAAGCATCCAGTGCCAACTTGCGGTTGTCTTTCCACAGCGACTTGCCGGAAGCCGGGTCGAACACCTCGATGGTCACGCGCCCTTTGAGCGGTGTCTCCGTCAGATTATAGAGCGATGCCGAGAGTGTGGCACGGTCGCCTACGCGCACAAAGCGCGGCAAGTTGAGTTGTGCCATCACTTCCTTGGCGGCCACGACTTCATCGGTGAACACGCCCGTCATCATGTCTTTCGTATGTGCCAGTGCCATGAACTTCCACGAAGTAAGGCTCTCCGGCAAAGTGAACTCAATCGTAAAGTCACCCTTTTCGTCCGGCGTCAGGCGCGGATAGAAGAATGCAGTCTCATTCAGGTTCTCGCGAAGCTGTGCCTTGTCGAAATCCGCGGTTTCACCGCCGGTTTCTGTCACAGCGTCCTCTTCCACGGCTTCTTCCTCCATGGCCACCGCTTGCGGTGCCGCCATCTTCAATCCGGCAATTCTTCCTTGCAAATCCACCCCGGCATCCCGCTTGACGTTCAGGCTGCCGAGTTTCATTGCCTTTACCCCGTTTCCGGTAAGCTGTACCGAGTGTTCCACCACACTCATCACTTCATCCCTTACACCACCGTAAGTCATCATACGATGATTGAAACTATCGAAAGAGAGATTCTTGCACGAAAGTAACTTCATTGCCTTCGTATAACCGAGATAGGTTCTATTGCAACTAAAGAAATCCGTACCGTTGAATCCGGAATAAGGATAGAACTTCGGCAGGAAGCGCCTCAGGAACCAGGCGTGCGGCCGTATCTGGTCCAACGAAGCATCATACATCGCCGCCATCACTTGTGCCGAAGCCGGTTTGCCGTCGGGAGTCAATACGCGGAGCTTCCACGTCTCGGACGCACCGGGCTGCAAACGGTCGCGGAAGGTGGTCCATTCGAAACGCAGTTCCTTGTCGGGCTGCTTCACCGTAAGCAAAGCCTCATGATGGTAAATCCTGCCTTCCTTGACAAAAGTAAAATGGGCGGACAGTCCGTCGCCCTCATCCGCACGATAAGGATAGGTGAAATTCAGCACGGAGTCTGAAAATTCGTAAAGGGTATCTTCGAGCACTTTGTCCTTGCAGAACAACGTATAGTAAAGCGTCACGTCCTTTTCCGTGCTGCCTACCTGCAGATGTGCCGGTGTTGTGGATGAAATCGTATCGCAAAGCACATGGAACCAGTCTTTCATGCCTTCCACCGGACGTACATCCGACTTGTCGAACAGGACGAAAGGACAAACCGCCTCGGCGGTATCCTCCGCCGTTGCGGCGTGCAAGGACAACTCGTAGCGTCCGACCGGCAATTCTTCGAAACCGAACGATTTCACCGGTGTTTTTACCTGCCATGCCTTGCCTTGCCATATCTTTTCACGCACCTTATCTCCCTTGAGGCGGAACAGGTCGCAAGTCAAGGTCACGGAATCTTTCACCGGTTCACCGGTAGCTGTCGTCAGCGTCGGGGCGACATCCGGCAACATGGCCTTCTCCCAATGCTTCGGTACATTGAGCGCCACCTGCAAACCGCTTCTTGACAACGGCAACATTGCCTGTGCCTTGTGCGTCTCTCCGGCGCCGTTCATCGCTTCCACCTCCACCTTCTGACGAAGACCGATCCATATTGTTTTCCCTTCGAGTTGACGAACAGGAACCGTCAGCACAAACTTGCCCTCGTCATCCGTATAAACGGTGTCGAGCCGCACCTTTTCATTAGTACCGCGATAGTAACTGCTGAACCAGTTTGAGAATGAAGATTCCGCCGTCACACGGGCATGGCGCACCGGCACGCCGGTGAAGTTCCTTACCTCTCCCGTCAGCCTCACCGTATCGCCGGCATGGAAAATCTCCGTCACAGGCTGCAAGGTGACTTCGAAGGTGGGACGTTTGTATTCCTCTACCGCAAACGTGGTTCCCCTTGTTGAAGTCCGAACGGAATAATTTCCGGAAACACCTGTTGCCGGCAACACGAAGTCGGTCGATATTTTACCCATTTCATCGCTTACGACCTCCCGTTCGGCTATTTTTTTGCCATTGGCATCGTGCAAGGCGAGCAACACGGAACGCCCCCCGACTACCTTTTCTTCCTTGCCGTTACGGATGTAGCACAAACCGCCCACATATACCGTCTGACCGGGACGATAGATGGCACGGTCAGTATAGACCCGCTCGGTCTCCTCACGATTGTTGTCCTCGCGATAAACATAACCGGAATATCCGTCGCGGCGTTTCGCCATATACTTGTCAGCCTCCTTGGAAGCCGTAAAGGAGAGATTCCACCGATAAAAATTCTTCATATCCGGTTCTGCCATCACCACCACACCGTGACGGTCTGTCTGTGCCATGGCATGAACTTTATCGTTATACCATGCCGTAACGGTGGCCTCAGGCACCGGCGCACCCGTCATGGCATCCACCACGCATACCTTCACGCGGTTGCCGGGCAGCGACTGGGTGAACAGATGCATACGGGTCACTCCCACGATTTCCGCCTGACCGGCTTGCGCCAGCGATGCGCCGTCGGGCACCATCATCAACACATAGCCGCCGAGGGCGGGCACTTCGAGCGGAAGCGTGTCATGACGGCTGTCCCAAACCGGAGCCTCCGACCACGACAACCGCTGTTTCTTCACCATCCGTCCGCTCCTCAACGCCTCGGCTTTCAGTCTGCCCTTGCCTTCCAAATCCCTAAGATCCTGAGTCGAAAACCTGTCGGGCATAAGGTACCAGCGGAGCTCCGCCCCGCTCAGATTGCGGTGGTAGGCTTCGCACGATGCTCCACGCTCCGGATAAAGTTGGAAAGAAAGGTCCAGATTGACAAAAGGATTCTGCAACTGCGCCACGCGGTTCTTGAGCATAGCCGTGCGCGGATAGGCAGGATATTTGCGGATACCCTCTTCGGCCCACTTCACCTGCAAAGCCGGCGTGACGGGCAGATCCGTCATGGCAATGTAAATCTCCGCGGAAAGCGGCAAATCGCCGAATTTATCGAGCATTTCCGTATAGGTCCGATATTGTCCGGAAGCCAAGACCCTCCGTTCCACATCCGCTTCCGTAGGCTCTGCCTTATAGGGAGAAACCGGGAGATGAAAATCGGAAGACCCGTTTGCTTCGTCAACCGAATCCAGCATCATGAGGAGTTCCGCCTGACGGTTGCCCTTGTTCCTGTACACCCTCAGTGTGCTTCCATACCATGCAGCCTTCTGTTCACGACATTCATTTGCTTTGCCACTCAGATTATTCACCGCACGGCGGACAATGACATTCAGCAGGTCTCCGTTGAAATACGCCGCATCCCTGCCTTTCTCCACAAAGGGGATGAAATCGGCGGCCTTTACTTCCGCCAAAAGTTCCGGATGCGCCATCGACTGCCGGAAATTCTCCGCCGAAGCCGCCTTGAATTGGTTGTACGACCATTCGCGCAGACTGTCGGGATGTGCCTCGGTATGCCCGTAATTACGGTTCCGACGGGCATTGCCGTCATACAGTTCGCCCAGCACCGAAGCATAGATGGCGCGCATCACCTCGTCGTCACTTTCCCGCTTGCGCCGCTCCAGCATCGGCACGTCGGTATAGAAACTATCGGGCACCACCTGCTGACGAAGCACGCAGCCGTAGAGCAAAGCGGCCAGCTGTTGGCCTTTGGCCTTCTCCTTATCCGCCTTCGTGCCGATGCGTTGCACCACCTTATAGGCCGACTTCGGAAGGTCTTTCTTCTCGTATGCCCTCACTTGTTTCCACAAACTTTCGTAGGTTTCCGCACCCGCCTCCAGCGTGGCTCCGCACCAAAGCCACAGGCTCGACAGGCACAACCAAAGGCCTCTGTTTACTGTCATATCTTTATCTTTTTTGTTTTTCCACTATACAAATAACGCATTTTTCCACGAAAGATAAGAAAAAACACGTATTATTTTACAATTAATAATATATACGGGGAATTATGCAAACGAAACGAAATATTCTGAGGACACAAGTCTTAAAACCGCTTCCGACCTGACAAATTCTATAAATAAAACTTTTATTTATAAAAACAGAACTTTTATTTTCAAGAATAAAACTTTTATTTTCAAAACCAAAAGTTTTATTTTAAGTTTCCGACGGATGAAGAAAAAGAAATGGCACACAGAGAACACAGATGCGACAGATTCTCACAGATTAATCTTTTATAATATGGAATAAATAAAAAATCTGTGAGAATCTGTCGCATCTTGTGTCATCCGTGTGCCATCCACACACACTCAGACAGTGCGTTATCAGCCTTTCACCGGAATACGGCGAAGCAGTTCCTTGAGGAACACCCAGTATTTCGCCACCGAAGGGATATGGCAACGCTCGTCAGGGGTATGGGGCGAACGCAACGTAGGACCGAAGCTGACCAAATCCATCTTCGGATAGACTTCCCCTATCAGGCTGCATTCCAATCCGGCATGCACCACCTGCACCACGGCGTCCTCGTTGAAAAGTTCCTTGTAGACCTTGACCATCTGTGCCGTAATCTGCGAATCGAAGTTAGGCTGCCATGCACCGTAATGTCCGCTGAACTCCACTTTCATGCCGGCCATATTGAAGCAACTCTCCAGCATAGTCGTCACATAGTCCATCATGCTCTCGCTCGAACTGCGCGCCAAGATGAGAATTTCCGCCTTTTCGGGTGTGATGCCCACTATCGCCAGATTGGAAGAGGTCTCCACAATATGGGGCATGGACGGAATGTTGCGCAACACACCGTCGTGACAGGCGATGATGGCGTCCACGAGATTGTCCTGAATGTCCTGCGGCACCAGCATGGCCGGCTTGTCCGTAGAAACGAGGGTCATCTCGATGCCTTCCTCCACACCGCGGAACTCAGCGGTGAAGGTGTCGAGGCATTCACCCACCAGCTCTTCGAGGGCGGGCAGGTTGTCCTTCTGCAAGGTAATGATTACTTCGCTCTCGCGTGGGATGGCATTGCGCATGTTGCCGCCCGTCCATGAGGCCAGACGTACCTCCATCTCGGCGATGGCCATGTTGAGGAAACGTGCCATCAGTTTGTTCGCGTTGGCGCGGTTCTCACAGATTTCCAGTCCGGAATGACCGCCGCGCAATCCCTTCAGGCTGATTTTCACCGCCACATCGTCGGCCTCGGCTTCGGCAGGCTTGTAAGCCATCGAGGCCGTCACGTTCACACCGCCGGCGCTTCCCACGACAAACTCTCCCATCGTCTCGTTGTCGATGTTCAGCAGAATGTCGCCCGTCAGCGTGTCGGCGGCAAGGTGGTTCACGCCGTACATGCACGTTTCCTCATCGGCCGTAATCAGCGCTTCTATCGGGCCGTGTTCCAACGTGTCGTCTTCCAGCACCGCCATGATGGAAGCCACGCCGATACCGTCGTCCGCACCGAGTGTGGTGCCTTTGGCCTTTACCCACTCTCCGTCGACATACGTTTCTATCGGGTCGGTCTCAAAGTTATGCGTGCTGTCCGGCGCTTTCTGCGGCACCATGTCCATGTGGGCCTGCATCACCACGGTAAGGCGGTCTTCCATACCCGGTGTGGCCGGTTTGCGTATCACGATATTCTCCCCGTTGTCCTTGAACGCTTCGAGTCCTCTCTCTTTCGCCCAGTCCAACAAGAAATTCTGTACTTTCTCCAAATGTCCGGAAGGACGGGGAACCTGTGTCAGCGCATGGAAGTTTTTCCATACTATCTGTGGTTCCAGATGTTTGATTTCGTCCATAATATGTATTTTATAGTTAGATGGTTAAACTATCTTACCTGAAAAAAGCCCCGTTTCACCGTAGTTTCCGGGAGAAAGCCAAGGCTACGGCCGCATAAAGCCCCAAAGCCACCACAAGCAGAGTCTGTAGGGTGTGCACAATGAGCACGAACATCACTCCGCCCTGTTCCGACACGCCATAAAGCACAAGAATGGTCTTGACGGCGAAATGCCAGGGGCCAGCTCCGTTCGGTGTAGGCACCAGCACGGCGAAGCTGCCGACAATGAATGCCACCAACGCCGTAGTGACACCCAGGCCCGACGTACAGGCAAAGCTATAAAAAGTCAGGTAGAAATGCAAGAAATAGGCCAGCCAAATGCCTAAAGAATATAATATATAAAGAGGTATATGGCGAACCTTACGCAAAGAAAGGATACCGTCGCATATATTCCTGAGCACATCGCGGGTGCGGCCGAACCAAGCCAGACGGCGCGCCTGCAGGCAGAAAAAGACAACCGCCACCAGCAGGCAAAGTGCCGTAACCCAATAGCCTGCGGCGGAAAAACGGCCGGCGAATGCACCGAAACCCACCCCCGTCTCCGCAAAAAATGCCATAAAGACCTTCAACTGAAGCAGCATGACCAGCACCGAGAAGACAAGCATCAACAAAGAATCGACCATGCGTTCGGTGACTACCGTACCCAAAGAACGGGAAAAAGACACGCCTTCATATCGCTTCAACACCCCGCAACGGAGCACCTCTCCCACACGGGGGATGACCAGGCTGGACGCATACGACAGAAAAATGGCATGCAGGCAGACAAGCCGCGAAGGATGTTCGCCCAACGGCTCCAACGCCAGACGCCAACGGGCCGCACGAAACCATTGGGCCAATATGCCGAAAGGCATGGAGAGCCATATCCACGTCCAATCCATATCGTATTGGACGGCCTGCCATAGCTCGTCCCAGTCGAAATCGCGGTACATCCACCACAATATCAAGCCACCCAGACACAACGGGAAGGCTATTTTCAGTCCGTTCCGAATAATCTTAGAAGTTTCCAATGCGGTCAACGTCTATTTTCCATTATCGTTTGCTTTCACGAAGATAAGAGCCGGCCCGGCACAAGTCAACTTAGAAAACTTTGTTTTCACTTGCCTCTGCGCTCGCCTTTCGTTATCTTTGCAGCACAAAAGTAACATAAAAAACTCACAGATGAAATCAGTCAGGCCCAAAAAGTTTCTCGGACAGCACTTTTTAAAGGATTTGAAAATCGCACAGGACATCGCGGACACCGTAGACGCATGCCCCGGCCTTCCCGTATTGGAAGTGGGCCCCGGAATGGGGGTCATGACACAGTTCCTCATCCCGAAAAACCGACCGCTCAAAGTGGTGGAAATCGACTTTGAATCGGTGGCTTACCTGCGCAGGAACTTTCCGCAACTGGAAGAGCACATCATCGAGGACGACTTTCTGAAAATGCACCTGGAAAACACGTTCGGCGGACAGCCGTTCGTGCTTACCGGCAACTATCCTTATAATATATCCAGTCAAATCTTCTTCAAGATGCTGGAATACAAACACCTCATTCCCTGCTGCACGGGCATGATACAGAAAGAAGTGGCCGAACGCATCGCCGCAGGCCCCGGCAACAAGACTTACGGCATACTGAGCGTGCTGATTCAGGCATGGTACAGCGTGGAATATCTCTTTACGGTGCATGAGAATGTGTTCAACCCGCCACCGAAAGTCAAAAGTGCCGTCATCCGCATGACGCGAAACGAGACCACTGACCTGGGATGCGACGAACGCCTGTTCAAACAGGTGGTGAAGACCACCTTCAACCAGCGCCGCAAGGTGTTGCGCAACTCCATACGCCCCGTGCTGACCGACGCCGACAACCGGCTGCAACTGCAAGGACGCACGCCGCGCGACCATCAGGCTTTCCTTTCGGCCGACATCTTCGGACGGCGGCCGGAGCAACTCAGCGTACAGGATTTCGTGGAACTTACCAATGCAGTGGAAGCGGAAACCCGTCCGGAATGACCGGACCGGACAAGCCCAAACAAAAAAACGCGCCTAAAAAAGCGGCAAACCGTAGGTCATATCGATTATTTTTGTACTTTTGCACCGTAATTAATCATAGTGTTTATTCATAATGGACGATTATCACGCGGAAAATATGAACTTGTAAGGACAGGGGTTTGCTACGGACAGCCTCCGTCCGCTAATATTGGAGGATTTTATTCATGCGAACATACTGGAATACAAACCGCGGCCTGCACACGCTCGAAAACTGGGAACCCAACTGCTGGGTTCAGGTGACCTGCCCCACCCAAGACGACATCGACTATCTGGAAAACACGCTCCATATCCCTGACTATTTCCTGATGGACATCAGCGATACCGACGAGCGCGCACGTTATGAATTCGACGACGGCTGGATTCTCATCATCCTGCGTATACCGTACGTCAAGGAGGTGCGGTCGCGCACACCGTACACCACCATCCCGCTGGGCATCATACTGAACAAGGAGGTGTGCATCACCGTATGCAACTTCGAGACGAACATGATGATAGACTTCGTAAGCTACCAGCAAAAACGCGGATTGGGATTCACCGACTCCGTGGACATGGTATTCCGGCTCTTCCTGTCGTCCGCCGTATGGTATCTGAAACGACTGAAACAAATCAACCTGCTCATCGAAAAGGCCAAACAGCATCTGGACAGGAACGTGGACAACGTGGACCTCATCAACCTGTCGCGCCTGCAAGACAGCCTCACTTACTTCATCACCTCCATCCGCGGCAACGAGACCCTGCTCTCCAAACTGAAATTCAAACTGCCCGTAGACGAGCTGGACGCCGACCTGATTGAAGATGTCAACATTGAGATGAGCCAGGCGAGGGAGACCACATCCATCTACGCGAACATCCTCGACTCTACGATGGACACCTATGCCAATATCATCAACAACAACATGAGCGGCATCATGAAGATGCTTACCTCCATTTCCATCATCCTCATGTTCCCCACACTCATCGCCAGCCTGTTCGGCATGAACCTGGTGAACGGCATGGAAGAATCCGTATGGGGATTTCCGCTCGCGCTCGTGCTCACAATCGGCGTCACGGTTGCATTCGTATGGTATTTTAGAAGAAAAACGTGGATATAAGGCGGTGTAACATAAAAAAACAGGTCAAATCTTAGGTTTCAATCTTTTTTTATACTTAATTTGTAACCCATTAAACAAAGAGACATTGTATCAGATACTAAAAAACAAACGACATGACGGACTCGATAGAAACTCCTTCACTGGAAGAAAACGTAGCGACAGACCCGACAACTGAAACGACAGCAACGGAAGTACAAACGGAAAACGTACCCCAGACTCAGGAAGAAGTCGTCGCACGAATCAAAGAACTGGCAGCATCCGACAAACTGGCAGAGAAACAGGAACTCGATGCTCTGAAACAGACATTCTATAAAATACATAAGACAGAAGTGGCAAACGCACGCGCCGCATTCATCGAAAACGGCGGAGCACCGGAAGAATTCCTTCCCGCACCCAATGTGCTTGAAGACGAATTCAAGGAAGCCATGAATGTCATCAAACGGAAACGCGCCGAGGAACTGGCAGAAATCGAACGTCAGAAAGCAGAAAACCTGCAGAAGAAACAGGAGATTCTGGAACGCATCAAATCGTTCTGCGCCACACCCGAAGAGGCCAACCAGGCTTACAAGGAGTTCAAGGAACTGCAGAACGAGTGGAAGGAAATCAAACTTGTACCGGCAGACAAAGCCAACGAACTCTGGAAAACCTACCAGTTGTATGTGGAACAGTATTATGACCAGCTGAAGCTGAACAACGAATTCCGTGAATACGATTTCAAGAAGAACCTTGAAATCAAGACACGTCTCTGTGAAACGGCCGAAGCCCTCAGCGAAGAACCCGACATTATCTCCGCTTTCCAGCAACTGCAAAACCTGCATCAGGAATACAAGGAAACAGGACCCGTGGCCAAAGAACTGCGCGAAGACATCTGGGCACGGTTCAAGGCTGCCTCCACGGTCATCAACAAACGGCACCAGCAACACTTCGAGGAGCTGAAGGCCAAAGAAGAAGAGAATCTGGCACGGAAAACCGAACTGTGCGAACAAGTCGAAGCCATCGACATCACAGCCTTCAAGACCGTTGCCGACTGGGAAGCACATTCCGCCACAGTCATAGAACTGCAGAAAGCATGGCGCACCATCGGATTCGCCCCGCAAAAGATGAACGTGAAAATCTTCGAGCGTTTCCGCACGGCCTGCGACAGGTTCTTCACCGAAAAGACTGCATTCTTCAAACGACTGAAAGAGGAACAAAGCAGTAACCTGAAAAAGAAAACCGAACTGTGTGAAAAAGCCGAAGCACTGAAAGAGAGCACAGACTGGAAGGCCACAGCCGACAAACTGATGCAACTCCAAAAGGAATGGAAGACCATAGGTGCCGTTCCCAAAAAATATTCGGAGGCGTTGTGGAAACGCTTCATCGGCGCCTGCGACTACTTCTTCGAGCAAAGGACCAAGAGCACTGCCTCGCAACGGAATGAAGAAAAAGAGAACCTTCAGAAAAAAGAAAGCGTAATCGAAAGACTGAAATCCTTGCTGGAAAACGATGAGGAAGAAAACAAAGCCGAATCTGTAAAAGAGCTGATGAAGGAATGGAACGAAATCGGATTCGTACCCTTCAAAGAGAAAGACAAGATTTACAAGGCTTACCACGAAATCGTAGACCAGCTCTTCAAGACATTGAACATGTCGGCCGCACGACGCCACCTCGACAACTTCAAGAATAACCTGAAGAACGAAATGAAGGAAGGCACACAAGGACTGGCACGCGAACGCGAACGGCTGATGCGCGCTTTCGAGAACAAGCGGAACGAAATCAAGACTTATGAGAACAACCTCGGCTTCCTCACATGCAGTTCCAAGAAAGGCAACAGCCTGCTGAACGAGATGAACAAGAAAATGGAGAAGCTGAAAGACGAACTCAGCCTGCTCCGCGAGAAAATCACTACGATTGAAGAGGAGATGTCGAAAGAATAAAAAGACACTACGTTCCGCACAGCTACTCCATACAAAGAGGAGAACGGAACACACTGATAAAAATGTTTGGGAAAAAGGCCGGTCATCCGGCCTTTTTTCGTATATTTGCATCAACCTTCTTGCAGAAAGCCGGGAGTGACTGGCACGCACTGGGAGGGAATATTCGAAAGACGTTTACTTAGCGTCTGTTGCTGGACTTTCAAACTTCGCAACTTTGACCACTCAGCAGAACAGATGACAACGAGACGTCCATGGGATATGTATACACTTCACGCTTCACTATTGGAGCATGTAGTCTCATATACATATCGGCGTGGGCTTTCTGCGTTGTCCGTTCACTGGGGAGGGCAATGCGAAGGCCTGAAAGTCTAAACGGGCAACAAGTAAGAGACCCACGTCTTTTCGTATCCATTAACCGACATCCAAAGATAGTCCAAGGGTCAGACCGAACCTAAACAGTGAAAGGCATGCACTTCGGCAAGACACTTAAAAAGACGCTCCGCGAACAAGGACGTTCCGTCACTTGGTTTGCCGGACAATTGTGCTGTACACGCCCTAACGTATACAAACTGTTTCAAAAGGAAAGTGCGGATACCGTCTTGGTTTACCGCATTTCCAAAATCCTACAGCACGACTTCTTCAAGGAAATGTCGGAAGATTATCAAACAAACGAACATCGGTCATAAGCGAAGCCGCGCCTGACACAAAACCTTAATATAAGCCATAACCATCTGAACTGTATCCAAAAAGGCGACAAATTCGAAAAGGTATCGGCAACACCCGCCCCAAAATCTTTTTATCTTTTCTTCATACCTTTGTGAAAGTTTATTAAACACCTAATTTTGATTCGTTATGAAGAAGTATTTATTTCTTTCGGTAGCCGTTCTGTTACTTGCCGGCACTTCAGCATTGACATCATGCAAAAGCAAACAACCGGTAGCCCAGCCTTACCCCAATTACACGACCGCTCCCAATTACACCGCGCCGACCGCACCTGCCACATCACAGCAGCAAAGAGTGGAAGAGGAAATTGATGACTGCGAGAAAGAGTCCATGAAAATGGAAGGAGACTTGTTGAGAGCATACGGCTCTGCCATCGACTACGACAAGGACTTTGCACGACAAATAGCCGCCACCAATGCAAGAGCACAAATGGCCTCGGACATCAAGTCGTTGGTCACAAACATCATGAAGAATTACCGAAGTACAACGAGGCAGAACGCCGCAACCACATCAAGCGCAAGAGTGGAACAGGACATCACCTCTATTGCGGATGAGGTCATCGCACGTACCACCATCATCTGCTCAAAACGTTACAAGCTGGCCGACGGACGCTACGAATGCACCGTATGTATCAGCATGGCCGGCTCCATGGAAGAAGAAGTGGGCGGTGCCATCCTGACGGAAGACAAGAAACTCGGCGTACAGTTCGAAGCCGAACAGTTCCGCAAAGCTTATCAGGAAGAACTTGCACGCTACAGGGCCGAGAAGAACCAACAATAAGCCGGACACAAGATGACACGAAATTTATTGTTAGGCCTTATCTGCATGCTGACAGGACTGTCGTGTGCGGCACAGGTCCAGAAATCGGAACGCATCAAGCCGCAATGGCTTACGAAGAAATTGCCGGAAAGCAAATCGCCGTCGTACTTCTTCCTCAATGCAGAAGGCATGGGAGCCTCGCTTGAGGCGGCACGGCAGATGGCCTTGGTCAACCTCTCCACGCGTCTGGAGCATGAACGGGGACTGGTGGTATCGAGTACCGTGGGCGGCGGTTCCACCGTGCAACGGGGCACACAGGGCGAAAGCCATACCAGCTACCGTGAGTTTTCCATGACCGCCACAGAGAAAGGGAAAGCCATCTCCATGAAATGCCGCGTCATCGATGAATACTGGGAACGCCGGGGCGGTACATATACCTGCCATGTGCTGTACACCATAGCCGACCAGAATGCGGCGGATGCCGGAAGCTACGATGACCGCATTACGCTCACCACCTCATACGGAGCACGCGGGCTTGTACGTTCCATCATCCCCGGATGGGGACAAATCTACAAGGGCAGCACTGCCAAAGGAGCTTGCATACTTGCCGGAGAAGCCGTATGCGCGGCCGGAATCATCGTTTGCGAGAACCAACGGGCTTCCTACCACAAGAAGATGAAAGAGCAACCCCGTTTCGCACAGACATACAACACGAAATCAGACAACTGGGAAAACGGACGCAACATCTGTATCGGGGCGGCAGCCGCACTCTACGTCTATAACCTGATAGATGCCGTGGCTGCAAAAGGAGCCAAAAGGGTTGTGGTAAAGAAATCACGTCCACGGTTTGCCTTCTACCCCGTAGCCGATGCGGAGCACGCCGGAGTGGCCTTGTCCATGAGATTCTAAACTGTATATATAATAAGGTATAACATATTTAATACACATAACTACGATGAAAAAGATTCTTTCCATTATTCTCTGCATGACAGGATTACTTGTCCTCAGCAATTGTTCGAAAGACGAAGAGATAACCACCGGCACCATCAACGGTCTGGTCAGCGACATGACAAACGCCAACACGGCCATTCCGGGAGCAACCGTAACCCTCAGTCCGTTGGGTCTTTCCAAGACCACCGGCTCGGACGGCAGGTATGAATTTACCGACGTGGCACCGGGAAGCTATACGATTTCCGTCAGCGCCAACAATTACCAAAGCGATACAAAGTCGGTCACGGTCTATGCCGGCCAAATCGCTACCGCGGACTTCCAGTTGGGCGCCACGTCAACACCTGTGAACATATCCCCATTAACACTTAGTTTCGGTCCAAACAATGAATCACTTACGTTTACTTTGACCAACCAAAGCAATCGCACTTTGCAATACAGTATTTCAGGATACCCGGCTTATCTGACAGTATCACCAAGTTCCGCACAAGTTACAGCTAAAGGCACACAAACCATCACCGTAAAGGTAAACCGTGGAGCTATAACATCTGATGTTAGCACACAACTAACAGTAAACGTGGGTAACGATTCTTATCCTGTCAATATCAATATCAATTCTCAAGATTTGACCACAAAGATGACCGTCAGCCCCACGTCTTTGGATTTCGGCACCTCGTACACCACCCTGCAGTTCTCCGTAAGAAACGTAGGAACCGGCGGCGACCTGACCTGGAACATTTCCACTCCCACCGACGCCAGTCTCCGTGTTTCACCGACTACAGGCGTAACGGCAATGGGTAACGCCACTCCCGTAACGGTAACATTGGACCGTAGCAAGCTTCAAGGTGACATCACCGCATTCATCAATGTCAACACCAACGGAGGTGCCATCCCTGTGACTATAACAGCAAGCAAAAGTGAAGGCACTGGAAATAATCCTAATACAGGAGACTCTGATAGCAAGTTTGGCGTAACCCGCGGGCTCATGGCATATTACACATTCGATGATGGAACAGCCAATGATTCATACGAGAATGATATAAACGGACAATTATACAATTCACCGACATTTATTACGGAAACTCCTAATGGAAAAGGCAAAGCGTTATTTCTTAATAAACTCAAGGAACAATATGTAAACATTCCGACATGTTTGGTCAACGGAAAAAGCACTTATTCTTTATCCTGTTGGCTCAAAGACTTTGAGTCCGGCATCATCGTTTCTACAATTTGTGGTAATTATTATAATGGGCCTACTCTAAGAGTATCACAATCCGGAAAAATCGTCATGCACACAGGTGGATATTGTAACGACGGACGATTTTACCAAGGATTCACCACCGACATCTCATACATACAATCAAGTGCATGGCATCATGTAGTGGTCACAGTAAACGGTCCAAAAGAAATGCTTTATCTATATATCGATGGTATATTGGTGGATAATGTAAATTATGGAAGCGGATATATAAAAGCTGAAGGAAATAAAATGCAAATCGGTGGTGATGGAGAAGGACGACTGGAGTATGCAACATCCATGAAAATCGACAACCTTAGAATCTATGGGGTTACGCTTACTACAGAAGAAGTACAACAAATTTATAATTTTGAAAGATAAGCCATGAATAAGAACATTTTTATAATAGCTTCTATCGGACTTTTATGTTTGGTCGGTTGCAAGGAAGAGGAGGAACCTATTGAAGAAATACCGTCGCCTGATGTCGTCAGCAACATCAATATAGAAAACGGACTCATACAATATTATACTTTTGATGAAGGGAATGCAAACGATATGACGTCTGGGAAACACAACGGTATGACATTCAACAATCCATCATACATAACAGACACCCCTAATGGAAAAGGTAAAGCCATTTTTCTAAACAGCGCCAAGGAACAATATATAAACATTCCATATTGTCCGGTCTCAGGACAGGAAGCGTATTCTGTTGCTTTTTGGGTTAAAGATTTTGGGACTGGAACATTTATAACCACAATCTGCGGAAATTATTATAATTCTCCTACAGTCAGGGTCAATGAAGAAGGGTATATCGTGCTTCATACCGGTGGGTATGCCACCGACGGACGTTTTTACAGTACATTCAAATCCGTTCCCTTCGAAAAGTATCAAGCAACAGGATGGCATCACATCGCAATAACGGCAAACCCGACAAATGAAGGCAATAAAGACAATGGATTATTATCGTTGTACGTAGATGGACTTCTAATTGATAACATCGTAACAGGAAGCGGGTATATTAAAGCCGAAGGCAACAAAATGCAAATTGGAGGTAACGCCGATGGAAAGTTCGATTATTGGGCTGCCCCTATGAAGATAGATAATATCCGTATCTATAATCGTTGCATCAGTACATCGGAAGTGAATGCCATTTATACTTTAGAAAAGTAATCTATGAAATGGACAAATCCCAATATTATTCATAAAGAATATATTCTTTGCACATTCATTATCATTTGTTTTGCGCAACTGCCCGCGGTTGCGCAAAACACTTTTGAGGAATACCGTGCACAGAAACGGGCGGAATTCGACCGTTACAGGAACAGCAAACGGGAAGCCTTCGAAGCCTACCGCGCCAAAAAGAACCGGGAATTCGCCGACCTCCTCTCCCAAAAGTGGGGCAACTATAATCTGTCCAAAGGACGGCCGCAGCCTAAAAAGCCCGACCCCGTCACCCCTACCGTGGCACCCAAGGAAGAGGAAAAGCCGACCAAACCGATAGACCTTCCGTTCGGGAAAGTCGTTTCGACACCGAAGCCCGTCAAACCGAAACCTATCGACTTCCCCATCGAACCGGACAAACAAACAAGCCATAAGGTAAAGGTTACTTTCTACGGCACAACCTGCAACGTATATTTCCGTCCCGACATGCGCTTCTCGTTGGGAAGCGTCAGCGAGAAGAACGTAGGCAAGATATGGAAATTCCTGTCAAGCGACCACTACACTTCACTGCTGGCCGACTGCCGCAGCCTGCACGAGAAAATGCAACTCGGCGACTATGGCCTGCTCCGGCTGGCCGAAACCGTGGCCAAGAGACTTTAGGAAAAGGCAACGAAGCCGTCATCCTGCAAACCTATATCATGACGCAGTTCGGCTACGACGTGCGGCTGTGTCAGCAAGGCAACAAGCTGGGCATGATAGTACCTTTCAAACAGGTGGTCTGCAACACCCCTTATTACCAGATTGACGGGACGAGCTACTACGTGTGGGACAAAAGCATGCAAAGCGGAACGGTCAGCAGCTACAAACAGAACATAAAAGACGCCACGCGGCAAATCGACCTGCAAATGACCTCCACGCCCCGGTTCGCATCCCTCTCTTCCGCCGCACGGACTTTCATGTCGGAAAGGTATCCTGCAGCCAATGTGAGCGTCGCGACCGACAACAACCTGATGGCTTTCTATAACGACTATCCGATGATGCAGGACTGGGGCGTATATGCCGCGCAACCCATGGAGCCGCGCCTCACCTCACAAGTCTATCCGAAACTGCGCACCGCCCTGAGAGGCAAGAGCGAGACGGAAGCCGCCGACATCCTGCTCAACTTCGTGCAGACGGGCTTCAAATACCAGACGGACGAACAACAGTTCGGCCACGAAAAATACAACTTCGGCGAGGAAAGTTTCCATTACCCCGCCTGCGACTGCGAAGACCGCTCCATCCTCTTCGCCCACCTCATCAAAGACCTGGTCGGGCTGGACGTCATCCTGCTCCATTATCCCAACCACCTGGCCACGGCAGTACGCTTCAACCAGACGGTGAACGGCAACAGCGTCAACGTGAACGGGAAACGTTACACGATATGCGACCCGACCTACATCAACGCCGGTATCGGCATGTGCATGAAGAAGTTCATCGGAGTGAGGCCGACAGTATACCTCATCCCCACTTCGCGTTAATCCGGCCCCTGCCTGCACCAGTCGACAGCAAAAACAATAATAAACCATCTGTAAACAAAAACATATCATGAGTAAAGGCAAAAACATATTCTCCGGACACCGCCGGTTATGGTTCATCGTAAGCGTCCTTCTGGCACTCGGCATCTCCACCCTCGTCATCAGCGGCGACCACGCCATGGCCAATCTCTTCCATATCTTTTCGGTCAGCAACTCAAGAACAGCGGGAGAACACCTGTTTTCCGCCTGGGTCACATTCTTCATCTTCGCCCTTACAGACCGTCTCGGTAAAGATGAATGGAAAATAGAGCCGGAACATGCCAAATGTATTTTCGGGCTGATATTGGCATTCTATATCTACCACTATGCGTCCCACGACATGATGAGAGACGGACTGACCAACACACACAACTGGTTTACCATATCCATGACTACAATCGGTTCTTTTTTCAATTGGCTCGGCGGATGTATGCCGGACTGGTTTTATGCCGACGGATGGTTGTATTTATGGTGGTTTATCCGCACACTGATGTGGCTGTTTTTCGTCTTGCTCCTGATGTTCATACTGATTCCGGCCGTCATGTCACTACCTTTCGCCATTCTTTACGAGATATGGCATGACAAAAAAGACATGCCGTCCACAACTTATGAATGGTTTGCCGTGCTGGTGGTCTATCCTTTATTCTTCTATGCCTCGTTATGGATCACCTATCATTGCGAGTTCTACAACGGATGGTTTCCCCGTTTCCTTTATTTGGCCAGTTCCTCACTTGTCATCTGGGCTATGGCAGGTTTCAGGGACCGTTGTTCCGTATGCGGAGGTTCACAGCTCAACATTCTTAGGGAAGTCGTCAACAGAGGCAGGGAAAAATACGCAGGCTCTACCATTGAAAAAAGAACTGTCTACTACCAAGGTGGCCCTGATAGGAGATACGAAAAGATAACCGACCATTATGTACGGACCACTTACAAGCACACGCTCCTTGAATGCAGGCGATGCTCGAACAAATGGTGGGACATCCAGACTTCCACCTCACAACGCAACGTGGTTACCAAAGACCAAATCAAAACATAGCGTTCTCTTTTGAGGGGAGAGAGGGATTGGTACATCTCCCTCCCCCCAAATACAGATGACCGCAGACTTTACTTGATTCATTTACAGAAAAAAGTAATCTGCGGCCATCTGTTTAATCTGTGTCATCTTGTGTGCCATCCCACTTTCCGGCACACGTTGTTTCTCTGTTGGGCTACCCGGACTCGAACCAGGAAAAACAGGACCAGAATCTGTTGTGTTACCATTACACCATAGC
>URKA01000007.1 GCA_900548345.1 uncultured Paraprevotella sp. | reverse complement strand
TTATTTAAAGCTATTTTTTGACCGAAACTCTTGCGTAGGTCTTAGAATTCCGCGTTCCATTGCTCCCGGCTTAAGGCAGTCAGGGGGTTACAACTCGATTTGGATACGTCCGTTGATTTGCCGGCCGGTCAGATAGTTGGGCACGGCATATTGCTGGTTGGTCACGTCCGTCACCCAATAGTAGGAACTTACATTGCTGATGTCGAACAGGTTGAAACAATCCACGCCCAGCCATACGTTACGCAGGTGCCGGATAAATTTCTTCCGGTTGCGTCCGTCTTCGTTATTCAACAGACGGTAGCTCATGCCGATGTCCACACGTTTGTAGGCAGGCGCGCGGAAAGCCATACGTTCCAGGCCCGTATGGGGAGGACCAAAGGGCAGGCCGTCGGCGATACATGCCTTCAATGTCATTTTCCAACGTGTGGTGCCGGGGAAGAAATCGCTGAAGAAGAAGTTCAGGTTGTAGCGCTGGTCGGTGGCTTGCGGAAAACTCTTGCCGTCCACCTTCTGTTGCGCCTTCATCAGACTGAAACTTATCCAGGAGTCCGTGCCTTCCACGAATTCCCCGAAGAGCTTGAAGTCGATTCCGGTCGTATAGCCGGAACCGGAGTTGCCTCCGTAATATACAATCCTTACATTGTCTACGTTATAAGGTATCAGGTTGCTCAGTGCCTTGTAGTATACTTCGGTGGTGAACTTGAAGGGGCGGTTCAGCAGTTTGAATCTGTAGTCTCCGCCCAGGACCACCTGGAACGAGCGTTGCGATTTGATGTGTCGGTTCAGTTCCACGTGTGTGGAGCCGTTGGCTGTGACCGTGTCGCGCAGTTCCTTATAAAAAGGAGCCTGATAATAAAGTCCGGTGGCGAGCCGGAAGGTGAAGTCTTCGTTGAATGCGGGGATATAGCCCACCGATACGCGCGGACTGAACAGCCATTCTTTGTTCCAGTTCCAATAGCTTAGCCGGGCGCCGTAGTTGAAGGAGAAGATGCCCGAACGGTTGGCGATGCGCCATGTGTCTTGTCCGAACAGTTCCATGCGGTCGGAGCTGATTCGGTTCACCGACCTCAGGTTGTATATCAGGTCCAGCCGGTTGCCTGTGTGGGGGATGGAATATCCGGCCGAGTCGCGCATTTCCCATTCGCGCGAGTTCTCCTTGATGATTTCGTGTTTCCAGGTCAGGCCGGCTTGTATGTGATGCCCCTTGGGGCGGTGCGAAAAGAGCAGTTTCAGGCTCTTTACGTTGGCGTCCAGATAGTTTCGTGCATGCTCCATATATGTGCCTACGCCTAATTGTTCCGTCGTGTTGGTCTCATCCAGCCAATACTGTCCTTGAATGTCGTAGGTCTCCCGTTCTTTGGTCATGAAGGCCGAGGCGAGCAGTGAAAGTTTTGTCCGTTCGGTGAAATTATGTGTCAGGTTCAGTGTGCCGAAGAACGTCCGGAACAAGTCTTCTTCCTTCCCGTCGAAATAAACCTTGAAAGACTTGACGTCTTGCATCGTGCCGAAGTTGGTCTGCCGGTCGGTGGGTGTGAAGTTGTATTGGTTCTGCGAGATGTTACCGATGAAGTCGAGGCTCCACTTTCTGTTGGGCGACCAGTTGATGTAGGTCTGGTAGTCGATGAAACTCGGATTGTATTCCCCTTTTGTTTCCAAAGAACCCAAAAGGTATTGGTTGGTTTTATAGCGTATGCCGTGGCTCATGCTGAAGTGCTGGCGTGAGAAGCCGGCATAGACTCCGGCTCCCAGCAGGCTGACGGATGCCGAGGCCTCGAAGTCCTTGGGTTTCCGGTAGGTGATGTCGAGCACCGACGACATCTTGTCGCCGTATTGGGCCTCGAAACCGCCGGCGGAGAAGTCGATGCTTTCCACCATGTCGCTGTTGATGACGCTCAGTCCTTCCTGTTGTCCCGAACTGATAAGCAGGGGACGGTACACTTCCACACCGTTGATGTACACGCTGTTTTCATCAAAGCTTCCGCCCCTTACGTTATATTGCGAGCTCAGTTCGTTGTGAGTGCTTACTCCGGCTTGTGTGGCCACGAGTTCTTCCACCGCGTTTCCTGTTGTAGAAGGCAGGCGTTTAAGGTTCTCGGCGTTGATTTTCTGCGTGCTGTTCATTTGTCTGCGTACCTCCTTCACCGTAACCTCTCCCATATCCACACTTTGGGTCTGCAGGGTGATGTTCAGACGCAAGTCTCCCCGCGGGCGGGTCAGTTTTTTCTTTTTAGTCTCGTATCCCATCATACTGAAAGAGATGGTTACGGTATCGGCCGAAGAAAACTCCAGTTGGTAGCGTCCCTGTATGTCGGTGGTCGTTCCGGCAGCCTGACCTTCCGCTTTGACTATGGCGAATATCACGGGGTTCTGTTCCTCGTCTATGACGCGGCCGGACAGTTTTACCCGTTCCTGCGCGCAGAGTTGTGCGGGAGCGAGAAGTACGGCGAGCAGACATAGAAAGAAGCCGTAGAGAGTGGCTTTTGCCTTTTGACGATATGATTCCATGTTATCCATAACGCAAAAATACGCTTTTTTGTATGAAACTTCTTCAAAATTTCGGCTGAAAAAATTCATTCCCCGTCGATTTCTTTTCATAATGCTGCGGAAAACATGTATCTTTGCATAAATCGGAAAACAGAAACACAAAAGATAATAAGATATGGAAAACTTCAGTGAACTGGTAAAGATACGTCGCAGCATGCGTAAGTTTACGGAAGAGGAACTGACGCAGGACGAGGTGGTGGCATTGTTGCGCGCCGCACTGATGTCGCCTTCTTCCAAGGGAACCCATGCCTGGGAGTTTGTATTGGTGGACGACAAGCCACTTTTGGAACAGTTGGCACACTGCAAGGACAAGGGAGCCGAACTGGTGGCCGGTGCGCCGCTGGCAGTAGTCGTGTTGGCCGACCCGCAGGTGAGCGACGTGTGGATAGAAGATGCCTCGGTGGCATCCACCATGTTGCTTCTGCAAGCGGAAGACTTGGGATTGGGCGCATGTTGGGTCCAGGTGCGCAACCGCTCCATGGCAGACGGAAAACCGGCCGAGGAGATGGTGCGTGCCATGCTGCATATACCGGAGCACCTCCGTGTGCTTTCCATCGTGGCGATAGGTCATAAGGGAATGGAACGCAAGCCGTTCAACGAAGACCGGCTGCTTTGGGAAAAAGTGCATTTCAATATGTTCGATACGCCACAGGAATGAGAGTCGCATGGATTGGAGCCGGCAATCTGGCCACGAGGCTGGGATTGGCGCTGAAAGAAGCAGGGCATGAAGCCGTGCAGGTCTATAGCCGCACGATGGAGTCCGCCTCGGCGTTGGCCGGGCTTCTGGGATGTCCGGCGACGAATGATGTCGGCCGTGTGGACCTGACGGCGGAGGTGTACGTTTTCTCGGTGAAGGACTCCGTGCTTGAACGGCTGGTCGGGGAGATTGCCCCACGTGTGGGAGGGGCGTTGTGCCTCCATACGTCGGGAAGCATGCCGGCCGATGTGTTTTGCGGACAGGCCGTGCGCTACGGGGTGCTGTATCCGATGCAGACGTTTTCCCGATTGCAGGAAGTCCGTTTCAAGGAAATTCCCTGTTTTATAGAGGCGTCCGATGCCGAAACCCTGCGAACGGTGAGGGCGATGGCCTTGTCCGTGTCGGACAGGGTGGAGGAGATGTCTTCATCGCGTCGCGCTTATCTGCATGTGGCGGCCGTGTTCGCCTGTAATTTCGTCAACCATTGTTATGCGCTTTCGGCCGGGCTTCTGGAGCGGCAGGGCATTCCGTTCGACGTGATGCTCCCGTTGGTTGACGAAACCGCCCGCAAGGTGCATCGGTTTTCGCCGCATGAGGCACAGACGGGTCCGGCTGTGCGGTATGACGAGAATGTGATAGGAAGGCATCTGCAGATGTTGGAGGGCGAAGACGATATGCGGGAGATTTACGAGATGATGAGTAAAAGCATACACCGTTCCGTCCGGAATGATAAATAAAGAAAAGGTATGATTGATTACGATTTAAGGAAAATCAAGGCACTCGCCTTCGATGTGGACGGGGTGTTGAGCGCGGAAACCATTCTGCTTCACCCCGGCGGCGAGCCGATGCGTACGGTGAACATCAAGGACGGCTATGCCATACAGCTGGCAGTGAAGATGGGCTTCCATGTGGCCATCATTACCGGCGGACGGACGGAAGCCGTGCGGAAACGCTACGAGGGACTGGGGGTGCGCGACGTGTATCTGGGGTGTGCCGTGAAGATAAAGACTTATGAAGAGTTCCTTGACAGGTACGGTCTGTCGGACGAAGAAGTGCTCTATATGGGCGACGACATTCCGGATTACGAGGTGATGAAGCGTTGTGGCTGTCCTTGTGCGCCCGCCGATGCGGCGCCGGAGATTAAAGACACTGCCATCTACATCTCTCATCTGAAAGGTGGATGCGGGTGCGGCCGTGACGTGATAGAACAAGTGATGAAGGCCCAAGGCAAATGGCTTTGTGATGAAAAGGCCTTCGGATGGTGACAAAAAGGAAAAGTTATGCTGGAGAATCTGAAAAAATATCATATCGTACTGGCCAGTAACTCGCCTCGGCGCAAGGAACTTCTGGCCGGATTGGACGTAGACTATGAAGTGAGAATCGTGCCGGGTATCGACGAGTCTTATCCCGACACTTTGTCGGGAGAGGAGATTCCGCAGTACATATCCCGTAAGAAAGCCGAAGCATACGAGCGGACCATGGGCCGGGATGAGCTTGTCATCACGGCCGATACCATCGTGTGGTCGGAAGGACAAGTGTTGGGTAAGCCTCATTCGGAAGCCGAGGCATGCCGGATGTTGGGGATGCTTTCGGGCCGGACACATGAAGTCATCACGGGAGTGACCCTGATGACGGCAAGTGAGAAGCGCACTTTTGCCGTGGTCAGTGAGGTGACTTTCGACAACCTGTCGGAAGAAGAGATCCGTTATTACGTGGACCGCTACCGTCCCATGGATAAGGCCGGTGCCTACGGGATACAGGAATGGATTGGGTATGTGGGCGTATCATCCTTGCGCGGGTCTTATTTCAATGTGATGGGACTTCCGGTGCAACGCTTGTATAAGGAATTGAAAACATTATAATTACATAAAAGAAACATGAAGAATATCATTTGCACAATCGCTCTCGTGGTGGCTTCGTTGCTGGCCTTTACGGCATGCGAGGATGAACATTATTCCGTATTGCCCACTTTCAAAGGATTCCGTTTCGCGCCTTCGGCATGGCATCCCGGCGAGAAAGTGTCTGTTACGGCCGTACAGCAGAGTTACGGAGATTTGCTTTATCGCGCCAAGTACACCTGGAAGGTGGAATGTGCCGGAAAAGCGTTGGTGGATTCAACGATAACCGTGGTGTACGACACCGACAAGTCGGACCCCTGTCTGGAATTTCAAATTCCGGAGGATGTGCTGGGTGAAGGGACTGTTACTTCCAAGTCGGTGTCGGTAGGTTTCAATGCCGAATACAGCTATTCGGCACGTGCTCCCCAGTCGGTGGGCAACGGGACGAACGACGGGCACTCCGGTCTGTACGGCAGTATTCGTACGACGGGGAGCGGCGAATTGTTTGGCAGGGCCGGTGGAAACGCCTCTTACACCATTACATCCGACCGGTGAGAAAGCACGGGGGAGAGGCTACTCTTCCCTGTAAGTGAATCCTGTGATTTGTGTGCGCGACCATGTGGTGCGGAAACCGAACCAGCCTTCCGTCAGGGGATTCGGGTCGATGTAGTCCACAAGACACTCGTCATCGATGAAATACCGGATGCGGTTTCCTGTCCGTTTCAACACGATGTAGTACCATCGGTTGGGACGGAGCAGGTGGGCCGAATCCGTATATTCTTTCAGCACGGCGGGGCGTTCCGATGGGTTGTCTATCCCTTTCTCGTTGCCATCGTAGCGGCGGAAACGGGTGGTTGTGTTTGAGTTTCCACCGTAGCCCATGTAGTACAGTTGCAGAGCGTAGCAGTTGGTGAAAATGCCTTTACGCTGTTTCATCCTGCCGAATACGCTTCGTGCCTTCGGGTCGCTCGCCATCCAGAAACAGTTCAGGTCGCTGAGGCGGTCTTCCGGATGCCCTTCGTCCATCACACGGGCGAAGTAGGTGATGGTGACATTGCCTTTCATCTTCTTCTTGTGCCACAAGGTGAGGCCTTTCGGGGCGATGAGCTCCAGTGTGTCGTTCATGAAACGCGCTGTGTATCCGTCGCTTTCGGACTCTATTTTCCATACCCGTCCGAAATGTTTTGCGCACAAGTGCGGAAGATGACGCCGACAGGTGCATTTTTTGCTCCCTTCGCGTGCCTCTGCGAAGGCGGACAGAAGAAGCAGGATGATCAGAAGTGATGCGGTGTGTTTCATGAGATGTATTTATTTGTATTTAAACGTTTTTTCGATATGAAGAAGATATTGTTTGTTTGTCTCGGCAATATATGCAGGTCTTGCGCTGCCGAGGAAATCATGCGCCGTTATGTGGCGGAAGCCGGCCTGGAGCATGAGATTGCACTCGACTCAGCCGGGCTGATAGACTATCACGAGGGCGAGCCGGCGGATGCACGGATGCGGGCGCATGCCGCGCGCCGTGGTTACAGGATTACCCACCTTTCCCGCCCGGTGAAGTACGATGACTTTTTCGACTTTGACCTGATTGTCGGTATGGACGACCGTAACCTCTCCCGCCTGAAGGAAATGGCACCGGGTCTTGACGAAGAGAACAAAGTACGCGCCATGGCCTCTTATTGTCGTGTCAAAGTGGTCGACCATGTGCCCGACCCCTATTACGGTGGCGATACAGGTTTCGAGAATGTGCTCGACATCCTGGAAGATGCCTGTGCCGGACTGCTCGACGAGTTGAAATCCGCACTTTAATGCGCGTGCAGCGAGTCCCACATCGGGTTGTAGTCCTCGGCCAGTCCGCCTTCTCCCGTCTCTTTATATAAGGAAGGCAGGTCGTGTCCGGTTTTCTTCATCACCTCCACCACCTTGTCGAATGATACCTGATGAATGCCGTCGGTAAACATGGCATAAGAGTTTGAGTCCATGGCACGTGCCGCTGCATAGGCGTTGCGCTCGATGCACGGGATTTGCACCATGCCGCACACCGGGTCGCATGTCAGTCCCAAATGATGCTCCAATCCCATTTCGGCAGCGTATTCGATTTGTGCGGGTGTTCCGCCGAACAGCTGTGTGGCAGCCGCGGCAGCCATGGCACAGGCCACGCCCACTTCGCCCTGGCATCCCACTTCTGCGCCTGAAATGGATGCGTTGGTCTTGACGATATTGCCAAACAGACCAGCCGTGGCCAGTGCGCGGATAATGCGTTTGTCGCTGATTTGGCGTGAGGTGGACAGATGGTACAGCACAGCGGGGAGCACGCCGCACGAACCGCAGGTGGGTGCCGTTACGATTTTGCCTCCGCCCGCATTCTCTTCGCTCACCGCCAGTGCGTAGGCAAACAATAGTCCGCGTGTGCGCATGGAGTGCTGGTAGCCTTCGGCGCGCACGCGATAGGCTGCAGCCTTGCGGGGCAGGCAAAGCGGGCCGGGCAACACGCCTTCATGTTCCAGACCGTTGCATACGGCCTGTTTCATGGTTTCCCACACTTCTTCCAGGTAGTCCCATATTCCGCTCCCTTCACATTCTTCCACATATTCCCAGTAGCTTTTTCCCGTATTCACGCACCATGAGAGAATGTCGGTGGCTTTGTCCATCGTATAAATCTCTTCCTGCGGAGTTCCCTCCACACCTTCTTCGGCCAAGGCTCCGCCACCTACGCTGAACACTGTCCATTCTTCCAGTTCATTGCCTTTGTCGTCAAAAGCCATAAAAGTCATTCCGTTGGGATGAAACGGCAGGAAGGTCTTTGGTTCCCAGATGATGGTGGTGCGTCGGCGTCCCAACACTTCCAGTATGGCGAGGTCGGTCATGTGTCCCTTGCCGGTGGCGGCAAGACTTCCGTACAGCACTACTTCAAACGAAGCCGCGTCGGCATGGCGTTCCAAAAACTGCGACGCGGCTTTTCGCGGTCCCATGGTATGACTGCTCGACGGACCGTAGCCGATGCGGTATAGTTCTTTTAATGTAATCATGGTCTTTATATGAATTTCTCGGCAAATATACTGAATCATACTGAATCATACGGTGTGGATTTGTGATTCTTACAGAGAAAGTTTCGGATAATAGGGGATTATTCATTAATTTTGCAGCGTAAAACGAATGAGAACCTTATTTACAGAATAGATATGCTGACAGCTACCCGCAGAGAATGGAATGAATTGTATGTGTTGTTTTCCTTGCTGGCCAAGGGAGGTCTGGCACTGGGTGACGAAGAAGGAAAGGCATCGGCGCGCGTGTTGCCTGTAGCGGCGGTAGTCCGTCGGGAACACGATGGCGAGCGGCGTTATACGGTAGAGAAAGACCATATCCTCGTTACGGGAACCGACTGGGAAGAACGGTTTCCGCGTGAGGACTTCGCTACGGTGGCCGGAATGATTTTCAATGCGTTGAAACAAGGTGCAGGAACCGACATTGAGGCGCCGGAAGGAGTGGAAGGTTTCCTCGATGCGCTGAACATTTATGATATGGAGGCCTGTACGGAGGACCGTACGGATCTGCACATCGTGTTCCATGACGATTCTTTTCCGCCTATGGGCTTTCGCATCTATTCACGCTTGTGCGGCATGAATCCGCTGTTGGACGGAGGGCGTACGGCAAATCTGAAGTTCGAGCAGTCCGGTGTCAGGTTTTCGCAGCCGGCCGTGAACAAGATTAATTTTACTGAGACTCCGGACAATCCGTCCGAAGTGGCGCGACGCATGCTTTACATCGAGAGCATGGGCGGCATACTGAAGTACAATGATGTGGCCGACAAGATATTCCGTAGCAACTTGTGCCTGATAGACTTGAATATCGGTCGTGTGCTTGCCGAGATGGTTAGGACACTGCATCTGGACAATATAAGCCGGGTGGATGAGTTGACGGCGATTATTGAAGACCGCAATCCGCTGAAGATAAAAGAAGAACTGATTCGGAAGCATCTTTATTACCGTCACAAAATCAAGGAACTTCTTTTGGCATTGGCGATGGGGATGCGGCCCACGAAGCAATACGACGGGCGCGAGTCGGCCATAGAGGGTTTCGTGATGGTGGATGAGCGAGGGGAAATGCTTTGTTACCGTAAGACGGAGCGTCAGGTCTTCGCCGATTTCCTGTTCACCCACACGCGCCTGGAGAAAGGGCAGCCGGATAAGGATAAGTACGGCTATCTGGAGCGTGAGAACAGGGCTTACTACCTTAAACTGAACCTGAAAGTGGGATTCGTCAAGAGGTAGAAGGTCTTTTTATGTTACGGTCAGCGTATCGGATAAAAGTTTTCTTGGGGAATATATTCTATTAAGTCCTTGTAGGCTGCGGCATGCACAAGTAGGTCGCGGTTGCCGACAAGGAAGAGTTGTTTCCGTGCCCGTGTCAGTGCCACGTTGAGTTTGCGGTCTATTTCCTGTCCTTCCGTCAGAACGTTTTCCGACAGAGCGGGCAATTGGTCGGGCCTGCTTACGGTGGTGTTGAAGATGATGATGTCGCGTTGACTGCCCTGATAGCGCTCCACGGTGTCAATGGTGAGGTTGTCGGCATCGGCAATGCCTTGTTGGGCGAGCAGCGTACGTATCATGGTGATTTGCGCACGGAAGGGCACGATGATGCCTATGTGTCTGGCCAGTTCGGGTTGCATGCCGTTCATCTCATAAAGCAACTTGAATGTTTGTACCAGTTTGCTTACCGTTTCGGCTTCCTTGCGGTTACTCTTGTCGTTCTCCTGTATCTCGTTCGGTATGACGGTAAAGAATCCCATGCGTGTCCGTGCCACGAAAGCGTGCCATTCGTCCTGTGGATAATTCTTCCATTCCAATTCTTGTTGCTGGTGGGGCAGGGGAACGATGTCAAGCTGTCTGTTGTAGAAACGGAAGTTGACATATTCGCTAAGGGCGGGGTGCATGCGTCCCTGTCGGTGGAGCATGGCCGAGATTCCTTCTGTACCTTGCAGCTTTTGCAGGGTGTGCAGGCGTTCAAACAGAGAATTGCGGCAGTTGGTCAGTCCAATCCGGTGTAGCCGCTCGTCGTTCACCTGAGATTCTTTTGCCGGCTGCATGACTACGGCGGGAAGTTGTTTGTGGTCTCCGATGAGGATGAACTTTCCGATGGCGCATCGTCTCAGGTTATAGTCTCCCGAATGAGCCTGAGTGGTGGCGCACAGCAACGGGAGCAGTTGCGGTTCGAGCACTTGGGACGCCTCGTCGATAATGGCCACGTCTATGGGTTTCAGGCTGAACAGTTCCATTTGTCCGCAGATGCTGCTGATGGTTCCTGTGAATATCCTGATTGGGGCAAGGGTCTCGAAGATACGTCTGCGGCTGTCCGCATGCTGTATCACATGTTTGAGCAGACGGTGGCGGTAGGTCTTGTCGCAGTTCAGTTCCTGTCCGATGCGGATGTATTCCGGTTGCGGTACGATGGAGGACAGCATGGCACAAATCTCGTCCACGGCACGGTTGGTGTAGGCCATCAGCAGGAGCGTTTTCTGTGGTGTATCTCCTAAAAAATCCTCCACCATGGCTTTTAGCGCGACGGAAGTCTTGCCTGTTCCCGGTGGTCCTGTCAGCAGAAAGTAATCTTTTGCGCGTTTGGCTTGCAGCACGATTCTGTTTGTCTCCTCGTTCAGGTAGCATCCGTTAAGTTGCGCCGAGCTGTCGGTCTCCGGCCGCCGCATGCCCAATAAAAGCTCCTTTCGTTCTTTGGGGGCGGTAAGCAGACTGAAGAGGCCCGAATAGGCTTGGCTGAAGCCCGCATCCATATATCCCGGTTCGATGGCGTAGGCATTCTCTGTATGGAACACGTCGGCGTTATGTTGCTTGTAAGCTAATTTCAGCAGAATGTGCTGTGGATGAAGCTCCTCGATGAGGCAACGGAAAAATTGTTTGCAGGTTACATTATCGTGTTCGTCATTCCGTTCGTACAGCATGACCATGTCTCCGAGGCGGAAGTTGGGCAGGAAGTCATCTTCGTATTGGGGCAGGTCTGCATGGATGCGCACGATGGCACCGTCTTCATCCGCGAGGGGAGACAGGTGCAGACCTGTAAGAATGTTGCCGTTCTGCCGTTTGGTTTGCGTGTCGCACCGCCATGTGCCGGAAAAACCAGGGCAGGACCCGGATTGTCCGTCACCGACTTTGGCCAGAAACTGCTCACGCTCCATGAACGTGAGAAAGTGATGAAAGTAGGCACTCTCTGTATCTTCCATGCGGTGGAGCGGTACGACAATGCGGCTGATGCGCGGACGCAGATATTGCGTATAGAAGCGGTCTGTGCACCTGAGTATATTGATATTTGTTTCCGTCAGTTCTTCAATGAGTGCCTGTGACTCTCCGTTGCGCAGTCGCCGCTCGATGTGGCAGATGGCGTTGCGTAGTGCCATGATGCGTTGTATGTCTGTCCGGCTTACGTTGATGGCATAGCATTGGGGGTAGCGCGAGTAGAATAAGTAAGAATGTACGCTCGCTCGCGCGCGATTCATATTATAATAAAGGATTTCCTTGTAGAGTGCCATCTGAAAACGATGTTCGTCCCGTGGACGAAGAGCTGGATATTCGGATGCTTTCCCGCTTTTAAGTTCCACCAATCTGCTGAAATCCGATGTGAGCAGGTCCATACGTCCCTGTATGCCTAAGGCTTCGCATAGAAAGGACGGTTCCAGTTGCACTCCGGTTTGTCGTGTGTCTATGTTTGCCTCTCCGAGGTGTTTATGTACCATGCCCCGTATGTTGCGGTATTGTGTACGGCAGGCATCGAAAAAGCTGCGGTCGATGTCGGGCAATGTAGAGTAGGTGAGCGGAGCGTTACAGAAGCTCTTCCGCAAGGAGTGCAGATAAGGTTGCTCATCATCCTCGCCCGTCATTTTGTCTTGTTCATATATGCAGTCATCAAGGAATTGGTTTGCGGCATTTCCCAACTGTATGGCTGCCGACCGCTCCTGAGGAGTGAATTTGTTGAGCAGATAGGTATATGCGCTGTATCCGTACGGCTGTATGCAGGCACACAGTGAAGTGATGTCGAGTAAGAAGTCGGGCTCGAGAACCAGCAGTTCGGGGTATAGCACGGGCGCACTTTCGGTTTCCCCCGTCACGTTTTCACGTTGTATACATACGGACAGCAGGTTGAGTTGCGCACCTTCATAAAGTTGCGTGCGAAGCGCTGCAAAAGGAGACTGTTCATTGTCGGCGTACAGCACTTTCAATAGTCCTGTTGCGGGATGTTCGTTGTCTTTTCCATATACGAAGCGTTCGTCCCAATGGCTGACGGTGATGCGTATGCGCTTGCTCCATTGCCGTGAAGATGCTTCCGGTTGTTGCCGTAGGGAAGCATCGGAAGTTCTTTGACTGTCCTCTGTCATACTTGATTATTGTTCCAGTTGAGACTTGCGTTCCAGTTCTTCCGCACTCAATACTTTGCTTTTGTAACCGTTGCGCAGATTCTTTTTCGATGGAGACGGTATGGAGCCTCCACCGGCACCGGGGACGGCGCCGCGGTAATATTGCCATCGTTCATTGATGGATTTTACATAATCATAGGTTTCCTGTCCGCGCAGATAGCCGAAGTTTACATCGGGGTCGTTGTAGAATTTAGGCTGGCTCAGTTGCAGGATATAATAAGAAACCTCTTCCCATTTGTGCGGGTTCTTGCCATGTTTCCGTGCCAGTGCCATGGCGTCGCGTACGTGTCCTGCTCCGCCGTTGTATGCGGCCAGTACGAAATTGATTCTGTCCATTCTTCCTGACACGTCACTGAAAGTACGGTTGAGTTCGCGGAGATATTGTGCGGCGGCTGCGATATTGTGCTCCGGACTGTTTATGTGGTTGGCCGACAGTCCGAGATGAGCTGCCGTTTCGGGCATAATCTGCATCAGTCCCCTGGCACCGGCCCATGATACTGCCTGTGGGTCGAATCCCGATTCCTGATAGCACTGTGCAGCCATGAGTCTCCAGTCCCATCCCATGGCTTGGCTGTGCCGTATGAAATGGTTGTCGTAGGCTGATATGATACCTTTTGCCCGGTTTTGAATCGGGGCGCGCATTTTACGTCGTATGCTTCTGTCCGTTTTGTACCTTTCTTGTTCGGCTGTCAGCAATGTTTTTCGTAGTTCGGGGGAGTACCAATGTCTGAGTGCTTCGGCAAGGTCAGGCGAGTTCTTTCTTACCATCCACTGCTTTTGGGTATGCGTGGATGTGTCGCAAACGTCCGACCAACTACCGGAATATTGTATATCGTCGTCAAGTGTATCCCGGTGTGGAATCTCCAACGCAATCAAGTCGGCTTCTCCGTTTTTCAGTCTGCGGAACAATTCAGCCGTATCCTTTGCCGTTTCCATTCTCAGCCTTGTTCCGATGTAGACGGCAAAGCGTTCAGCCAGTTCATATTGTAAGCCGAAGCCTTTTCCGCGATATTCATAATAGGTGTCCGGCCCCGACAGTGTGACGGCAATCAGTTCTCCTGTTTCCTGAATTTTGTCGAGGTCGTAGGCCGTTTCGGTTGTTTCCCCGTCCTCTATGCCTAACGGCGAGATTCTTTTCTCTTCCGTCTCGTGGCATGCTGCAAAAAGGAAGAGGACACAAGCGAAAGCTGTCCCTTTTCTCAAGAACTTTCTTGTCATCTGGAGGTCGTGTCGTTCTGTTTGATTCTCAGGCAGTGCAGGATATGTGTACGCATGATTCTGATGGCTTTTTCGTTCTGTCCTCCTTGTGGTATGATGATGTCTGCATATCGTTTGGTCGGTTCGATAAATTCCAGGTGCATAGGTTTCAGTACCTTGATGTAGCGGTCCATTACCATTTGCGCCGTGCGTCCCCGTTCTACGATGTCGCGTTGTATGATGCGTATCAGTCGTTCGTCCGAGTCGGCATCGACGAAAATCTTGAGGTCCATCAAATCTCTGAGTTCCTTGTTGCACAGTGCAAGTATGCCCTCTATCAGAATCACAGGCCGGGGTTCCACATGTATGGTTTCCGGCAGGCGGTTGCATTCGAGATAAGAGTAGGTCGGCTGTTCTATGCTGTGTCCGTCGCGGAGTGCCTTGACCTGTTTGATGAGCAGTTTCCAGTCGAATGCGTCCGGATGGTCAAAGTTAATCCGGTGTCGTTCGTCCATAGTCAGCCCTGTGTTGTCGTTGTAGTAAGAGTCCTGCGGGATGAGGACTATCTCATTTTCCGGCAGACTCTCGACGATTCTGCGCACGACTGTAGTTTTTCCTGAGCCGGTTCCTCCGGCAATGCCGATGATATACATATTCTCTACTGTTTCAGGTTGACCGGAAGTCTTTTCCGAACCTCCGGCACGATGTTTTTTCTTCGTCCTTCAGAGGAAAAACAATCCGGTTTGTTTGCTTCTCCGAAGGCCAAATGCTACCTTTGCAAAGGTAATTATTTAATTTTAAAAACAAGATAATCTCATGGTGAAACATATCGTATTATTTCAATTGTCTCCAGAGATGGACGCGCAGCGGAAACTTGAGGTGATGACCGAGTTTAAGGCGAGGATAGAAGCGTTGCCCAAGGAAATAGGTTTTATTCGCAAGGTGGAAGTCGGGTTGAATGTCAATCCCGGAGAAAGTTTCGACATCGCCCTTTACAGTGAGTTCGACACGCTGGACGACGTGAAGGCTTATTCCGTGCACCCTGCGCATGTGGCTGCGGCGGCCCTGCTGAAAGACTGCAAGCGCAGCCGTTCCTGTGTGGATTACGAATGCTGAGTGGCGGAAAGAAAGCCGTCAGCCCTTTTCTTGTATCCGGTAGGATTGAATCTGTAAGATAAGGACAGGGTTTTCCGACGAAAAGAAATAAACGGCTTAAAAATCCGTGCGATTTGTTGGTTGTTTGCGGAAAGATGCTTATCTTTGCCTGCACAAACGAAAAAAGAATGAAGAATATTGTCGCACGTCACCATCATCACCATCCTAACGATTGAATATCGGTGGGCGTTGACGTGTTGACTGCGTATAAAGAGAGATATGAGAGGCTTGCCGATTTACCGGTGAGCCTTTTTTTGATACGATACCACAATAAAAACAAACAATATGCTTAGAATTGCAGTACAATCCAAAGGCCGTCTTTATGAGGACACGATGGCACTCCTGGCCGAGGCCGGAATCAAAGTGAGTTCTTCCAAACGCACCTTGCTGGTGCAGTCGTCAAACTTTCCGGTTGAGGTGCTTTACCTGCGCGACGATGACATTCCGCAGTCTGTGGCCGGCGGGGTGGCCGATTTAGGTATCGTGGGTGAGAATGAGTTTGTGGAGCGTGCCGAGGACGCTGTTGTCGTACGCCGCTTAGGATTCAGCAAGTGCCGCTTGTCTTTGGCCATTCCCAAAGCGATAGACTATCCGGGCCTGACCTGGTTTGAAGGAAAGAAAATAGCCACCTCCTATCCCAATATATTGGGAAACTTCATGAAAGAACACGGAGTGAATACGGATATTCATGTGATTACCGGTTCCGTGGAGATTGCTCCCGGTATCGGTCTTGCGGATGGAATCTTCGACATTGTAAGTTCCGGTTCCACGCTGGTAAGCAACAACCTGCGCGAGGTGGAGACGGTGATGAAGAGCGAGGCGTTGTTGATAGGCAGCAAAGATATGGATGACGAGAAAAAGAAGATATTGGACGAACTCTTGTTCCGTATCGAGGCTGTAAAAGGTGCCGAAGACAAGAAATATGTATTGATGAATGTGCCTTCAGATAAGGTGAAAGATGTCGTAGCCGTGTTGCCCGGAGCAAAAAGCCCCACGGTCATGCCTTTGGCACAGGAGGGGTGGAGCAGCGTGCACACGGTAATAGATGAAAAGTGCTTCTGGGAAATCATCTCCAGGCTGAAGGAACTGGGAGCGCAGGGCATACTGGTGGTGCCGGTTGAGAAAATGATATTGTAGTCGTATAACAAGGATAAGTCAGTAGATAAGTTATGAACGTGATAAAGTATCCTTGCAGGGAAGAGTGGGACGAACTGTTGAGACGCCCCGTAATGAATGTCGACACCCTTCGTGAAGTTGTCCGTACGGTATTGGATGATGTGCGTGAGGGGGGTGATGAGGCCGTGAAAATGTATGAGCGCAAATTCGACAAGGTGGAGCTGGACTGTCTGGCTGTGAGCGATGCCGAGATGGAAGAGGCCGAAAGATTGGTGCCGGAAGAGTTGAAAGACGCCTTGAGACTGGCCCATGACAATATCGAAAAGTTCCATGCCGCACAGCGCTTCGAGACTCGCAAGGTGGAGGTATGTCCCGGTGTGACCTGCTGGCAGAAGGCTGTCCCCATAGAAAAGGTGGGGCTGTACATTCCCGGCGGAACGGCTCCGCTGTTCTCCACGGTACTGATGCTCGCCACTCCGGCGAAGATAGCCGGCTGTCGTGAAATCGTGCTCTGCACCCCTCCGGGAAAAGACGGGAAGGTGCATCCTGCCATTCTCTGCGCCGCCCGCATAGCCGGGGTGAGCCGTATCTACAAGGCCGGCGGTGTACAGGCGATAGGCGCAATGGCCTACGGTACGCAAAGCATACCTAAAGTATATAAGATATTCGGGCCGGGCAACCAATACGTCATGGCAGCCAAACAACAGGTCTCGCTGCACGATGTGGCCATCGACATGCCCGCGGGACCTTCTGAGGTAGAAGTGCTGGCCGATGCCACCTCACGTCCGGAGTTCGTGGCGGCCGACCTTTTGTCGCAGGCCGAGCATGGCGCAGACAGTCAGGTGCTGCTCGTGTCGACGGACGAGGCTTTGCTCGAAAAGGTACAGGCCGAAGTGGCGCGCCAGTTAGAGGTGCTTCCGCGTAAGGAGATTGCCGAAAAGGCCTTGTCACACAGCCGGCTCGTATTGGTGAAGGATATGGACGAGGCGATGGAACTGACCAACCGTTACGCGCCCGAACATCTCATCATAGAAACAGCCGACTATATGGCTGCCGCGGAAAGAGTGATTAATGCCGGAAGCGTGTTCCTCGGTTCCTACACGCCGGAAAGTGCGGGCGACTATGCTTCGGGTACCAACCATACACTGCCCACGAACGGTTATGCCACGGCCTACAGTGGCGTGAATCTGGACAGTTACCACCGCAAGGTCACTTTCCAGGAACTTACGCCCGAAGGTGTGGCACGCATCGGCCGTGCCGTGGAGATTATGGCAGCCGGCGAGATGCTCGATGCACACAAGAATGCGATGACGCTCAGATTGAAAACCTTAAAAACAGAATGATATGGCAATGAAACCCCTGCAACAGTTGGTGAGGCGAAACATCCAGTCGCTGAAACCTTACAGCTCGGCGCGCGATGAATATAAGGGCGTGTCGGCGTCCGTGTTTCTCGATGCTAACGAAAACCCCTATAACGCCCCTTACAACCGCTATCCCGACCCTTTGCAACAGGAAGTGAAAGAGATGCTTGCCAAGGTAAAGGGAGTGGTGCCGGAACAGATTTTCCTCGGTAACGGAAGCGACGAGGCCATCGATCTGCCTTACCGCATATTTTGCGAACCGGGGCGCGACAATGTGGTGGCCATTGCCCCTACTTACGGCATGTACAAGGTTTGCGCGGACATCAATGATGTGGAGTACCGCCCTGTGATGCTCAACGACGATTTTACCTTGGATGCCGGACGGCTTTTGGCGGCAACCGACGAACATACCAAGATGATTTTCATCTGTTCGCCCAACAACCCGTCGGGCAACGACTTGCAACGCGAGGAAGTTGTCAAGGTCATCGAGAGCTTCTCCGGTATCGTCATCATCGACGAAGCCTATTCCGACTTTTCGCGACAGAAGCCGTTTCGTGAGGAACTGGGCAAATATCCCAACATCATCGTGCTCAACACCTTCTCCAAGGCGTGGGGATGTGCGGCCATCCGCCTGGGCATGGCTTTTGCCTCGCCCGACATCATCGCCCTTTTCAACAAAGTGAAATACCCCTACAACGTGAACCTGCTTACACAACGGCAGGCCTTGGAGATGATGAAGCAACGTTATGGCGTGGACAAATGGGTGAGACTCCTGCTTCAGGAACGGCCGCAGGTGATGACGGCCTTTTCGGAACTTCCCGTTTGCGAGAAAGTATACCCCACAGATGCCAATTTCTTCCTTGCCAAGGTGAAAGGGGCTGACGACATCTACGCCTATCTCGTGCGCGAAGGCATCATCGTGCGCAACCGTTCCAGAGTGGAACTGTGCGGCGACTGCCTGCGCATCACCATCGGTACGCCGCAGGAAAACAACCGGTTGCTTGCCGCTTTACGTTTATATAAAGTACAGTCATGAAAAGAGCATTGTTTATAGACCGCGACGGCACCCTGATTCAGGAGCCTGCCGACGAACAAATCGATTCGTTCGAGAAACTGGCTTTTGTGCCGGGTGTCATGCGTAACTTAGGATTCATCCGCAAGCACTGCGATTACGAGTTTGTCATGGTGTCCAACCAAGACGGGCTGGGCACGCCTGCCTATCCCGAAGAAACCTTCATCGGGCCTCACAATCTGATGATGAGTACACTGGAGGGCGAAGGCGTGACTTTCGACGATGTGCTCATCGACCGCAGTTTTCCGGCCGACAACCTGCCCACGCGCAAGCCGGGCACCGGTATGCTGGGCAAATACATGACGGGAGAATACGACATGTCGCGCTGTTATGTCATCGGCGACCGTGAGACGGATGCCCGGCTGGCATTGAACTTGGGATGCCGCGCGCTGATTCTGAAAGAAAAAGACGAACAGTCGTTTGACGACGAACGCATCACCTATGTAAAGGGATGGGACGAGATTGCGGAAATCGTGTTTGCCGGCGAACGGAAAGCCTCCGTGCGCCGCACGACCAAGGAGACCGATATCGAAATCCGCCTGAACCTTGACGGGCGGGGCGACTGCGACATCAGCACCGGCCTGGGATTCTTCGACCACATGCTGGAACAGATTGGCAAACACGGCCAGATGGACCTCACCGTCCGCGTGAAAGGCGACCTGCACGTGGATGAGCATCACACGATAGAAGACACCGCGCTGGCACTGGGCGAATGCCTCGGCCGTGCCTTGGGTGACAAGCGCGGCATCGAGCGTTACGGCTATTGTCTGCCGATGGACGACTGTCTGTGCAGTGTGGCGCTCGATTTCGGAGGCCGGCCATGGCTGGTATGGGATGCGGAATTCCGCAGGGAAATGATTGGCGGAATGCCCACCGAGATGTTCTTCCATTTCTTCAAAAGCCTGAGCGATGCGGCAAGGATGAATCTCAATATCAAGGCCGAAGGCACGAACGAGCATCATAAGATAGAAGGCATATTCAAAGCCTTGGCGCGCAGCCTGAAGATGGCTGTGAAGCGCGATGTCTATCATTATGAGTTGCCGAGCAGCAAGGGCGTGCTCTGATACCTATATAACATGGCCCGCGGACGCGGATTTCACGCAGATGACCGCAGATTTTTTATTTTTATTCCTTTGGAGGGATAAAAAGAGAAAATCTGCGGTCATCTGTCTTTTCTGTGTGCTCCGTGTGCCATAATTTTTTTGTGAGCCTGCGTAAAAGTATAAATAAAACTTTTATTTTTAAAACCAAAAGTTTTATTTTCAAAACCAAAACCTTTATTTTTGAAAATAAAAGTTTTATTTATAGAAGTTGACAGCTCGTCACAAGAAATATTCGCCTTCTATATTGAGTTGGTGAGTCGCTCTTTCTACCTCTCTCCAAATAACAAAGCATAAAAGACAAAAAACATAAGCCCGTATGTTGGATATATTCATATATTTGCACATTGATAATAAATTAACCTAATTAGATACATATATGAAAAGACGAAGGCTTCTATCTTTTTTGGCGGTGGCAATGCTTGCCGCGTCCACAGTGTCCGGACAGCGGACGACAGATTTGCTCGACCGTGGTCTCGTGGCTGTACCCGCCAGTTCTGGTGGCGGTAATTTTGTGAGTTGGCGCATATTCGGCGAAGAATACTACGACACGGAATACAACCTCTACCGCGACGGCACGAAAATCAACGATGCGCCGCTTAAGGTATCCAATTATCAGGATGCGGGCGGAAATGTGAACAGCACGTATCAGGTGGCTGCGGTTGTGAGAGGGGTGGAACAGGAGAAGTGCGCCGCCGTGAAGAGCTGGTCGCAGCAATATCTGGAAATTCCCGTCGCCATAGTGACCGACCGTAACGGAGAGGATGCCAGTGCGAACTATACGCTGAATGACGTGTCGCTTGCCGACCTCGACGGAGACGGAATATCGGAATTTATTGTTAAGCGCGCGTGCAACGTGGTGACGGATGTCAACCAGAAAGTGCGCTTTCATCAACTCGACTGCTACGACCACAAAGGCAACCGCCTGTGGTGGATTGACCTCGGTCCCAACATGCTGGCCGGCGCAGATAAGCAATGGGATGCCGTGGCCTACGACTGGGACGGCGACGGCAAGGCCGAAGTGCTGATGCGCGGACAAGACAATATGATTATACATTATGCCGACGGTACTACGAAGAACATCGGCGACATGACGGTGGATACACGCTGGAGCGGCATCGAATACACGTCGAGCGGCAATGAGTATCTGCTTTATCTTGAGGGAGCAACGGCAAAGCCTTACCAGATAGGTCCGGAGTCTCATCCCGACTATATGGACTACCCCTTGACGCGCGGTGCGGATTCCGACTGGGGAAGCGGTATTGTGGGGCACCGTTCCACAAAACATTTCTTCGGCGCGCCCTTCCTCGACGGGCGTCATGCCAGCATCTTCCTCGGTAGGGGAATCTATACCAAGCATAAGATGGCGGCATACGATGTCGACCCTGCCACTCATCAGCTCCGGTTGCGTTGGACATGGAACAACAGTCAGGCCGGTCCTTGGTTCGGGCAAGGATTCCATAATTATGCCATCGCGGATGTGGATTGGGACGGACGTGATGAAATCGTCTACGGTTCGATGGTGATAGACGACAACGGAAAGGGACTTTCCACCACCGGACTCGGCCACGGCGACTCGCAGCATTGTGCCGACCTTGACCCTTACCGTCACGGACAGGAACAGTTTACCTGTAACGAAGACCGTCCGGCCATGAACTACCGTAACGCCACGACTTCCGAACTGTATTACCGTGCCGTGGCTACGGGAGATGACGGCCGTGCGTTGTGTGCCAACTTCACAAACGAATATCCCGGCAGTGTGGGACGTAGTGTCTCAACGGGCTGGGTAAGCTCGGCGGCCGACAAAATCATCGATGCCCTCGGCGGCGATGCCTTCATTAACTGGGGCGACCTCAACTGGCGTATCTATTGGGACGGCGATTTGTGCGACGAATATCTCGAAAGTCCCGGAACAGAAGGATATGCGGTGGTTTACAAACCGGGCACGGGAGCACGCCTGCTCAGTGCCTCCGATACCAAACTCAACAATTATACCAAGAACAATCCCGGTGCCGTGGGCGACCTGTTCGGCGACTGGCGCGAGGAAATCGTGTTGCGTCATGCGAACAATATGTCCTTGCGTGTGTATACGACCAATATACCCACCTCACACCGCAATTATACTTTGTGGCACGACCATCAGTACCGAAATGCCATGGTATGGCAAACGCTCGGCTACAACCAGACGCCTCACAAGAGCTATTTCCTCGGCGAGATGGAAGGCATCACCGTGGCGCCTCCTCCATTGACCATGACAGGTCGTACGGAAGTGCCGAACGGCGGTGTCATCGGAAATGATGGCGACAAACACTTCATCGTGTGCGAGACTAACGACACGGAAGTCAGCATCGCCGATGGAGCAAGTCCCTATATCGTCACATTCAATGTGCCTACGTGGGTGCAGGGAACGGCCGCCAGCAACGCGACTTCGGCCGGCACCCCGATTCTGACAACGACTTATACCTGCAACGTGACGGGCGGTGCGCTGACGGGCGCAACAAAAGTCATCAAGCAGGGCGACGGTGTACTGAACCTTCCGGAGGTGGATATGACTTACACCGGCGAGACGAATGTCTGGGCCGGAACACTGAACTTCAACGGAACGATGAAAAACTCACCGCTTTGGCTCAACCGTTTTGCCGAACTCAACTCAAGAGGTGGATTCAAGAGCATCAAGGCCGATTACGGCAGTGTGATACGTCCCGGTGGAGAGAATGCTACAGGTACGATTACGGTGGACGAAACGCTTCATCTCGGTTTCGGAAGCCGCGTGGTGTTCGACCTGAACGGAGATTCGCCCCTCAACGGCGATATGATTAAGGTGGGTACGCTCAATACGGAAAAGAAAACCTCACCGGCATGGACGGTTTACGGTCCCAAGTATCTTCAGCCTGTATTTGAAATCAACGGTACAAACCTTGTAGCCGGAGAGTATGTCATCGCGGAAGTGGGCACACTCAACGGTTCTCTCACCAATATCAAGGTAGAGGGAACAGGCGACTTCAAGTCGGGACTGTCTTATATAGACGGCAAGATTATCCTTACGCTCGGCGATACCCGCGGAGCAGGCAATGTGGTGTGGACCGGTGCAACAAACACGGCGTGGGACTTCGCCAAGACCGAAAACTTCGCACTGGCCGGCGATGAGACGGCCGCTCCCGAAGTGTTTGTGAAAGGTGATGTGGTAGAGTTCAACGACAATGCCGTGAGATATGCCGTGTCGGTTAATGATGAAATCCATGCCGACTCCGTGATTGTCAATGCCGGAAAGGACTATACGTTCTCCGGTACTGGCACGATAGCAGAAGGCGCATTGGTGAAAAAGGGAAGCGGCACGTTGACGGTTTCCACTACCAATACCTATACCGGCGGAAACTTCTTCAGCGGCGGTGTGGTGGTAGTGTCCGCCCTGGCCAATGACGTGCAGGCTGCGGGACATCTCGGCGGTGTGACGGAAGCGATGAACAAGTTCACAATGGAAAATGGAGCCGTACTCCGTACGACTTCCACCGTGACGAACGGTTCGCCTATCCGTTTCCTCGGTGCGGAAGGCGGTGTGATAGAGAATACGGCCGACTTTAACCAGCAGAAACTTTTCTCAGGCACCTTGCTTACGAAAAAGGGTGGCGGATGGCTGAAGACTTCTGCAAGCGGAACGAGCCTCACGAAGATGATTATAGCCGAAGGTACGGTCCAGAACGGGTCGGGCAATGCGGCACAGACGGTGGAACTGCAGGGCGGCGCGCTCGTGGATAATGTCGGTACGAGCAACACGATTTCCGTGCCTGAAGGCTTCACCGGAGCATGGACCACCGGAAACCGTTGCACGTATACCAACAAGGTGACGGGCGCAGGCACGCTGACCGTGTATTGTGCTACTGAAAAGGGTAGCGGATGGTATGCCACCCGTACCCCGTTGCGGCTCGACCTGTCGGGATTCACAGGTACATTTGTCCCGCAGGCAACGTATGCGGCAGACGGACGCTTTACGTTTGATACGGGCAACGGCCTTGCAGGCGGCACGATGAACATTCCAGCCGGAATCGAAGTGCAGAATACAGGCAAGATATTCAAAATCGGCAAGCTGGAAGGCGAAGGAACCCTTGGCGGATTCTGTACGTTCAGCAATAGCGGTGGAAACACCGGAAGCAATACCTGGCAGGCGGGCAATGATGAAGACTGGATATGGAAAGGTAAGGTGACGGGTGCCGGAACGGCCTTCACCAAAATTGGGGCCGGCAAGATGACCGTGTATGGCGCATGGGATAACACAGGTGCCGTGCGTGTCAACGAAGGACAACTCAGTCTCAACTCCAGAGCCATGCTCGGAACCGGTGCGCTGACCGTTGCCGCGGGGGCAACCTTGTCGGGTAGGACGGCCGACGACCTCACCAACTCATCGTTCAACATACAGGGAATGTTGCAGGTGGGAAGCAGTGAGACTTCTACAATAGGTACGATGGGATTCGGTAACAAAAACGTGACTTTCGGCCGAAACTCCGTGCTGCGTCTCGGTATCGCCAAGGCGGCTACGGCAACGTCCACGGGCGGCACTTCAATCAAGAATATCGGTACGCTGACGATGAACGGCACGGTGTCGCTTTATTACAGCGCGTCCTGTTCGTTGGCGGTCGGCGACTCCGTGGTGCTGTGGCAGGCAAAGACCGTAACCGGCACGCCTGTTTTAGAGAATGAAGTGATTGATGCGGCCAAGGGACTTTATTGGGACACCACCGACTTGCTCAAAGGTATCCTTCGCGTAACGGATGTAGCTCCGGACGGAGTCGCTTTCGTGGCGTCGGACAAAGAAGTACAGGTGCAGGTAGTGACCTCTTCAGGCGTTGTTGCATACAGCTATACCTGTCTTTACGGAGATGTGGAACGTTCGTTCCGGAATGCTTCCCTTCCCTCCGGTGTGTACATGTTGCGCATCCAGTCCGGAGGACAAAACAAGGTGATTAAAGTGAGACGGTAATCATATTGACAGTCTTCCGTATGGGCGTTCCGTTTCCGCCGCATACGGTGAAGGTTTCCCGAAGCCGGTGTTTTCATGGGCTTCGGGAAATTTTCATTTGTGCATACCGGCCTTTTAACTCTTTTTGTATCAAAAAACACAAAGAGAAATGCGGCATACTGTGATTTATATTTATATTTGCGATGCCTTGTATGAGGTATCACAGAGTTGTAAACCAAAAACAAATGTAATTATGGGAAAGAGTATTAAAGGTACACGGACGGAAAAGAATCTGCTGACTTCCTTTGCCGGAGAGTCGCAGGCGCGAATGAGATACACTTATTTCGCAAGTGTGGCGAAAAAGGAGGGTTTTGAACAGATAGCCGCAATCTTTACGGAAACTGCGGATCAGGAGAAGGAACATGCCAAGCGCATGTTCAAGTGGCTTGAGGGCGGAAGCGTGGAAATCACTGCGAGTTATCCGGCCGGTGTCATAGGCACGACGGCGGAAAACCTGAAGGCTGCGGCTGCGGGCGAGCATGAAGAGTGGTCGGCCGACTATCCGGGATTCGCCGATGTGGCCGACGAGGAAGGATTTCCGGATATAGCACTGATGTACCGCATGATTGCCAAAGCGGAGCAGGGACATGAGGAACGCTATCTTGCCTTGTTGAAGAATGTGGAGGAGAACCATGTCTTCGTGAAGGATGGAGAGACAGTATGGCAGTGCCGCAACTGCGGTTATATCCATTACGGCAAGTCGGCTCCTGAGAAATGTCCGGCATGCCTGCATCCGCAGGCTCACTTCGAGGTGAAGAAGGAAAACTATTAAAACAGGACATACGGCCGGAAAGACGGTGGGCGGAAGTGAAGTCTGCGGGTTGCAGACTTTGCTTCCGCCTTGTTTTATCCGCAGGAGGAGAGTCGTTTCAGGCCGTGAATCCGATTTTGCGTTGCGGTATGGAACGTGGCACAACCTGATGCCGGAACTTTTCTGCGGCTTGTTCCACGTCGCTTTCCACTATGGTCTGGTAGAACAGCCTGTCGGGTGCGGGACAGGTGGCCAGTACGCGCTCGGCCATAGCAGACAATATGCCGTGTTCCAGGAACTGTTCCATCCAGCGTGCATTGCTGAAGTAACGGTCGCGGCAGGCCACGGTCTCGGTCACGAAGTCCTGAAGCCGTTTTTCGGCATCGTCGGTCAGAAGGTATTCCTTTTTGGCCAGCCGGTTACGTGCAATCTGCATCAGCTCCTCGGCGGAGTAGTCATCGAAGTGGAAGTGGTTCGGGAAACGTCCTTTGAGTCCTTGGTTGGCTTCCAGCATTTTTTTCATCTCAAGGTCGTATCCGGCCATGATGACCAGCATGTCGGGTTCTTGGCGTGACAGTACCGTGAGCAGGCATTCGATGGCCCGGCAGCCGAAATCCTTCCTGTCGTCCGCACCGTCATAAAGTGTATAGGCCTCGTCGATGAACAGCACATTGCCTTTGGCCTGTTCGAGGACGGCCAGCATGTTCTTTTCGGTCTCGCCGAGATACCGTCCTACGATGCGGCTCCGTTCGGTCATGACAAGTTCGCCTTTTGAGAGCAGCCCCATGGCATGGTAGATGCGGCCAATCATGCGGGCCACGGTGGTCTTTCCGGTGCCGGGGTTTCCCGTGAATATCATGTGGTGGCTGCTTTTCTCTTCGGACGGGAGTCCAAGGTGTTTCCTGCATTCGTTGAAGCGTATCCGGTTAAAGGTACGGTGCAGGTTCTGTTTGATGTCCTGCAGGCCCACCATTTCGTTCAGTTGCTTCAGCTGGCATTCGAAGGTGTCTTGTTTGCCGGCCAGTGCAGAGTAGTCTATGTCTTGAGGGAGAACCGTGGTCAGTAGAACCTTGTTGTCCGCCTTTCCTTCTTGCAGCAGGCCGAGCAGACGCTTTTGTACACCGGGCAGGATGGCAGTCCGGATGAAATTCTTCACGGTTTTGTCGTCCCACTCCGTCAGGTTGTTATCCTGCCATGTCAGGCTCAGTCTTGCGCAGATTTCGGCTTGTGCCTCGGACGATAGTTCGAGTGTGAAAGTTTTCAGCCTTTTCTGCAGCGTGAGGATGAATTCATGCAGGGTGGGTGTCTGCATGTCCCATCTGTTTTCGGGCGGGAAAAACTTTTCCAGTCCGGGGGCGGAATCGAACAGGCGGGAGATTTCCGCGGGAGAACCAGACAAGGCCAGTGAGAGCGGGGCCACTTCGTCGGTCATGGCTTCCCGCAGTTTTTGCACGATGGTGTGTCCTGTGCCGAATTGCAGGGCATCCAGTCCGGAAAGGCAGACCAGGGCGGGCTTTTCGTTCAGCAGGGCGTTGAGCTTTTCGTAAGGGTCGGTAGGGCTGCCAGAGTCGGCCAGTTCTCCGGCTCGGACGGTCTTGATTCCCCGCAGGTTGGTATTCAGTACGTAAGGGATGCGTTCGGCAAGTTCTTTCCGTATGGTGTTGTCGGGACCGGTGAGGATAAGGTTCATGTTGCTTTCCCAGCGGGTGAGCCTGTAACGTGAGCGCAGTTTGTCGAGTTCGTTGCGTGCCGCCCGCTCCAGTAGTTTCCACTTGATGGCTGTGGTGCCCGGAAGTTCGCGTATCCGTTCCCATTCGGATGAATATTCTTCGGCCGGCTTTACCAGCATGTATTCCGCCGTCATCGGCCCGATATGCCTGTGGGAGGTGATGGCGACGGAGCCTCCGTTCCAGTTGAAGTCGATGCGGGCGAAAGGTTCGTCGTTATGGAACAGCACGGCAAAGTAGTTGCCATGCATCCATATCCTTTCCGTGCGTATCGTAAAGCGGAGTAGGGGCGATTCGTCGGCAGTGCGGCGTATGTAGCGCATGTCCTTGCCCATGGCCCAGAGCGATTCGTTGTAGCAGGCCAGCTTGTATTCATGTCCGGTTTCCGCATTCCGGTTTAATCGCAGCTTGATTTCCATGTGGCCGGATGTCATCATTCCCTGTCGTTCCGGTGTGCGGTTTTTCTGTCGTACCTTTCCCGACAGGATGTCGGGATGGGACAGGTTTCGTCCGGATTCGAGCACGGTGAAGGCGAAGCGTACGTGTCCGCCCATCTTGTCGCGGCACGGGGCATCTTGCGGATAGTCGGCATGTACGACCAAAAGGAAGTATCTGCCCGGTGAGAGGGTGGCGCCGTGTCGGGACAGGTTGATGAATATGTCGTTCTCATCATCCGGGCTTTCCCATGACACGCAAAGCGGTTCCGGTTCATGTTCCTTATAAAGATACAGGCCGACGTCGTGTGTTTCCAGTCCGGGCATCGGCAGAAGGTCGTGGACGAGAAGGGACAGCTCCTGTTCTTTCCCGTCAGCGGGCAGGTACAGTTTGTTTTCCGGAGAGGCGGACGACAGTGTGGTGTCGCCCAATGTGAGCAACAGTTCACCGAATGTGTAGCATGGATAGTGCTCATCATTCGGGATGCTGTAGGTGCAGCCGTCCATCCTGTAGGGGTGGCGGCCGACGGGGATGGGAATGAGTGCTTCCCGGTCGCAGGGGAAAGGCGATTCATTCAAAGGTGCGGTTTGTCCGGATTCATCCGGAGTATACAGTTTTTCAATCATAACTAAAACAATAAGATAAGGTAATAAAAATCCTGTGCGTCTTGTGGTAAGGCGCACATGTCACTTATTCTCTCCGCACGGAAGTGCGGAAAGCGCGAGAGGTTGGATTCTGACCCCGTATTCTTTGCCCTTGATGTACGGCAAAAAACTGTCAGAGGGTGTCCAGCATTTCAAAGAACAGCATGCAACAGCATCACGCAGACCCTTTCAGGTTTGCGGGAAGGTTTGCATTTCTTTTCTTTGAATGTGTATTGTTATAGTTATAATCTGCCATAAATGAATATGGGTTTGCGGCAAAGGTATGAACTTTCCGGTATTCCTGCAATACTTTTCCGGAAAAAATATTGGAGTTGTGTGAATGAATGGCATGCAGGATACGTTCCGGAATGTGGGGATATATAAAAGGCGTGCCGTTTTCTTTCTTCCGGCACGCCTTTTATATGTTCGGGTTGAGGTTTACAGGCTCTTGCGGGAGCCGAACGGGAAGTTGATACCGAGGTTGATGTCAGCCGTGGCGTGATGCACGGGGACAAACTGCGGCGTCACCTTGAAGAACTGGTGGTTGCTGCCTACAAAGAAGTTGAAACCTTTGGTGTGTACGTTGAGTATCCATCCGAACGAGGAGCCGAACGATGAGATGGCGTAGCTTACCGAAGCGTCGAAGCATTTCACCGGCGCGATGTTGGCCGAGAAGCGGCCTTCCGACCATGAATACCGGCCTTGGATGCGGGTGGACGACAGGAAACCGAACTTGAGTTTGTCGTAATAGGGGAGCGTGTAGAGCGCACCGATGTTCAGTGTGGCTCCCAATGCCTTGGCCTTGCTGGTCTTTCCCTGTGTGTTGAAGCGGAAGCAGTCTTCCAGGTCGTCGCCGAGGTTGTCAATCTGGTCTTCGATGGATGTCTGCCCGTCTTTTACGTTGTCGGAGTCGTAGGGAATATCTTTGAAACCGTCGAATTCCCACGGTTCTACCAGCATGGTGCCTTTGGTGACGTTCTTGTAACGGATGAATCCCAGGTCGAGCAGCGAGGCGGACAGTTCGAGGTCGTCGCGTAGTTTGTAAGTGGCTCCGAGGTCGAAAGCCATACCGCCGCCGCTGGTGATGTTTCCGGAGTCGAAGTCGATGTTCTCGAAGTCGAGTTCTTCCGTTTCAGCCTTTCCGGTGCTTTCATCGGCCGCCTTCTTCTTGGTCGGAATGTCAATCATTCCTGCGGACGTCAGTTCCCCGTCGCCTTCTACCATCCACTTGTCTTCGCCCATGACCACTCTCATGTTGTTTACATGGAAGTCGCCGTTGTACATGCCGACAAGGAACTTTACTTTGGCACCCACCGTCCAGCGGTCTGTAATCCGGCGTGAATGTCCCAGTGCGATTTCCGCGTATGTGTTGTTATATACGCCGAGGTCTTTCATGTTGTATTCCGTTTGTCCGCCGTTCATGCCCACCTTGGCAAACTCGAAGAATTCTTTCGGCAGGTTCAACCGCGTTCCGCTCTTGACAGACAGGTCGATGGTGTTGAAGCCTCCCCATGCGAAGAATCCCGCCGACATGATGTTCAGGTCCAGGTCCAGGTTGATGCGGTTACGGTTCTTCAGTCCGCTGAGGAACTCGTCGCTACTTACGCTTTGGTTGAGAAATGTGGTCAGGTCGCCGTTCTCCTTTTTATAGATGAAGTCGGAAACGCCGACGGTAGACTGCATGCTGATGTTGAAATTGCCCAATACCGGCATGCTGACATAGTTCCGTTCGTTGGCGAATGCCGGGTTCATGCGGTGGCGGTAAGTGTATCCTTCGGTAAAGTACGCCGAGCGTAAGTTGTATTGTGCCATGGCAGGAACGGAGGCGGTCATCAGGGTGATGAGCAGGGCGACTATTCTTATATCTTTTTTCATTTTGTTTATGCTGTTTTGCGGGTTAGTTTAAATCGATAGTGACACCGTCTGTGATTTTGAAGCGGATGTTGCTGAGACGCAAGGTCATGTTCTCGTTCAGGGTGGCGTCGGGGTATTTGTTGCTCTTGTTGTCGGCTGCGAACTTGAGTGCGAGTCCGTCGAGTTCGCTCATGTCATTGCCCTGGCATTTGAGCACCAGCTCTATCTGGCTCTGTTTGGCATCGTTCATCGGGTTTTCCGGACGGTTAATCTTGCATCCGGCCTCAATGTGCCCTTTGACGATTTCCACGCTGATGTTGCGGCAGGGATTGCCGTCCTTGTCGATGGCTACGGCCGACATGGTGAAATCCAAAGGTATACCGTTCGTGGCTTCCATCATGACATGGGCTTCATGAATGGTGAAGTCTTCCAAATCCTCCGACCAGTCGGCTATGGTGTCGTTGTATTCGATGTGCACGTTCGGGCCGAACTGCAACGGGGAAGAAATGGAGTAGGTTGTGGTGACAGTGTATTCTTCCACTTCATTGCCCAACCGGAACTTGACAGGTTCCTGCACGACCTTGGCGTCGATGTCGGTCAGTGAGATTTTGTCGGGGATGGTCTTTATCAGCTCATACAGACCTTCTCCAAGCACACGGTTGTAATGATGAAGTGCGGGGTTCTCCACCTCCGGCATGGGAAGGCGAGTCAGGTAATAGGTTGACGGTGTTTCTCCGTAGAAGATGATTTTTTCTTGGTTGTCCGGATCGTTCAGTCCGCGTCCGATTACTACATACTGTCCTTCCGCCTCGCCGTCCTTTTCCCTAACAATCCGGGCCTCAGTGTTGATTTTAAAGGGAGACGGGTTGTCGATTTCAAGTGTCAGCACAGGATTCTTCAGGTCGAGCAGTGTGTTTTCGTCTGCCAGGAAGTCGGGCACACCTGTTACTTCTATGACTTTATCCTCTATGTTGATGTCCGGATTGGCTATACCCTCGGCCGCATCTATATGTACCGGATTAAACTCGCCGTCTATTTTCAGCACCAGTTTCAGGTCGGAGTTCTGCCGGGCAATGGCAGCCCGTCCGTTGCTGACCGCTTTGGCAGACATATAGAAATGTCCCGGACTGACGAGGCCTTGCTTGGGATTTTCGGGGAAGTTCTGGATGCGCTTGAACTTGATGGGGATGTGCAGTTCCTCTCCCCGTTTGATTTTACGGTCGCTCAGGAATTTGATAGTCTGCATCTTCTCGTTGACTTCATAATCTTGCAGGCTTCCGTTCACGAAGTTTCCCTCTTCGTTAAGCTCGAATTTGATGTTGTCGGGGTTGGATTCATTCTGCCCTTCCATTTTGAATGCTACTTCAAATCCCTTGCGCAACGTGAGATATTCTATGTTCTTGCTGTCTTCGCTGAAAGATAACGTTATCACCGCTTCCGTGGTCACGTCTGCACCGTACAGTTCAATCAACTTGTCCGTCACGCCCGTATTCTCGAATGTGAAAGACAGTTCGACATCATTCACATCCGTTTCGAGTTCATTGCCGAAGATTTCAGATGCGGAGAATTTCAAATCGACCAATTCTGGATTATGTTCGTTCGGGTCAAGCGTGACGGGGTCTATGGTTGCTTTCGTGTTGTTGTTTGTTTCGCTTTTTCTCAACTCATAGTCTCCGTATTCGTTCGTTCGGATGATGCTGTTTTCTTCCAAATCCATGATTTGCGACAGCATGATTTCCTCGGTTTCGCTTCCCGGAATGACAATGTTTCCGCCGACGTTGACCGTCATGTCGATGTCCTTGCTCAAGTCGTAACTGTCATCTACGCATGATGTAAAGACAGGAAATGAAATGTTTGCCGCTAACAGGATAGCGACAAGATTTTCTCGTTTACTCATAATGTATTGTCTGTTAAAATTAAAATACGTATAAATGTTTAGATAGATTTCAGAATAATTTAATATGTATTTTTTTGCAAAGATATATTTATTTGTTTAATTAGTCTTAATAAACAGGAAGATATTTGCATGCGGAATGAAATAAATGTACTTTATGCTGTTTTTTCTTTGTCCCATTGCTTTTTTTTCGGGGAGAATATGCTCAATCGCGCTTTTTTTGCTTAACTTTGTACCCAAAGTATTTACTATAACCTGTATATATAATAGTTATGTATATTTCATTCTTTAGGACTTCCGAACAGGGAAGCGTTATCGCCACACAGGCAGACCATAAGCTTTGTACGGAAGAAATCGAAAAATTGTGCTGGCTATACGGCGGTGCCGAACTGTTGGAAGAGGAGAGTCTTCAGGGCTGTTTCATCGGTCCCCGACGTGAGATGATTACTCCGTGGAGTACAAATGCCGTAGAGATTACGCAGAACATGAGTCTGGGCGGCATATCACGTATTGAAGAGTATTTTCCTGTAGAAAATGAAGATGCCGATTACGACCCGATGCTGCAACGCATGTACAAAGGATTGAACCAGGATATTTTCACTGTGGATATCGAGCCGGCGTCCATTCAATATATCGACAATCTCGAAGAATACAATGAGCAGGAGGGGTTGGCCCTTTCGCCCGAAGAAATCGAATACCTTCATCGGATAGAAAACGAATTGGGGCGCCGGTTGACAGACTCGGAAGTGTTCGGCTTTGCACAAATCAATTCCGAACACTGCCGACATAAGATATTCGGTGGCACCTTTATCATCGACGGAGAAGAAAAGGAGTCTTCCCTGTTCCAGATGATTAAGAAGACCACGCAGCAGAACCCGCACAAGATTATTTCTGCCTATAAGGATAACGTGGCCTTTGCAGAAGGCCCCGTGGTGGAGCAGTTCGCACCGAAAGACCACGCCACATCCGATTATTTCGTGATAAAGGATATTGAATCGGTCATCTCGATAAAGGCCGAGACGCACAACTTTCCCACGACGGTTGAACCTTTCAACGGTGCTTCGACCGGTACCGGCGGTGAAATCCGCGACCGTATGGGCGGAGGCGTCGGAAGTTGGCCCATTGCGGGTACGGCGGTATACATGACTTCTTACCCCCGTACCGACGGGGAACGGGATTGGGAGAATATCCTGCCGGTGCGCAAATGGCTTTACCAGACCCCCGAACAGATATTGATAAAAGCATCCAACGGCGCTTCCGACTTCGGCAATAAGTTCGGTCAGCCGCTCATCACCGGCTCCGTGCTTACATTCGAGCATCAGGAGAACGGCGAACGTTACGGCTATGATAAGGTCATCATGCTGGCCGGCGGCGTGGGTTACGGCACCAAGCGGGACTGCTTGAAAGGTGTGCCGCAGAAGGGCAATAAAGTGGTTGTCGTCGGCGGTGACAATTACCGCATCGGCTTGGGAGGAGGCTCTGTCTCATCTGTCGATACCGGACGTTATTCTTCAGGCATTGAACTGAATGCCGTGCAGCGCGCCAATCCGGAAATGCAGAAACGTGCGAACAACTTGGTGCGTGCCTTGTGCGAGGAAGATGTGAATCCGGTGGTGTCGATACACGACCACGGTTCGGCCGGGCATGTCAACTGTCTGTCGGAACTTGTGGAAGAATGCGGCGGACTTATCGACATGACGAAATTGCCTATCGGTGACAAGACACTGTCGTCCAAGGAAATCATCGCCAACGAGTCTCAGGAACGAATGGGCCTGCTGATTCAGGAGGAACACATAGAACATGTGCGCAGGATTGCCGAACGCGAACGTGCTCCGATGTACGTGGTGGGCGAGACTACCGGAGATGCCCATTTTGCCTTCCAGCAAGGTGACGGCATACGTCCTTTCGATTTGGATGTGGCCCAGATGTTCGGTCATAGTCCGAAGACTTATATGAATGACAAGACGGTGGAGCGTACGTATGAGAATGTGTCATACGATGTGGCCCACTTGAATGAATATGCTGCCCGTGTGTTGCGCATGGAGGCCGTGGCTTGTAAAGACTGGCTGACGAATAAGGTGGACCGCTCCGTGACGGGCAAGGTGGCCCGTCAACAGTGTCAGGGCGAGTTGCAGCTTCCGCTCAGCGACTGTGGCGTGGTGGCGTTGGACTACCGTGGCAAAGCCGGTATCGCAACGGCTATCGGGCATGCTCCGCAGGCCGGTCTGGCAGACCCAGCCGCCGGTTCCGTACTCTCCGTGGCCGAATCGTTGACCAATATCGTGTGGGCCCCGTTGAGCGAAGGGCTCGACAGTGTGTCGTTGTCGGCTAACTGGATGTGGCCCTGCCGTTCGCAGGAAGGCGAGGATGCGCGTCTGTACAAAGGTGTGCAGGCCCTGTCGGATTTCTGTTGCGCCTTGGCAATCAACGTGCCCACGGGCAAGGACTCTTTGTCCATGAGCCAGCAGTATCCGAACGGTGAGAAAATCATTTCTCCGGGCACGGTAATCGTAAGTGCAGGCGGTGAGGTGAGCGACGTGAAAAAGGTTGTCTCTCCCGTCATGGCCAATTGTCAGAAGTCTGCGTTCTACCACATTGATTTCAGTTTCGACGAGCTTCGCCTGGGCGGTTCGGCTTTTGCGCAGTCGTTGAACAAGGTGGGTTCGGATGTGCCTACCTGCAAGAATCCTGAGTATTTCCGTGACGCGTTCAATGCCGTGCAGGAACTGGTGAACAAGGGACTTATCCTCGCCGGACATGATATCTCGGCGGGAGGATTGCTCACCACGTTGCTGGAGATGTGTTTCGCCAACACCGACGGCGGAATGGAAGTCTGTCTGGACAAGTTCCCGCATGAAGACATCGTGAAAGTGCTGTTTGCCGAGAATCCGGGTGTCGTGGTACAGGTTGCCGACAAGCATAAGGCCGAGTTCAAGAAGATATTGGAAGATGCCGGAGTGGGTTACGTCAAGTTGGGCGTTCCTGCGGACGAGCGTCATATCCTTGTGAGCAAGGACGGTGCGGAATACCAGTTCGGCATTGATTATCTGCGTGACGTGTGGTACAGCACTTCTTATCTGCTCGACCGCAAGCAAAGCATGAACGGATGCGCCAAGGCGCGTTTTGAAAACTATAAGGAACAACCGTTGGAAGCCGTCTTCAATGCGGACTTTACGGGCAAGTTGTCGCAGTACGGGTTGAATCCCGACCGCCGTACCCCGTCGGGTGTCAAGGCTGCCATCATCCGCGAAAAAGGTACGAACGGCGAGCGTGAGATGGCCTATTCGCTTTATCTGGCCGGTTTCGACGTGAAGGACGTGATGATGACCGACCTCATTACCGGCCGCGAGACGCTGGAAGACATCAATATGATTGTATTCTGCGGCGGGTTCTCCAATTCGGATGTGCTGGGTTCGGCCAAGGGTTGGGCCGGTGCGTTCCTCTACAACCCGAAGGCCAAAGCAGCCCTTGACAACTTCTACGCCCGCGAGGATACCCTGTCGCTCGGCATCTGCAACGGATGCCAGCTGATGGTGGAACTTAACCTCATCAACCCTGAATTTGACAAGAAAGCCCGCATGTTGCACAATGATTCGCACAAGTTCGAGTCGGCATACGTGGGACTGACGATACCGATGAACCGCAGTGTGATGTTCGGCTCGTTGAGCGGCAACAAATTAGGCATCTGGGTGGCTCATGGCGAAGGCAAGTTCTCGCTGCCTTATCCAGAGGACAAGTACAATGTGATAGCCAAGTACACTTACGATGAGTATCCCGGCAATCCGAACGGCTCCGACTATTCCGTGGCTGGTATTTGCAGTGCCGACGGACGCCATCTGGCGATGATGCCCCATCTGGAGCGTGCCATCTTCCCGTGGCAGAACGCATGGTATCCGGCCGACCGCCGCAAGGATGAGATTACGCCTTGGATGGAAGCCTTCGTGAATGCACGCAAGTGGGTGGAAGCGCACAGGAGATAACACTCGCTATGGCACGCGGATGACGCGGATTAGGCAGATGGACGCAGATTTTCTTCTATTCTTGCGTTATCCGCATCATTCGCGTCATCTGCGTGCCATCCGGCTTTTTGACACTGCCTCTTCATCACATAAGATATAGAAACAACTATTGTAGAAAAGATGAATATTTATTGGAACAGTTTCCGCACCTTCTTCCGTATCGGTTTCTTCACGATTGGAGGCGGTTATGCCATGATACCGTTGATTGAGGCAGATGTGGTGGACAAGAACAGGTGGGTGGAACGTGACGAATTCCTCGACCTGATGGCGATTGCGCAGAGTTGTCCCGGCATCTTTGCCGTCAATATGAGTATTTTCATCGGATATAAGTTGAAAAGAGTACCCGGAAGCATGGTTTGTGCGTTGGGCACGGTGTTGCCTTCGTTTCTGATAATTCTTTGCATTGCCTTGTTCTTCAGTCAGTTCCGTGACAATGCAACGGTGCAGCGTATCTTTATGGGCATACGTCCGGCCGTGGTGGCACTTATTGCCGCCCCCACGTTCAAACTGGGCAGAAGTGCGAAGATAGGTTGGACGAACGTATGGATTCCCGTCACCGGTGCGCTGATGATATGGCTGATGGGCGTGTCCCCCATATACATTATTATAATGGCCGGGCTGGGCGGTTACCTGTACGGCAAATATGTGAAACCTTCGGAAAAGTAAATCAGAAAGCAATTCTATGTGGCTGTTGTATCTCAAGTTGTTTTATAGTTTCTTCAAGATAGGCCTGTTCGGTTTCGGCGGAGGCTATGCCATGATTTCCATGATTCAGGGCGAAGTGGTGAACCGTTACCATTGGCTGACGACGGGCCAGTTCACCGACATCGTGGCCGTCAGCCAGATGACTCCCGGCCCTATCGGAATCAATTCCGCCACATACGTGGGCTATACCAGTATCGTGAATGCCGGTTACGGTCATCTGTGGGGCGTGTTGGGCAGTGTGACGGCCACATTTGCCGTGGTGCTCCCTTCCTTTATCCTGATGCTGCTTATCAGCCGCTTCTTCATGCGGTTCAAGAACCATCCCATCGTTGAGGACGTGTTCCAGGGGCTTCGCCCTGCGGTGGTGGGACTGCTGGCTGCTGCGGCCCTTCTTCTGCTTACGGAGGAAAACTTCGGTACGCCGGACAATCCCTGGCAGTTCTATATCAGTATCTTCCTGTTCCTTTTCGCTTTCGTGGGCAGCCACGTGTATAAGATAAATCCCATCAAGCTGATTTGCATCTGCGGGACGGCGGGATGGCTATTGTTCTAACCGGGAAAAAACTCAAAACCATGGATTCTATATTACCTTACGCTTTATTCTGTTTCACATCGCTGTTTACGATTACGAGTCCTTTCAGCATGATGCCCGTATTCCTTACCATGACCCAGAACCTGGGCGAACACGAACGTGCTGCCGTGGCCAAGCGCGCTACGGTTGTGGCGTGTATGGCGCTGTTGCTCATCGCGCTCTCCGGGCGTTTCCTTTTCAATTTCTTCGGCATCTCCACCGATGGGTTCCGCATAGCGGGCGGCATCATCATCTTTCGCATCGGCTACGACATGTTGCAGGCCAAGTATACCTCGACCAAGCTGAAGGACGATGAAATCAAGGTGTATGCCAACGACATTTCGGTCACGCCGTTAGGTATTCCCATGCTGTGCGGGCCGGGTTCCATCGCCAATGCCATTGTGCTGATGGAGGATGCGGATACGTTCGAGCTGAAAGCCACCTTGGCGGTTGCGATTTTATTGGTCTACCTGACCACGTTTTTCATTCTGAGAGGGTCCACGCGCCTGGTCAAGTTGATTGGTGATACGGGAAACAATGTCATGATGCGTCTGATGGGACTTATCCTGATGGTCATTGCCGTGGAATGTTTCGTGAGCGGTATGCGTCCGATACTGATGAGCATCCTTCACGGATGACCGGCTCTTTGGGTTTGGCGGAAATCTTTACACCGAATTGCGCTCCTGTGTGCGTCAAAAAGTGTACAGGTCGGCATTCGGATGGCGACAGGTGACCGTTCGGTTGATGACAGGTCTGCAACCGGATGCTCACAGGTCAAGAAATCGGTGTTCTTAAAAGGTTCTGATTCAGGTGATTGGGATTGTGTAAAAACGGCAAGGCTTTCCGAATGGGAAGCCTTGCCGCTATAAAATATCATTACACCCTTTGCCGGGCAAAGGCAGACGTAATGTCTGTTGCGTTCTCCTTAGTTGTTGAAGTAGTAAATGAAGATGGCCACACCCTCAAGGGCTTTCTTTCCGCTCTCCTTGATGTCCATCGTGAACTTGATTTCAGCCTTTGCCGCCCCGCGCAGGTTGACGAGCGATTGCAGCTTGGTGGTCAGCCGCAGGCTCTGTCCGCTCAGTACGGCCTGTCCGAACTTCATCTTGTCCATTCCATAGTTAATCATCATCTTCAGGTTGTTCACCTCGATAATCTGGTTCCACAGGTAGGGGAGCAGCGAAAGGGTGAGATAACCGTGCACGATGGTGCTCTTGAACGGGCTTTCCGTTTGGGCGCGTTCCACGTCCGTGTGAATCCACTGATGGTCAAGCGTGGCGTCGGCGAACATGTTGATGCGTTCCTGATCCACTTGGATGTATTCCGACTCGCCGAGCGTCTGTCCGACGTATTTCTCAAATTCCTCGTAAGAGTTGATGACTAATTTTCCCATGTTTATGTTTTTCGTTTGATTCGTTTATACAAATATAGTGAAAAGTGCGGGAATGACAAAATAAAGTGTTCGGCTTTCTTGTTTATTTGTGGATTTATGGCCCTTTCCGGTGCGGTTTTCTTATCCCTTTGAATGTTTGGTGCCCATCCGTGCTCATGAAATTACTCCTTTCTTTATTAGGCTTGATGAGATGTTTTTGTTAACTTTGAAAACAAAAACTAAAACTTTGAGGATATGAAACCTGTTTTTATAGCCGGGCCTTGTGTGATTGAGTCTGCGGACTTGTTGGACGAAGTGGCGCAAGAGCTGGTGCGGCTGCAACGGAAATACAATATAGAAATCTATTTCAAAGCCTCGTTCGACAAGGCAAACCGCACGTCGGTGCGTTCCTATCGCGGGCCGGGCATGGAGAAAGGACTGGTGATGCTGAATGATGTCCGTGAGAAGTACGGACTGAAACTGTTGACGGACATACACGAGAGTTGTCAGGCGGCTCCTGTGGGCGAAGTGGTCGATGTGTTGCAGATACCCGCGTTTCTGTGTCGGCAGACGGATTTGCTTGTCGCTGCGGCGCGCACGGGAAAGGTGGTGAATATCAAGAAGGCACAGTTCCTTTCGGGCACCGACATGCAGTTCCCGGTGGAAAAGGCAATGGAAAGCGGCGCGAAGGAAGTCTGGCTTACCGAACGTGGAAATATGTACGGTTATAACAACCTCGTGGTGGACTTCCGTAACATTCCGGACATGAAGGCATTCGTGCCCCGTGTGGTGATGGACTGTACGCATTCCGTGCAACGTCCCGGAGCGGCAGGAGGGAAGACCGGCGGCAACCGTGAGTTCGTGCCGGCGATGGCTTTGGCTGCCAAGGCTTTCGGAGCCAACGGTTTCTTCTTCGAGACGCATCCCGACCCGGAACAGGCCTTGAGCGACGGCCCGAACATGTTGTATCTGAAAGATTTGGAAACAGTAATCTCTTCCTTGTTATGAGTAGTAGTATCCGAAGTATCGCAGAGAAATGCTTCCGCGATGAAGCACAGGCTATATTGAACCTGATACCGCAACTGGACGAACATTTTGACGAGGCGGTGAACCTGATACTGCGTTGCACAGGCAAGGTCATCATCACCGGAGTGGGCAAGAGCGGGCATATCGGAGCCAAGATGGCGGCTACGCTGTCGAGCACCGGAACGCCGGCTTTCTTCATCAATCCTCTTGATGTGTTTCATGGCGATTTGGGTGTGATGACAACCAGTGATGTGGTGGTGGCCATTTCCAATTCGGGACAGACCGATGAGTTGCTCCGGTTCGTACCCTATCTGCTGGAGCATGAAATCCCCCTGATAGGCATTTCCGGTAACCCTGAATCCCTGTTGGCCAAGTACTCCACCTGTCATCTGAACGTGAGGGTCAACCGCGAAGCCTGTCCGCTCAACCTTGCCCCTACATCTTCCACCACGGCCACACTGGCCATGGGTGACGCCCTGGCATGCGCGCTTATGGAGATGCGGCATTTTCTGGCCAAGGACTTTGCACAGTTTCATCCTGGCGGCACGTTGGGCAAACGTCTGCTCACTACGGCCCGCGACGTGATGCGCAGCAACGACCTGCCGGTGATTCCTCCCGAAATGCCGTTGGGCGAGGCCATCATCCATGTGAGCAAGGGTAAGTTAGGCTTGTGTGTGGCGATGGTGGATGACAAGGTAGAAGGGTTGATAACCGACGGCGATGTGCGCCGTGCCATGGAAAACCTGAAAGACAAGTTCTTCAATGTTCCGGTCAGCCAGGTCATGACCCGTTCGCCGAAATGCGTCCTGCCGGATACGAAGATTGCCAAGATACAGCATATCATGCACAACAACAAGATTCATACGGTGCTGGTGGTGGACGAAGAAAAGCATCTGCTGGGCGTCGTAGACCATTTCAGCTGCATGTTTTGATGTCGGGGGTATTCGGTATGCACATGTGTAAAGGTAAGATTGTAAAGAGGAACGGTTGTGGCCGACAGATGAAGAGTATCTGCCGGATGTTGTGTTGGCTGCTGTTCTTCTTCGTGCATCCGGCGGTGTTTGCCCAGGATGAAAGAAGCGATTCCCTTACGGTCCGTGCCCTTCGGGAGAACGGCGTGAAGTTTACCGACGACAATCAGGTGACCCTGCTGACAAGCGGAGCCGAGAAGTTCGAGGACATGTTCAAGGCCATCGAACAGGCACGCCAATACATATACCTTGAATATTTCAATTTCCGCAACGATTCGATAGGACGGGCCTTGTTCGGCCGTTTGATTCGCAAGGCGAAGGAAGGGGTCAAGGTCAGGGTCATATACGATGATTTCGGAAACTTCAGCAACGACCGTCCCTTGCGCAAACGGCATCTGAACAGATTGCGCAGCGACAGCATCCAGGTCGTGGTGTTCGACCCTATTGTGTTTCCATGGATTAACCATGCGTTGCACCGCGACCACCGCAAGATAGTGGTCATCGACGGAAAGGCGGTATATACAGGCGGGATGAACGTGGCGGATTACTACATACACGGCCGTCCGAAGTACGGGAAATGGCGCGACATGCACATGCGCATCGAAGGCGGTTGTGTACCTATATACCGTGATATCTTCTGTGATATGTGGAAACGCTCCACAGGCGAAACGATAGACAGCATGGAATACAAGGTGGACAGTGTGACATTGCATACGCCTTTCGTCGGACTGAAGACTTATACCGACACGGTCTCACGCGATGTGCTTCTCGGAGTGGCCAGCAGGATTCCGAAGAAGAGCCCCACGGTGATACGCAAAGGCTATATCGACGCGATAGACCATGCGGAACATAAAATACAGATTGTAACGCCTTATTTCACATTGGTACGCAGTGTGAAGAAGGCGCTATACCGTGCGATGAAGCGCGGGGTGAAGTTGGAGGTGATGCTTTCCACCAATTGCGATGTCAATGTGACGCCCGACATATCGGCATATTATGCCAAGCGGATGATGAAGCGCGGGGCGGATGTTTTCTATTATGAAGAGGGCTTCCATCATTCCAAAGTGATGATGGTGGACAGCAGTTTCTGTACGGTGGGTTCCGCCAACCTGAACAGCCGTAGTTTATCTTTCGATTACGAGGTGAATGCCTTTATCATCGACTCTCTGACCACGCACAGGTTGCAGCATGTCTTTGAAGATGACAAGAAACACTCCACTTTGCTGACACCCGAAAACTGGAAGAAGCGACGCTCTTTTGGACGCCGCTTCATGGGATGGTTCTATCATTTCCTCTCTCCCCTGATTTAGGGGATATGCAAACGCGTGTGCTCAGTCCGCTTGCTTCGGCATAATGATGTCGCGCATGAGGGTGATGTCGAGCGGCGGGATGCCATGTTCCGTCAGTTCCTTGCGGTCCTCGTCGAAAGGGGAGAGTGGCGAGAGTTTCTTTTGCGGTTGTGCCTTGCTTATGTAAAGCCTGACGTATGTGCGGTAATGCTCTACGGCCGTGGGGACGTTGTTCATGCACCATGCCGTATGTCCGGCGTTGAGATGGTCTTCCCAGGATGCCTTCTCGTGGTTCAGCACTTTCTGATAGTATTTGTATGCCTGTTCCAGTTTGTTCATCTTGAAGTTGCACCATGCGATGGCCCGCCATGACGGGAGAACCCGTGCTTCCTTGTATTCTAATTCATAGAAGCGGTTGGCAGCCTCTTCGTAACGCTGGAGTTGCATCAGGCACAATCCGGTTTCGGCAATGAGTCGTGTGTCTTCCGGATTAATGGCTTCGAGTCTTTTCAGGCAGGAAAGCTCCAGCTCATATTTGCCTGAGGCGGAATAGCACAGGTACATTTGCTTCAGTATCCATTCATTGTCGGGGTCAAGCAAGTCAGCCTGCTGGTAGTAGTAGACGGCTTTTCCCGGATTGTCGAGACGTTGGTGGCAAAAGGCCAGCTTTTGCAGCATGTCGGCTGTGGCGGTTTTTTCCTTCAGCACCTCCTCGATGTATGCAACGGCATCCTGATAGCATTCCCTTTTAATAAGGAACGAAGCCATGTCCGTCAGGTAATCCGTCGACTTGAATAGATTGCCCAGACGAGTGTGGCGGGTGTAAAGGAGATCTGCCTTAAACGGGTCTTCAAACTGTGACTTCTGAGGGTATAGCTTGTAGAAACGGTATAAGTCGTGAAGATAATTCCGGTATACGGTCTCCATTTGGTGGCTTTTATCTTCTGTTCCCTTTACGAGTTCCTCCTGTCCGTCCATTTGAGAGCCTATCTGGGTCATGATGGTTTCCCTTTGCGAAGGCATAATCTGCCTGAGCATGATGCAAAGGGAGTATTTGTCGGAGTCGCAGAAGTTTCCGGCTTCCATAATCATCCGTACGGGATTGGCCGTGATGCCGGCCGGGAGAATGTCCTTTACTTCCGGACGGTTCTTGTCGAATGGGACGAACCAGTGGCTGATGTTCCTGAAGAACGGGAAACCTTTCAGGGCGGAGAATGTACCGATGTTGATGTCGACCCCTTCCTTTCCCATTTCAATGATTTCTTTCATGTTATCTGCCAGCTTTTTGTCGCCGCGCAGATGTTCCCACCCGGCGTTCGGTTCTCCGCTGAGGGCCTTGGAGAGTTCCTCTTCCATGTTCTCAAGTCCCATCTTGTTGCGCTGGTAGTTGTGCTTCTTCATTATATCCGGAAGGATTTCGTCTTGCAGCTTCTTTTTGGCTTTGTCTGTCTCAAGGCTAAGCAGAAGTTGCTTTTGCAGCAGAACGAGTTCGTTGTGTATGTAGGGTTCGGATGACAGCAGCGCAATGCCTTCGCACAAGTCCGGGAGATGGTCGAAGCGGTATTCATATTGTATGTATATCCATACAATAGCCGTAAGTGCACGTGCGCGTACTTTGATATGTTCGGTACGGCAGATGTGCAGCAACAGTTTGAACTTTTGCGGGTCAAAGTAACTTTGCAGACTGAGCATCAGGGCGCTCACGAATATAGGCAGTGTGTCCTCGTCCTGTTTGTCCATGAAGGCTTTCCACTCTTCGGCAGTGTCGCTTTTCAGCATCGGGGCCGTCCAGATATGTTCAAATATGGAGTCGTATAAATCATACAGTATGTTACGCCCTTCGGCTATGATTGCCTCCTTGTCCTTGAATGTGTTTGGGTTGCAGACTTCGGTCAGTTTTTCCTGTAAGCCGAGCGTCTTTTCGGCCAATAGTCCGAAACTCTCTTCTTTCTCATGCACCCGGCGCAACGTGTCGGTGTACAAGTCTTTCTCATTTTGTAGGCGGAAACTCCTTACGCCCATGTCGAGCAGGCTGAAACTTCTGTTGAGAAGGTTTCTGAATATAGCTGCACGCTGCGTGTCGTTGCCTCCTTGCTGCATGAAACCGAGCATCATCTCATAGTCTTTCTGAATGGACTCCCATTCGTAGTTCAGCTCAGGATTGTTGGTGGGGAACAGGATTCCCCGGATACAGGTCAGGGCATCCTGAAGATGACTGTTTGTGAGTTCCTTCAAAGCGTCCTTGCGAAGAAGCTCGAAACTGTTTTTGTCCATTATCGAATGAATTGTGTGTTGATGAGGGTATCTCCTGTATATTTCGGTCCTGTCAGGCTTCTGCTTTTCAGGAAGCGTAAGGCCACGTTCACGTTGGCCGTGTCCACTTTTTCAGCGTGCCTGTATACAGGAAGTTTCAGAGAGTCGGCTGTGGCAGCCAGTACAGGATATTCAAACAGAATCCTCCTGATGCTGTCTTTGTTCATCCCTTTGTTGATTTGGTCCACGGCCTTGTCGTATCCTTTGACAAGCAGTTCGATTTGCCGGGCTTTCCTTTTGTCCTTTACGGCTTTGTAGGATGCGCTGAATGCCATCATTTTTATATTTTTCTTCCGGCTGTCGTAGATTGTCCGATTGCCGAGAAGCAGGCATTGCGTGATGTACGGTTCCTGTAGGAATGCTGCGTCTATGGTGGCGTTGCGCAACATGTCGTGTCGCAGCACGATGTCGTTGATTTGCGGATGATAGACAGTTGTGGGGTCCAGTTTTCCGTCATGTATCACGGTGTCCAGCAACATGTCTGTCACCGAATGCCGTGCCATGGCAATCATTTTCTCTTTCAGGTGCTTGATGTCACGTATACGTTTGCTTTTTGCCGTAATCAGTTCGTGATAGCCGTCGGTCTGCATGATGGCGTACAATCCGGTACCTTTGCTTTGCAACAGGGCGGCGCGTATCAGGTCGGTATACGATACGTCGGTGTGGCCATGTGCAAAGGCCGTGTCGCAATCCATTTGTGCACGGAATGTCTGTAACCGCACATCCACTCCGAGCTCTTTGAATATGCCGCAACGCTCGGCATAATAGAATGGGAGGCAGTCGGTCGTGGGCATCAGGGCGACCTGTAGCGTGAGCGAATCTTTCTTGTCCGGTTCTTTATCGGATTTTCCGGACGTGTCTGTCGATTGGCATGCGCATAAAAAGATTCCTATAAGGAGATATGGAAAAAAGATCTTCATCGGGGTTTTCATAAAGTAAGGGCAACCCGTTTGCACAAGTCGCCCTTTTATTGTTTGAATCAATGCGGTTCAATACGGTTAGCCTTTGATGGCTGCAATACCTGGGAGGGTTTTGCCTTCGATGGCTTCCAGAAGGGCGCCGCCGCCGGTAGAGATGTATGATACCTGGTCAGCCATGCCGAACTTGTTGATGCATGCAACAGAGTCGCCGCCGCCAATCAGCGAGAAGGCACCGTTTTTCGTAGCTTCCGCGATAGCTTCGGCAATAGCGCGTGAACCATCGGTAAAGTTGTCGAACTCGAATACGCCGGCAGGACCGTTCCAAAGGATGGTTTTGGCATTTCTGATAGCTTCGGCGAAAGATTTGCGGGTTTCGGGACCTGCATCCAGACCTTCCCATCCGTCAGGGATGTTGTCGGCGGGAACAATCTGCGTGTTGGCGTCGTTGGCAAAGGCGTCTGCGGCTACGCAGTCTGTACCCAATACGAGGTTCACACCTTTTTCCTTGGCTTTCTCGATGATGTTCAAGGCCAGATCCAGTTTGTCGTCCTCGCAGATTGAGTTACCAATCTTGCCGCCTTTAGCTTTGGAGAACGTATAAGTCATACCGCCGCAGAGAATCAGGTTGTCCACCTTATCCATGAGGTTCTCGATGATACCGATTTTGGTAGACACTTTGGAGCCGCCCATGATGGCCGTAAACGGACGCTTGATGTTGCTCAACACGTTGTCGACTGCCAATACTTCCTTCTCCATCAGATAGCCGAGCATTTTGTTGTCGGCATCGAAATAGTCTGCGATGACGGCTGTAGAAGCGTGCTTGCGGTGAGCTGTACCGAAAGCGTCGTTCACGTAGCAGTCTGCGTATGAAGCCAATGTCTTGGCAAATTCTTTCTGTGATGCCTTCATGGCTTTCTTGGCTTCTTCGTATGCGGGATCTGCTTTGTCGATGCCTACAGGTTTGCCTTCTTCTTCGGGATAGAAGCGCAAGTTTTCGAGCAACAGCACTTCACCCGGCTTCAATGCAGCTGCAGCTTCTGCAGCCTTGGCGCAATCGGGGGCGAATTTTACTTCAGTACCCAACTTTTCCGAAACGGCGCCGACAATCTGGCTCAGGGAGAACTTGGCGTTTACTTTGCCTTTGGGCTTGCCCATGTGTGACATGATGATGAGCGCGCCGCCGTCGGCAAGGATTTTTTTCAATGTAGGCAGGGCACCGCGGATACGTGTATCGTCGGTGATGTTACCGTTCTCATCCAAGGGGACATTGAAGTCCACGCGTACGATTGCCTTTTTGCCGGCAAACTTGTAGCTGTCAATAGTCATAGTCTTTATCTTTTTTATTAATGAAAGTTTTGTCTTTGTCACGTCTGAAAGACGTATATATCACTGCAAAATTATATTTTTTTCCTTAAATCCGCAAGGGAATAAGCCGTTAATTTTGTATGCTCCGCCCTTACATTCCGTAATCGGCCGATGTCGGGGTTTTCAATCGCAGGGAGACGGATCCGAGGCTGCATTCCTTTTCAGGTAATCGCGGCAAAATATTTTCAGTCCGCAGGCGGTGCATTTCGGATTGCGTGCCGTGCAGGTGTACCGGCCGTGAAGGATGAGCCAGTGATGTGCCTTGGGGATGAGTCCGGATGGGATATGCCGGGTCAGTTCCTTTTCCACGCTGTAGGGAGTGGTGCATTTGCTGCCGACCAGTCCGAGCCGGTGGCTGACCCTGAACACGTGTGTGTCTACGGCCATGGCGGCCTTCTCGAACACGACAGATTGGATGACGTTGGCCGTTTTGCGTCCCACGCCGGGAAGGCTGGTCAGCTCGTCCGGTTCCGAGGGCACTTCACCGTGGAACTTTTCCACCAGCATACGTGCCATTCCGGCCAGATGCCGGGCCTTGTTGTTGGGATAGCTGACACTGCGGATATATTCAAATATGCCCTCCGGAGTGGCTTGCGCCATGTCTTCCGGGGTGGGGAAGGCGGCAAAGAGCGGAGGAGTGACCATGTTGACACGCTTGTCGGTGCATTGTGCCGAAAGGATGACGGCAACGAGCAACTGGAACGGGTTGTCGTAGTGCAGTTCCGTTTCGGCCACAGGCATGGCATGCTCGAAATATTCTATGATGTGGTTGTACAAATCCTGTTTTTTCATGTTTTGTTTGCTTTGTGCCACAAAAGTACGTAAAAAATGATACCTTTGTCCGTTCGCAAAGGAAAAAATGAGTATATGAAGAAAATAATGGTATTTGTTGTGTCTGCATTCGTCTTTACGGTTGTCCGTGCGCAGGAATTCGGACAATATTTCGAGGACAGGACATTGAGGTTAGACTATATCTTTGCCGGAACCCACCGTGCGCAGGATATTTATATAGACCAACTTAGCACGTTCCAGGGCTGGGCAGGGCGCAGGCATCACCTCAGGCAACTGCCTTTGGACGGTAACGGGCAGCTTACGATTTGTGACGCGGAGAGCGGGGATACGCTTTACCGTCACTCTTTTTCCACGCTCTTTCAGGAGTGGCAGTCTACAGAAGAGGCGGCAAGTGTGCGCAGGTCTTTTGAGAACACGTTTCTCGTGCCGTTCCCGAAAAGGCCGGTGCGAATTTCCGTGACTTTGGCCGATACGCACCGCCGGGTGTGTGCCGAGATGACTCACAGGGTGGACCCGAAAGACATCCTGATACGCCGTTTGGTTCGTCCGGACATCCCCGTCCGTTACGTCCGTCAGTCGGGCAGTGCGGAACAATGCATCGACGTGGCGTTTGTGGCCGAAGGCTATACGGAAGCCGAGGCGGATAAGTTTTATGAAGATTGCCGTGTGGCCGTGGATGCCATCCTTGCGCATGAACCGTTTGCGGGATTGAAGGACCGTTTCAACTTTATCGCCGTGGCCGCGCCTTCGGAAGAAAGCGGGGTGAGCAGTCCGGGACAAGGAGTGTGGAAGTGTACGGCGGTGGATTCACATTTCGATACGTTCTATTCCGAGCGTTACCTGACCACCTTGCACCTGAAAAGGTTGCACGACTGGCTTGCCGGACTTCCTTACGAGCACATCATCGTGCTGGCCAATACCGGACAGTATGGAGGCGGAGGCATTTACAACTCTTATACGCTCACCACGGCCGGTCATCCTTCGTTCCGTCCGGTGGTGGTGCATGAGTTCGGCCACAGTTTCGGCGGACTTGCCGATGAGTATTATTATGACGACCAGTACGAGACGATGTATCCGTCGGATACCGAGCCATGGGAGCAGAATATCACGACGCTGAAAGATTTTGGGGCCAAATGGAAAGATATGCTGCCGGAGGGAACTCCCGTGCCTACGCCGCCATCCGGGCGCGAAGCCGACTTGTATACGAAAGTAGGCGTGTACGAGGGTGGCGGCTATCAGTTGAAGGGGGTGTATCGGCCGTGCGAGGAGTGCAGGATGAAAATCAATGAGGCACCCGGATTCTGTCCCGTCTGCCGGCGGGCTTTGGAGAGGTTGGTGCGGCTCTACACCGAGGAGTGATGCCTGCCTTTTCTTAATATTCCGTCTTGTCGTCTGTGGCCCGCCACAGCTCGAAAGCCTTGATGGCCTCGTCGGCAAGCAGGTTCTCCATGCATTTCTTGCGTTCTTCGGGGGCAAGGGCCAGTTCTTCGTAGATGAAAGAATCGTCGAACCCCGCCGCGCTTGCGTCGTTCTTGTTGTTGCCGTAGTAGATTTTGTCGAGGTGCGCCCAATAAATGGCTCCCAAGCACATGGGGCAAGGTTCGCAGGAGGTGTAGATTTCGCATCCGCTCAGGTCGAAGGTGTCCAGCTTGCGGCATGCTTCCCGTATGGCACTTACTTCGGCATGGGCCGTAGGGTCGTGGTTGGCGGTCACACGGTTCACGCCTGTGGCGATGATTTCACCGTCTTTTACGATGACGGCTCCGAACGGACCGCCGCCGTTTTTCACGTTCTCGACAGAGAGCCGTATGGCCTCGCGCATGAAAGTTTTATGATTTGCCATCGCTTTTGTATTTTAAAGGATTCTTGATAAACAAAAATAGAGCCGTCCGGCGAGAAAAGCAAATAAATCATCAGTTTTAAACGCGACTTAACATAATGAAAGGCTTGCTGCCGCAGGTTGCCCACGGACAGAGCGAAATGCACACAGGTCGGCGATCGAATGCAGACCTGTCTCCATCTTGTTGCACACAGGTCTGCGTTTTGAGCCGTTTTTGTTCGTTGTAAATTGTTGATTTATAGGGTTTACGATGAAGCCGTAAAAAGGGCCTATTTTTCAGCTTTCACAGCCTCCGTTTTCACTTCCTGACGTTGCGCTTTGGCTTTGCGTCTTTTTTGGGGCACAAAAGAGCTCATCAGGTCTTTCCACCGCATGAAGTCACGTTTCAACGCCACGCCGATGCCCTGTGTGGTAAGCGATGATTTGGTGAAATACCGGTCGTTGGTCTTGCTGTACGCCTTCAGGCTGATGTTTCCGCTGCGGGTCAGCAGCCATTGCAGGTCGAAGTCTCCGATAAAGTTGCCGTTCGAGGTGGTATTCTTGTCCCTGTAGCCGAAATTTCCGTTAATCAGCAGGCGGTTGTTGAGCAGTCTGCCCGACAAGAGTCCTTCCACGTCCATATCGCTCCATCCTTGTTCGCCGGTGCTGAGGTTTGTGCCGATATTCCAGTTGCTGTTGTTGCCGAGGATGTTCGAGAACATCTGGTTCAACTGGCTGCTGAGGGTGGATGAGAGCAACGACTTCATGGCGACGGAAGACTGGCTCTGTTCCACATTATTATAATCGTAAGTGTAGAAACGTCCGATGCCGAGCAGGTAAATCACCTGCATGTTCTTTTCCTCTTCCGTACTGATGAGGCTGCGTACCATCTGCTTTTCATCCTCGTTTACGTTGGGCAGGTCGAAGTCGAATCCTATGCGCGGGGCCTGCGCCTTGCCGGTAAGGTTCATCAGGCAGTTCACGCGCACGTTGTTCTGGCTGAAGGTGGAACCTGCGCTCAGGTCGTTCAGTGATACGGAAGGCACCGTGTATACGGCCTGCAGGTTCAGGTCGGCCATGAAGGGAGGTCCGCCGAATACGAGCGTGCCACCCTGACGGAAGATAAAATCCTTGCGTATGACATCCTGTAGCGAGAGCTTGTAGATGCCGTGGTCTACGGTGTAGGTGCCGTACATCATGAAACTGCCTTTGTTGTAATACGTGGCGCGTATGTTGCCGTGCCCGTTCAGTGCGATATAGTCTCCGGCCTTGGGGTCCATCAGAATCTTCATGGTGGCGGCCGGCGTAAGGTCGAGGTTGAAATTGATGCGCATGTCCGATGAAGGGGATTCGGCTTTTACCGGTGTGTTCCGGTCTTTTTCCTCTTCTTCATCCTTGGTGTGGTCGACGTAGGTCATGAATTGGTTGTCCGTCAGGGTGGTGGGTGAGGACTGGTTGTAGGTGAAGACCGTGTTGGCTTCCGGACGCGCGTCGATATCCACGTTCAGTTCCCCTGGCTTTCCATGCAACCCCATCTTGCCGGTCACGAAAGCCGTGCCGCAGAATACGTTGTCGCCAAACTCACGCTCATCGTAACCTAAGACGTTGAATGCGTCTATGTCGAAGCTGTAGCGCATGTTGGAAAGCGTAGAGTGTTGCAAGACGCCGTTGACCACGGCATAATGGTCATTGCGTCCAGGATTTCCGTATTTGTCGTACACCTTCACGTTGCGGAAATAAATATGGTCGGGCCGCAGAATGACGGAGTCGTTCTCGATATGGAAATCCACATTGATGGCGTTGACCTTGGTGCTGGCATGGTTCAGAAACATGTCGCCTTCCAGGTTGATGCCCTTGAAAGGTCCGAAGACACGTGCCCAGCCTGACGCCCGTCCGTTCAGGTTGGTGAAGATACCGTCGGTATAGCGGTTGAGAAAATACAGGTCGATGTTTTCTGTCCTGATGTTCAGGTCCAGCCCCCCGCGTGGCGGTGCTCCTATGCGTATGTTTCCGTCCACGTGCGTGGTGCTGTGGTGGGCCGGGTCGGCTATATGTGCGTCGAGGAAGATGGCGTTGTTCTCTTTGCCCCACCCGCCGTGCAGGTTCATGTCACCTAATAATGCCCGGTTGAATGTGAAGCCGGCCACGTTGAGCCGTGCGTCAATCAGCGGCGATTTCATCAGGTTCGTGGCGTATGCCTTTCCGGTGGCCTGTCCGCAAAAATCTACGGCATGGAAGTTGATGATGTTGAACACATACTCCAGGTTAATGTCCCGCAGGTCGGCTGTCAGTGTGTCGGTCTCGTTGCCGGACACGTCTCCGTCGAGTATCAGGTGGCGTGCTCCCTGGTCGATGGTGAATCCGTCAATGCGGATGTGTTTCGGGGCGATATGTACGTATGAACGGTGCACGTCCCACACAGAGTCGTTGACGATGATTTGTGTGGGATTGAACTGTATTTCCGTTCGCAGTACGGATTTTTCATCCAGGCTGAAACGTGTGTCGGACGAGATGGAGCCTCGGTAAAGGGTTGCGGCATGGTTGCTCCAGTTCAGTTCGGTGTGTATATTATCGTGCGCAGCCCGTGCCAGCAGACTGAAGTCCACGGGCGATTTGCCGATTTGCTTTTTGAAGTCCACCATACCTATAATGGAGTCCTGGGTATGGCCGGCCGTGACGGAGATGTCGGTGAGCTTCTGTCCGTTGTACGTCAGCGAGGGGAAAGAGGCGATGAAGTCCAGTTCACCCGTCTCACTATTGAAGTATCCGCCGATGTTTCCTGTTTCATGAACCTGCAGGGGGATGCCGAGAATCTTTTCGAGCGGTTCCGTATGTCCGATGTCTGCAAAAAAAGAAAGTTCGTCGTGCGAGTCTTTTGTCGTGCGCGGCACTTTGATGAAGGTGGGAATGTAACGGTTCAGCATCTTCTGTCCGTTCGCAATCAATGTCTTGAAGGTGAACCTTCCGCTCATCTCTGCGTTGATGAAATCGCTGCGAAGGGTCAGGCTGCGCTTGTCCTGTTCCTCTTCTGATTCGAAACGGATGTCGCCTACGTGGCAGGTGTCTTCAGCCGTATTCATTGCGAAATCCTTTACGGAGATATACCCGTTCATGTTCTCAATGTCGATGCCTTCAAAATCCGCGTCGATGTCGGCCCTGAAGTCGGCACCGGCATATTTTGAGGTCAGTGCAAGTGCGTGGGGATTGAAGTGCCGCATGTGCCCCTTTATCTTGATGTATGGCGTGCGGGCTTTCAGATTGACGGCGCCTTCGGCCGTAATGGCAGCATTCGGGTCGTCTGTGGAGACTTGCCCTTCGAATCCTCCCTTCCGGTAATCCATATCAAGGGCGATGTGACGGTAGGTGTATTGCTTGTATGCAAAATCTTCGATGATGCCTTCCATGCTGATGTCGGGAGCGGACTTGTCGTGCAGTGTGCCTTTTCCTTTTATATCTACTTTGACGGCACCTGCAAGGTCGGGATTTCCCGTGAGTCTGCCTAAGTCGAATCCGGTGGTAAGTACATGGGCATCGAAATTTTCCCTCCCGTCAAGCCTGCCTGACGCACTGATGTGGCCGGGGGCTGTCTGAATATGTAGGTCGGCCTCGGCCAGATGTTTGCTGTACGACACCTTGCCGGTAGCCCTCAGTGTGCCGATAGCATGCAGGTAAGACTTGAGTTTGTCCTGTTTGTCCGGAAGTAGCCCGCGTATGTGTTCCATACCTTTGGAGCTGATGTGGCAGTCTTGTACGTGTGCCGTAAGCATGCGCATGTCTTCGTTGTGCAACATGTTGATGGAGAGTGGAATGTTGAACGAAATATCTCTGTCTGGTGTGTGAACGGACAGACTGTCCATGGATATGTGGTTCGGGTCGCCGTTGAACGCAGTCTCGACACACAGAGGATGATGCTGTGTCATGCGGCCCAATGGCGGATAGAATGCGGCGAAATCCTGGCAGGCAAAGTGGCTTTCGTCAATGCTACCCTTGAATGACAGGTTGGCGAATCGGTCACCGAGACGCGTGGAATCCTCTTTGTAAATGTATGTGGCTTCCACTGCTTCCATTTTCATTGCGGAATGCGGCAGTTCGATGCGTAAATCAGACAGTTGCGCATGCTTCCTATTAGCCGTGAACTTGAATCCGAGTTGCTTGAGCGTAAAGCCGGATTGCTCCTCAAAACTCAGCTTCTTGACGTTCAGGTTGAGTGAATCCTTCGTGTAATTCTTCAGTGATACCGTGGCGCTAATCTTGTTGAGTTCGATGTGGGCCGGGTCAAATCGTCCGGGAGTGAAGGGCTTGAACAGCCTGTGATAGGAAATGCTTCCCCGTCGGATGAGTATGGAGTTGATGCGCAGGTTGGGATTGGAAGCTCCTCCGTCGTCTTTGGCAAAAGCATCCACGAGGAACTGGAAATTGTGCGCGTCGTCTTTCTCCTTTTGGTAAATGTTGATATGGAAACCGTATAATTGGATGTCGGAGATGGACACCCGTCCATGCAACAGGGGAGATAATTCAATCTTGGCCGATAATCTTGCGGCATGCAACAGCTCTTTCCCATCACGGTCGCTGATGTTTACGTCATCAAGGATGGCGCGGTTAAGGAAGCCGATGTTGACCTTACCGATGCGAACTTCCGTCTGCCATGCTTTTTCCAGTCTTTCGGCGACAAATGTCGCAAAGACACGTTGCACTGCCGGAACGTATAGCAGTGCAATCAGCAACACGTAGACGGCGGCAACGCCCCCTACGATGATTCTGAGTATATTCCTTAACCTTTTTATACCGACAGATTTTCCGAGGCAAAATTAGTATTTTCTTTTTAGATTCTTTCACTTTGTCGTATTTTTAATGTAATTTTGCCTCGTTTTAATTAAAACCAAGTTTTTAATCCTATTATATGGCAAATGTAATCAAATTACGTAAGGGCCTTGATGTGAATCTCAAAGGCAAAGCTGCCAAGGAAAAGTTCGAAGTGAAAAAGTCGGGCATGTATGCACTGATGCCGGATGACTTCACGGGAATGAAACCTAAAGTAGTGGTCAAAGAGGGTGACATCGTAAAGGTCGGGGATGCCTTGTTTGTGGACAAGAACCATCCTGAAGTCAGGTTTGTCTCTCCCGTTAGCGGAAAAGTGGCTATGGTGGAGCGTGGCGAACGTCGTAAAGTGTTGAGCGTTCGTGTGAGTGCGGATGCAGATCGGCAGTATGTGAATTTCGGAGAGAAAAACGTAGGGCAGATGACCGGGCAGGCCGTGAAGGAAACTTTGTTGGAGTCTGGTCTGTTTGCTTTCTTCAAGCAGCGTCCTTACGACGTGACTGCAAATCCCGATGATACGCCCAAGGCTATTTTTGTGTCCGGCTTCAATTCTATGCCTCTTTCTGCCGATTTCGAGTTCGTCCTGCAAGGTCGTGAGCACGATTTCCAGACGGGACTTGATGCTCTGGCCAAGATTGCCAAGACACACCTCGGTGTGCACAAGGCACAGAAAGCACCGGCATTGACAGCGGCAAAGAATGTGACCGTGACTTGTTACGACGGTGCGGCTCCCGCAGGTAACGTAGGCGTGCAGATTAATCATGTGGACCCGGTGAACAAGGGTGAGGTGGTATGGACCATCGGTGCGGAAGAAGTGATTTTCATCGGTCACTTGTTCAATACCGGTAAACTCGATTTCACGCGTGTCATTGCACTGGCCGGCTCCGAAGTGAAGAAGCCTGCATATTGCGAAATGACGGTAGGTCAGCAGTTGACAACTTTGATGGAAGGTCATGTGGACACATCCAAGAATGTACGCGTCATAAGCGGAAACGTGATGACCGGACTGAAAACAACGGCCGACGGCTTCCTTACGGCGCATGCCACAGAGGTGAACGTGATTCCCGAAGGAGATGATGTGCATGAGATGCTGGGCTGGATTATGCCCCGTTTCAAGGAATACTCTTCCAGCAGGTCTTATTTCAGTTGGCTGATGCCCAAGAAGGAATACACGCTTGATGCCCGTATCAAAGGCGGAGAGCGCCACATGATAATGAGCAATGAATATGATAGCGTGTTCCCGATGGACATTTTCCCCGAACAGTTGGTCAAGGCCATCATCGCAGGGAATATCGACAGGATGGAAGCGCTGGGCATTTATGAAGTGGCTCCTGAAGATTTCGCCATTTGCGAGTTTGTGGATTCATCCAAACTTGAGGTGCAGCGCATCGTCCGCGAAGGACTTGACATGCTCCGCAAGGAAATGGCTTAATTAAACATCATCGCAATTTAAATGATTTATAAATAATGAACGCGTTAAGAAAATATCTAAATAAGATAAAGCCGAACTTTGAAGAGGGCGGCAAACTTCACGCATTTCGTTCGGTGTTCGACGGCTTCGAGACGTTCCTTTTCGTGCCCAACACCACATCGAAATCCGGAGTAAACGTACACGATGCGATTGATAGTAAACGTATCATGTCATTTGTTGTTATTGCGTTGATGCCGGCCTTGCTGTTCGGTATGTACAACGTGGGTTATCAGAATTATGCCGCTGCCGGCGTGGATGCTTCTTTTTGGGAGATTTTCGGTTTCGGTTTCCTTGCGGTGCTTCCCAAGGTCATCGTATCCTACATCGTTGGTCTGGGCATAGAATTTGTCGTGGCACAATGGAAGAATGAAGAAATCCAGGAAGGCTTCCTTGTATCGGGAATGTTGATTCCTTTGATTGTTCCCGTAACCTGTCCGCTTTGGATTCTGGCTATTGCTACGGCTTTCGCCGTTATCTTCGCCAAGGAAATCTTCGGCGGTACCGGTATGAACATTTTCAATGTGGCATTGATCACACGTGCATTCCTTTTCTTCTCCTATCCTTCCGCAATGAGCGGCGATACTTGCTGGGTGGCTAAGGATAGCATATTCGGTTTGGGTAACGACCTTGCAGACGGCTTCACCATGGCCACTCCGTTGGGAGAGGCTGCGACATCCGGTGTGCCGGCTTTCTCTTGCGACCAGGTAATCGGTCTTATTCCCGGCTCTATCGGTGAGACCAGTGTCATCGCCATCGCCATCGGCGCACTGATTCTTTTATGGAGCGGTGTGGCAAGTTGGAAGACGATGCTCAGCGTATTCGTGGGTGGTGCCTTGATGGGCTGGATTTTCAACCAGTTCGGCAGTGAGAGCAATCACGTGGCCATGATGCCTTGGTATCAGCACATCGTGCTGGGCGGGTTCTGTTTCGGTGCCGTGTTCATGGCTACCGACCCTGTGACTTCCGCACGTACCGAGACCGGAAAGTGGATTTACGGTTTCCTTATCGGTGCCATGGCCGTAATCATTCGTGTGTTGAATCCCGGTTATCCGGAAGGTATGATGCTCGCTATTCTGTTGATGAATGTATTTGCATCCCTGATTGACTATTATGTCATCCAGAGCAACATCGACAAGCGTGCTAAACGTGCAATTAAAAAATAAAGGACTTATGGCAACAAAGAAATTTAGATGTAAAGTATGTGGATACATCCATGAAGGTGATGCTGCGCCTGAGAAATGTCCGCAATGCCAGGCTCCCGCTTCCGAATTTGAGGAAATCACCGAGGGCGGAGCCGAGAAGCCTAAGAAAAAAGGAATCGATACGGGCAGCAATACATATACCATTATATATGCAAGTATTGTGGTGATTATCGTGGCATTCCTTTTGGCTTTCGTGTCGAAGGCTTTGGAACCGCAGTCAACCGCCAATGTGCGCATTGACAAGAAAAGCCAGATTCTGGCAGCCTTGAACCTGCGCGGACTTGACAAGGCCAAGGTGGAAGATACATATGCCGAAGTTGTGGTGGCCGATGAAATCATCGACAAGGACGGAAATGTAGTGAATGAAGGAAAAGACAAGGACGCTGCAGGATTTGCCGTCAACGACAAGGACATCAATGAAAACAACCTTCCCTTGTATGTCTGCACGGTAAACGGCGAGACCAAGTACGTGATTCCCGTTACCGGTAAAGGTCTGTGGGATGCCATTTGGGGCTATGTGGCTCTGAATGCCGACAAGAACACCGTTTACGGCGTATATTTCTCCCACAAGGGAGAGACGGCCGGATTGGGTGCCGTCATCACCGAGTACGAAAAGTTCCAGAAGCAGTTCGAGAATAAGGTGGTCATGGATGCCGCGAAGTCCGACATCGCGCTCAGCGTGGTCAAGAAAGGCAAGAACGTGAACGGACTGGAAGAGAACAGCCGTTGCGACGCCGTTACCGGTGCCACTTTAACCTCGAACGGTGTGAACGACATGATTCATGACTGTCTGTCGCGCTATATGACTTTTTTAACGACTAACGAATAAGGAGATAAGATATGAGCAAGTTATTTTCTAAAGAAAACGGGGAAGTATTCTCATCACCCCTGAACCTTAACAACCCGATTGCTGTACAGGTTTTGGGTATCTGCTCCGCATTGGCTGTGACTTCGCAGATGGAGCCGGCAATCGTCATGGGGCTCTCCGTGACCGTGATTACGGCATTTTCCAATCTAATCATTTCATTGCTTCGCAACACAATACCCAACCGTATCCGTATCATCGTACAGTTGGTGGTTGTGGCTGCGTTGGTAACCATTGTCAGTATGGTGCTGAAGGCATTCGCATACGATGTCAGCGTACAGTTGTCAGTATACGTAGGTCTGATTATCACGAACTGTATCCTGATGGGACGCCTTGAAGCCTTCGCGATGATGAACGGTCCGTGGGAAAGTTTTCTGGACGGAATCGGAAACGGACTTGGCTACGCATACGTACTGGTTGTTGTAGGTGCTGTCCGCGAGTTTTTCGGCAACGGTTCCCTGATGGGCTTCCAGCTCATTCCTCAGGGATGCTACGATTTCGGCTACATGAACAACGGTATGATGACCATGCCCGCCATGGCGTTGATACTTTTGGGATGTTTCATCTGGGCGCATCGTGCGTACAATGAGAAAAAGGAAAACAAGAAATGATTCACACAACCTAAATCAGAAAGGAAATTAATATGGAACATATGTTTAGTTTGTTTGTCCGTTCGATATTCGTGGACAACATGATTTTTGCTTTCTTCCTGGGTATGTGTTCATACTTGGCCGTATCCAAGAATGTAAAGACTGCGATGGGGCTCGGAATTGCTGTAACGTTCGTATTGTGCGTGACGGTGCCGGTAGACTACCTGTTGCAGACCAAAGTCTTGTCTGAGGACGGAATCCTCGGTATGGACTTGACTTATCTGGCGTTCATTCTCTTTATCGCCGTGATTGCGGGTATCGTGCAGCTGGTAGAGATGGTGGTGGAGCGTTTCTCACCTTCTCTGTATGCCGCTTTGGGTATATTCCTTCCTTTGATTGCCGTGAACTGCGCCATCATGGGAGCCTCGCTGTTCATGCAGCAGAGAATATCCATGGATCCCGCCACCAGCACGCAGGCCATTTCCAGCGTATGGGATTCGTTGGTATATGCCTTCGGTTCCGGTATCGGCTGGCTGTTGGCCATCGTGTCTTTGGCCGCCATTCGCGAGAAGATGGAATATACGGATGTGCCTAAGCCCTTGCAAGGACTGGGTATTACCTTTATTACCGTAGGTCTGATGGCCATGGCGTTTATGTGTTTCTCCGGTTTGAATATTTAATAAGGAAAGGAATAAGAACAATGGATATGAATTTTATTTTTGCGAGCATTGGCGTATTCCTCGTCATGATACTTCTTTTGGTTGTCATTCTGTTGGTAGCCAAAAAGTATTTGTCTCCGAGCGGAAATGTGAAGATTACCATCAATGGAGACAAGAGTGTCTCGGTGGCTCAGGGCGGCAGCCTGCTTTCCACGTTGGCTGCAGAAGGCATCTACCTGCCCTCTGCCTGTGGAGGAAAAGGTTCCTGCGGACAGTGTAAGTGTCAGGTTCTCGAAGGCGGAGGCGAAATCCTCGACTCGGAAAAGGGACAGTTCACCCGTAAACAGGTGAAAGACCATTGGCGTCTGGGATGCCAGTGCAAGGTGAAAGGTGATTTGAGCATCAAGGTGCCCGAATCGGTTATGGGTGTGAAAGAGTATGAATGTACGGTTATCAGCAACAAGAACGTGGCTACGTTTATCAAGGAATTCAAGGTGCAGCTGCCTGCCGGCGCGCACATGGACTTCCTGCCCGGTTCGTACGCACAGATTAAGATACCGGCATTCTCGATGGACTATGACAAGGATATCGACAAGAGCCTCATCGGCGACGAATATCTGCCGGCATGGCAGAAGTTCGGCCTTTTCCCGCTCAAGTGCGTGAACACCGAACCGACCATCCGTGCCTACTCAATGGCCAACTATCCGGCCGAGGGCGATGTGTTCATGCTTACCGTGCGTATCGCCACTCCGCCGTTCAAACCCGACAGAAGCGGCTTCATGGACGTGAATCCGGGTATTGCCTCATCTTACATCTTTACCCTGAAACCGGGTGACAAAGTGACCATGAGCGGTCCTTACGGAGATTTCCATCCGCATTTCGACAGTAAGCGTGAGATGATTTGGGTAGGCGGTGGTGCCGGTATGGCTCCGTTGCGTGCGCAGATTATGCACATGACCAAGACGTTGCATACCACAGACCGTGAGATGCACTACTTCTACGGTGCGCGTGCGTTGAACGAAGTGTTCTATCTGGAGGACTTCCTCGGACTGGAGAAGGAATATCCCAACTTCCACTTCCACCTGGCTCTGGACCGTCCGGACCCCGTTGCAGACGCAGCCGGCGTGAAGTACACTCCGGGCTTTGTGCATAATGTGATGTACGAGACTTATCTGAAAGACCACGAGGCTCCCGAAGATATTGAATATTACATGTGCGGTCCCGGCCCGATGTCGAAGGCGGTTGTCAACATGCTCGACGGACTGGGTGTAGAACCCGAAAGCATCATGTACGATAACTTCGGAGGTTAGTCTCAGGCCTTAGAAATGCTTAGAACAGGAAATGCCCCTGAAGGTTGGTGCGTCCAACTTTCAGGGGCGTTTTTTTGTCGGGAATCCCGTATGCCTAAGCGTCATGTAAGGGCATGTTTCCGGTCGTGAAACCGGCAGGACTGTTCATGTATGGGAGAGCGTTAAATTCTTCACCTGTGAGCGTTTGATTCTTCACCTGTGACCGTCTCGTTCTTCACCTGTGAGCGTTTTGTTCTTCACCTGTATACATTTTGATGCTGAAAAACAGGTGTTTATAAATGCACGGTCAGAAGCCGCAGTCTTTGAGTGCCTGTATGATTTTTGCGGGAAGTTTTGTGCGCGTCCATTTCTCCGTGATGTATATTTGTTCGCCTGGAGAGAAATATGTCAGATAATAGGTGTTCTCGTCTTCCCACTTGAACGACACTTCGTATATGCCGCGTTCGATGGCGTATTCCTTCGACAGTTGTTCGAAACTGTCGGGGTGCAGTCCCCTAAGTATGTATGTGCCTTTTTCATCGTCTGCTTTTGTGAGCCATAGCGTGCAGTAAAGTGATCCGCAATATATTTTATAGAAATGGGTTCCGTAGGAATCGATAATATTCAGTGGAGGACATTGTTCCTGTGCCTGACCGGCGTATTGCCCTTTGTATATCCACACTCCGTCAAAGTTGTCCTTGCTTGTTCTGCCGTCTGTAATGATTTTAAGGCAAGTGGTTATGATTTGGGGAAGTTCTGTCTGGTTCCAGATTTCCTGTATGATGTTTTTGGAGTCATTGGATTCAGGTGTGGCGTTGTTGAATGTGAGTGTAAGTCTGTTGCCCTGCAGGTCAAAACCATAGGCATTGTCTGTCTCCTTTATGTTCTTGGACTTATCCGTTTGCCACGGTCCTATGGCCACGCTACAGGCCATATAGGAGTTGAAATGTTGCATGATGTCCAGCGTGTAGTGGTCGCCGTAAGTCTTGTATACGTTGTAGGGCCGTGATTTGTTGCGCCTCAATGTCCCTTCCGGAATGGTTCTGGACAGGACGTAGCTCCCTTCGGGGGTGTTGCCTTCGCCGTCCTCCCCATAAGCCGGAAGTCGGAGGCCGTCTCCTGCCGTGGCCGGGGTGGCGGCCCATACGGTGAGGACGGATATGATGGCCGGCAATAAGAATCTCCTGTTGCGTCTGTCTGTTTTTCTGTGTCTTGTTTTCATCTATGTCGTTTTCTTTTGAAGGTTGTTCAAAGTATGTCCGGTATGCCGGCGGCACAGGTTCTGTGGGGGAACTTATTCGCATTCCCGCAACAGGGGAGCGATTCCGGCCAATATGCGCTTGTAGGTATCGGGAAGGTCGGCTCGTGTCCAGTTCTCCGTGATAAAGGAGTCGTTCATGTAATATATCAGGTCATAGTTGTCCCTGTCTGTCCAATTTAGCCGGCACACATTACTCCGTTCGATAATCCTTTCATCGGAAAGATATTTGAACGTACCGCAGTTGCCGATGAATGACTGGTCGATATTTTCGGAGTCTTCTCCTATGGAACTGAACGCGAAGTAGGTGCTGTCGCCATACACCTTATAGGTATAGTTCACGGAGTGGTCGAACATGTGAGCCTTATCGCTTGCAAGCCGGGTGAGGTTCCATGTGCCTTGGAGCGGATTGTTTTTCACGCCTTTTTTCACTGCGCTTTCCAGTATCGCCCTGAGCCCTTCCGGTATTTTCCTTGTCCGGTTCCACACTTCCGATTGCATGTGGGACACTATTTTATTCTCCTTTTCATCAAATGTGGTGAACATCAGTTCGTCCGGTGTCTTCAGCCTGTACATGAACGTCAGTCCGTTCTCTGTCATGGTACTGTCCGTCAGCACCTCGTATGTGTGTCCGGAGGCATTGAAGCGGACGTTTAATCCGGAGTATTCCGTACCATAGATGATGACGGTCAATGTAATGCCGTTTCCGTAGAATTTGTAACACTCCGTTTCCGCCGGGTAGATGTCTGTGCATGTCGTGTCTTTTGCTGTGCCTTTGAGATGCCATACTCCGCTGAGCGCGTTTCTCTCGTAGGGCTGGTCCTCGTTCATGAGGTCGGCCGGCTCTCCGTTTACGTATGAGCTTACCGCATCGACACTGCATCCTACGATGAATACCGTGGTGGTCACGAAGACCAGTGTGGCCAGGTAGGTGATGATACGGCTTTGCTTGAAGTTGAAAGTATCGTTCATGAACAGGATGCGCTTTTTCAGCGGATGGTGGTTGTAACTGGACTTGAGCCAAATCCATTCCTTGCTTTTCAGTGCCATCTGTACGAGGTTCATCTGATAGTCGGTGGGGATGATGCCTAATTTCACCACATCGCCGTCGGCTTCCATTTCTTGCAGGATTTTGTTCTCGCCGAGCAACAGCCACACGAACGGGTTGTACCAGTTGAGCGCGGCGATGAAGAGCATGAGGCATAGCTTGTAGAAGTGTTTGTGCCTGATGTGGCTCTCCTCGTGCAGAAGCACATATTCCCGGCTGTCCTCAGGCTGGTTGTAGGGCAGGAAGATGTATTTGCCGTAGGAAAAAGGCAGGTTGTATGATGTGTTGTACAGGCTGATTCCGTTGAAGTTGCCTTCCTGTTGGGAGCAGTTGCGTATTTTTCTCAGATGAAGGAGCTGCCATAGCATGTATAGCAGTACGATGACGACTCCGGCTTGGTAGAAACGGCGTATGCCGGAGGTAAGGTATCGCGAGTGGATTCCCGTGTATAGCTTTTCCCATTTGCCCGGCTTTTTCGCTGCATAGGAAATGGGGGAGTTGTTGTAATTTCTGCGTTCCAGGCTGAAATGGTTCAGGTATGTGATGCCAAACGGGCTGATGGAGACGGTGGCTCCCGAATGTTCGTTAGGCAGTTGTTTGGCAACGGCAGGTTGCGGGTCTGCCGCTTCCTGCATGTGTACCGGACTGATGAAATTGGCGGTGGTGACGATGAGAAGTCCCGCCAGAATGAAATGCTGTGACGGCTGCGGATGGCATTTCATTCCAATGGTCAACTTGAATATGAGCCATAAACAGGCGGATATAGCCAGAGCCGTAAATGGAAAGAAGCCCCATGCAAACTCTATGTCCGTCAGAAATGTGCTCATATTCAAGGATGCTTGAAAGGGCTATTTTTTTCCCTTCCTGATGATGTCAACCAGTTCGTCGATTTCCTGTTCGCTCAGTTTCTCTTTCTCGGTAAAGAAGGAGATGAGTGAGGTCAGCGAGCCGCCGAAGAATTTCGTCTTGATTTCCTGCATGTAATTCTCCGTATACTCTTTCCGGCTCACGGTGGGAGTGAAGTAGAGCATTTTTCCTACATTCATGGATTTTACAAACCCCTTGTCTTTCAAAATCTTCAGGAATGTGGATAGTGTGGTGTACGCCGGTTTAGGGTCCTTGTATTGCTTGAGGATGTCGTTGATGAATCCGCATTCCCCCGGCAAGGACCATAAAATGTCCATTACTTGATACTCGGCTTTTGTCAGTTGTTTTTTGTTCTTCATTTTTATAGCTTTAGTATGTGCGAATATAGTTATTAATGTGTTTGAATGGATTTTATGATGGGTAAAAGAATATTTTGTTTAGGTTTTATTAACATCGTATGCGGTTTTGCCCCCCTTTTATGGGGTATTTTGTTCCAATATGCGTCCGGCAGATTCGTCTCCCATCTCCTTGGCCTTCTGGAGGAAACCTATTGCTTCTTCTTTCTTTCCGGTTTCGAGCAGGCAGATGCCCAGAATGCGGTATGCGTCGGTAAAGTCTGGATCTGCCTTTATGGCTTCCCGTGCGGAGCGGATTGCTTCTTCCGTCTCACCGATGCGATAGTACACGACAGCCCTTTCTGCGTGGTACAGAGCCTCTCCGGGCTTCATGCGTATAGCCCGGTCTATGTCGTCGATAGCCTGTTGGAACATCCGGCATTGCATTTCCGCTTGTTCGCGCCGGTAATAGAACAGGTCGTTCACTTCATTCCTCATCAGTAGTTCGTATTCGTTCAAGTCGAGCACGGCCTCTCTGTACCTGCCCAGCGACAGTTTCGTATTGGCCCGTTCCAGAAGGGCAGGCGCGGCCTCTTTGTGATAGGGCTTGTCGAAACACGCCACGGCACTGTCCTGCAAGGCCAGTACGGTCAGTGTGTCTGCGCCGGACATGCGTTTGCATTGTGCGGCATACAGGAAGGTGTTGGCGGAGCGCATGTTGGTTGTGCGCAGCGAAAAGAACTTCTCGTAAGCCTTCTCATATTCCTTGAGTGCGTATAATATGTTGCCTTCATGCAGCGTGTAGAGAGGCAGGGGATTGGCAGCGTATGCCTCTTCCGCCATGAGCAGTGCCTTGTTCATGTTCCAGTCCTTGTACATGTTGTAGCCGGGCTTTAGGTTCAGTTCGTAGAGCATTTTGCTGAACGAATAGCACACCTCGTCTTTGGCCTGGGCCTTGGCGGCTGCCTTGTCCATGTCAGCCTCGGCGGCCTCATAGTTGCTGTGTGCCATATAGAAATCAGCTCTTTGCACATAACTGTTATGATTGTCCGGAAACATTTCCGCATACTCGTTCAGGTAACCGTTATAGGTGGCCGAGTCAGAACGCGAGGCTATCATGAAGAGAAAGGTCTGCGCTTCCTGCTCGTTGGAAGGAAGTACCTTACGGATTTTGATGGCGTTCAGGTCGTTGTCGGCAGCCGACATGGCGTTCAGCGCAAGTGTATTGCCGAACGACGTGCTGATGGCATACGACACGGCGGCCTTTTGCCCGCCGGCATTTTTCTGTATCATGCCCAGTACTTCACCCTCTTCGCTCATGACGGGACAGTTGACATACTGTTCATCCAGCCGCCTGTGCAGCGTGTAATATCCGAATTCTCCGTTGAATTTCTGTATGTCCTTCAGCGTGTCTTCCAGGCATACGCTGTGTTCTTTTGTCGGGTAGGGCATGATGAACACCTGTTCGCCGTTGACGCCGATGCGGTCGGCAACCGCCAGGAAAGGTGTCTTTTTATCCGTCTTAACGCGGAATTTTACGATGTCGTAAAGTGAACTTGCACCGATGATGGCGTCCACTTCATATTCTTTCCCGTCACTTCCGATGATTTTGGCTTTTGCGGCGTGCTTGAACAGGTCGTAGTTGGCCAGTGCCGCTCCTTTCTCGTCCGTAAAGAAACCGGTTCCTGAGCCTATCATCCGGCCGTCGGCATCAAGTGTCATGATGCTGAATACGGCCTTGTGTGCCTTCTTGAACCATTTGGGATTCTGCGGAAGTGCCTGCATCATACAGGCGGACAATACAAAGAGTATGGTAGTGAATCTTTTCATTTGCTGGTGTATTTTGAGTGGTTGAGCAATTCTTTGGCATTGTTTACGGCGGCGTCGGTGAGCGATGCACCGCTCAACATGTGGGCAATCTCTTCAACACGTTGTGTGTCGTCCAGCCGTATGATGTGACTGGTCGTGCCGTGCATGTCGTCTTCCTTATATACCTTATAATGTATGCTGCCTGCCGCAGCAATTTGCGGCAGGTGCGTGATGCTGATGACCTGCCGTCCGGGCGCGCCCATTTCCTGCATGATGCGTGCCATTCTCTCTGCGATATTGCCCGACACGCCGGTGTCTATCTCATCGAAGATGATGGTGGGCAGTTTTACCGCCCCCGATATCATGGCTTTCAGCGACAGCATGACGCGGGCTATTTCTCCTCCCGACGCCACTTGTGAGATGGGTTGGAGCGTGCCGTTTTTGTTGGCGCTGAACAGGAATGCTATCCTGTCCGCTCCGTTTTCGTCGGGAGTCTCCCGTGGCGACAGTTCCACCTTGAAGCGTATGTTCGGTATTCCCAACGGTACGAGCCTTTCTTCCATCTGTCTTTCTGCACGTGCGGCGGCTTCCTTTCGCAGGCTGGTCAGTACGCCGGCTTGCGCTTTCATGGCCTTTTCCGCCTTGTGGTATTCCGCCTTCAGTTCTTGTATGTGTTCTTCGCCGTGAGCGATGGCGTTGAGTTTTTCGCGGAAGTCCTCTGCCAGTTCTATGAGTGCTTCGGGAGTGTCCACCCGGTGTTTCTGTTCTAATTCATAGAGGCTGTTCAGCCGTTCATTGATGAAGTTCAGTCGTCCTGGGTTGAATTCTATTCTTTCGGCCCGTGCGGCAATCTCGTCCGACAGGTCTTTCAGTTCGATATAACAAGAATTCATTCTCTCCGCCAGTTCATCGGCTTCGGGGTATACCTTGTTGATATGTTCCAGCAGATGGGTGCTTTCTTTCAAGGCATCCAGAACTCCTTGCTCGTTATCCATGAGTCTTTCCGCGTCGAATAAGGTTTGTTTGATTTCTTCGGCGTGAGACAGTGTTTCGGCTTCCTGTTCCAGTTCCTCCTGTTCACCGGGTTGCGGTGCCAGTTCGTCGAGTTGTTCCAACTGGAATCTCAGGTAGTCTTCTTCGGCCAAGGCTGTTTCCGCGGCCTTGACGGCTTCTTCCAGTCTTTTCCCGGCTTGTCGGTAGGTTGCATACAGAACGTGGTATTTGTTAAGTTCCGCTTTGTCTCCTGCCAATATATCAAGGACTTTCAGTTGGAAGTCCTCTTTGTTCAGCAACAGATTCTGGTGCTGTGAATGCACGTCTATGAGCATCTCGCCCAGTTCCTTGAGTTGGGTGACCTGTACGGGCGTGTCGTTGATGAACGCCCGGCTTTTTCCCGTTGCGCTGATTTCCCGACGGATGATACATTCGCTGCCGTCGGTTTCAAGGTCGTTACGGTTGAAGAAATCCTCTATACCGTAAGAATTGATGTCGAAGACAGCCTCGATGACGCATTTGGCCGTTTTGTCTTTGGCTGCCTTGCTGTCGGCGCGTTGCCCTAACAATAGTCCTATGGCACCGAGAATAATAGACTTTCCGGCTCCGGTCTCGCCTGTGATGACGGAAAAACCTTTCTCGAATTGGATGTGTAAGGTATCGATTAATGCGTAGTTGCGGATAAATAACGATTTCAGCATGCTCTTATTTCTTGAGTTTCTCCCAGTATTCGCTTTGGGATGCATTGATTCTGAATACGATGTCGTATACTTTGTTGCGTTCTTCCTGTTTGCCTTTCCCGCTGTATATATTGACCAGCTCGTCGCGTTTGATGTCCGTGAAGATGACGGGCAGGGCACTCATGCTTTTCTGTTCCCTTGCCTGTTGCAGCATTTCCAGCGACTCTGTGATAGTCGCACGTGCCGTATCGGTATTTTCCGTCATGCGGTCGAGACCAAGTCTGTGGTACTTGTATTCCATCGTCCGGAAAGGTTCCATGGCTCCGTCCAAATAGTCGTTGATGATGGCAAAGCGGTTGCGGTCGTCTTCAAATGCCTTCCAGCCGGCGTAACCGAGGTTTTGCGAGTTGTTGGCCACGTCCATTGCTATCTGCAGTACATCGGTGCCGCCGAGGGGTGACATGGTGTCCATGTCCATTCCTATTATCAGATAGGCATAATAAGCCAATATGGCTGTCAGGTTGTTGTCTACCTGTTCCGGTCTGAACTCCAGCTGGTCGAATTGTTGGAACGTGAAGTTGAAATTGGCGTCCTGCAGGTTGAATACCGTGCTGGAGTAGTTGGAGTTGTAGATGGGCCGTGTGCTTTGCACCTGCAACGTGCCGGTGAACGAGTTGTCGGTTTCGCTGTATGTTTTCAGTGTGATGTTGAACGAGCAGTTGATGCGTTCGTATTCCTCGAATTGCATTTGTGTCCATTGCCTTTCGTTGAGGAAACTTGTGACGGCGTTCTGTAGTGCCTCAAACACGGCTTCCGTTGTATTGGATATTTGCGAGCGGTTAATGGAAATCTTGGCATTGAGCTCCTGCGCACAGACTGGCGATGCCCACCACATTGCTACGGGCAGTGCGGTGAGTGTCAGTATGTGTCGGATGGTCTTGGACATGTTCTGCATGATGTCTCCTTTAGAATGAGGCGGCAAGGCGGTTGATGATGTCTTCCGCCACTTCCGTTTTGTTCTTGAGCGGGTAGGGGATTTCTTCCGTAGGGCTTATGATGGTGATTTTATTGGTATCGTGGCGGAATCCCGCTCCTTTGTCGTTGAGCGAGTTCAGCACAATGAAGTCGAGATTCTTCCGTGCGAGTTTGTCTTTCGCGTGGGCTGTCTCGTCGTGGGTTTCCAATGCGAATCCCACCAGAATTTGTCCTTCCCGTTTCATCTTGCCGAGCGCTTCGGCTATGTCGCGTGTCGGCTTCAATTGTATCGTCAGTCCGTTGCCTTCGCGTTTGATTTTGTTTTCCGCCGTATGTGCCGGAGTGAAGTCCGCCACGGCGGCGCAGAGTATGGCAGCATCCATCTTGCCGAACAGACTTGTGGATGCGGCGTACATCTCCTCGGCCGACTCCACATCGATGCGGTGTACCGAAGGGTGTTCCGTGTGTCCTTGTACGGGACCGCATACGAGAGTTACCTTTGCACCGCGTCGTGCGCATGCTTCGGCCAAGGCAAGTCCCATCTTGCCTGATGAATAGTTGCCGATGAATCTCACCGGGTCGAGCTTTTCGTAAGTAGGTCCGGCCGTGATGAGTATCTGTTTTCCCGCCAAGTCCTGCGATTGTGCGAAGTGGTCTTCTATGACGCGTATGATGTTTTCCGGTTCTTCCATGCGTCCTTTCCCTTCCAGATGGCTGGCCAGTTCTCCGCTCGCCGGTTCGATGATATGGTTGCCATAGCTTCGGAGCAGGTCCAGGTTGGCCTGTGTGGAGGGGTGGGCGAACATGTCGAGATCCATTGCCGGTGCGACGAATACCGGCGCTTTCATGGAGAGATAGGTGGTGACGAGCATGTTGTCGGCTATTCCGTGCGCCATCTTGCCTATGGTCGAAGCCGTTGCCGGAGCGATAATCATGGCATCGGCCCACAATCCGAGCTGTACATGGCTATGCCAGCTGCCGTCGCGTTGTGAAAAGAACTCGCTGATGACCGGCTTGCTTGTCAGGGCCGAAAGCGTGACGGGCGTGATGAACTCTTTGCCCGCAGGCGTGATGACGGTCTGCACTTCCGCGCCTTTCTTTATCAGCCCTCTTATCAGGAGGCATGCCTTGTAGGCGGCTATGCTTCCTGTGATGCCTAAAACTATTTTTTTCCCTTTCAGCATTTTTGTCGTTTGGTTTGGGGCTTATTTGTTCATCTCCAGTCTAATCTGTGTCAGCACCTGCTTGGTGTTGCGTGTGAAGTCACCTTGCAGAATCCAGCTGTAATAGCCTGGGTCGCAACGGAGCACGTCGGTCACTTTCCTTCCTTTGTATTTTCCGAAGTTGAACACGATGTTGTGCTGTTCGTCGTACACCATGCGTCCGGCAAAGTCCACGTTGTCCGTCATGCGCGAATAATCCGAGAGGAACTTCACGTTGTTCTGCAAATCGTCCGGATAGCGGTCGAGCTGTGCCATCAGCACCTCGTATGTGGCCCGTGTATCGGCCAGTGCGGAGTGTGCGTTTTCCAGGTCTTTTCCGCAATAGAACTGATAAGCGGCGCTGAGGGTGCGGCGTTCCATCTTGTGGTAGATGTTCTGCACGTCGATGAAATTCCGTTTCCTGATGTCAATGTCGATACCGGCGCGCAGGAACTCTTCGACGAGCATAGGCACATCGAAGCGGTTGGAGTTGAATCCGGCAAAGTCGCATCCTTTGATGGTCTGGGCGAGCTCTTGTGCTATCTGCTTGAATGTGGGGCAGTCTGCCACGTCCTTGTCGTAGATGCCGTGTATGGCCGACGAGCTTTCCGGTATGTGCATCTCAGGGTTGATGCGCATGCTTTTGGACTCTTCGTTCCCGTTGGGGGATACTTTGATGTAGCATAATTCCACAATGCGGTCGTTGGTGATGTTGACGCCCGTGGTTTCCAGGTCGAAGAATACGATGGGATTGTTCAGTTTCAGTCTCATGTTTCCTTCTTTAATCGTTCAACATCATCGGCATGAGGAGCATCAGAAGGTCTTCGCCGTTGTCCTGTTCTGCAGGAACGATGACGCCGGCCCGGCTTGGGTCCGCCAGTTCAATGATGACATTCTCGCCGCCAATGTTGTTCAGCATGTCTACGAGGAATGTGCCTTTGAAACCGATGTTGATGGGCGTGTCGCCGTATTCGCATGTCACATATTCCTCGGCGGAAGTGGAATAGTCGATATCCTGTCCGGATACGACGAGCTGTCCGTTTTCCAGATGCAGCTTGACCAGCGCACTGCTTTGGTTGGAGAAAATCAGCACGCGTTTCAGTGCGCTCAACAAAGACAAGCGGTCTACCGTCACGCGGTAAGGGTTGTTCTGCGGGATGACGGAGTTGTAGTTCGGGTAGCGTCCTTCGGTCAGACGGCACATCAGCTTGGAGGATTCCATTTCGATATAAGCGTATTGCTCGTCGAATCTCAGGGTGATGTCGCCGTTTTCCTTGGCCAGCAATGTCTTCAGAAGGGTGGACGGCTTTTTGGGCAGGATGAATGCCGCGGGCATCGTACCTTTTATATTATAGTTGCGGTTGCGCACCAGTTTGTGGCCGTCGGTGGATACGAACGTGAGTGAGTCTTGCTGCAGGTCGAAATACACCCCGTTCATGACCGGACGCAAATCGTCGTCAGCTGTGGCGAACAGGCAACGGTTGATGCCGTTGAGCACGGTAGAGGCGGGCATGATAAGTTCGTTCATCCCGTCCTGGGTGATGTTCATTTCGGGGTATTCATCGGCCGCAAGGCCCACGATGTTGAAGTGGCCGTTCTGATAGCTTGCCGTAATCTCCTTGCTGTCGGGGTTGATTTCAAAAGCCATGGGTTGCTCGGCGATTTCCTTCATGGAGTCCTGTATCGTCTTGGCGTTGATACAGAAGCGCATGTCGCTGTCGCTTTCCACGAGGCTGACGGATGTCACCAGTGTGGTCTCGCTGTCGGAAGCGGTGATGGTCAGCGTATTGTCTTTGATTTCAAACAGAAAGCAGTCCAGGATGGGAAGCGTGTTCTTGGAGTTGATGGCGCGCCCTATCGACTGTAAACGGCTGAACAGGGCGGAACTGGATATGATAAACTTCATTTTGATGTGTTTTAAAATTTATATTCAACAAATTTACATATTTAAGCAAAACTGAACAAAAAAAATAATGTAAAATTCGTGAAAGTTGAAAATAAGTCGTAAATTCGCATGAATTATAAGTGAAAACAGAATTATGGAAATTACCGGAAAAATTATCGCTGTATTGCCCGAAAGGGGTGGAATCTCACAGCGCACAGGTTCTGAGTGGAAAGTGCAGACGTACGTACTGGAGACTCAGGAGCAATATCCCCGTAAGATGTGTTTTGATGTGTTCGGAGCTGACAAAATCGCACAGTTCGCCATCAATATAGGCGACCATCTTACGGTATCGTTCGACATCGATGCCCGCGAATATCAAGGTCGCTGGTACAACAGTATCCGCGCATGGAAAGTGGAGCGTGTGGCCGACCAGCCTGCGGCTCCCGTGGCCGATGCGCCGTTCCCGCCGGTTGCCGAGCCGGCTGCCCCGACGGATTTCTCCGGCGGAGAGTCGGCAGACGACCTTCCGTTCTGATGTATATCGGCGGATTGGAACAGGTCCCGGACGTTCTGGCGTCCGGGGCTTTTTTGTTGGTAGAAAACCGCTGTTTTTTGCCTTTTGCAAGATGCTTTGAATCAATGACTTGCAAAGGCCGATTTCTTCACCTGTGAGCGACGGAACGGACACCTGTGAGCGACGGGACGGACACAGGTGAGCATTTTGCTCTGCACAAGGACGCAGTTTGGCATGGTCTTCGGAATGTGGTTCCGGCGATATGATAGAGGGGGGCAAAGGTAGTTCTCATGTAGGTATACAAAGAGGCCGGCTTTTCAGGATTCGCATCGCTGAGAAGCCGGCCTTCGGGTATTAAGAGAGAGTGATTATTCGTTGCATCCTCCGCCCAATGCCTGATACAGTTCGATGGCTGCCTGTACCTGGCTGAAGTCGTTGCTGATTTTCGACATCTGCGCACCCAGCAAAGTCTGTTGTGCGGTCAGCACCTGCAAGTAGTTCGTCGATGAGTTCTGCATCAATGCCATCGTGCTTTTTACTGCTATTTCGAGGGCTGCCACCTGCTTGTCGTACATCTGGCGTTTCTCTTCCGTGCTTTGGATTTTCGTCAGTGCGGCATTCACGTCCACTCCGGCGTCCAGAATCGCTTGCTGGAATGACAGTTTGGCCTGTTCCTGCTGTGCTTTCGATACCTTGTATTGTGCGCGCAGCGCTCCGTTCTGCAACAGGGGCTGGGTAAGGGATGCCACGGCATTGTAAATCCACTTGCCGGGGTTCACGATGATGCTTCCCAGACTGTTGGTGAATCCGACGGTTCCGCTCAGGGTCAGTCCCGGATAGAAGGATGCGCGTGCCTCGTTGGTGGCGTAATAGGCCACGGCCAGCTGTGCTTCGGCCATCCTGACGTCAGGTCTGTTGGCCAGGGCCACGGCCGGAATGCCGGCAGAGAGTTTGCCCGGAGTGCGCCAGTCTTTCAATGTACCGATTTCGTAAGCCTGCGGCGTGTCTCCCAACAATGCGGCAAAATCGTCTTTCAGGTCGCTGATTTGCTGTCTGAGGTCGGTGATTTGCGTGCAGATGTTGTAATAATTGGCCTCGGTCTGCGATACGGCAGCCATATTGCTTTGTCCGGCATCCATCAGGGCACGTGTGATTTCCACGTTCTGTTTCCAGATTTTCTCCGTCTCCATGCTCAGCTGCAACTGGTCGTCGAGCATGGCCAATGTATAATAGTAGTTGGCGATGGCGGCTATCAGCTGGGTCTGTACGGCCTGCTTGTAGATTTTGCTGTTTTCAAGCTGTACTTTGGCTTTCTTCTTGGTGTTGAGCAGTTTTCCGAAGATGTCCACCTGCCATGAGGCCACTACGGGCAACGTGTAGGACTGCGAGGCTTTTCCCCAATCCACGCCGCTCAGCGTGCCTTGCGGAGCGAACACCAGGCTGGGCACGTAGGCCCATTTGGCTACAGTCAGTACGGCCTCGGCCTGTTCAATCTGCAGTTGTGCGGTACGCATGTTGGTATTCTGGGCCAGTCCGCGCTCTATCAGGGTCTGCAACTTCGGGTCGGTGAATACTTCCCGCCATGACAGGGAAGCCATGCCCAAAGAGTCGGCCGGCTGGGCCGGCGCACGGTACAGGTCCTCAATCTTGATGTCCGACGGCCTTTCGTAGCTTTTGTACAGCCCGCAACTGCTCAACAGAGCAGTCGCGGCTATGGTCATAATTATTTTTTTCATTGTGTCTTAATTGTCTTTTTCAGAGTTTAATGCTTTGCGTTCAGCCTGGCTTCTTTCCTGTTCTGCTTTGAACTGTTGGTCGGCTTCCACTTTCATTGCCGGGCGGATACGTTCCTGGAGGTATTCGAAGAACACGAAGAATACAGGGACGGTGAAGAGAATGGCGATGGTACCTACGAATGCGCCGCCCACTACACCTACCGCGATGGTACGGTTACCGTTGGCACCCGCGCCGCTTGCAAGCATCAACGGTATCATACCGAAGATAAGCGTGAGCACGGTCATCAGAATCGGACGCAGACGGGCCTCGCAAGCCGCGTATGCAGCTTCTACTATACCCATACCTTTGCGTCGGCGTTCGAGGGCGAACTCGGTAATCAGGATGGCCGTCTTGGCCAGAAGGCCAATCAACATAATCACACCTGTCTGCAAGTAGATGTTGTTCTCGATTTGTCCTATCCATAAACTCAGTGTAACGGGGCCCATGGAGATGCTACCCACAGTGTTCCACAACCAGGCAAATCCGAATGAACCCATCAGACCGGCCGGTACGGAAAGGATGACGGCCAAAGGAATGAGGAAACTCTCGTAAAGACAGCTCAGGATAAGCCAGATGAGGACTACGCACACACAGTAAATCATAATCGTGGAGTAGTCGCCGATGGTCTGCGCCTCCTCACGGCTGATGGAGCCGTATTCGTAACCTACATGGCTGGGCAGTGTCTCGGCAGCCACCTCGTCGATGGCTTTCATCACATCGGTAGTACCGTATCCGGAATTCGGGGTGATGTTGGCATCAAGGGCGGAGAACAGGTTGAAGCGGTTGTCCACCTCAGGGCCGAGAATCGGGGTCAGCTTGACGAACTGCGACAGCGGAGCCATTTCGCTTCCGTTGCGCACGAACATATTATTCAGGTCGTATTGGTTCAAACGGTATTTCTCACCGGCCTGCAACATCACGCGGTATACTTTGCCGAACTGGTTCATGTTGCTGATATAAGAACCTCCGCAGTATGAACCCAGCGTACTGAGCACTGTGGAAGGAGAAATTCCCGCGCGCTTGCATTGTGCCGCATTAACTTCTACCTGATACTGCGGGAAGTCGCGCGAATAGGTACACATGGCCATCATCACTTCCGGACGTTCGTTGAGTTTGGCGAGGAACACTTTGGCCTGGTCGAAGAACACGGCCTTGTCGCCTCCGGCCTTGTCCTGCAGGTGCAACTCAACGGAACTACCCATACCGTAACCCGGAATCATACCCGGCTGGAATACGAAGATTTGTGCTTCGGGAATCTTGGAAAGTTTCTGGTAGAGCTTGCCTATAATGACATCTGACTTGTGCAAGGCCCCCTTACGTTCGTCCCAATGCTTCAGACGCACGATGAACAAACCGTAGGAAGAACCCTGTCCCGACATGAAGCCATAGCCTGATACGCGGCTGTAGTCCTGTACTTCCTCGATGGTCTTTATGCTGTCTTCCACCTGGTCGATGATGGCATTGGTTGTGGCGAGGTTGCTACCCGGCGCGCAGCTGATGTTGAGCATGCACACACCCTGATCTTCTTGCGGAACGAGACCGGAACGAAGAGACCTTGCAGCGAATACCAGCAGTACGCAGGCTATCAGGAAACCGCCCCAAGCGATGGTACGATGTCCGAACAGATAACGCATACCCTTCACATACTTGCCCAATACGGCGTTGTAGCTGGCGGTATAGGCCGCACGTACACGACCGTTGAAACTCTTGGCACTCTTGGTTCCGCTGGCCGGACGCATCAGCATGGCGCACAATGCCGGACAAAGCACGAGGGCGGAAATACACGACAGACCTACCGCACCGGCCATGGTAACACCGAACTGGGTATAGAATATACCGCTGGTACCACCCATGAAGGTCACGGGGATGAACACGGCCATGAACACAAATGTACAGGAGATAACCGCCATGGTCACATCGCTCATGGCGTCTTTCGTGGCCTGATAGGGAGAGGTATAGCCGGCGTCGAACTTGGCCTGAACGGCTTCGACCACCACGATGGCGTCGTCGACCACCGTTCCGATGGCCAACACAAGGGCAAACAGTGTAAGCAGGTTGATGGTGAAGCCTGCCATTTGCAGGATGGCGAAGGTGCCCACCATCGACACGATAATGGATATGGACGGGATGAGTGTGGCTTTGAAGTCCTGCAAGAAGAAATACACCACGAGAACCACAAGGATGATGGCGATAATCAATGTCTCATATACATTATGGATAGAAGCCAACAGGAAGTCGTTCGAACTCATCATGGACACGAAATGAACGCCTTCGGGCAAATCTTTGGACAGCTCCTCGATTTTTGCTGTCACGCGGTCGTTGGTTTCCTTGGCGTTAGCTCCGGCCAACTGGTAAGCCATGAATGTGATACCGGGCTTGCCGTTCGTAGAACCGTGGTAAGAATAAGATATGGCTCCCAACTCGATGTCGGCCACGTCTTTCAGGCGAAGGAGTGTACCGTCGGCGTTTGCCTGTACCACGATGTTCTTGAACTCCTCGATTTCCTGCAAGCGTCCCGTATACTTCATCGTATACTGGAATACGTTGTCGATGCCGTCTCCGTGGTTGCCGTTCACAGGCTTCTCACCCAACGAGCCGGTAGGTGATTCCAGGTTCTGCTCGGCGATTACGGCACTGATGTCCGACGGCATCAGGTGATACTGTGCCATGACGTCGGGTTTCAACCAGATACGCAGGGAGTACGTACCGCCCAGCTCCATCACGTCGCCCACACCCTCAACACGCTTGATTTGGGGAACGACATTGATGTCAAGGTAGTTCGACAGGAAGTTCTCGTCGTATTTCTCCGGATCTTCGCTGACCAAAGCGTTAATCTGAAGGAATGATGTCTGACGTTTCTGCGTGGTCACACCGATACGGGTTACTTCGGCAGGCAACAGACCTTGGGCGCGCGCCACACGGTTCTGTACGTTGACGGCTGCCATGTCGGCATCGGTGCCTTGTCTGAAATACACCTGGATGGTGGCCGAGCCGGCATTGGTTGCGGTGGAGCTCATGTAAGTCATGTTCTCCACACCGTTGATAGCCTCTTCGAGGGGCTGGATTACGGCTTTGGTCACGGCCTCGGCGCTGGCACCGGTATAGTTGGCGGATACCATGACCGTTGGGGGGGCAATATCGGGGTATTGCTCGACGGGCAGGTTGAAGTAAGATATGGCTCCCACCAGAAGGATGACGATGGATATGGACATCGCCATCACCGGTCTTTTTATGAATATATTACCTTTCATTGTTTCTTATCTGTGTTTTGTTTTACGGACATCGGGAAGTTGCGTCGCGCCTCTTCTTCGTCCGTAGTCTACTTTGGTGTTTTTATCTAATCTTCTGTCCTTCGTGAATCATGCCTGCGCCGCTGGCGATGATTTCCTGTCCGGGCGTCAGACCGTTGGTTACGATATATTCCTTGCCGTTGTTGTAAGGAGCTACTTCGATGGCGATGGATTTCGCATTGCCGTCGGCGTCGATGCCGAACACGAAGTATTTATCCTGTTTCTGTACGGTGGCAACTTGCGGCACGAGAATCTTGTCGGTGTATTTCACGGGGACTACGATGTTGCCTGTGCTTCCGCTGAAGAGTACGTGCTTGGGGTTGGCGAAGACGGCGCGCAGGCTTACACTGCCTGTAGAGCGGTCGATGACACCGCTGACGCTTTCCACCTTGCCTGTGAACTCGTACATGGAGCCGTCTACGAGACGGAGGCCTACTTCGGGCATGTGTGCCACAGCCTCTTCAGGAGTGCCGTATTCACGGGTCATGGCGAGCAACTGAGATTCGGGGAAGCTGAAGTATACGTACATGTCGTTGTTGTCGGACACTGTGGTCAGAGGTTGCGGCATGCTGCTGCCTACAAGTGCGCCCTGACGGTAGGGGAGAACGCCCACCACGCCGTCGGCCGGACTTTTGACGGTGGTGTACGACAGATTGTTTGCCGCATTGGTCACTTGTGCCGTGGCCTGTGCTACGCTGGCTTTTGCGCTTTGCAACGAGTTTTGTGCCTTTTGCAGGTCAAACTCGGATACCACTTGCTGGTCGTATAGGCGTTTGGTGCTCTGGAAGGTCAGTTCGGTCGTTGCCAGAGCTGCCTGGGCAGCTTCAAGTGTGGCTTTTGCCGTGTTCAAGGCTGCCTGATACGGCACCTGGTCGATGATGAACAGTGTTTGTCCTTTCTTCACGCGTTGTCCTTCCGTCACCAACAGGCGTTGCAGGGTACCGCCCACCTGCGGGTAGATTTCAATATCCTGGCGACCACGGATTGTCGCGCTGTAAGTGTTTGACAACGTGAGCGAGTCAGTTTTCACTTTCATTGTCTTGTAATCCGCCTTGAGGGCGGTTCTTTGCTGCGCTTTCTGGCAGCCTGTCAAAGCAATCATGCAACATAATGCTGTTGTTGCTACAGTCTTAATACCTTTAATCATAAATTGGTAGTTTAAAAATATAGTCTCAAAAAAGTTATGCAAAATTACATCAAGAAAGCGATTCCGCAAGTATTAAAAGCACATTTGTTTTGTTCATTTTGGGAACTTTTTTGCATTTTAGGATTATTCTACTTAATTTTGATTTTAATTAACTATTGTAGGACGGGAAATATGGGCAATGAACTGAATAATATAGTTTCTTCGGAGTATTTTTACCTTGAGACGGATATGGCTTTCATGCGTCGCGAGGCTTTTGTTTTTGATAAGTTCATTATTGTTTTTGTGGAAAAGGGAACAGCGCGGGTGGCGGTGGGTGATAACGAGTATCATATAGATTCCTACAGAATGTTGGTGCTCAGACCGGATTCTCCTACGCGGCTTGTCCGTTCGTCGGAGGGGTTCAGGGTTGTGCTTATGGGCTTTATGCCTGTCATGCTGCATGAGCATACACGGCGTATTGAGCCGAACTTTTTTCTGATGATTTATACGCGTATGGCGTGGAAGTTGACGGATAGTCAACGAAGCGTGATGGAGCACTTCAAGGAACTGTTCCGGTATGCGTCCGTGAAGAACGGTGGCTACAGAAGGGATTGGATACTGTCGTTGGTCACCTCTTTTGTCTTCGGCTTTTATGAGATGTTTGGGGGGCTGCAGGAGGAAAATCTTTTTTCAGATTCCTCGCGTTCGAGAGAACTGTTCCGGAATTTCGTGATGTTGCTTCATCAGAACTACCGCACACAGCACGAAGTGCAGTTTTATGCCGGCGAGTTGTGTATTTCGGCCAAATATCTGACGCAAATCACCAAGCGGATGATTGCCCGTACGCCGAAGCAGATTATTGATGAGCGGTTGATTTATGAGGCGACGACATTGCTGGTGAAGAATGATTCCAGTATACAGGAAATCAGTAATCATCTCGGATTTGTCGACCAGTCGTATTTCGGCAGGTTTTTTAAACGGATGATGAACATGTCGCCGCAGCAGTATCGTGTGCGCCCCAAATCGTGAGGATAGGGGTGTGTATGGAGGACTGAAAAACGGACCTGTGTATCGACGCACACAGGTCCGTTTTTCGGGTAGGTTGTATGAATTTCCGGAGGGCGGTATGTTGGGTTTGTAACCGCCTTGCGGAATATTGTTTATGAGTTCATGCTCAAGAGGAACTCTTCGTTGTTTCTGGTAGGCTCGATGCGGTCTTTCAGGAATGTCATGGCTTCTATTGGATTCATGTCGGCCAGTATCTTGCGGAGCACCCACATGCGGTCGAGTGTCTGTTTGTCGTGCAGCAGGTCGTCACGGCGTGTGCTGGATGCCACGATGTTGACAGCCGGGAAGATACGCTTGTTGCTGAGCGACCGGTCGAGTTGCAATTCCATGTTGCCTGTTCCCTTGAATTCTTCGAAGATAACCTCGTCCATCTTGCTTCCCGTGTCAATCAGTGCTGTGGCGATGATGGTCAGCGAACCTCCGTTTTCTATGTTGCGTGCGGCTCCGAAGAAGCGTTTGGGCTTGTGCAGTGCGTTGGCATCGACACCTCCGGAGAGTACTTTTCCGCTGGCGGGCGATACGGTGTTGTATGCGCGTGCCAGACGTGTGATGGAATCGAGGAAGATGACCACATCGTGTCCGCATTCCACCATGCGTTTGGCTTTTTCCAGCACGATACCTGCAATTTTCACGTGCCGTTCGGCGGGCTCGTCGAAGGTAGATGCGATGACCTCTGCGTTGACGGTGCGTGCCATGTCGGTGACTTCTTCAGGTCGCTCGTCGATGAGCAGCATGATGAGGTAGGCTTCCGGATGGTTGGCTGCGATGGCGTTGGCAATGTCCTTCATCAGGATGGTCTTACCGGTCTTGGGCTGTGCCACAAGCAGGGCGCGTTGTCCTTTGCCGATAGGGGCGAAAAGGTCGACGATGCGTGTGGAAAGGTTGTCGTTGTGTCCTTTGCACAATTTGAACTTCTCGTCGGGGAAGAGCGGAGTGAGGTGCTCAAACGGCACGCGGTCTCTGATTTCGTTAGGATAACGTCCGTTGATTTTGGTTACGCGTATCAAGGGGAAATATTTTTCTCCCGGTTTCGGGGGGCGTACAGGGCCTTCCACCACGTCGCCCGTTTTCAGGCCGAACAGTTTGATCTGCGACGCGCTCACGTAGATGTCATCGGGTGAAGACAGGTAGTTGTAGTCGCTTGACCGCAGGAATCCGTAGCCGTCCGGCATGATTTCCAATACGCCTTCGCCTACAAGGATGTCGCCGAAATCGTATGCCTGTTCAGGCTCTTTTCTGGGCGTGTCGTTTTTTTCGGTATAGGCCGGTATGCGTTCGGCTTCATAACTTGCCGGTGTGCGTGAAGAAGTGATGTCGGGTTGTTCGGTGGTATAAGTCATGTAGTTGTCTTCGCCCGTCTGTTCAAGGGGAATGACGGGAAGGTCTTCTACCACGATGAAGTCTTTTTCAGAAGAAGAGAAAAAGTCTTTTCCGGAAGTGGAAGTGTTCTCCTGTTCGGTTTCCTTTTTCTCGGTGTTGCTTTCGGCGGTTTTCGTGGGTGTGTCCGTTACGGTATCCGGATTGTCTGTCAGGATGTCCATCGGTACGTCGGGTTGTTCCTCTTCCGGTGTTTCCGTCTCCCTTATGGTTTCCTCCTGAGGTTTCATTTCCGCTTCTTTCAGCGCGGCCGCTTCCATGGCGGCTTTTTCGGCTTTCGACTTACGTCCTCTCTTTTTGGGAGTCGGCGTGGCCGGTTGTTCTTCCGCCGCAGGGGTTGTGTTTTCAGCCGTTGCGGCTACCGTGCTTTCCGCAGCTGTTGCGGCATTGCCTTCTTCTGCGGCATTGGGTTGGTTTGGGCTTTCCATTCCTTTTATATCCTTGTCAAGGTCGGTGGCTGCGCTGTTTTTCTTTTTCAGGTCGAAGTTTTCTCCGTTTCCTTGTGAAGCGCTGTACACTCTGTCTGTTTCTTTCTTGGCTATTCTCACTCTTTTTCTCGGTGTTTTTGTCGTGGTGGCCTTTTGTGAAGCCGACAATATGGATTCTTCATCGATGATGCGATAAATCAGGTCCATGCGGTCGTCGTCTTTCAGTCCGGTCAGTTTCAACTCAGCGGCGATGTCTTGCAGTTCTTCCTGCGACATGGCTTCTAATTCGGTTTTTGTATGCATATATAAGTTATGTGTTGCATTTCTGTCTTTATGCTTTATACGGATACACGTATGATAAAGACGGGATTCTTTTGGTTGAAAATATTGTTTGTGATGATAAAAAGGAGACCGACAAGTGGCGGAACTCCCATTGTTTCGGGGTACAAAAGTAACGAATAAATTTCGATTATGGAAAATCTTCCGCGTTTTTTTGCGTTCCATCGCGAAGTTTTTTTGCATAAATACGGTCTGAATTGTCTTTTTCCTATTTAATGTGTATCTTCGCACACTATTTCAAAAACGGTTATGGCAGCAGTGAATCCTTATTTGCAAGTGGACGGACTGACCAAGCGTATCGGCGACCGTGTGCTTTTCGAGGGCATTTCTTTCGGCATTGCCGAAGGGCAACGGGTGGGGCTGATAGCGAAGAACGGTACGGGGAAGTCCACTTTGCTCAATATTCTGAGTGGAAAAGACGGATATGAAGAAGGCAGTATCGTGTATCGTCGCGATTTGAAAGTGGGTTATTTGGAGCAGATCCCGTATTACCCGCCCGAACTGACGGTGATTGAGGCCTGTTTCAGTCATGGTAACGAAGTGACGAACCTGATTCGTGAATACGAGGACTGTATGAGTACTCCCGGTCATCCCCGTATGGAAGAGATACTCGACCGTATGGAACGTGAGAAGGCGTGGGATTACGAGAACCGTGCCAAGCAGATTCTCTCGCAGTTGAAGATTACGGCTTTCGACCAGAAAATATCCACATTGTCGGGCGGGCAACTCAAACGTGTGGCTTTGGCCAATGTGCTGATTACGGAGCCGGACCTGTTGATTCTGGACGAACCCACCAACCATCTCGACCTGGAGATGATTGAATGGCTTGAAGAATATCTGAAGCGCGCCTCGTTGAGTCTGCTCATGGTTACGCACGACCGTTATTTCCTGGACCGTGTGTGCTCGGTGATTTTAGAGTTGGACGACAATACTGTCTACACGTATCGCGGGAATTACAGCTATTACCTGCAAAAAAGACAGGAGCGTATCGATGCGGCAAATGCCGAAATCGCGCGCGCGAATAATTTATATCGTACGGAACTGGATTGGATGCGTCGGATGCCCTGCGCGCGCGGACATAAGGCGCGATACCGTGAAGAGGCGTTTTATGAACTGGAAAAGGTGGCCAAAAGAAACATCCGCGAACAGAACGTGACGCTCGAAGTGAAGTCTTCCTACATCGGCAACAAGGTGTTCGAAGCCGATTACATCTGCAAGCGGTATGGCGACCACGTGATATTGGACAATTTCTTCTATAATTTCTCACGTTACGAGAAGATGGGGATTGTGGGCAACAATGGTACGGGAAAGTCCACCTTCGTCAAAATCCTGCTGGGACAGGTGAAGCCGGACAGCGGAAAGGTTGTGGTGGGAGAAACCGTGCGTTTCGGCTATTTCTCGCAGGACGGCATGCACTTCGACGAACAGATGAAGGTTATCGATGTGGTGCGTGGCATTGCCGAATATGTGGATTTGGGCGGTGGGCGACATCTCTCGGCCATGCAGTTCCTGCAGCATTTCATGTTTTCTCCCAAGGACCAGCAGAATTATGTATATAAGCTGAGCGGTGGAGAACGCCGCCGCCTGTATTTGTGTACGGTCCTGATGCAGAATCCCAACTTTCTGGTGCTCGACGAGCCCACCAATGATTTGGATATAGTCACCTTGCAGGTGTTGGAAGAATATCTCCGGAACTTCAAGGGATGTGTGATAGTGGTGAGCCACGACCGTTATTTCATGGATAAGGTGGTAGACCATCTGTTGGTGTTCAAGGGTGGGGGAGACGTACGCGACTTTCCCGGCAATTATACCCAGTACCGCGGATGGCTGGACGAGAAACTGCAACAGGAGCGTGCGCAGCAGAAAGAACAGGCCGACAGACATAAGGATACGTCCGCGCCGGCAGCGGCTTCCCGGAACAATCGGGAGACGAAGAAAAAACTGAGTTATAAGGAGCGCAGGGAGATGGAAGCGTTGGAAAAGGAAATCGCCGCGCTTGAGGAAGAGAAGAAAAACATTGAAGACGCGCTCTGCAGCGGTATGCTGAGTGTGGAGGAGATTACCGAAAAGTCAAAACGTCTGCCCGTGGTGGATGAAGAACTGGACGAAAAGACGATGCGCTGGTTGGAGTTGAGCGAAATAGAAGGTTAGTTGCCAAGACGTGGCAGATGTCCTTAATTGCGGGACACCTGCTTCACGCCTTTTACGGTTTTCAGTTTTTTTATCAACATTTGCAGCTTGGACGTGTCGTCGAGCATCACCGTAAGGGTGCCCGAAAACAAGCCGTCGTAAGAATCGATGCTGATGCCGCGTAAGGAAATCTTCTCTTCCTTGCTGATGATGGACGTGATGTTGTTCACGATACCCAAATCGTCGTTTCCGACAACTTTCAGCGTAATGGGATACTGGCTGCCGCGTTTGCCGGCCCAGCGCGCTTTCACGATACGGTAGCCGAAACGCTTGCGGAGTTCCTGTGCGTTAGGGCAGTCGCAACGGTGCACTTTGATTCCGCCGTTGACCGTAACAAAGCCGAATACATCGTCGCCGTATATGGGCTGGCAACATTTGGCCAGTGAGAAATCCAGTCCTTTCAGGTTCTGGTCGATGACCAGCACGTCATCGTGAGACTGCGATCTTGCTTCAGCTTCCGGCACTGCCGTGTAATTTTCCGCGCTCCGTACGGGAGTGTGTTCAGCCTGTCCCGCATCATACTTCTGCATCTCGACGTACATGTCGATGACCTCATTGATGTCCGTCGTTTCATCGGCAAGGCTTTTGTAGAAATCGGTCACGAACTTGAAGCCTAATTTCGTGATGACGTGCATCATGGTAGGCTCGTCGTATTCTATCTTCTTGTTCTTGAACTTGCGTTCCAACAGTTCTTTGGCGAACGAGCCTTGCTTGGCCTGCATCTCTTTCAGCGACTGGCGGATTTTGGCACGTGCCTTTCCTGTTGTGACGAAATTCAGCCAGTCCTGTTTCGGACTCTGGTTGTTCGACGTGAGTATTTCCACCTGGTCGCCGCTGTTCAACAGTTGGCGCATCGGGATATTCTTGTTGTTGATTCTTGCTCCGATACACCGGTTACCCACGTTGGTATGTATGGCGTAAGCGAAGTCGAGTACGGTTGCGCCTTTGGGGAGCTTGAACAAATCCCCCTTGGGTGTGAACACAAACACTTCGTCTTCGTAAAGGTCCATCTTGAACTGGTCCATCAGTTGCATGTCATCATTGTTCTCCAATGCGTTCCGTATGCTGTTGAGCCATTCGTCCACACCGCTTTCTCCGTTCTTTACGCCTTTATACCGCCAGTGTGCGGCCAGTCCCCGTTCGGCGATTTCGTCCATACGTTCTGTACGAATCTGTACCTCCACCCATTTGTTCTCCGGACCGAGTACGGTGATATGCAGACTCTCATACCCGTTGCTTTTGGGAATCGATAGCCAGTCCCGCAGACGCTGGGGATTCGGCTGGTACATGTCGGTGATGATGGAGTACACCTGCCAGCACTCCATCTTTTCCTTATCCAAAGGAGAGTCCAGGATGATGCGGATGGCAAACAAGTCATAGATGCCTTCCACGCCGCAATGCTGCTTTTTCATCTTCTGCCAGATGGAATGGATGCTTTTGGTGCGTCCTTTCATGTGAAAGCGAAGGCCTGCGGCGTTCAGCTTTTCTTCAATCGGCCGGATGAATTTCGCGATGTATTCGTCGCGTGATTTTTTCGTGGCGTTCAGCTTTTCCTTTATCAGATAGTAAGCGTCATGCTCCATGTACTTCAGCGACAGGTCCTCCAGTTCGCTTTTCAGACGGTACAGTCCCAGTTTATGGGCGAGGGGGGCATATAGGTAGGCCGCCTCTTCCGAAACCTTCTGCTGTGCTTCCTTATGAGGTGTGTCCTTGATTTTCCTCATGATGTTGACACGGTTGGCAATCATAATAAGGATGACCCGCATGTCTTCGGCAAATGAAAGCAACAGGCTTCTGAAGTTCTCACTCTCGATGCTTGGATTCTTCCGGTATAGTTCAGCAATGCGGTTCAACCCTCTGATGATGCCGGCCACATCGATTCCGAATTCTTTTTCCACCTGTTCAGTTGTGCAGAATCCGCAACTGACGCAAGTGTGCAACATGACACCGAGTATGGCTCCTCGCGTAAGTCCTATTTCAGACGCTACGATAAGGGCTGTCTCCATATCATTCAGGATAGGATTGATTCCGAATATGTTTTTCCGGATTAAGTTGCGTTGTGAGGCTTCCTTCAAGTATGTTTTCAGCTTCTTGCAGTCATCGTGACGAAGGATGCTACCTGATAGTCTGAGTAAATCCCGGTAAACTTGTGGGAGTCGTGCTTTCTCTTGTGCGGAGAAGAAATCGTTTTGCTCCATAAACCACTGTTTTTTCTTCAAAGGTAGTACTTTTTTTGCTGGATGGTTTAACTCATTGCTTATTTTTTACTATATTTGGACATTATTTATTATTGAATGTCTAAATAAAGATAGTATGTTGACAACAGAAGACAAGGCCTTGTTGGCAGAGAAAGGGATTACGGAAGAGCAAATCGGAACACAGTTGGAGAATTTCAGAAAAGGCTTTCCGTTCTTGAAACTCAAGGCGGCCGCATCCTTGGATAATGGTGTGATGCTTCCTTCCGAAGAAGCATGCGAACGGTATGTGGATTTGTGGAACGAATATAAAGGTACGGGGAAAGGCATCTGCAAGTTTGTTCCTGCGTCGGGAGCGGCCAGTCGTATGTTCAAGAATATGTTTGAGTTTTTGGATTCGGACAGAAGTGAACCTGAGACCGATTTCGAGAAGAAGTTCTTTGAATCCATACACGACTTTGCTTTTTATGAAGATTTGGACAACGCTTGCCAAAGAAACGAAAGCAAGAGGGTTGATGAACTGATGGCGGAAGGGAACTATAAGTCAGTAGTAGCCAATATGCTCCAGTCAAAAGGACTGAACTACGGCCAGTTGCCGAAAGGATTGCTGAAGTTCCATAGGTACGATGCCGGTGCGCGTACACCATTGGAGGAACATCTGGTGGAGGCGGCTTTGTATGCTGCCGGAAACGGCAAGGCAGAGGTGCATTTTACGGTAAGTACGGAACACAGGACGTTGTTCGAGAAACTGGTAAAAGAGAAGGTTGCCGTTTATGAACAATTGTACGGCCTCAATTACCATGTGACGTTCTCCGAGCAGAAGCCATCCACTGATACACTTGCCGCCACGATGGATAATGAACCTTTCCGTGTGGACGGGAAGTTGCTTTTCCGTCCGGGCGGTCATGGAGCGTTGATCGAAAACCTGAACGACTTGCAGGCTGATGTAATCTTTGTGAAAAACATCGATAATGTCGTGCCGGACCGTCTGAAGTCCGATACGGTAAAATACAAACAGGTGCTGGCCGGTGTGCTGGTCGAACTGCAGAACAAGGCTTTCCGCTATCTGGAGAAACTGGATAGCGGTATGTATTCGCATGCAGACATAGAAGAAATCATCCGTTTCGTGCAACAGGAACTTTTCTGCCGCCGCGAGGATGTGAAGGAACTGGAAGATGCCGACCTTGTAATCTATCTGCGTAAGAAACTGAATCGTCCGATGCGTGTGTGCGGTGTGGTAAAGAATGTGGGTGAGCCGGGCGGCGGTCCGTTCCTTGCCTATAACAGCGATGGCACTATATCCTTACAGATTTTAGAGAGTAGCCAGATAGATACGGACAATCCGGAATACCTTTCCATGTTTAAGAACGGGACACATTTCAATCCGGTAGATTTGGTTTGTGCAGTAAGGGATTACAAGGGGAACAAATTCAATCTGCCCGATTATGTGGATAAGAACACCGGTTTTATATCATATAAGAGTAAGAACGGAAAAGAACTCAAAGCACTTGAACTTCCTGGATTGTGGAATGGAGCGATGAGCGATTGGAATACCGTTTTTGTGGAAGTTCCCTTGTCGACGTTCAATCCGGTTAAGACTGTGAACGACTTGTTACGTGAGCAACATCGGTAAATATAAGAATGTGAGATAAAAAAACTCCTGTTTGCGGATGTGCGGCAGGAGTTTTTTTGTTACCTTTGTAGCACGATAAAAAATATTTGTACGATGACAAAGAAAATATTATTGCTGGGCTCCGGCGAACTGGGAAAGGAATTCGTGATAGCTTGTCAGCGTAAGGGACAGCATGTGATAGCCTGTGATTCATATCCGTACGCACCTGCCATGCAAGTGGCGGATGAGTGTGAAGTGTTCAATATGCTTGATGGCGATGCACTGATGGCAGTGGTGGAGAAACACCAACCGGATATCATCGTGCCGGAAATAGAAGCCATCCGGACGGAGAAACTATACGATTGCGAAAAAAAAGGTATACAGGTAGTGCCGAGCGCACGTGCCGTTAATTTTACGATGAACCGCAAGGAGATACGCGAATTGGCACATACCGAACTCGGTCTCAAGACGGCAAATTATCGTTATGCGAAAACGTTCGACGAACTGAAAGCTGCGGCTGAGGTCGTAGGCTTTCCCTGTATCATCAAACCCTTGATGAGTTCTTCCGGCCATGGGCAGAGCAAAGTGGATTCACCGGATGAACTGGAACGTGCGTGGGTGTATGCCTGCGAAGGTGCACGTGGTGATGTAAGGGAAGTTATTGTGGAACAGTTTATCCCGTTCGACAGTGAGATTACTTTGTTGACCGTAACTCAGAAAAACGGTCCTACTTTGTTTTGCCGGCCGATAGGGCATGTGCAGAAAGGTGGTGATTATCGCGAGAGCTTCCAGCCGGCGGCTATTTCTCCTGAAATGCTGAAGGACGCACAGGATATGGCAGCTAAGATTACCGCGGCCCTTTCAGGAGCCGGTATCTGGGGCGTGGAGTTTTTCCTGAGCAGCAAGGAGGGTGTGATCTTCTCAGAGTTGAGTCCCCGTCCGCACGACACAGGTATGGTGACACTTGCCGGTACGCAAAACCTGTCGGAGTTCGAGTTGCATTGTCGTGCCGTATTGGGACTTCCCATTCCCGAAATCACGCAGGAGCGCATGGGGGCAAGTGCCGTGATACTTTCCGAGGTAGAGACTTCGGGCATGCCTTCTTATACCGGTGAAGAAGATGTCTGTGCGGCAACGAATACCTATTTGCGAATTTTCGGAAAGCCGCAGGCTCACGTCGGACGTCGCATGGGAGTAGTCGTGTGTTGGGATAAGCTCGATGCCGACCAGGTTGCTTTACGGAACAAATGCAAGCTATTGGCTGAAAAAGTTAAAGTACATTAATAAACTCTTTAAATTAACGGTTACAATGTATTTTCTCTCAGGAAAAGTGTACTTTTGTAACCGATTTGCGATAATAGCTCAGTTGGTAGAGCATCGGCTTCCCAAGCCGAGGGTCGCGAGTTCGAGTCTCGTTTATCGCTCCTCTTTTAGAAGTTATCTTTCATGACTATTGTAATTGTCACCGTCCTTTTGCTGGGATATTGTGCGATTGCCACCGAGCATATTACCAATATTAATAAGGCTGCTGTAGCCATGTTCCTGGGAGTAATCGGTTGGACACTCTATATGGTTGCCGGAAAACAATATGTCGATATGATGTATCTGCAGGAATATGCGGAATTCTTGAATGGTCATCCCTCTACGGTAACTTCATTGAAATATTTCATAGCCAACCATGTTTTCATAGCCCATGTAGCCGATATTTGCCAGATAGTTCTTTATCTGCTGACAACGATGTCGGTTGTGGATTTGCTGAACAGTAACGGATGCTTCGATTTCCTTAGCGAATGGATGATGACCCGGAACAGCAAACGTCTTTTGTGGACATTGGCCGTCATCACGTATGTACTTTCCGCCAATCTGGACAACCTGACCACTGCGCTGATGATGTTTGCCGTGATGAGGCAGATTCTGCCCAATACTCATTTCCGGATGTATTACGGTGCGGTGATTGTGATTGCGGCTAATGCCGGAGGGTGTCTGACTGTGATTGGCGATGTGTCCACTTTGATGTTGTGGGTGAAGGAAGCGGTTACGCCGTCTTCATTCTCGGCGGCCATGTTTTTCCCTTCCGTAATAGCGTTGGCGGTTCCTACTTATTTGATATCCAGAAAACTTCCGGAGACTATAAATATCAGTACGCCCCGTATCCGCTATCGTGGCGATGAGACGACATTGACGCGATGGCAACGTTTTCTGATGTTGGTGGTAGGTATCGGCGGCTTATGGTTCATCCCCACTTTCCACAATCTCACTAAGCTGCCGCCCTTTGTGGGTGCCTTGTGCGTTTTGGCGTTGTTCGGTGTGGTCAATGAGCTTTGTAATCGTAAACTCATCAAGACAGACCAGCCGTTCTTCAGGCCTACGCCCCGTTTCATGCAGACTGAGAGCATTCAGACCATATTGTTTTTCATCGGAGTCAGCATGGCGATTTCGGCCATCCAGGAGACTGGCGCGCTTCATTTGGCTGCCATGTGGTGCGATGAGCATATCCACAATATTTATATCATAAGTCTGGTTTTGGGAGTCATCTCTGCTTTTCTGGACAATGTGGCGTTGGTGTTGACAAGCATATCCATGTATGATGTAGTGGATATGGCTGGCGGAATCATTTCCGGTGCCGATGCCGGTTATCTCGGTTCGTTTGCTTTGAACGGGCAGTACTGGCAACTGGTGGCCTTTTGTGGCGGTATAGGAGGTTGTCTTCTTTCTTTCGGTTCTACGGCGGGCTATGTGTTGATGAAAGGTGAAAACGTGTCCATTTGGTGGTACTTCCGTCATATAACAGGAAAAGTACTTCTCGGATGGCTTATGGGTTTGGGAGTGTATTTTCTCATTGATTCATTTATTCGTTAATCCGTTTGCGGGAATATATGGATTTGTCCGATAATACTTTGGAAACTGAAGCTATGGGACAGAAGCGTATAGCTTTGCTTTTGCGCGGTCTGAACGAAGGGCTGTTTGAGAAAGAGCATGTCATGTCTATGGCACTCCTTGCTGCCGTTGCGGGCGAAAGCCTATTTTTGCTTGGTCCTCCGGGAGTGGCGAAAAGCATGATAGCCCGTCGCATGAAAAAGGCTTTCCGGAGTGGTTGTTCTTTTGAATACCTTATGTCACGTTTCAGTACGCCGGACGAGATATTCGGTCCGGTTTCGGTAATGGCTTTGAAGGATGAGAACCGCTATGTACGTATGACAGAGGGGTATCTTCCGGAAGCGGATGTCGTGTTTCTCGATGAAATCTGGAAGGCCGGGCCGGGTATTCAGAATGCACTGTTGACCGTGTTGAATGAGAAAATTTACTTGAACGGTAAAGAAGAGATGCACCTTCCGCTTAAACTGGTTATAGCTGCTTCGAACGAGCTTCCGGCAGAACAGGAGAATCTGGAGGCACTTTGGGACCGTTTTCTCGTGCGTTGCCTTGTAGGCGGTATCGCCGACAAGGAATTGTTCAACCGCATGGTGTCATCACCGGTATTGCCGGAACCGGAGGTAGACGGGCGTTTGCAACTTACTTCCGATGAAATGAAAATATGGAGCGAAGGGGTTGATGCCGTAGAAATACCTGCATTTGTGTTTGTGTTCATACACGTGTTCCGCACTCGTCTCAGCGCGTTCAACTCCCAAAAGGAGGAGAAGGCGGAGAGAGGAATTTATGTATCCGACCGACGATGGAAGAAAATAGTCCGGTTGTGGCGCACTTCTGCATTTCTGAACGGAGTTTCGTGCGTGCATCCTGCCGACCTTCTTTTGCTTTCCGATTGTATTTGGGATATGCCGGAACAGCGGCATGAGGTGACGGAACTGATAATGGATGCCTTGAAGGAAATGTGTGATGACAGTATAGGTCTTCCTTTGTTGTCAGAACGGATGTCGGCGCTGAAAGACGGGGCCATGACGGTTAGTCCTGTCCGTCCGTCCTTTAAGGTCGTGAAAACATTCTTTTATCAGGTACGTTCCATGTATGCCAGTCGCACGGTGCTGATTTATACGAATGAGTATGACACATTGGAAGAGTCGGAAAAGGTGCACTTTATTCTGACGACAGACCGGCGTAAGACTGGTGCGCAGATTCTGAGGCGTTATGACAAAAGCCGCTATCCAGACATCTTTCCGAAGGACTTGTTAGAAGTTGTGCGCACATCCGACGGTCTGCAGGTCAATGGAAGAAATTATGAATTATTGCGGTCCGAGGCAGAAGCTCCTGCCGATGTTCGGTCGGTTGTTTCCGCTGTCTCAGAGGATGTTGTCTCTCGTGTGTCGGCAGAACTCAAGAGTGCGGCCGAGCGGATGGAACAATGGATGAATGAGGAACAAGAGTATGCACATGCCCATCTGTTTATAGATGGTGCCATGCGCGAAATGCTCTTCAATGCCATGCGTCGTGTGCAGGCCGACATATCTTCATGGCAAATAGATTGTCAGGAGTTGGTTCATGCCTCAAGACATAAGTAATATTCCGGGCGGTTTGCAAGTCAAAGACCTGAACGACTTGTTTCTCAAACGGCTTCGTCGGATGTCGGAACAATTTTACCGTCCTTTCGTGACAGATGGTATCGTGCGTCCCGAAGAGGCGGAAAACGAACTGATGCGCTATTATGCTACCAAGAAATCGGGATTGCAAACCGTATATTCCTATTATGCCGAACAGTGGGATTTCTTCCATCGCGCTTCCGCAGCCGGAAATGCACTCTTTCTTTCCATGCTCCGTCAGGCCTGTTCGCTGTTTGAAAGCCTGTATACTCCTTTGGAACTTAATCCGGCATATTATATCGCAGAACTTTCCGTTTTGCCACGTTCCGATTGCCGTTGGTTGGTGCTGCGCCGCCATTTCATGCAGAAATGGGAAAGACTTTTGTCCAGGCGTGAGTATGTCTATCAACTGGAACATATCGACCGACTGTGCGAAGACTATTACCGTATGGTAAAGTCTAAAGCGGATATGCTGCACAACAAAGGACGGATGGGAGGTTCGGTTTCATCGCGTCTGGCGTGGCTTCAACTTACGCAATCGCCGGAGATGCGTGATGCCATCGGGCGTTTGGTTCCGGTGATGCACAAAAGTCCTGTTATCAGGGAGTTGAACCGTATTTTAGGAAGGAAGAAGGCCGATGAAGAGCGTCTGTATCAGGCTGTTTCCGGTGAGATTCCGTTAAGGTTGCTGCGTCGGGCCACACATTCGGATATTACGGGGGTTACGGTGGGAAACAACCTTAACGCTTTGTTGCCGGTGGAATATTGTTATCTGTCCGATGAGCGGTTGGAAGATATTTTCATTCGCCGCTATACGGAAAACAAACTGGCGGTGTTCGATGCGGTGTCGCGGCAACATTTTTCGGCCGAAGCCTCTTCGCGCCGGGGAAATGATGTCAACAGAAATCGGACAAAAGGTCCTTTTGTAGTGTGTGTGGATACATCAGGCTCGATGAAGGGGGAGCGCGAGTTGTATGCCAAGGCGGTTGTGTTGGCTTTGGCTCTGTTGTCCGAGCGTCAGGGGCGTCTTTGTCGTGTGATTCTGTTTTCCGACCAGGTGGAAGTGATTGAATTGCGTAACTTGTACGATGACCTTGTTTTGCTGGAAAATTTTCTCTGCCGTTCTTTTCACGGTGGTTCGGATATTACTTGTGCGATGGAAGAGTCGGTTCGTACATTGGTGAGAGAGGATTTCCGTTATGCCGACTTGCTATGGCTTTCCGATTTTGAAATGGAGCCTGTTTCGCCAGTGACAGCTGCGTATGTGGAAGAACTGAAACAGCGAAACCTTCGTGTCTATGCCGTAGGGTTCGGAAATCATTGTGAGCGTTCCTACATATCCTTGGCCAACCGTTTTTTCTCTTTTCAGGATGTGTGAGAATCGTGCCGATGTGTGGGATTCCCCGTGCGGATAAAAATATGAAAATCTCGGCGATTTATGTTTTGATAAAATGATAGTGCTGTGCGATATATGGCTTCGATTTGTATACAGATACGGGTGCTTTATAGTTTCTATGTCGTCTTTATGTCACTTTTAAAGGGGGTTTAAGTGGTTTTCTTTTTGATGGGATTTGATGGGAAATAGCAAAATAATAGGGAGAAAAACGTGTGGTACACCTTTTCTCCCCATTATTGGTGGAGGGATTGTCCGTAAGGAACAGTTTGGGTTTAAACCATCCTTTCCGGTTTATCCCAAAGGTTTGACGATTTCCACCCTGAGACCGAGTGCCGCCATGATGCGGTAGAATGTGCCTACGCTGGGATTAACCGAACCGTTTTCAATGCGTGAGATGTACGATTTGGTGCTGTTGATGCGTCTGGCCAGTTCCGATTGTGTGATTTTCACTTCCTTACGTGCATCATGCAGTATTTGTCCGGTATAGAATGCATAAGCGTCTTCATCGAACTGCGTACGTTCAGGTGTACCTGCCACTCCAAACTCCTTATCAAGTTCTGCACTGATGTCAGTGAGCATATTTTCTTTTATATTCATAATATTCCTCCTTTATTTTTAGTGCTTTTCTGATTTCTGAAAGTGGTGTTTTCTGTGTCTTTTTTTGGAAGCCATTAAACAGAACAACGATATTTCCCTCATCAAAAATGAAGAAAATACGATATATATTTCCATTATATGATATTCGTAATTCATACAAACCGTCGCGTATGAGTTTGATGAATTTGACGGGCATCCTCTCTTCCGTTTCCATTAACGAAAGGACGTATTTAATTTTCAGGATTTCCTGCTCGGTCAGAGTTTTTAGAAAATCTTTGTAATATCCACCGTATGCAATTATTCTCCACCTTATGCTGCAAAGATAATGAAAGTTTAAACATCGTGAAACTTTTGTCGCTTCAAATCCATGGATTTCCGTAAAAAGTACAAAAAAAGACTGCCATAAGCAGTCTTTTTTGTGATTCCGTTGGGACTCGAACCCAAGACCCACGCCTTAGAAGGGCGTTGCTCTAATCCAACTGAGCTACGGAACCAGCCTAAATCGGATGCAAAGGTAGTGTTTTATTTTGAATATGCCAAATATACACACCTTTTTTTCTTATATCTCTTTCAGGGATGGCACACTGATGACACGAGATGCGACAGATGACCACAGTTTTTTTTTTATTTTTTTCTATTATGAAAATTAATCAGTGGTCATCTGTCGCATCTTGTGTCATCAGTGTGCCATAAAAAGGTATGGAAAAAGGGTAGGGTGTCTTTATTTCCCACACAACAGACGGTAGTCGCAATATTCGCACCGCTTTTCATTGGCGGTCTGTCGGAAAGGAATCTGCGGGTCGAACAGTTCGTTCAGAACCTGTTGGAGTATCTTTTGGAAATCATCTCCGTACTTCTTGAAGTCAGTGACGCGTTCGCGGTTGAACTCCACAACGGCATCGTAATCCTCCGAATTGGATTTGTGAACGAAGAACAGGGCGGGGCATACCGGACGTTTCTGTTTGTGGGTCATAACCCAGGCATACAGGAATGTCTGGAAGATGTAGTGCGGCCGACGGTCGGACGGCAGGATGAGCTGTTCCATGGTAGAGGCTTTTTCGGGTGAACCTCCTGTTTTATAATCTATTATACGGAGCGTTTCTACCTGCTCTCCTGTGGTTTCGTCCGTCATCATCACTGTGTCCATCCGGTCAATCTTTCCGCCTACATCGATGAGTATCTTCTGTTCGCCCGATTGCACTTCAACACAGTGTTTGTATTCCTGCTCCATCGAAACGAGTCGGATTTCTCCCGTCCGTCGGTCGTGTTCAAGAAGCTGGCGCAAGTAAGTCATGACCACCTTCCGTGCAATCATCAGTTGTCCGTCGTAGAATACGGTGTCCGCTTGTCCGTCGAAATAGTTTTTTAGAAAAGAAGCCTCCACGAATGGCAGCAAACCGGCTTCTCCCTGTTCCAGTAGACGGTCGATGTCCTGTTGTCGAATCACAGGGTTACGCTGTGTGAGCCGGTCATATACGGCTTCGGCCGCATCATGGAAGATAGTTCCGAAGATGGCTCCGTCGATACCGTTCTGAAAGTCTTGCGGTTTGCGTATGCGGGCCACCTGCTGGTAATAGAACATCAGCGGGCAGTCGATATAGGTATTGAGGGCGGAAGGTGAGAGCGGGCGTGACGCCGGACTTCCGCTCTGATAGCTTTTGCGCATGATATTCAGCACCTCAGGCGTTTTTTCAGCCGTCAGTACTTCCGTGGCAGGTACATCCTGTCCGGACTGAAGCGTAAGTGTGGTCACGGGCAGGTCCGTTTCGGCCAGAATCTGTCGCAGGAAGCGCGACATTTCTCCTTTGTTCATGCCGTCGGTTGCCGTGTTGTACATGAAGGTGATTCGCTCCGTGCGTTGCAGCAGTCGGTAGAAGTAAAAGGCATATACCGCGATTTTATGTTGTATGGTGGTCAGCCCGAATGCCTTCCGTATGTGGTAAGGGATGAACGACGTATCGTTGGCCGTCTTGGGCAGCATGCCTTCGTTGACGGAAAGCATCAGTATATGTCGGAAGTTCAGGTTGCGCGTTTCCAGCAGTCCCATGACCTGAAGACCTGAAGCCGGTTCGCCATGGAAGGGAATGGTAGTGTTTCCCAAAACGTTACGCATAAGTCGTCTCAGTGTGGCCGGTTGTACCTGCAGCGTGCCGTCGTCTGTCATCTGTATGAAGCGGCATACCACGTTGTGGGTTCTGTACAATGCCTCATGGTAGAGCTGGCGGTAGATGTCCTCATCTCCGTTCCCGTCCTGTCCGAAGCGGGCGGCCAGCAGTTCGAGCAACCTGCGGATGTATGCCAGCAGGGGTGTGTTTTGGGTGTGGGGGCGGAATACCTCCTCATCGGGTAACAAGGCCGTATAAGGATGGTTGCGCACGATGTGTTCATATTCAGTCCGGAAACCATGTCGGTCGCGGTCGTATCCGTCGGTCTGCAGGTTGAGCAGTGCGTTGACAAATCCGTATATCGGTGTGTCGGACATAGGAAATCCCATCGTCACGTTGGCATATTTCACCGGATGGGCGGATGTGCTGTCCGGAAGAGAATGGAGTACGGGTTGCAACAGGGCTTCGTTGCACAGTACGATGGCCGTGTCCTGTTCCGGTTCGGTAAGTGCGGTGTCGAGCCACTGGGGGATGTAGCGTGCCTGCGCGTTTTCCGAGTTGGTGGCTATCATCTCAATCTGTTTGCCTTCCGTCAGGTTATCATAGCAGTCTTCCGGCAATGCGTTCGGAAAGTCCTTGAGGTTCTGTCGGATGAATGTGCCGGCTTCGAAATGCGCATGCCTGTGTACGTACATCACGTCATAGTCCCAGTAAAACCGTGCCCTCCCTTTCTCCTGCAGGTAATGGAACAATTTCTTTTCCACTTCGTTGAGGACGTTGAATCCCACGAATACGAAAGTCATGTCGGCGCGCATTCTGTCGAAGCGTTCGTCTATATGTTCGATGACGTCACGATATAAGGCACCCTCGTATAAGAGTCCCTTTTTGCGCAATGCACGGTTGTATTCCGCATGGATGTTGTCCATACGTTCCCAGATGCGCAGGAATTTCTCTTTCAGCCGGCTGTTGTTTTCCACCGAGAACCCCTCGAACACACGTTTGAGGGCCTCTTCCTGTTCTTCGGTGAGGTAGTTGTCGTGCTCCAGCTCCTTGATGGAACGGATGTTGCTGAACAGTTTTCCGGTGTCGGCCAGATGCTTGTCCGCATCATCGAAATCCGCCAGCATGATTTCTCCCCATCCGTAGAAACGGTCGAGAGGTTCCGGGTCGGGCACATGTTTCGCGTACACGTTGTATAGTTCGCATACGGCAGCAATGTCGTCGCAACGTGTGAACTCCGACAGATCGTCAAACAATTCGCTGATGGTGCGGTAGCGAGGTGCCCATACGGGACGGTCGGCCGCAGCGGCCAGCTGTTGGTTCATGAACAGTCCGGCGCGTTTGTTGGGGAATACGATGGTGATGTCGCGCAGGTTCGTGCCGTAGTGTGCGATGAGGTCTTGTGCTATAAGTCGTATGAATGATTCCATAAACATTGTGATGATAAAAGGGTCAGTCTTCCACCTCTTCCAGTTTGTTTCCAAGGATATACCAGAGGTATCCTTTGACAGTCTTGTCGGGTTCCATCAGGCGCAACTGTTTCATGTAACCGGCCACCTGCTCCTTGTATTCCTCGTTATGTGCGCCGAACTTGAAGTCTACCACGATGATGCAATCGTTGCCGAACATGACCCTGTCCGGCCGGTAAGAGCGGTATTTGCTGTTCTCTTCGTTGTACTCCTGTGTCAGGATGGGACATTCGTTGTATAGTTTCATGCTGCCGTCGAACCACTGGGTTACTTCCGGCAGGGTGAAGGCGGCTTCCACCTTCTTTGTCAGTTTCTCTTTCTCCGGCAGAGTGGCCACCAGTCCTTCGGTTTCAAGTCGGAGCAATGCTTTGGGAATGTCGTCGCGGGTATATATGGTGGAGAAAATCTTGTGCAGCAGGATGCCCGTCCGGCGTTTCCCGTCCTGCCTTGAGGCGGAATCTTCCGTGCCGGCCATGCTGTCGATAAAGTCCTTTGCCTTGTTGGACTGGCGGAATTCGATACGTGCCTTGTACGAGTGCATGTGTACCTTGCGTGGTGTATAGACGATTTCCATGCGGTTGTCGTTCCGGTGGCTTTTCGTCTTGTTCTCCGCCACCGCGCTACCGTATTCGTACAGGCTGGTCTGTCCGTTTCCGTCCTCTTCGGTTTTTACCTGTCCGTCGAAGTCAGGCAGGGCGCGGTATACCGCATCCCCGATTCCGCTGCGCTCATCCAAAGCGTATTTTGTGCCGCACCATGCAAACAGGTTCTTCTCTGCACGCGTAAAAGCCACATATAAAGTGTTGAGCGCGTCCACGCGTCTTTGCAGATGCTCTTCCGCATATTCCTTACTGTATATGGAATCGCGCATGCGTCCTTCGATGTGGATGGGGAGCAGTGGAAGCATGTTGTACGGACTTCTGTCGGGCCGGCACCACAGCAGGTCGTTATGACGGGCGAATCCGGTGCTGTCCTTCTCTATGTCCCAATCGCAATAGGGTATGAAGACCGTATGGAATTGCAGGCCTTTCGACTTGTGTATGGTAAAGATACGTATGCCCGATATTTCACCGGACGGTATGGATTGTGCCGACAAGGTCTCGTCCCAATAGTTGAGGAAAGAAGTGATGTCGGACGGGTTGTCTTGCAAATATGTCGTGATATGGTCGAAGTAGGCGAACAGGTATGCGTCCTGGTCTGTGACGCGGTCCAGGCGGAAGATTCTGAACAACTCCTCCTGAAGTTCATACAGAGGCATGCTCTTCAGCTCTTCTCTCCGGTTAAGCAATTCATCTGGCAGGAGTGTTTCGGTAGTATCTCCTGTCAGTTCGCCCACACATCGTTGTCCGTGCGGTGCGTCCGTGCGGTTCAGAATCAGGAAAGCCGTAGCGATGCGGTCTTCGGGATTGATGAGATGGCGCATGGCGTTCACGAGCATGTTGACGCTCGTGGAGTTGGACAGCAGGAAGGCTTCGTCGGACACGAGCTTCACGTCGGGGAGTTTCTCGGCAAACTTGCGGACAATCGGTGTCGTGTGCTTCCTTTTGCGCACCAGGATAGCCATGTCCTCGTAGGCTGTTCCGGCTTTGTGGAGCAGACTGGCCTGTTCGCAGAGTTCGTCGAGCATGAGTTCCTCAGGGTCGGTGTCCTTGTCCTTCTCGTTGTAGAAGCGTATGCGCACATACCCTTTGTCCGGCTTGTTGTCGGGGCACGACTGCTTCACGTCGTGGTAAGCATCCGCAATTTTGATGTCGGCGTCGGGGGCAATCATGTCGATTTCCTTGGCTGCGTTTTCAAACAGGGCGTTGTTGAAGCCGATGATTCGGCGTTCACTCCGGTAGTTCGTCGTCAGGCTACGGATTTCAGGCCGGTTCAGTCCCGCTTCGTTTCCTATGTCTTTCAGGATTTTCCAGTCGCCGTTCCGCCAGCGGTAGATGCTTTGTTTGATGTCACCCACAATCAGGTTGCCGAATCCCGATGCGATGTTCTCTTGCAACAGTAACTTGAAGTTTCTCCATTGCAGGGCCGAAGTATCCTGGAATTCGTCAATCATCACGTGATGGAACACGGTGCCCATCTTTTCGAAAATAAAGGGCGCGTCGTTCTCTTCGATGAGTCCGTTCAGCAAAATCGGGGTTTGCGCGAGCAGGAAACTGTTGTTCTCGTGGTTAAGTGCCGTGACCTCTTCGCTGATGACATCCAGCAACCGCAGCGGGTTGAGGTATTTCAACGACAAAGAGGCACTGTTGTACCGTATGGTTCCTTGCTGATGCAGTTGTCTGAGGTCGGCCAGCAGTCCGTTGAAGTGGCAGGCGGCTTCCATCAGGTCCGGTCGCGAACGGTCGCTTTTCTTGAGCATGTTTTCCGGCGATTCCACATACTTTTGCAGGGTTGTTCCGAAGTCCGCGCTGAAGTCACCGTTTTCCATTTTCCTGAGATACGTGTCGAGCGAACCTCCCCGACAGAAAGTCTCGCACGTGATACCGTAGCTTTCGAGTTCGTCGCGGAAGTTTCCGGCTCCGCTTTGCACGATGTCCACGGCCTGCCGCATCTCCTGGTCCAAGGCCCGGCGCAGTTGTCCGATTTCCTTGTTCTCCTTCAATACCCGTCTCAGTTCCGGTTCTTCGGTGATATACGCTTCGTTGAATATCCATCCGGCAAAGCCTTTGACTTCACGGGCAATATCCCATCGTTCGTTGTTGGCGATGCGGTCGTTCACATATTCCAAAATCCAGTTCATGACGACCGGATGCAGATGCAGTCGTTCCAATACCCTGTCTACGGCCATTTCAAGCACAGTCTTGTTGTCGAGGTCGACTTTAAGGTTGGCCGTGAGACTCAGTTCGTGCGCCAGATTCCTCATGACCGATTGGAAGAAAGAATCGATGGTTTCTATCCGGAATCGGCTGTAATCGTGCAGGATGCGGCTCAGGGCATAACCGGCACGCCTTTGTATTTCGTCATCTGTAAGTTGTATGCCGTCGTGGTGAAGCTCTTCGCGCAGTTTTTGCATATAGCCTTGGGATGAATCCAGCCCCTTCCAGATGCCGTAAAGCTGCTGGATGATGCGGTCTTTCATCTCGGCCGTGGCTTTGTTGGTGAATGTCACGGCAAGGATGTGGCTGTATGCGGGCTGCATGCCCTCTTCGGCGATGAGCAGTTTGATGTATTGTACAGCCAGCGTGAATGTCTTTCCCGAACCGGCGGATGCCTTGTAAACTGTCAGACTTGAGTTCATTCCGGTAGGAGGTTACATGTTAAGGTTCTGATACAGATAACGCTTGATGCTTTTTTTCGCAGTCTTCTCGAACTCCTCGTTTTGCAGTATGATTCGGGTGATTTGGGAGTAGGGAGGGAGTTCCTTGTTCAGTTCCCGTCGCGTCAGTTCCAGTTGCCTGAGCAGTTCCGTTTCGCTCAGTTTGTCCTTCAGTCCTTCGTTCATGTCTGGATAAATCAGTGCCACTAATTTTCCGTCGGCCATGACCACCAATGATTCGTTGACATACGCCATGTTATTGAGTCTTGATTCGATTTCTTCCGGATAAATGTTTTGTCCGCTTGCTCCCAGCAGCATGTTTTTGCAGCGCCCTTTCAGGAAACAGTTGCCGTCTTTGTCGATGACGGCCATGTCGCCCGTATGCAGCCATCCGTCCCTGTCGATGACATCGGCCGTGGCTTCGGGATTCTTGTAATATCCCAACATGGTGTTCCGTCCGCGGCAGAGCAGTTCGCCGGGAATGTGCTCTTGGTCGGGACTGTTCACCTTCAGTTCCATGCCGTCCGCCGCTTTTCCGCACGATGTGTACTGTATTTCGTCCCAGGGGCTGTGGCAGATGGACGGGCCGCATTCCGTCATGCCGTAAACGATGGTATAAGGGAATTTTATGGAACGCAGGAATGCCTCTACTTGTGCATTGAACGGTGCTCCTCCGATAATCACCTCTTTGAGGTTCCCGCCAAACAGGCGAAGGCTCTCTTCCCGTGCTTTCTCCTTGATTTTGTCATTGATGATGGGTATGCGGAGCAACAGTTTGCCCAATTTGTTGTCTATTCTCGGAAGCACTTGTTGCTTGATGAGTTTTTCGATGACAAGGGGGACGCACGAAATGATGCGCGGGTGTATTTCCGCTACGGTCGTCATGATGATTTTCGGGGATGGCATACGGGTGAGAAAATACAGGTGGGCACCGGTGCATACGCCGAAAAGAAAGTCGAAGACCAGACCGAATACGTGTCCTAAGGGTAGCATGGATACGATGTTGTCTCCCGGTTGCAGCCCGATGCTTCTTTGGCAGAACAGGACGTTGGACACCAGGCTTCTGTATGGCAACATGACGCCTTTGGAGAATCCTGTGGTGCCGGATGTGTAGTTGATGACGGCCAGCGTGTCTTCCGACATCTCGCGGGGGTATGTCACATGGTCGCGCAGGAACATCATGGGGTACTTCTGTCCGTACAGTGCGTTCAGGTTTTCCCGTGCATAGCCCAACTGTTCGTTCCTGCTGGATACCAATATGAAGTCTTTCAGACAGATAATGCCTTCGAGGTCCGGCATGCACTCCTCGTTCAGGTTCTCCCATACCTGGTCGCCGACGAACAGGAGGCGTGAACCGCTGTGGTTGACGATGTTATGGATGTTGTCCGGCTTGAATTCATGAAGAATCGGCACTGCCACGGCCCCGTAGGTGAGGGTGGCTAAGAAGGCCACGCACCAGTTTCCGCTGTTTCG
>URKA01000006.1 GCA_900548345.1 uncultured Paraprevotella sp. | reverse complement strand
AAATGGAATCGGCCCTTTCTTTCTATTGCCTCCTAAAGTTTAGCGGACAGTAATAGATTGAAATAGGATTCGAAAACCTCGTTCTCCAACAGACCGCATCCACGCTCATAAGTCACACCGGGTACCTTGGCGCGGATACCGTCCAATATCGTAACGGTACGCGAGGGACGCCCTTCGTAGTTGCCCCACTGCATCACGGAATCCGTGGCGTTGGGTCCCATCACGGCCACATTGCCTGCCGCCTTGTCCAAAGGCAGCACGCCGTTGTTATGCAGTAGCACTAACGACTTTCGCGCCATGTCCAATGCCAATTGCTTGTGAGTGGGACAATCTATCGTGTCGAGACCAATGTGGTTCCATGAAACCAACGAGTCCGCATCCATCTCACCCAATGCGAAACGGGCTTCGAGCAGGCGCAACAGGCTTTCATTGATGCGCTCTTCCGTAATCAATCCCCTTTTCACGCCTTCTGTCAACTGTTTGAAATCTCCCCAGCCGCACTCCAGATCCGTACCGTTCGACACGGCCGACGAGCTGGCCGAAACCGCGTCGGGATGTGTGCCGTGCAGTCCGGGATTGAAGAAGTCGCCGATGGCACCGCAGTCGCTCACCACCACATATTTGAATCCCCACTCGTTACGCAGTATCTGCGTGAGCAGACGATTGCTGCCGCAGCACGGCTCTCCCTCGAATCGCTGGTAGGCGCACATGACTTCCTTCACGTCGGCCTCCTGCACCAAGGTTTTGAAGGCCGGCAGGTAGGTCTCCCACAAATCGCGCGAATCCAAGTTCTCCACGTTGAAGTAATGGCGTTTGGATTCCGGACCGCTATGTACGGCATAGTGTTTGGCACAGGCATGCAATTTGTCGTACTTCGCATCCGAAGGTCCCTGCAGGCCGCGCACCACGGCCACGCCCATACGCGAGGCAAGGTAAGGGTCCTCGCCCCACGTCTCCTGTCCGCGTCCCCAACGTGGGTCGCGGAAGATATTCACGTTCGGAGTCCAAAAGGTGAGTCCCTGCGTCTCGTATCCGTACCGCCCGTTACGGTGTGCTTCGTTGTATTTGGCGCGCGCCTCATCACTCACAGCGGAGTACACGCGTTCCACTTCCACAATGTCAAAACTTGAAGCCATGCCCATCGTGATGGGAAACACGGTGGCTGTTCCGTTGCGTGCCACCCCGTGCAAGGCCTCGCTCCACCAGTTATAGGGCCTGATGCCCAGACGCTCCACGGCTGGTGAGGTATGCACCATTAAGGCTACTTTCTCGTCTAATGTCAGGCGTTCCAACAAGTCCTGCGCCCGTTCTTTGGCTTCCAACTTGGGGTTCTGGTAGGGCAACACCTGCGAACGCACCGCCGTATTGAAGGCCACACCTAAACAGGCGGCCACTAAGAAATGTTTCATATCTATAGTTTTTTCGCAGTATAATATACTATCCAATAACCCAATAGACAAATATACAAAGAAAGCCGCTCCCGACAAAACCATCTGTCGGGAGCGGACACAATAATATATTGTATTACAGCAATGTCTTATTTGGGCTGTTTGCCGATATAAGCCAGAATACCGCCGTCAACGTAAAGCACAAGGCCGTTTACGAAATTGGATGCGTCGGATGCCAGGAACACAGCCGGTCCCTGAAGGTCTTCGGGCGTACCCCAACGTGCGGCCGGTGTCTTGGCCACGATGAAGCTGTCGAAAGGATGACGGCTGCCGTCCGGCTGACGTTCGCGCAAAGGAGCCGTCTGCGGAGTGGCGATGTAACCGGGACCGATACCGTTGCACTGGATATTATATTCACCGTATTCGGAACAGATGTTGCGGGTAAGCATCTTCAAACCGCCTTTTGCAGCCGCGTATGCGGATACTGTCTCGCGACCCAGTTCGGACATCATGGAGCAGATGTTGATAATCTTTCCGTGACCTTTCTTTATCATGGAAGGAATCACGGCCTTGGATACGATGAACGGACCATTGAGGTCGATGTCGATTACCTGACGGAATTCGGCTGCCGTCATCTCGTGCATCGGGATACGCTTGATAATACCGGCGTTGTTCACCAAAATGTCAATCACGCCCACTTCCTTTTCAATCTGTGCCACCATGGCATTCACCTGGTCTTCATTGGTCACGTCGCAAACATATCCGTGAGCCTCGATACCTTTTTCACGGTAAGAAGCCAAACCTTTGTCCACCAGTTCCTGCTTGATGTCATTGAATACGATGGTCGCACCGCACTGTGCAAATGCCGTGGCAATACCGAAACCGATACCGTAAGACGCACCGGTAACCAAGGCTACTTTACCCTCCAAAGAGAAGTTCTGTAAAAAGTTCTTTTCCATTTTGATTTTGATTTTAAAGAGTGTTTTCCTTATTCAGCAAAGGTAAAAAAAGTAATTGACATACGCACACAATTTCACGGAAAAGTTTTCAGGCTATTCTTTTGTGCGAAAAAGATATGATAAATCACCGGTGACGCCCATGCAGTATGCCTACAACCAGTTCGCGGCATTCCCTGCGGTCCACCTTCCCGTTCTCTGTCTCCGGAATCCGGAGCACACGCACGATATGGCGGGGCAGATGATAACGGGGCAACAAGCACGACATGCACGACCGCAAATCCTCGTCCGACAGCGTAAGACTGTCCTGCACCAACAGCACCAGTGCCTCGCCCAAGCAAGCGTCGGGCACCGAAGTCAATGCAAAAGGAACCGGTATGCACCCCCGCAAGATGCGTTCGTCTTCCTCTATCTGTATTTTGATGCCTCCGCTGTTCACCACATTGTCCGTGCGGCCAAGCACCGTAAACGTGCCGTCGGCATACAAACGGACCACATCGTTTGTCACGACCCGTCCGGCGCAGATGTCCGGCGCATCAACCACCAGCGTGCCACTCCCGGACAAAGACAACCTAATCCCTTCCAAAGGAACGTAATGTTCCGAGGCATCCGGTCCGTTCAGACGGCGGAGCGCCACATGCGAAAGGGTCTCGGTCATGCCGTAAGTGGAATAAACCGCACAGGGAAGTTCCTGCAAGGCCTGACACAATGACTCGTCTACGGCACCGCCGCCCACGATGACACACCTCACCCGGCTCAAACGTTCCCGCAGGCCGGCATCCCGCACACAACGGTAGAGTTGCATCGGCACCACCGAAAGGAAATCGACCCGCTCCTCCACATCCGACAACGGACTGCCCGAAGCCGGACGCACCATCAGGCACAGGCCGGCCACCAAGGCACGCACCACCATCATCTTGGCACCGATGTATTTCATGTTCATACAAAGCAGGGCCGTATCGCCCTCCTTCAACGAAAGGAAACCACACGTGCGGCATGCACTGCACACCATCCGCCGCTTTTCCACCCGCATGCGTTTCGGCACGCCGGTGGAACCGGATGTCTGCACTTCCACATCAGGGGCATCCGAAAACCATTCGGCCAAGAAAGCGTACACATCCCTCAGTGCACCTTCCGGTCCACAGGCTGCAAGCCGGCACAGTTCAGCCCGGTCGGCTACCGTAAACCTGCGGCCTTCCACCCATATCCACTGCCGGAAAATCTCAGTCTGCCACATACCACAAACAGTCTTTACGGATTTCAAGAGGCATATCCACGTTGTCGGTAAACAGCATCCCCGTGCCCAATCCCTGCGGCAGGACAGGGTTCCACGTGGCACACCATTGGGCAATGGCATTCAAACCCACATTAGATTCCAGGGCCGATGTAATCCACCAGCCTATATTCCGTCGTCCGGCCTCCTCTATCCATTCGCGACAACCGCTGATGCCACCATGCAACGAAGGTTTCAACACAATGTATTGCGGATGCAGCGCATCCAGCAAACGTATCTTATCCTCACGGGAATGACAACCAATCAGTTCCTCATCGAAAGCAACGGGCAAAGGCGTTTCCTCCGTCAGGCGCGCCATCGCCTCCCACTGTCCGGCACGTATGGGTTGTTCGATGGAATGCAGGTCCAGTTCCGCCAGCCTCCGCAGTTTTTCCGAAGCCTCATCCGGTGCGAAAGCCCCGTTGGCATCCACACGCAGTTCGATGTCACTTGCCCGAAACTGCCGGCGGATAAAACGCAACAACTCCATCTCCTCTTCAAATCCAATGGCTCCGATTTTCAGCTTCACACAACGGTAACCGGCATCTATCTTGGTCCTGATTTGCGTAAACATCTCATCATACGTGCCCATCCATATCAGTCCGTTGATACAGATACCGTTTTCCCCACGAGAAAACGGCGTATCCCAAAGCCGGTAAGTCCCAGTATCCCAATGTCGCAAAGCCGTCTCCAACCCGAACACCATCGAGGGATAGGCGCGCCATTTCCGTACATCGAGCGCACCCGTGCGCTCCACATCATCGCACATGCCCCTCAGCACAGCCTCGTAATCAGGCACATCATCGCAACTTAAAGCCGGAAGCGGAGCACATTCGCCCCATCCTTCCCTGTCAGGATGAATATCAGACGTTACCCTGACATACCACGAACGGCGTGTGGTGTACACGCCGCGTGAGGTTCCCGCCGGTTTCTTAAAATGGAACAGCCGCGGGACAATATCTATTTTCAGTTTTTCCATGTTTAGAAATCTTTTCACAAAATTACAGAAACCCATCCACATAGAGATAGATTTTGCAGGAAAATTGTCTTTCTATACGTTTATAATCTCATGGATTATAGTTATCTTTGCCCTCGTGAAGATAGCATCTTTACAAACACCCTCTAAAAGAAACCGGATATGTCTGAGAAAGAAATGCAATCATACCGACTGACAAGCACAGAGGAGCCTACCGACGAAATGCTCGTACAACTGATGAAAGAAGCGGCTGAAGATGCCAAAAAGAAATCGGACGACGCGCACCGCAAGTTCTTCCGGAAGATAAACGATGACATCAACAGTCGTTTGGACGGATGGAGCAGAACATATAATGTGAGTTTCAACAAATGAACAGCATGGAACATAGACCGGTGCTGATTGTTGTGGCCTGCCCGAACGGCTCCGGCAAAACAACCGTGACCTCTCGCATACTCAAACATGAATGGATGGAAGATGCGGTTTACATCAATCCGGATTTCGTGGCACAAGAGAAATTCGGAGACTGGAACTCACACGATGCCATCATGAAGTCCGTGAAATATTGTGAGCAGCTACGAGAACAATGTTTAACTGAACGCAAAAGTCTGATATTTGAAACGGTGCTTTCTGTAGAAGACAAGGTGGAGTATATACACCGTGCTGTCATGGCCGGTTTCTTCGTACGCCTGTTTTTTGTCTGCACCGCTTCTCCCACCATCAATGCTGCCCGTATCGCACACCGCGTGATGGAAGGAGGACACGACGTTCCCATCGCAAAGATTATTTCACGTTATCACAAGTCGCTGATGAATTGTTGCCTTGCCTCACGATTAGCCGACAGAACATATATCTACGATAACTCCATAAACAACGAGAACGCCACCCTCTTATTCCGCCTGACCAAAGGCCAACTCACCAAACAATATGTAGAGGATATACCTGAATGGGCTTTGCCGATATTCCATCTGTAACAAGCACGGCAAAAATATCCTCCGTCTGCCAAACAGCGTAGTTTGTCTGTGCATCCTTCGTGGCAACCCCTACAATACACCATTTAACAAACACTCATTCAAAGATTTACATAAATCCAACAACCCTTCTGTCATGCTGCGCCTACCGTAGCATAAACCTTTCCGCACCTGTGCGAATCTTAAAATAAAACTTTTATTTTTAAAACCAAAAGTTTTATTTATAGATTGGAAAAGGCCGAAAAACACTTTCTGACAACAAGACTTGCAGAAAGAAAACAGATTTCCTTCAAAAAATATGGTACTATGTATTGCATAGTATAACAATAATACCTACATTTGCAGCATAACAAGGGAAGATACTGGCCAAAACTATTCCTTTTAAAGAAGTAAAGACTATGAATGTAGACAATGCAAAATCACAAATGCGGAAAGGGATGCTGGAATATTGCGTCATGCTGCTGCTACGCAAGGAGCCGTCTTACGCTTCCGACATCATCACAAGGCTGAAAGAAGCCGAACTGATTGTGGTGGAAGGTACGCTGTATCCGCTGCTTACCCGACTGAAGAAAGACGGACTGTTAAGTTACGAATGGCGCGAATCCACACAAGGTCCGCCACGCAAATATTATGCACTGACGCTCGACGGGGAACATGCCCTGGCCGAACTGGACTGCGCATGGAACGAGCTGGCCAAGACTGTCAACCACCTGAAAGCGGAAAGTCCCGTCCGCCTGCCGTTGAATGAGGACAACAAATAGTCAATCACCTTATAAAAAACAGACCACAAATGAAAAAGAACATCAATATAAATCTTTTCGGCACCCTTTACGCCATCGACGAGGATGCCTACGAGTTGCTGAACAGATACCTTGAGAATATGAAAAGGTATTTCTCGCGCAAGGAAGGCGGTGAGGAAATAGCCGATGATATCGAACATCGCATGGCGGAACTGCTCAGCGAATTGAAAGCCGAAGGAGTGGAAGCCATCAGCATCGAGCATGTAAAGGGCATCATCGAACGCATCGGAAGTCCTGAAGAGATGGAAGGCTTCGATACCCCGGAGAACACTGAAAACAACGAAAACACCGGAAACGAAGAAGAAGAAACAGACAAAGGACACAAGGGCGCGGAATGGTTCCGTAAGTTTTTCAGCGCACAAAGCAAGAAAAAACTTTTCCGTAATCCCGACGACCAAATCATCGGAGGTGTACTTTCCGGTATCGCCAACTATACCGACATTGATGCGATATGGTTCAGGTTGCTCACCGTGTTGCTGCTGTTCTTCTCGTTCGGCACGGTAGTCTTGATCTATCTGTTGCTTTGGCTGATTATACCCCTTGCATCATCTCCCGAAGACAGGCTCAGGATGAAAGGCACCCCCGTGAACATGGAAAACATACATGATGAAATCATCAACGAAACCAAGCGCCAGACGGAAAAAGCCTCGTCGCAAAGGCATCCCACAGTGAACCTGTTTCTTAAAATCATCATCATATCGTTCCTCTGTGTAGTGTTCCTGCCGCTAATCGGCATACTGCTGCTCTTCCTGTTTATTTTCAGCATCATCGTTTTCGGTCTTGTCAGCAATAGCGGCAACATACTTATCGATTCTTTCGGTACCAAATTCCAATGGCTTAAACTCCTGCAGAATGGAGACAACACGCTTATGTTTTGGGTGACAGCCGTATCCTTCATCCTGTTGCTCGCCCTTAGCATCTATCTCTTGGTTCATATCATCCGGAACATGTTCGGACGCACCACTTCGCTCACGGCATCGCAGCGCACGGTTCTCATCATAAGCTGGCTGCTTCTGCTCATCGTCGGTTGCGCATCGTTCACACATTGCATCGTATTGACCACCAACTATGAAGATAAAATCTACAAGCAGGAAAAAATGATTCAGGATTCCGTTGTCCGTAGCAAAGACTCCGTTTACCTGGCACAACAGGGCTGGCGCATCGTCAAAAGCCGGAACAGCCATTTCTACACCTATAGCGGTAAATATTACACCGGTGACAAAGCCAGACGGTACATAGCCGGGGATGCCCACAAGGGATTGCTGTATGAGGTGGAAAAGACAGCCAAGGTCACACCGGGAAAATACCGCCTGAAAGCCGTGGCAAGAACGGACGGCAACGGCTGCCAGATATTTCTGTACAACGGCAAGCAACGGTATGCCGCAAAAGTTCCCGTAGGCTACAGCAGCGGCGGTAATTTATGGGAAAATGCCGTAGAACGCATAAAGAAGCATGGCGAATCGGTAGATTCCGTGTCGAAATACATTGCCGAAGCCAACGACGGAAAGGGTTACGGCTGGAACGAAGTGGTTATCGAACCGGTTATCATCAAAGATTCCTCCGTACGCTACGGCATCACCAACGACTGTCCCGACGAGGCATGGACCGGCACATGGTTCACTGCCACGGATTTTGTACTGGAGAAAATAGAATAAGACTTTAAGATATTGTTTCTATATGTGTGTCTGAGAAACAATGCCCCCTTTCGCTGACGAAAAAATGTTGGCGAAAGGGGGTTATTCAGGTATAAGTGGGAAACTTTATTTGCTCCAGTCCGGCTTGCGCTTCTCCAGGAACGCACGACCACCCTCCTGCGCCTCGTCGGTCATGTAATACAGCATGGTGGCATCGCCGGCAAGCTCCTGTATGCCCGCCTGACCGTCGAGTTCGGCATTCAGTCCCACCTTAATCATGCGCAAGGCCAAAGGACTGAGCTGCATCATCTCCTGTGCCCAGGCCACATACTCGTCCTCCAGCCTCTCCAACGGAACGACCTTGTTCACCAGCCCCATATCGAGTGCCTCCTGCGCCGTATACTTGCGGCAGAGAAACCAAATCTCACGCGCCTTCTTCTGTCCCACGATACGTGCCAGATAGGACGAACCGAAACCGGCGTCGAAACTGCCCACGCGAGGTCCGGTCTGCCCGAACACGGCATTCTCTGAAGCGATGGTCAGGTCGCATACCACATGAAGCACATGACCGCCCCCGATGGCAAACCCGTTGACCGCCGCAATGACCGGCTTCGGCAACGAACGTATCTGTTTCTGCACCTCCAGCACATTCAGACGGGGCACACCGTCGTTTCCGACATATCCCCCATGTCCTTTCACGTGCATGTCACCGCCGGAACAGAATGCCTTGTCACCGGCGCCTGTCAGCACCACCACACGAATGTCGCGGTTCTCCCGGCACAGGTAGAGCGCGTGGCTGATTTCCGATACCGTCTGTGGAGTGAAGGCGTTGCGCACTTGCGGTCGGTTGATGGTGATTCGGGCTATGCCCTCATGAAAGTCAAACAAGATGTCTTCATATTCCTTCAAAGTAGTCCACTCTCTTTTCATATTTCTTGTATTTTGGTTTTTCTAATCCATTGCTCATATTTCCTCAGTTCATCGGCATCCCCATCCGCATCGGTAAAGACTTCGAGCAACACCGGAACCGGTGAGGTTTCCTCAAAAAACTTTCCTAAAGCCGGCATGAGGGCCGACTCCTCCGACACTTTCAGGTAATTGAACCCGCGGGAACGCGCCCATCCCTCCGCAGAGGCATCGTGAGTTGCCGTGACGAAGCGGCGTACACCGTCCTGCATGGACAATCCGGGAAGTGTGTGGAAAATTCCACCTCCACCGTTGTTCAACAGCACAATCCTCAGGTTGGAACGGATGCCGGCACTCCACAGGGCATTCATGTCGTAAAAGAAACTCAAGTCGCCGACAAGCAACACATTCAGCCTGTCCGAGGCCGCCGCGTAACCTACCGCCGAAGACAGCGAACCTTCGATACCGTTTACGCCACGGTTGCACAGCACCTCCACCCCTTCCGGCAAAGGGAAAAACTCGGCCAGACGAACGGCGGAACTGTTGGCCAGATGCAACACGCTATGGGGCGGCAAGGCCGTCCATACGTTCTTCACCGCATAGAGTCCGGAATATTCCGGTTGCGGCTCCATCACCCTACCGCACAAATCACGCCACCGGCCCACATACTCCTGCCGGGGCATGACATCCGCCGACTGCAGTGCTTTCCAAAACCTTTCGGGCGAGGCCTCTATGACCGCCGTCAGAGAACGGAACAAATCCACAGGCCGCCCGTCGGGAGCTACATGCCAATGCGCTTTAGGTGTATACCTGCGCAGGAACTTCTTCAAACGTTTCGACACGATGTGTCCCCCGAAAGTGATGAGCAAATCGGGACGAAGACTTTCACACTCTTCCTCGTCACACGTGAAGAGTGCTGCATCGAAACGGCGCAGGGCACCGGCATCCTGCGGCACGTTGCCCAATACCTCGGTCAGCCATACCATGTGGTCCGTAGGAATATGGCATGCCACTCCGGCAGCTTCTCCGGCAGACATTTGTCCGGACACAACCAGACATTTTCCGTAACGGGAAAGTTCTGTATGCAGACGAGCCGCAAACGCCGTCTCGTCCGTCGCATCCCACCTTTCGATGCACCGCACTTCGGGCAGGGATTCCTCCGTGAAACCGAAAAGCGGTTCAGCCAAAGGTATATTGATATGCACAGGTCCGCCTGTATGATGTACTGCCTCCAACAAGGTTTCATTAATCAGCCGGTTGCAATACCATTCGTCCTCCTCGGTATGCACTTCGGGCAACGTCACGGACTTTTTCACCAGTCCGCCGAACACACCCGGTTGCGGCAGTGTCTGGCCGTCCATCTGACCAATCCACGCTTCCGGACGGTCGGCTGAAACAACAATCAACGGCACCTGCCTGTAGAACGCTTCGCATACCGCCGGATGCAGGTTCAGCAGTGCGGAGCCCGAAGTGCAGCATACCCCTACGGGGACATGAGCCTGCAAGGCAAGCCCGATGGCAAAGAATCCCGCACTGCGTTCATCTGTCACCGAATAGCATTCGAAAGCCGGATGCGATGCGAATGACTGCACCAGCGGAATGTTCCGGCTGCCCGGACAAAGCACGACTTTACGCACACCGTGGGCCGCGAACAAGGCTACAAGTTGCCGCACACTTTTCTTATCCGAATACATGAGCTTCTGATTTTTGAATGACATACTTCATGGTCTGCAACTTGCGTTCCGTCTCCATCCATTCATCCGCGCACCGGGATGCGGCCAGCAATCCTCCTCCGGCAAACAGACAGAGGTTTTCCTTGCCTTCATCCACTTGCATGCAACGGAGGTTCACATACAGGTCTGTCCTTCCGAAAGCATCCGACCTGCCGAGAAAACCGGCATAATATCCGCGGTCGTAACCTTCGTTCCCGCTGATGAAACGGCAGGCCTCCTTTTCAGGCAAGCCACATACAGCCGGGGTGGGATGAAGTTCTTTCAGCAAATCGCCGATATGTCCGGCGGCATCCCAAGTGAAGCGTATTTCCGTCTTCAGATGAGCCAGCGCGCCGGCCGTCACGGTAAGAGGCCCCTCAACAGAAGGTTCGATACCTCTTTTCCGGAGACAGTCACAAATGTAGTCGGACACATAACGCTGTTCTCTTATGTTCTTCTCCGACCACTCCACTGACGCATGCCCTCTGTCCAAAGACTGTGTACCGGCCAAAGCTACCGTCTTGTAATCATTCCCGCATCCGGAAAGCAGAATCTCCGGCGTCGCACCAAGCCAATATCCTATATGCGGAATATATAAAAGGTATACGTATGAATGCACGTAACGCTGGCACGCCACAGCAAAAGCCTCTGCCAGCGAGAAACCCGGAGGACACTCCGCCGACCAGCGACGCGACAGAACCAGTTTGCTGTATTCGCCCGAAACGAGTGCGGCTGAAAAACGGGAAAATATTCCGGCATATTCCGCAGACGGCGTCTCGCACACCGGCCCGACAGACGGAACAGGCGCAGGAGCCTCCACCACATCATCCCGCCTCCGGGACAAGACGAAACACACTTCTTCATCCGCAGGCAACAGACACAAAGGATGCCCCTTTCCTGACTGAAAAGGGGCAAATACATAACCCGAAGCATGGTTCAACGACGAAACATCCTCGGAATACTGCAACGAAGACAAGTCCGAACGGATACCGTGACACGTCTGTTCGCCGGGAAGACGATAGAACACAAAAGGTTTTCCGCTACGGAGCCAATCGATTATGACATCCATTATTTACGTTTCATCACACTATTCACCACACGCACGGACGACACCAATTTGCCCGTAGAGGTGAATACATCCACATTCCATACATGGGACGAACGTCCCTTATGCACTATCGTACCTACGGCACGCACCGTATCCCCTTCGTGGGCCGAAGAGATATGATTTCCACTCACCTGCATTCCCACCACAAATTCATCGGGGTTGCAGAGCACCATGGAACCAAGCCCGGCCACCGTTTCAGCCAAGGCCAGCGTGGCTCCTCCGTGAAGGATGCCGAAAGGCTGGCGGTTGCGGTGGTCCACCGGCATGGTAGCCTCGATACGTTCTTGAGAAGCATAGGTGTACTGAATGCCGAGATTACCCATCAGCGTACTGCCCGACTGCGCGTTCAGGGCATCCAAAGGTATCTCGCTGGGGCGCACTTCGGCCAAAAAAGCCTTTTCCACCGCCACGGCCACACCGTCTTCGTTATTGGAAAGCGTGATATAGTCGGCACAACGTTTCACCGAATCCGGAGCATTCCCCATGGCAATACCCAAGTCGGTGAGCTGCAGCATGGTCACATCCGCCACGCCATCGCCGAAGACCACAACCTCATCGCTCTTCAACCCTTCCATTTCCATGATGGCCGCCAGCGTGTTCGCCTTGTCTACTCCGACAGACAACACTTCAAGGAAATAAGGTTCCGAACGGAATACCTCAAGCATACCGTTCAACCGCCGCTTCCAATGCTCTTCCAGTCCGACAAGTGCGTTTTCATCATCACTCACGAGCATACATTTGCAGGGCGGGTAATCTATGGCCGTGGAGAAGAACTCCTGATGGTCGATTTTCATGCCGTTCAGTGCTGCCTCGGCCTGTACATGCGGATTGGAGGGGTCGTTGGTCACGATGGTATCTCCGTTGTATGTCAGGATGGCGAAGTTATTCTTGATGGCCTTTTTCTCCAGGTAAGGGATATGTTCAGGATTGATTCGGCGCTCGAATATGACTTCACCGTTTGAGGCGTTAATCACCTGACCGCCGTTATATGAAAGGATATAACCGTTGTAAATACCCAGCTCCAGCGTCTTGGCCAAAGGTAACAATCCGTATGTTGGGCGGCCTGAAGCCAGCATGATACGTACTCCCATCTGCTGCACCTTGCGCAGGACATTCAGCGTCCGTTTGCTTATTTCCTTCTCGTCGTTGAGGAGCGTCCCGTCTACGTCGAGCACTAATAATTTGTACTTCATAGGTTGCTGTTTTTAAGGGTTTATGGACAAATATACGGAAAGGTGAGCGCAGAGGCCAAATGAAAACGAGGTTTTCCAATTGTCTATGCCGAACCGCATCCTATATTCGTGATAACAAATATAACAAAACGATTGCAAACGGACGCCAGCCTGAACGTTTTTTTTGATTCCATAGATATTTTTTACGGATAATCAGACTCCACGAATCTCATTTGCACAGCAATTCACAAACCTTGTCCTGAAAGTCGCGTCCGAAGGCCGCACGCGATATACCTTGGTTCATGATGCAAAAAGCGAGCCGGTGACCGTTCCGTGCCTTTGCATAGCCCGCCAGTGTGGAAACTCCTTCCAAAGTACCGGTCTTTGCATGCACATTTCCACAGGCATCGCCTTTCTTCATCCTCCGGCGCAATGTGCCGTCCTTACCGGCCACGGGCAGGGAGGCATACAGGGGAATGAAGATGTTTTCGTGACGGTAAGCGTATTTCAGGAGTGCCAGTTCAAGTTCCGGCGTGAGATAGTTGTAAAGCGATACACCGCTTCCATCCGCTATCAGATAGTTTTCCACATCGTATCCCATCTCACCCACCAGCTTCTCTATATGATACATGGCGTCCTTGCGCGAAGCATACGGTCGCCGGTCTTTCGCCGCCACCTGATAGAACATGGCTTCGGCATACAGGTTGTCGCTGTCTTTCATCATGCGCGTCAGAATCTGGACCATGGTATGCGAACGGGATACCAGCAGCCGTGCCCCGGCCGGACAGCACTCCCGGCCGACGGAAACGTAACCGATACCGGCCTCGTGCAGCATCTCTCCCATTCTCTCCATAAAACAGTCTTTTCCATGATACAGCAAAGGAGTGAGCACAGGCATGTCGTCGTCCCAGCACCATCCCCAGCCCCACTTCAACGTGTCCTTCATCGACACATCGGCAAACAAATGTCCGGCTATCGAGTCGATGCCTTGCTCGCGCAGGCTCTCGACGAAAGCCGCCATATCATCTTTTCCGAAACGCGGGTCGAAACCACCCACGGCATAGACATCTCCCCATAGCACGCTGTCGCGCACCTCACCGGTACAGAAAAGAGACGTGGTGAAACAATGTGATTCACCCAGTTCGGAAAGGGCCACGATGGCCGTAAGCAACTTTTCGGTAGAGGCCGGACGCATGCGTTGCCGGATGTTCCGGGCATAAAGCAATGTATCTGACGTCAGGTCATACACACACATCCCCACCTGTGTGGCGGTGAACAATTCATCCTGCAAAAGGACGGACAATCCTTCGTCCAGTTGCCGCACCCATTCCTTGTATCCGCTGTCGGGCCGGAAGTCCTCATCACCGGCCTTCAGTCCTTGCACACAACCGCACAGCAGGCAGAGCAACAGACAGCACTTCTGCCCTACGTCACACATTTTCGGCCTGTTCATGTTCGTTCTCCTTTCTATGATTCAGATAACGGCAGAAGTCATCCGCCGGAAAAGGCGTGATGAAACGCAAGGAACCGTCGCGCAAAGTCAGCATCACCGTATCCTTGTTCTTCAACAGCGACAGGGCGGAGGAACGCACCACTTCAACCTTGCTGATGTCGGACAGCGCAAGAGCCGTCTTCCGCGAAAACCTTCCCTTGTCGACCCACAACAGTCCGTCGTCGGTAAAGATATAGGAGGTATGAATCAGACGTTCGGTCAACACAACCAGCAGCAACATGAACGCCAGTGCCGCCAAAGGCATCTTTACCCAAAAGAAATAAACGGCCAGCACCGTGGCAGGCAGAAGACAGAAGAACAAGGTGGTCTTGTTTATTTTGGAATGAAAAGTGCGTACCATGATTCTTATTTTTCATGCAAGTTACATTTTTTTCTGCAAACACAAACACAACCGATTCGATTTTTACGTAGTTTTGTATCGACTAACCGTAAATGACATGATACGCAAGTTTGATTTTTTAATAATCGGTTCGGGAGTGGCCGGTATGAGTTATGCCCTTAAAGTGGCCAACGCCGGAAAAGGAAAGGTGGCCATCGTATGCAAGACGACACTGGACGAAGCCAATACGGCAAAAGCACAGGGGGGGATAGCATCCGTCACGAACATGGAAGTGGACAACTTCGACAAACATATCAAAGACACGATGATTGCCGGCGACTACATCAGCAATCCCGCTGCCGTGGAACAAGTGGTGAAAAACGCTCCGCAGGCCATACGTGAACTGGTGGACTGGGGAGTGAACTTCGACAAAAAGGAGAACGGAGACTTCGACCTGCACCGCGAAGGCGGCCATTCGGAATTCCGCATCCTGCACCATGCCGACGACACCGGATTCGAAATCCAGCGCGGACTGATGGAGGCCGTACGCCATAACCCTAATATCACCATTCTCGAAAATCATTTCGCGGTGGAAATCATCACACAGCATCACCTCGGCATCGAAGTGACCCGACGCACACCCGACATCGAATGTTACGGAGCCTACATTCTGGACCCTGATACGAGAAAGATAGACACATTCCTTTCGCGTGTCACCCTGATGGCCACAGGCGGTACGGGAGCCGTATATGCCACTACCACCAACCCCAACATCGCCACGGGAGACGGCATCGCCATGGTATACCGTGCCAAAGGAACGGTGGAAGGCATGGAGTTCGTACAGTTCCATCCCACGGCCCTGTTCTGTCCGGGCGAAACACATCCGGCCTATCTTATCACCGAAGCCATGCGCGGATACGGCGGCATCCTGCGTCTGCCCAACGGAGAGGAATTCATGCAGAAGTATGACAAACGGCTCAGCCTGGCCCCACGCGACATCGTGGCACGGGCCATCGACAAGGAAATGAAAATACACGGACTGGACCACGTGTGTCTGGACGTGACGCACAAGAATGCCGAGGAAACGAAACATCACTTCCCCAACATTTACGCCAAATGCCTGTCGATAGGCATAGACATCACGAAACAGTATATTCCCGTGGTGCCCTGCGCACACTACATGTGCGGCGGAATCAAAGTAGACCTGAACGCCTGTTCCAGCATCAGACGCCTGTATGCGGTGGGAGAATGTTCGTGTACGGGTCTGCACGGCGGCAACCGCCTTGCCAGCAATTCACTCATCGAAGCCGTGGTATATGCCGATGCGGCAGCACGCCACAGCCTGGAGACAATCGACCAATATACCTTCAATGAAAACATTCCGGAATGGAACGATGAAGGCACAATGAGCAACGAGGAAAAGGTGCTCATCGCACAGGACATGCGCGAAGTGGGACAAATCATGAGCAACTACGTGGGCATCGTGCGCAGCGACCTCCGACTGAAACGTGCCTGGACGCGTCTAGACCTGATTTACGAGGAGACAGAAGAACTCTTCAAACGGGTAAAGGCCACCAAGGACATCTGCGAACTGCGCAACATGATAAACGTGGGTTACCTGATTACACGTCAGGCCATAGAGCGCAAGGAAAGCCGCGGACTGCACTACACGACCGACTACCCCAAACACGCTTACGACCAGAAGTAGAAAGAAGACTCCAATATCACTGAAACGGAAGGTGTGTCGTCATAACGAACGATGCACCTTCGTTTTTTTATCATCTTCTATACAAATCAGTTATCTTTCTTCCTATTGCTATTTCCTGAAGATTTGTTTGTCTTTCAGGCTTACGGTAATGACGATTGATTCTCTTCATGGAAAAACTCACTTTCTAAAGGATTAATTCTATAAATAAAACTTTTATTTATAAAACCAAAGGTTTTATTTTTGAAACCAGAAGTTTTGTTTTTGAAAATAAAAGTTTTATTTATAGTTTTTCCCGGCTTGGACATAAATATAGTGAACTGTCCGCAAAATACGGTGTTCATTACAGATTTTCAAGGTTCAGCCTCTCACCCGAATCCAGAACTACGTCTATGCTTTTTATCCTTCTGTAAACATTGGTCAACGGACGGTCAAAAAACAGATAGGTACGGCCGTAAAGTTCCACCGTCTTGAATTTCAATTCCGGCAATTCATAACAGTCTCCCTCATACGCAAAGGGACGTTTGTACAAAGGAAGAGATTCCGGAGGTTCCGGATTAAGAAGAAAGCGGACCACCTCAGCCCGGCTACCGTCGGGCAGGCAAGTCACCCATATTTTTCCACACGCGTCAGACATCACTCCTCTGAAATTTTCCGGCATGTCTTGCAACCTCACCGCAAATTCCTCCGGCAAGTATATCACCCGCCACTTGCCGTAAAGCATAGCCGCACTGCGCAAATTCACATCATCGGCATCAAATCCCTGATAACATGAAAAGAAACCGAATTCAACCGACGGAACCACATACCTTTCCACAAGAGCATCGAACAAGGCACAACCGGTATCGGACATCTGTCTTACTTTCACTACATCCACAGCCGGATTTTGCTGTTGAGCCAACTGATAGTCGTAGTTACGCTTGTTCGTCACACCGAATCCGGCAACGAAAACCGTAACGGCCGTCATCACAACACAAGCCGCAACCACAACCGTTCTGAAACTCCTGTCCGGTTTCAGACGCAAAAGCAGACTGACAAGCAACAAAGAGACCAATATCTCTGCATGGGTACACACACGGGCCTGCGTACGGCCGCATACTAAAATGATGCCGAAGGCCGGAAGAAGAGCGGAATAGAGCACTATGTGGCGACGCAACTCCTCCTTCAGTACATCGCGCCGATGCCGGAACCAAGCCACGGCAACCACGGCCAACAACAACCATGACACACGGACAAACCTGAATATACAATAACAGCCGTAGAACATACGGCTCATCAATGACATCCCGCTACTCTCAACACGTTCCAAAGTGCCCGATGCCAATACACACAAGGCTGTGCCGGCCATGAAACACAACACCGCGGGAAAAGCGCCGCTACGCAGTGCATCCCGACGGCATAAAAACATCCATACCATCAATCCCAACGACAAAGGCAACGTAAGTCCTTCGTGTGTCCAACCGGCAAGCAAGGCAAACGGACCGGCAAGAAAACTGCCCGCAGTAAGGGCGGCATCCTTTTTCCTGTAAAAGTAGATGAGGAACGACACCACGGCCACCATTGTCCACAGATAGTTGAAACTGCCTACAAACCAAAGAAAAGCATCGTGAAAGCCCGGCACAAGAATAAAAAACAAGAATGTGAACAGCACCACCGGAAGAAAAAGACCATGCGCTCCGTCCACCACCGTTGCCCTGACACCTTTGCCATCCTGCACAGGCCTTACCCACAAAGCGCAAAGCAAAACAAGAAGACAGAACATAAAAGCATTGAGCACATTAAACACGTCTTTCCCTACCATTCCCATAAACACCTGGGCCACGGTATGCACTACCATACGTCCGTTGACCACCTGACGGTGTGCCGCCTGCGACTCCATCACGTCGCCGAAAGTTTCTATAGGTCTTCTCGCTTCTGTCTCGTCGAGTGTCCATACGCATTTGTAGAGCACATCATCCGACAAAGTGGGTGGCGTGACATAATTGAAAAACAGCATCACTGCGGCCACAGCCATCATAAACATCACGACACTACGGTTTTTCATACTCCTACCTTTTCGCTTATAATATATACCGGTCTGTTTTTCGTTTCATTGAAAATCCTACCCAGATACTCACCTATGATGCCTAATGAAAACAGTTGCATGCCTCCAAGGAAGAGTATGACAATGATAAGCGTGGGAAATCCCTGCACCGGGTCTCCATTAAACAACGTTTTCACAAAAAAGTATATGCTGTATATAATGGCAGCCGCCGATACCACCAATCCCAACACAATGGATATGCGCAAAGGGGCTACGGTGAAAGAGGTGATGCCTTCTACAGCCAGATTGAACAACTTTAACAAGTTCCATGACGAATGTCCTGCCACACGGTCGTGTTGTTCAAAAACAATCTCCTTTTTCCGGAATCCAATCCAACAGAACATGCCTTTGGTATAACGTTGCGTCTCACGCATGGTACGCAACGCATCGATACACTTGCGGTCGAGCAGACGGAAATCGCCCACGTTCTCAAGAATCTTCACATCTGACATCCGCTGCAATATACTGTAGTACACCAACGACAGACGACGTCGCCACCATGGCTCCCTTCCACGCGTCACACGACGGGCATACACATCTTCATATCCTTCTTCCCAAAGTTCCAACATGTCGGGAACAAGCGAAGGAGGATGCTGCAAGTCGGCATCCATTATCACCATGCAGTCACCTCCGGCATAGTCGAATCCTGCCAGCATGGCATTTTCCTTGCCGAAGTTGCGCGACAGACTGATATAACACATACGGTCGTCGCGATTGTGCAACGTCCGCATCACATCAAGCGTCCCGTCCGTACTCCCGTCATCCACCATAAGAATCTGCCACAGATATTCCGTGTGACCGTTCATCAGCACAAGAAGCTGTTCATAAAGCAGAGGCAAAGAGAACTCTTCGTTATGACATGGAACGAGTATGGTTACCTTCTTCGTTTCTTTCAAACAGACTTTCTCCATTTTCTCAAATCAACTAATGATAATCCATATTCTAATATGAAGCTGAAGCCTGCACTCCTTCTTTTCGCAGCAGCTCCACGATGCGGTCGAGTTCTTCCGGACCGGCTTTCTTCAAACCGTGCGCAGGAGTTTCGCGGTCAATCGTATAAATCATGACTTGGGAAGGAGCTATTTCCTTTATCGTTTTCAGCCAGGGTAAGACAAATTTATCTGATGTGTTGTCCACATCCTTCCCATCGACAGCACCTTTCATGAACATGGTTTGAATGACACATTTTCCTTCAAACTCTTTCATGCGGACTATCAGCCTGTTCAAATCGTAATGACCGGTCGGACGGTCAATCCTGTCAATATAGTCCATATCTACCGTATCCAATTTAAGGATATTGTTATCCACTTTCTTCAATGCTTCGAACACATCCTGTTTCAGTATTTGAGTGGAATTGGTCAACACACTTATCCGGGCATCGGGAAAATAATCATCACGCAGCCGACATGTATCATCTATGATACCGGCAAACTGAGGATGAATGGTAGGTTCTCCATTGCCGGCAAAAGTCAGAACATCCGGTGCCATACCATCTGACTTCATTTCCTTCAGCTTGTTTTCCAAAGCCTGACGGACTTCTTCACGGGAAGGAAAACCTTTCTTCGGACGCCGGTCTTTATTGAATCCGCATTCACAGTATACACAATCGAATGTGCATAATTTACCATCTTCGGGCAATAAGTTTATACCTAAAGAGATTCCCAACCGACGACTATGTACGGGGCCGAAGATGGGAGAAGGATAAATTACAGTAGACATAGTATATTTCTTTATCAACACAAAGGTAACATAATAGTTTTAAAACTTATATCTCAACTGAAAATAAAGGTCACTTTTCTTGTTTCCTTCTATACGTTGCAATCCGCTGCTTATTTCATTTCTGTCAAAATAGGTTGTCAGACCGTATTTCACCATAAACATCCAGTTTCCTGTGATATTCCACCTTCCGTTCAAAGATGTCCTCATGCCATTGCCATACAGATTGATAAAAGAAAAGGCATACAGTAACGAAGGTTCATAAAAAGACATGGATGCCTTGTAATCCTTACTATTGAAACAGACAACCGAAACAGACAGCCGTATCCTGTCTTTCTTTTCCCTCCACTTACAGGTGCTTCCTATCATATAGCCGTGTGTATGGCGACCGTAAATATCGCGTATGTCCGTATACCTGCACAATAACCTTATGTTCCAGAAAGCGGAAGGCATATATTGTATTTGTGTTCTTACCTTATTATATAGGTAGGGTTCTTCGTTACGTTCCTTGCGTTTGATTTGGTAACGTACAGACACATTCCATTTACTCCTGTACGGATTCCATTCCACTTCGAAAATCCCGTCTATTCCTTCAGATTGATGTGATATTCCATATCTGTACCAAGGAGAATAAAAATAGTCAACACAAGCGAATATCTTAAGTTCATTCACAGGTACAGCCTCCATACCGACATAAAATCCACTTTCATTGGCCACCGGATTGTTTTCGGAAAAAGTATTGGCATGCAGTCCCACATATTGGTAAGCAAACATACGTTGCAGCACCACCAGACTATATTTATGGTTCAGACGATAGGAAGCCCTGTTCAAAGTAGCCCATCCCCGATGGACATTGCTGAATGCCGTTTCTCCGGAAATAAAGAATTTGTTATAACGGAATCTGTAATCCACACTCATGTTCACAAAATCTTTTCCTGAAGGATAATATAGTCTGTATAATTCCGAACCTGTGGAAAAAGGAACATTAAAATGTTGATATAAACCTGTCAGACCTATAGAGAGATTATTCTTTTGCCAAGTAATGTTTCCGCCTGAAACTTGCTCCGTAACATTATGCTTTTTAGACAATTCAAGCAGTGTACGATGTAATCCGTCAGTCTTAATGGAAGAAATCGTTCCGTCTTTTCTCAATGTAGCATCCACCGGAAGATAAGAATAAAAAGCAGAAACGCCTAATCGGCCGAATTGAAACGTAGCGGCTATTCCTCTGAAAAAAGAAGTTTCGGAAACGGAAGAGAACTTTTTGATATAATCTCTTTTCTCCCCTTCATGTAACATGGTAATTTTTCCCAACGAGAAATCTGTATTAACCACTAATCCCTCGCCAAAGCTTAAACGATAATCCCCTAACGATAATACTTTGAGCTTTCCGCAATCTTTCAACAAGAAGTGAAAAGAATAACTATCATAAGCCCGGTTTCCATAACTTCCGAAAGGTTCTCCGGCATCTTTCTCCGCAGTGAAACCCCAATATACCTTATTCTTAAAGACATACCGATAACGCAAATTATGGTATAAGCCGTTACCAAGATATATCTTATTAGGGTTTTTCAACAATACTTCATCTTCGTATCTCTTATATCCATCGCACTTATAAAGAGGTACATCCAATCTCGTTGACAATTCATTTCGTCCTTCTTTCAAAAGAGTTTTCAACTTTATTCTTTCATGTCCCCTACTCACAGGAGCCACATAAACAAATAACGTCAGCATCTGACGGACTTGATAATCCAGTTGACTTATCATCTTCAGTTCACCCAAACTTTGTAAAGGACCATACCTATATATATAAGCCAAAATTTCTTCTATCGTCACATCGTCCATAAAAGGAAGTTGTTTCAAGTCATCTTTGGTTGCCGTATTCAAATTAAAGGGATTTTCATGTAATTCTTCCAAATCATCCAACAAAGAATTCAAATATCCGTACTCATTGTCTTCGTCTGCAGAAATCTTTTCTACAAACTCCTCCCAAGAATAGTACTGTGCATACATGTTATCCACAATATAGAATTGTAGAAAACAAAACATTAATACAATTATGCACACATGTTGTCGATAACTTATATAAGGAAAGATTCCTGTCACATTCCAAATATAAGAACTATTTTTAATATAAGAAACCATATTATTTGCAAAAAGTGTGGAGCTAATTTATTTAATTTATAATTTTGCAGGCTGAATGAGACTATATAGACGGGTCATATCGGTGTTTCTACTCTGTACTTTAGCACTTCATGTTAAGGCTCAGGAAGAGAATTCGGCTTTGCAGCCGAATGAACCGACAATTACTGTAGTTTTCTACAAAAAACTTCAAAAAGAATTTTATAAGGGAGATTCCATTACCGTCATCGTCATGCCGGAACTCCCTGTATATCCTCCATTAAAATTCAAAAACAAGAAAGACATCATACGATACAACAAACTCGTCTATAACGTAAAGAAGACACTTCCCATAGCCAAGACAGTAAACCAAACCATCAAAGAGACATACGAATATCTGGAAACCTTGCCTACCAAGAAAGAAAAAGATGCCCATATACGTTCCGTAGAAAAAGGCATTAAAAAACAGTATACTCCACAGATGAAGAAACTTACTTATTCCCAAGGAAAACTTCTTATCAAACTTATCGACAGGGAATGCAACCAAAATTCATTTGAAATAGTAAAGGCTTTCTTCGGACCTTTCAAAGCTGGTTTTTACAATACATTCGCTTCTATTTTCGGTGCCAGTCTAAAGAAAGACTATGACCCGGAAAATGATGATAAGCTGACCGAACGTGTGGTCCGGATGGTGGAAGCAGGACTATTATAACATTTCAACCTCTGTTCATAACTTAAGTTTCCTTGCAAATTCCCATATCAGTATACCTGCAGTAACTGAAACATTCAGAGAATGTTTCGTTCCAAATTGAGGTATTTCTATACAACCGTCGCATAAGTCAACAACTTCCTGCTGCACACCTTTTACTTCATTTCCTAATATAATGGCATACCTTTTACCTTTTTGCGGTTGAAAACTCTGGAGCATCGTACTTCCTTCCACCTGTTCCACAGCCAACACCTCCACACCACATTCTTTCAAATCCCGTACAGCACTTTTCGTATCATCATAATATTTCCAATCGACGGAATCTTCAGCTCCCAATGCAGTCTTATGTATCTCCACTTGAGGAGGAGTCGCCGTAATTCCGCATAAATAAATGGATTCTACACAAAAAGCGTCTGAACTGCGGAACACAGAACCTACATTATATAAACTCCTTACGTGGTCCAAAACCACAATCAAAGGCATCTTTTCAACTTTCTTAAATTCATCCTTTGAAATTCTGTTCAATTCCGTAATCTTCAGCTTTCTCATCTCTTTTTAACCTAATTGTTCACAAAGATAGTAAAAACAGAAAATAACCTATTGAAAACAGGTTTATAAATAACATATATATTTTCAAAAAAATATTTGTGTATTTAATAACGAGACGCCTTATAACATAATCCGGAATATCCAAAATAGTTATGGAAAGTTAGAATTCAAGTTTAAACCTTATTTTCATCAGGTTTATGAGACTTTTTTCCATTAAAGTTTTTAACTTTGTGCATTATGAACATCAGTTGAAAACCATACATGAAGATGATATAACCTTCTATAATAAAGAAAGAGAAGGGAGATTGATACTTGTTGAAACATAAGAAACAATTCGACTTCTCATCTTGATAACTTAAAAAGCAAATTTCATGCCTTGTTTTTATCGACGTTATCAACCGGCTATTATCATTAACATAAGGTTTTCTCTGAAATAAAAAAAAGAAAATAAATAATATATATGATTAAAAAGGAATGGATAGACAGGGGATTCGTTGACGAACCCATTGAAGAGGGACTTGACCTGAAAAAGGAAATCAGGAACTTGTGCAAAAGAAAGAACGCTGTGATTATGGCGCATTATTATACGGAAAGTGTGATTCAGGATATTGCGGATTTCGTAGGCGACAGTTTGGCGTTGGCACAGAAAGCCGCCAAGACGGAAGCGGATATTATCGTGATGTGCGGTGTGCACTTTATGGGAGAAACCAATAAAATCCTCTGTCCGGATAAAAAAGTGCTGGTACCTGACTTGAATGCCACTTGTTCTTTGGCTGAAAGCTGCCCTGCCGACAAGTTTTCAAAGTTTGTAGAAGAACATCCCGGATATACGGTTGTCTCGTATGTCAACACCACAGCTGCTACGAAAGCTGTGACCGACGTGGTTGTTACGTCGAGCAATGCACGGCAGATTGTGGAGAGTTTCCCTAAAGATGAAAAGATGATATTCGGACCGGACAGGAACTTAGGTAACTACATCAATGCCATTACGGGAAGAAACATGTTGCTGTGGGACGGTGCATGCCATGTGCATGAAAAATTTTCCGTTGAAAAGATTATCGAGTTGAAGAAGGCACATCCTCATGCCAAAGTACTGGCTCATCCGGAATGCAAGAATGTCGTGCTGAAACTTGCGGATAAGGTAGGTTCTACCGCTGCGTTGCTGAAATTTGCCATTCAGGATAATTGTGAAGAGTTCATTGTGGCTACCGAAAGTGGCATTTTACATGAAATGCAGAAGTCTTGCCCGCAGAAGACATTTATCCCTGCACCGCCTGACGACAGTGCTTGTGCATGCAATGAATGCAACTATATGAGGCTGATTACACTTGAGAAACTCTACAATACGTTGAAATACGAATGGCCGGAAATACAGGTGGATTCCGAAGTGGCGGAAAAAGCCGTTGTGCCAATTCACAAGATGTTGGAAATTTCTCAAAAGTTAGGTTTGTAAATCATGAAACTGTTGGATACACATACCGACGGCAGAGGAAGTCTTACGGTAGCTGAAATAGAAAAGGATATTCCTTTTGACATCAAAAGGGTATATTGGATATACGGTGTGCCTCAAGGCGAGGCACGCGGGAATCATGCCAATCGGATTACCTACCAGTATCTTGTGGCTGTGAAAGGATGTGTGCATATTTGTCTTGAAAACAAGGAAGGACGCAAACATTATCATCTGGATTCGCCCGACAAAGGACTTCTCATTCCACCGTATACATGGAATGAACTGTTGGAGTTTTCAAAAGATGCGGTATTGTTGGTCTTGTCTTCCGAACCTTACAGACCTGAGATGTATATTAATTCTTATGAAGAATTTTCAGCGATAATCCATGGATGAGATGCAGTCTAAATGGAGGTTGGAGCGTTACACACCTTCCTGTAAAACGATATGGGATGAGTTCGTGCGCGGTTCCCGTAATGGAACGTTTCTTTTCATGCGTGATTACATGGATTACCATGCCGACCGTTTCCATGACTGCTCTCTGATGGCGTATTACGACAATAGGTTGAGCGCGTTGCTTCCGGCCCATACACAAGACCGTGTATTCTGCAGCCATAAAGGATTGACATACGGAGGTGTGATTGCAGACCATGTCATGAAATCAAGGATGATGTTGGAGCTTTTCAATGAAATCATGGATTTTTTGCGTGACAACGGTTTTGAAAAATTCGTATACTCCCCTATTCCTTATATATATAAGAAGTATCCCGGAGAAGAAGATTTATATGCCTTATACCGTGTGGGAGCTCAACTTACCGCCCGTAAAATATCCACCGTCGTCTGTTCCTGTGAAGAAAGGATGGCATTCAGCGAATCCAAACGCCGTAATGTCAAAAGGGCTGTGAAGGAGGGATTGGTGCTTTGTCAGGACGATGACTTTGAAGCGTTCTGGAAAGTTTTGGAAGCCAATCTTGAAGAAAAGCACCACGCTTCTCCGGTGCACAGTCTGGATGAAATCAAACGCCTGCATGCCTGTTTTCCCGACCGCATTGTATTGCACAGGGTGTGTGATACGGAGGGAAACACACTGGCAGGATGTGTGATGTATCTGACCGACAGGGTTGCCCACGCACAATATATATCCTCCACTGAAGAAGGAAGGATGAAAAGGGCTGTGGATTTTCTTTTTCATTGCCTGATAAATGAGGTTTATAAGGACAAGATGTATTTTGATTTGGGGACTTCCGTAGAATGTGGAGGACGGGTGCTTAATGAAGGACTGATATATCAGAAGGAAGGTTTCGGAGGACGGGCGGTAGTATATGATACTTATGAACTGGTTTTGTAAAACAACGTATTATGATAAACTATTTGGATCTGAAACGTATCAACGATTCCTTTGAACCGGATTTGTCGGAGACTGTTGTGCGTGTGACACGTTCCGGCTGGTATCTCCAGGGAAAGGAAACGGAACGTTTCGAGCATAAGTTTGCCGGTTATTGCGGAGTGGACCATTGTGTGGGTACGGGAAACGGACTGGATGCGCTTACACTCATTTTCATGGCTTATGTGACCATGGGAAGCATGCGGAAAGGGGATGAGGTCATTGTGCCTGCCAATACTTACATCGCTTCCATTTTAGCTGTATTGCGTGCCGGATTGAAGCCTGTTTTTTGCGAACCCTGCAAGGATACATGCAATATAGACCCTGCAAGGATGGAGGAACTTGTTACGCCGCGTACGAAAGCCATCATGGCGGTTCATCTTTACGGACGTGTTTGCGAGATGGATGCCATTGATGGAATTGCACACAGATATGGTTTGAAAGTAGTGGAGGACTGTGCACAGGCTCACGGTGCCCTTTATCGGAACGGAAAACGTGCGGGTGCTTTGGGAGATGCCGCCGGATTCAGCTTTTATCCGGGCAAGAATTTAGGTGCTTTGGGAGATGCCGGTGCCGTCACCACTCAGGATGGAGAACTGGCTGCAAGAGTGAGGGCACTGGCCAATTATGGTTCGTCTGTCAAATATGTGAATGTTTATAAAGGTATAAACAGCAGGCTGGATGAGTTGCATGCCGCCGTATTAAGTCTTAAACTCGACAGGCTGGATGAGGATAATGAAAGGAGAAGAAGAATAGCATCAAGCTATATGAATGGAATACATCATCCGGATATCATTCTTCTTCCTTCGGAAGTGTATTCTTCTTCGCATGTATATCATATTTTTGCCGTACTGACAAAACGTCGGGAAGCACTTCAGGCTTATTTGAAGAAAAACGGTGTACAGACGCTTATCCACTACCCTATCCCACCTCACCGTCAGGAGGCATTGAAAGAATACTGCGGCCTTTCATTGCCTGTAACCGAACGTATCCATGCCGAGGAATTGAGTCTTCCCATGTCTCCTCTGCTGACCGGAGAAGAGGTTTCCTGTATCATTGAATTGATAAATAAGTTTTGACAAAAAATAATGGAGAAGTTTGGGCTGAAATGTTGACCTGTGTGCGATGAAATGCTCACAGGTGTGCGTTCGATTGCTCACAGGTCAACATTTCATTGTACACAGGTACACTTTTTGCCTTATACAAGTGTATGAAAATCAGCGGATAAATGTAACCCTTGTCACTACGGTTTTCTTTCCTTCCGCATTGGTGGTTATGACATTATATATACCCGAAGATACTCTTTTTCCGCTTTTGTTTCTTCCGTTCCAGGTGAACAATCCACCTTTGGAATGACCTGAATAGACAAGTTGTCCGGTTACGGTGGTTATTTTCACTTCCGCATCGGCCGTAAGTCCGCTTACGGCTATCGGCCCGTTGAAATCAGGAGTCACAGGATTGGGGTATACACTGATATTGTCTTTTTCCAGTTGGTCCTTTGGCGTATTGGCATCACTCATGTAAGAGACAAGTCCTTCGCCTGTGCCCATCATCACTTCTCCCGTTTTAGGATTTACGGCCAGGCTTTGTATTTCGTCGGAAAGCAACGGCGAATTTTCGGTGGTGAAATGTTGTAACATCTCCTGTCCGTCCTCACTTACCAGATAAACACCGTCCGATGACGTACCTATCCATTTTCTGTTGGCTCCGTCTATGGCAATGGCTCTCACCTCCACTCCGCTCAACAGGTAATCGGCATATTCCGTTCCGTCGTTTCTTGATATTTTCACTTGTGTAAAGGTGAAATCCTCGTTGGCGAACTTTTCAGGTTCAGAGATGACGAAGGGTCCTATATTCGTTCCTATCCATATTTCTCCTTTGAGGTCTTCTACAATACAATAGAAAGCATCTGGAATATATTCCACCCCGTCTTGGTTGGTTATGTTTCTTCTCAACAGATGGATGTCGTCCGAAGTGTCTTCCAGCGTACCGTTATAGTCCAGGAAAAATATTCCTCTCGGTTCCATACGCTGGGAGTTGAACCATACATTTCCGTTCCGGTCAAAAGTGATGAAGAAGTTGCACGTAGGTGATTTGGCTATTTCAGGGTAATATAATTTGGTCCATGTATTGTCAGACTTCAGTATGACAAACAGCGTGTCGACACTGTTATTCATCATCCAAAGATTTCCGTTACTATCATAGTTGAGCGCGGAGCAGCCTATGTATCTCAATGCATTGTCTCTTCCGGGATAAATACTTGATATCTTACTGTTGGTATAATCATATTTTTTTATGAACTTCAGGTCTTTGTATTCGTAAAGTCCCAATCGCGGGGTGGAAACAAAATGATGTGTAGGGTCTTTAGGGTCTTGTGCGATGGAATTTACGTTTACGTACTCCGGAAGATTTACCTGTTCGGCCACATTGTTTTCAATGAAATTATACCATGTGTCATTTTCATAATACATGATGGTGGCTTCTCGTACGATACCGCTGTAGTTCAAGTCTCCTCCGGCTATAAGCAGTCTGTCTCCGTCATAGTGCATATTGCAGAAATAATCTCTCACAGGACTGTTGGGTTGTACAGGGGATTGTATGGGAGTGAACAAGTTTCCGTCAATCTTATAAGGTTGCAGTCCGTTTTTGTTCTGGCTTGCCCAATATGTACCTTTATAATGATGAATTTGGTTGAAAGTATTTTCAAAAGTGATTTGTTGTTTGTCGTTCAATGATTTGTATACATTGACCATAAACTCGTTTCCTGCAATCATCACATTGTCGTCATGGGAGAAGTAGGTAAAGTTTCCTTTGGTCAATTCAGTCTGGCCAAAGGTATTTTTATCTAATTTATATAGTCCCGATTTGTTTTTGAAAGCAACAAGTTCGTTTTGGAAAAGCGTAATTTGGTCGAAGGTAAAGTTATTCAAGCGCTTCCAGTTCGCTTTGTCCAACAGATTAAGGTGCATGTCTCCTTTATAACAACCTTCGTCGGTACTTATGTATATATGGTTATCATATTCTATGCCGCATTTTACGTTCATGTCCAGATTATAGGTTGCACTGAACACTTCTTTTTCCAAATCCAATTCTATGATGCCGAAGTTGGTACATAAATAAGCGGTTTTGCCGTTTATGACAACGTTGTTGATGATAAGATTCGTATAGTTCTTGTCTTTTATCTGTTTCAGGTTGGTTATTTCATCGTCAGGATAAATTATGTCTACATTTCCGTTTTCATAGACAGCCACCAGCTTTTGGGTTTCCAGACTGTATCGTATGAATTTGATGTGCACGTCATGCAATCCGTTAATCTTGTCATATACATATATTTCAGTATTGTCTGTATTGTAACTGAAAAGATTTCCGTTGCAAAGAGAATATATTTTATTGTTTACCGCTACGTTGTCGGTAGCTATCTGAAGAGCCGGATAGGTTTTCCATTGTCCGATGGCTTGTCCTGCCGAAACAATGGCGTATATGCATGCGATAAATGCTAAAATATATTTTTTCATGTTCATTTGTTTTTGGGGTAAACGGTTATGATTCGGAGAGATATTTGCACAACTCATTTACGGCACGGGCACGATGGCTTATCTTGTTTTTTATTTCGTTACCCAATTCAGCAAATGTTTCTTCGTATCCTTCCGGTTTGAATATGGGGTCGTATCCGAATCCGCTGCTTCCTCTTGTTTCCCTTAATATTTCTCCCTGTACGATACCTTCGAACTGTTGTTCCTCTCCTTTTTCTATTAACGAAATAACAGTGCGGAATCGTGCCCTTCTATCGTTTTTTTCTTTCATTTCATTCAGAAGTTTACGCATATTGGCTTGTGAGTCGTGTCCGTCTCCGGCATAACGTGCCGAATAGACTCCCGGTGCGCCATTTAAACTTTCCACCTCAAGTCCGGTGTCATCGGCAAAGCAATCCATGCCGTAGTGTTCATAAATATATAACGATTTCTGTCGCGCATTACCTTCAAGCGTATCTGAAGTCTCAGGTATATCCGCATGACAATTAATGTCCGAAAGACTGAGTATTTCTATCTTATCCCCCAATATGGCTTTTATTTCTTCAAGTTTATGCGGGTTGTTCGTGGCAAATACAAGTTTTCTTTTCATTCTTTGTTTGTCTTTAGTTTATTTTCAAAATATGTACCTCTTCCTACTATGAAAGGAGTGTATTTATTTATAAAGTATATGGGTATGCAACAAAAAGCAATGTTCAGTACAGTCATGATGATATTGGTGAATATGCTCCCTTCGTTAACCCACGAAGGAAATGTCAGTTTGACCGTTCCGACAAAATAATTTTGTAATGCCAATATGATAATGGTGTTTTTTCCTATAAACTGTGCTGCTTTATCTGTTTTGATACAATAAGATATAGCTTTGATGAAAAACACGTATGCCGGTATAATCAATACGCTGTATACAGTTCTTAGTAGATTATTCACTGCGGGGTGATAATCTTTCATACAGTATATTCCTGTTAGAGCGACAACGAGCATTATGCTTGCGGGCAATATGTGTTTTGTGGAAAGTCCTTTTATTAAATCTTTGTATTGGTTTGCAAAAGCGTATAAAGGAATGTAGAGAAACGCATTCGATATGTTCCATGGTAAATTCTGGAAAGCATCGAAACTACATAATATAGGGCTTACACAAAAGAAAAGTAGAGCTAATGGACGTGGAAGGTACTTTATTGACAGATAATAAATGATTTGTATGCTGAATAGACAACATACAAACCAATAGGGTGCTATTATCAAGTAAGGCGTACCGTATACGAATTCAAACAATGGTTGCCAAATGGAGCATTCCATATCGTTCCCTCCTATCCAGTTTCGTCCTCCGACTAACCAAAGTATATAAAATATGAGAAAGAAGAAAAAATACGGTACTAATAACTGAATGCTTCTGTGTTTGATGAAATATTTCAGTGTAGGATATTTCTCCATTCTGAAAAGTAGTCCAGATATCATGAAGAAGGCTGGCATCCTTAACAGTTGGAGTATGTCACCCATGTATCCCTCTGCTTTATGGGGTGAATGGAAAGACACCACTAAAAAGATGGAAAAGCATTTTGCATAGTCCACCCATTTAAGCCTTTGCTTATGTGTATCCGGACAAGTATTTTCTTCTTTCATCTATACTTATTTCACCTTAATCCTGTCGAATCCCTCGCCGTAGACACCCACTACGTTACTTTGCGAAACGAAGGCATTAGGGTCTATCTGGTTGATGATTCTGAATATTTTGATGCCTTCTTTCCGTTTGGCCAATACGGTAAGCACGCGTCGTTGTTCCTTGCTATACCATCCTTCACCGTAAAGTACGGTTACGCCGCGGTCAAGTTCCCGGCTTATGGTTTCGGCTATTTGTTCGTATTTGTTGGAAAATATAAAGAACTGTACGGACTGTCTTATGCTGTTCATGAAATAATCGAGCAGGAACATGGAAATGATGAGTGTGGAATATCCGAATACCACCATTGTCAAATCATGGAATACAAAATAGCATGAAGATACTATGATGATGTCGCAAATCATAAGTATACGTCCTAATGTAATGTCTTTATACTTATTGACAATGGCCGCTATGATATCTGTTCCGCCCGTACTTCCGTTATTAAGGAAAACAATGGCAAGTCCTATGCCTTCGCAAGATGCGCCCAATACACATGACATGAAGGTCTGGTCACCCAGAATGCGCATCATGTTGCCGTTTTCATCAACAATGAATTCCTGGAAAAGTCCTAATAGGAATGTAAGGACCACAATGCCCACTATGGTCTTTACACAGAACCGGAATCCCAGTTCCTTAATGGCTGCTATCAGTAGCAAGCCGTTGAGGGTTATGTAAGTGTATTGTACGGGGAATCCCGTGGCATAGAAAATGATGGCTGCTATACCTGCCAATCCTCCTGTCGTAATCTGATAAGGAAGCATGAAACAAGTGAATCCCACAGCGTACATAGTAAGTCCTATAAGGATGCCTGTATAATCCTTGACTTCTTGCCATATTTGTGTTTTGGAGTAATTCATAATATTGTGTATGGATTTATAAGGTTTCTGTGTAGGAAAGGCTACCTTTAAGATAACCTTTCCTTGTTATATATGTATTATTTCAATACGATATTTACAATACGTTTGGGTACGATAATGACTTTCACTATCTGTTTCCCTTCGGTATATTTCCGCGTCTGTTCATCGGCAAGCACGGTTTGTTCTATCGTGGCATTGTCGGCATCGGAAGGGAATTCCATCACGAAACGGGTCTTTCCGTTGAATGAAATACTCAGTTTCATGCTGTCTTCCGTCAGATACTCTTCGTTGCACACAGGCCATTGCGCATCGCATACGCTTCCTTCATTGCCCAAAGCGTGCCACAGTTCTTCTGCGATGTGCGGAGCGAAGGGTGCTATCAGTACGACGAGTGCCTGCAACACATGTTTGTTGTCACATTTCTGTTGTGACAATTCATTTACACAAATCATGAATGCACTGATGGATGTGTTGTAAGAGAATTCTTCGATATCGGAAGTCACTTTCTTAATCAGTTTATGCAGAGATTTCAGAGATTCTTTGCTGGCTTCTCCGTCTTTCGGAAGGAATTCGTCCGTGCGGTTGTAGAACAAGCCCCAAAATTTTTTCAGGAAACGGTGACAGCCGTCGATTCCGTTTGTATCCCAAGGTTTGCTCTGCTCTACCGGACCGAGGAACATTTCGTACAGACGAAGCGTATCGGCACCGAACTTTTCTACAATCATATCCGGATTGACTACATTGAACATGCTCTTGCTCATCTTCTCAATGGCCCATCCGCATATATACTTTCCGTCTTCCAATATGAATTCGGCATCTTTGTATTCCGGTCTCCAGTTGCGGAAAGCCTCCGTGTCGAGCACATCGCCCGAAACGATGTTGACATCCACATGGAGAGGAGTTGTTTCATACTGGTCTTTCAGATGAAGTGAAACGAAGGTATTCGTATCCTTGATGCGGTAGACAAAGTTACTTCGTCCCTGAATCATTCCTTGGTTGACCAATTTGCCGAAGGGTTCTTCCGTGCAGCTATATCCGTAGTCGTGCAGGAACTTGTTCCAGAAACGACTGTATATCAAGTGTCCCGTGGCATGTTCCGTACCGCCTACGTACAGGTCTACGTTTTTCCAGTAGGCGTCTACGTCTTTGTCCACCAAAGCCTTGTCATTTTTGGAATCCATATATCTCAGGTAATAGGCCGAACTGCCTGCAAATCCCGGCATGGTATTCAGTTCCAACGGGAATACGGTCTTGTGGTCGATGTGCGAGTTTTCGGTCACGCATTTGTTTTCCACATCCCAGGCCCATACGGTGGCATGTCCCAATGGCGGTTCTCCTGTTTCGGTCGGAAGGAATTTGCTTACTTCCGGCAGTTCGAGAGGCAGGCAATCTTCGGGGATCATATAAGGCATATTGTCCTTGTAGTATACGGGGAACGGTTCTCCCCAGTAGCGCTGACGGCTGAATATGGCGTCGCGCAGGCGGTAGTTTACCTTTACCCTACCCAAGTTATGCTTCTTGACGTATTCTTTGGTAGCCGCGATAGCTTCTTTGACGGTCAGTCCGTTCAGTGAGAAGTCGATGTAAGGCACCACATCCTTTCGGGGAGAATTGGTTACTATTCCTTCTTTTGCATCGAAACTCTCTTCACTTACGTCGCATCCTTCCACCAATGGAATGATGGGAAGGTTAAAGTGCTTGGCAAAGGCATAGTCACGGCTGTCGTGAGCCGGTACGGCCATAATGGCTCCTGTTCCGTATCCGGCCAGTACGTAATCGCTTATCCAGATAGGAATGGATTCGCCGGTGAAAGGATTTATGGCGTACGAACCTGAAAAGACACCCGTTACGCGACGGTCGGCGATACGTTCGCGTTCGGTACGTTTCTTTGTGGCGTCAAGATAAGCCTCCACTTCGTCTTTCTGTGCTTCCGTGGTTACTTCGGGCACCAGTTCGCTTTCGGGAGCCAGTACCATGAATGTGACACCGAACATTGTATCGGCACGGGTGGTAAAGATAGTAAATTCCTTGTCACTGTCTTTTACTTTGAACTGCACTTCCGTACCTTCCGAACGTCCTATCCAGTTGCGTTGCGTTTCTTTCAGCGAATCGGTCCAGTCTATGGTGTCCAGGCCGTCGAGGAGGCGTTGTGCGTATGCGCTTACGCGCAGGCACCACTGGCGCATCTTTTTCTGTACCACGGGATAGCCGCCGCGTTCGCTCACGCCGTCCACCACTTCATCGTTAGCCAGCACGGTACCTAATTTAGGACACCAGTTCACCATCGTTTCGCCCAAATAAGCGATACGGTAGTTCATCAAGGTTTCCTGTTGTTCCTTTTCGTCCATGGCCTTCCATTCTTCAGCCGTAAAGCTGAGTTCTTCGCTGCAAGCCACGTTCAGCCCTTCCGTTCCTTGTTTTTCGAACATGGCTGTCAATTCGCTGATGGGTCGTGCCTGCTTTTCATCATTGCAGTAGTAGCTGTTGAACATTTTCTGGAAAGCCCATTGTGTCCAGTGGTAATAGTCAGGGTCGCAGGTACGCACTTCCCTATCCCAGTCGAAGCTGAATCCAATCTTGTCCAACTGTTCACGATATCGGTTGATATTGGCCGCGGTGGTGATGGCAGGATGCTGCCCGGTCTGTATGGCATATTGTTCGGCAGGAAGTCCGTACGCGTCATATCCCATAGGGTTCAGCACGTTGAATCCTTGCAGACGTTTGTAGCGTGCATAGATATCCGAAGCGATATAACCCAAGGGATGGCCTACGTGCAGTCCCGCGCCGCTGGGGTAAGGGAACATGTTGAGCACATAGAACTTCTTCTTGTCCTTGTTTTCCGTTACCTTGTACGTATGGTTCTCAATCCAGTACTGTTGCCACTTTTTTTCTATTTCCTTGAAATTGTATTCCATTTTGTATATGATGTTTTTTGTTTTCCGATAAGATGAATTCAATCACGGTTCACGAATGCCTCTTCGATTTCCACAATATACATTTTGTGGTAGCCGCCGGCTTTCCCGTACCATTTTCCGCAGATTTCCCGTTCTGCGAATGATTCAGCCTTCAAGTCGTCTGCATAGAGTGTCTTGCATACCAGTGTGAGGCGCGATTGGGCATAACCTACGTCCTCCCCTTTTTCACCGATTCCTATCGGCATGAGTCCGCTTTCTTTTGTTTTGTCCATGTCTCGTCCCGACTTGGAGCCACACAGGTTGTAGGCGGCACGTGCCTTTTCGTCCTTACCCAAGAAAGAGAGGGTCATCCTGCCCGTACGTTCAATAAAATCAAAGGTATACCTTTCCGGACGTATGAAGACGAACGCCACGGGTTTGTTCCACAACCACCCTATTCCGCCCCACGATGCGGTCATCATGTTATAATGCTCCATGCAGCCCGAAGTGACTATCATCCATTCTTTCCCGATTGCCTCGAAGAAGTTGTCCGTAAGCAAGGATATGTCAGTCTTTTCCATCATTTCCGTGATTAACTTCTTTATTATAATATAAATAGCGTACAAAGATAGTGGAAACCTCTCGGAGAACAAAATTTAAGGCTTTCTTTATTGTATTTTTATACCGGTTGCAGACAGACGGTACAGAGAAACCTTAAAAACTTGATATAAGTCAAGAAAAAAGGTTAAAAAGGTAATTTTTCGACTCCGGACATTATTTTTTTTGTGAAACCTCATACCTTTGCATCGTCTTAAGCAGACAAAGAGATTATGAATCGTCGTGAGACGTGTGAAAAGGAAATTAGGTATTAGTTATAGGTAAATAAAGATTGTATAAGGATTAACAAGTACAGACCTGCGTGAGCAGCTGTTTATGGAAGAAGCATAATAGTTCGTTTATTGTTATAGAAGAAAAGTTGAGAGATTAAAGATTTGTGTGTCGGGGCTTTCCTCTTGTGATATGAGGGCTGTCCCGTTTTTTTGTGCCTGCTAAAATTCCCCTCTTTACCCTCCGGAATCAAAAATTAGTTGTAATTTTGCGATAGATTCTAAACCGTTATGATTATGGCAAAGGAAGGGTTAACCCCGATGATGAAACAGTTCTACGACCTGAAAGCCAAGCATCCCGATGCAGTGATGCTCTTCAGGTGCGGAGACTTCTATGAAACATATTGTCAGGATGCCGTGGTGGCCGCCGACATATTGGGGATTACCCTGACCAAGAGGAGCAACAGTGGAAAGGGAGGAGAACCCATCGAAATGGCCGGCTTTCCCTATCATGCACTCGACACTTATCTGCCCAAACTCATCAGGGCGGGCAGACGTGTGGCCATTTGCGACCAGCTGGAAGACCCCAAGCTGACCAAGACGCTGGTGAAGAGAGGGGTGACGGAACTTGTTACGCCGGGCGTGTCAATGAATGATAATGTGCTCAGCAACAAGGAGAACAACTTTCTGGCTGCCGTGCATTTCAACAAAAACACGTGCGGTGTGTCTTTTTTGGATATCAGCACGGGAGAGTTTCTTGCAGCCGAGGGCACGACGGAATATGTAGATAAGTTGTTGGGCAACTTCGCACCCAAAGAAGTGCTTTTCGAGCGCGGAAAACGCGGCATGTTCGAAGGAAATTTCGGTATGAAGTTTTTTACATTCGAAATCGACGACTGGGCTTTTTCCGAACGTTCCGCCACGGAGAAACTGCTGACGCATTTCGGGGTGAAAACCCTTAAAGGGTTCGGCATCGACCACCTTCGTTGCGGTATCGTGGCTGCCGGAGTTATTTTGCAGTATCTGGAGATGACGCAGCACAGCCGCATAGGACATATCACATCCATATCGCGGATAGAAGAAGAGCGCTACGTGCGTCTGGACAAATTCACCGTGCGCAATCTGGAAATTCTTCAGTCGATGGTGGAGGGGGGCAACTCGCTGTTGGGGGTAATCGACAAGACGATTACCCCCATGGGAGCGCGTTTGTTGCGGCGCTGGCTGTTGTTCCCGCTCAAGTCTGAAAAGGCTGTGAATGAGCGTCTCGATGTGGTGGAATATTTTTTCCGTGAGCCGGAATTCAGGCAACTGGCCGACGAACAACTCCGTCAGATGGGGGATTTGGAACGCATCATATCGAAAGTTTCCGCAGGAAGGGTGTCGCCGCGCGACGTGGTACAGCTTAAAGTGGCCCTGCAGGCCGTAGCTCCGCTGAAAACCGCCTGCGAACACGCCAAAGACGAATCACTGAGGCGGATAGGGGAGAAACTGAATCTTTGCGAGGCTATCCGCGACCGCATCGCACGTGAAATACAGAGCGATCCGCCTTTGTTGGTAAACAGGGGTGGAGTGATTGCCGGAGGAGTGAATGCGGAACTTGACGAATTGCGCCACATCGCTTATGAAGGCAAGGATTATTTGCTGAAAATCCAGCAGCGCGAAATGGAGAAAACGGGCATCCCAAGCCTGAAAATAGCCTATAATAACGTGTTCGGGTATTATTTGGAAGTGCGCAATACGCACAAGGAAAAAGTGCCGCACGAATGGATACGCAAGCAGACATTAGTGAACGCCGAGCGGTATATCACACCGGAACTGAAGGAATACGAGGAGAAAATCATGGGGGCGGAAGACAAGATTCTTGTGCTCGAAACCCGCTTGTTTAATGAACTGGTGACGGAACTCGCCCGCTATGTTTCCGACATTCAGGTGGATGCAGCCTTGCTGGCACGGCTGGACTGTCTGCTTTCCTTTGCCTGTACGGCGGAAGAAAACAACTACGTGCGTCCGGTAGTGCAGGAAGACAGCGATGTGCTGGACATCCGTCAGGGGCGTCATCCCGTGATAGAAAAGGAACTTCCTGTGGGAGAGCGGTATATTGCCAATGATGTGTGTCTGGACACAGAAAAGCAGCAAATCATTATCATTACGGGTCCCAATATGGCCGGTAAGTCCGCTTTGCTCCGCCAGACGGCACTCATTACGCTGATGGCACAGGTGGGATGTTTCGTGCCGGCGGATTCCGCCCATATCGGTATGGTGGACAAGATTTTCACCAGGGTAGGGGCGAGCGACAACATCTCGATGGGAGAGAGTACCTTCATGGTAGAAATGAACGAGGCGGCCAATATTCTGAACAACATCTCCCCGCGCAGTCTTGTGCTTTTCGATGAATTAGGGCGCGGCACATCCACTTACGACGGCATCAGTATAGCATGGTCCATCGTGGAATACATTCACGAGAACAAACGAGGAAGGGCGCGCACGCTCTTTGCCACCCATTATCACGAGTTGAACGAGATGGAGAAACTTTATCCCCGTATAAAGAATTATAACGTGTCCGTGCGTGAAGTGGACCAGAAGGTCATTTTCCTGCGCAAGCTGGAACGGGGAGGCAGTGAACATTCTTTCGGTATCCATGTGGCGAAACTGGCGGGTATGCCCAAGTCTATCGTCGACCGTGCGAACGTGATATTGAAAGACCTGGAGTCTGCCAACAGCAAGGATGCCGTGGGCAGGTCTGCCGTGGGTAACAAAGACGTGTTGCCGCAGAGCGGTGTGCAGCTGAGTTTCTTTCAGTTGGACGACCCTGTCCTGTGTCAGATACGCGATGAAATCCTCAATCTGGACATCAATAACCTGACACCTGTAGAGGCACTCAACAAACTGAACGACATCAAGCGTATCGTGAAAGGCAAGTAAAAGTGCATGGTGTCACGGGCGGTATTCCCGTCCGATGACAAGCCGGTTGCCCGAATCGTCCACTTCGAACAGGTGGGGCACACGGTGGTAGTGTCCGTTTATATCCTTATGGCTGTGTACGGACATGAGCAGTTTGCCGTTGAACGTACGGAACAGCATGCCATGTCCGAAGTTGGGTGGGGTGATGGGCTTTTCTTCCTGTATCCACGGGCCGTCCAGTGTCCCGCTTTCCGAATAGGCGACTCCTTGTGTGTAGACATCGTAAATCCAGCTGGTCCATATCATGCCTAATCTTCCTGTTTGTGTGCGAAATAGGTAGGGGCCGTCGGTCACGCGGTTGGGCACCGTTTTTCCTTCTAATTTTTCACGGCTCCAGGGCGATGCGCTGGCCTTGAAAAGTAGTTTTCCTTCGCCTACCGTTCCACTGAGATTCGCTTTCAGTTCTATTTTTTCGATGGTACCGTCCCAGTTCTGCAACCATTCGTGGCAGTACACCATATAAGGTTTTCCGTCAGTGTCGACCCAAAATGTGCCGTCGAGCGTCAGTTTGTCGGCCGGAAGGTAAGTGGAGTCCGCCATCGGGACGTAAGGACCTTCCGCCTTGTCTGCCACCAGCACATGGCAAGCTCTTCTCTCCAGCTTGTTCCCCCGGTATGTGCCTAATTTCATGTCTTTGTTTGTAAAGGTGGCAAAGTAGTAGTACTTCCCTTTGTAACGATGCAGTTCGGCTGCCCAGATGGCCGGTTTCGGTCCCATCCACGATGTCGGGTCGGTCTGCGCCACATCGTAGGGTCCGTCCCAATATTTCAGGTCTTTGCTTGTCCACAACTTCCCTCCGGTGCCGGTCATATAGTAAGTCATTGTGGCGCTGTCCGCCAGTATGCACGGGTCGCTCAGCCGGATGGAATCGAGGGGGACGTGTGTGCGTTGCGCAAGGAGCGGTATGCACGCGAAAAATGAAATCAGATGAATGAAGAGTTTTCTTTTCATGGTATTCCTTTTGAGTCTGGTAGTTTTATTGTTTCCTGCTTTTGCAAATCTATAAATAAAACTTTTATTTTTGAAAACAGAACTTTTGGTTTCAAGAATAAAACCTTTATTTTTAAAAATAAAAGTTTTATTTATAGATTTGTTCAGGTGTTTTTTATTTTGCTTGCCTCTTTGTTCCCAATCTTATTTCTGTTCTGCAAACAACTTGCAGAACCGTCCGCCCCACATGCAGTAAAGACCGACGATGACGAAGGGCAGGCTGAGGATTTGTCCCATATTGATGAGCATCGAGGCCTCCCATGCTTCCTGCACCTCTTTGGTGTATTCGATGAAGAAACGGGCTGTGAAGATGGTGGTCAGGCAGAAACCGAAGAAGAATCCGGTGCCTACGCGTTGCGGCCATTTCTTATAGAGGATATAGCCTGCGATGAAGAAGAGCAGATAGCAGATGGCCTCGTAGAGTTGTCCGGGGTGGCGCGGCAGCATGTCCACACGCTCGAAGACGAAAGCCCAGGGCACATCGGTGGGTTTGCCGATGATTTCGGAATTCATGAGGTTGCCCAGGCGGATGAACATTGCGCTCAGCGGTGTGGCGATGGCAATGTTGTCCAATACGCGCATGATGTTCAGGCGGGTCTTGCGTACGTAAAGCCACAGGGCGATGATAAGTCCCAATGTACCGCCGTGACTGGCCAGGCCGGCATAACCCGTGAATACCCATCCGTGGGGTCCCTGTCGCATGGGAAGTACCATTTCCAAAGGGTGGGAGAGGAAGTATCCGGGTTCGTAAAACAGGCAGTGCCCTAAGCGTGCGCCGACCAGAATGCCTACGAAACAGTAAAAGAAAAGCGGGTCGAAGAGTTTGTCGGGAATGTTTTGCCTACGGTATAGCCGCTGTACGACGATGTAGGCGCACAGCAATGCGAGACACCAGCAAAGAGAGTACCACCGCACTCCGAAACCGCCTATACGGAAAGCGAACAGGTCGGGATTCCAAAGAATATATTGTATGTTCGTCATCATGGTTTATACATTAAAGCGGAAGTGCATGATGTCACCGTCCTGTACCACGTAGTCCTTGCCTTCCACACCCATTTTTCCGGCCTCGCGCACGGCGGCTTCGGAGCCGTATTGGATGTAGTCTTCGTATTTGATGACTTCGGCACGGATGAATCCTTTCTCAAAGTCGGTATGGATGACACCTGCGCACTGCGGTGCCTTCCAGCCTTTCCGGAATGTCCATGCCTTGACTTCCATTTCGCCGGCCGTGATGAAAGTCTGCAGGTTCAGCAGGCTGTAGATGGCTTTGATAAGGCGGTCGCAGCCGGATTCTGTCAGCCCCATGTCTTCGAGGAACATTTGTTTTTCCTCAAAGCTCTCCAGTTCGGCGATGTCGGCTTCGGTCTGTGCGGAGATGATGAGCAGTTCGGCGTTTTCATCCTTGATGGCTTCGCGTACGGCATCCACGTGTCGGTTGCCGGTTGCGGCGGCTGTGTCGTCCACGTTACATACGTACAGCACGGGTTTTGCCGTCAGCAGGAACAGGTTTTTGGCCGCCTGCTGTTCCTCTTCGCTTTCGAAAGAAACGGTGCGGGCTGATTTTCCCTGTTCCAGTGCTTCCTTGTATTTCAGGAGTACGTCGTATTCTGTCTTGGCTTGTTTGTCGCCTCCCACTTTTGCGACCTTCTCTACACGTTTGATGCGGTTGTCGATGGTTTCAAGGTCTTTAAGCTGAAGTTCGGTGTCGATGATTTCTTTATCGCGTACCGGGTCTACCGAGCCGTCCACATGTACGATGTTGTCGTTGTCGAAACAGCGCAGTACGTGTATGATGGCATCCGTTTCGCGTATGTTTCCCAAGAACTGATTGCCCAATCCTTCACCTTTGCTGGCACCTTTTACGAGTCCGGCAATGTCCACGATGTCGCAAGTAGCGGGCACGATGCGTCCCGGATGAACCAGTTCAGCCAGTTTGTTCAGCCGTTCGTCGGGTACGGTGATTTGTCCCAATTGGGCGTCGATGGTACAAAACGGGAAGTTGGCTGCCTGTGCCTTTGCGCTCGACAGACAGTTGAAAAGAGTGGATTTGCCTACGTTGGGCAGTCCGACTATACCTGCTTTTAAAGCCATAGTTTATTTCGTTTTTATTGATTATCTTGTTATTTTACTGCAAAATTAAGAATAAATCTCGTAAGCGGAAAGAAGCGGCTTCAATATTAGGAAAAAATGAGAACAGTAAAGTCTTGCTATGTTTTTTTGTACTGTGTAGGCAGCACTCCGTACAGTTCCTTGAAACACCGGCTGAAATATTTGGGAGAGGAGAAGCCTACCATGTCGGATACTTCAGTAACGGAATAGCCGGAGGTGCTTAACAGTTGCGCCGCCCTTTTCAACCGTAGGTCACGGATGAAGAGGGTGGGTGATTGTCCGGTCAGTGATTGGAGTTTGCGGTAGAGGTTCATTCTGCTCATGCACATGTCGCTGCTGAACTGCTCTACGCTGTAGTCGGCATTGTCTATGTTTTTCCAGATGGTTTCCGTGGCTTTTTCTATGAACAGCCTGTCGGCATCGCTGATTTCTGTCTTGTCGGCATCTTGTGCCTGTGTGGGTTGGTTCTCTTGGTTTTCCTTTTCTTTCAAAGCGTGTACAGCCGTTTTTTTACGTTTGTTTCTCAGACATAAAACAGCGGTGGTTGCAACGAGCAAGGATAATGCCAAAAGCCAGACGTGCCATCTGCTCCATGATGTCTGGCAGGTGATATGCAATAGGGTTTGTGGAGTGCTCCATGTTCCATATCTGTTGGTTGCTTTTACCTCAAGACTGTATTCTCCGGACGGCAGGTTTTCGATGTGCAGGGTGTTTTGTCCGGCCGGCATATATGTCCACTTCTCATGTGTACCCGACAGCCGGTAGGCGAAACGGATGGTTTCGGCATGCAGGAAATCGAAAGTGGACAGCCGGATGTCGATGACGGATGATTCCGCTTCAATCCGGAGGGGTTGTATGGACGGGAAAACACTTTGCTTCTGTCCGTCAACGTACAGCGATGTGATGACAGGGGAGGGGATATCCCGGTGGTCGTCCATACGGGTGGAATGCGTGAAGATGCAGAGCGCATCCGGTCCGCCCACGTATATGCTGTCGCGGATGATGTTCATGGTGCAGAAGACGCCCATGTTGACATGATTGTCCTTGTTGTGTATGATTCTGAAAGAAGCGGACTGCGGGTTGTATTCTTTCAGGTGCCTGTCGGACAGAATCCAAAGGTGACCTTTCGTGTCGGTGTCAATTTGTTTAATCGCATCTCCGTTGGCGTTTCCTGCTGCAGGGACTTCGCGGAGAATTCCTGTCTTGTCCTGATAAACATAGATGTTGCCTGTTGTCGTGGACAGCCATATCTGTCCGTTCTTGCCGGCACAGACCGAATTGATGTTCTTGTCGTGTCCGAGTTTCTTGACGGAACCTTGCGGAGAAATCTTTTGAGGCACAGAGTTGTCGGAAGTGAAGTATATAGTTCCCTCGTCTGTCATGTCTATATCGTTTACGGCCCCCTCCGTATCGGTCAGATGTTTTACGGTATCTTTCTTATAGTCATATAGGTAGACGGCTTTTGCTGTGCCGATGACGAGTTGCCCTTTTCCGTTGTCGTGCAAGGCGGTAATATAGGATTTTAACCTGACGTTCTCCGGTTCGTGCCAGAACACCTCCATGCCTTCGTGCCATACTTTTAGAAGCCGGTGGCCGTAGCAGGTCCATACGCCTTTGTCTGTCCGGCAGGGTTCGAGCGACCGGTTGGTGGTCAAGGGAGACGGTGTGGCTTTATCCGTGACGAAGGTCATCTTGCCGCTGTGTCTTTCGTAGAGCGAAAGCCTGGTTCTATTCTGGTAAATCCAAAAGTAGTCTCCTTCACATACGACAAGGTCGGCCATGACATGCTGTTCCTCCAAGCCTTGCGGGGTCTGTATGGTTTCCCGTTTCGGTTTCTCGTTGTCGAAAGACAGGACGAAAGACGGTGAGGAATGGATGGCAACCCATACTTGTCCTTCCCTGTCAAGTATCATGTTGCCGAACGAATTATTGCCTGACGGGATAAAAGGCTGGGTATTGATGCTTTCCAAACTTCCGTGTTTTATCTTATAGGCATGAAAACGGTCAGTCGATGTTCCCCATAGGATATTGCGTGCCGGGTCAAGGAGAAGATACTGCATCTTGTAGGGGGATTTGCCGTTTGGACTTTCTGTAAACTCCGCACCTTTATCAGGAGTGTATTTCACAATCCCGTGATTCCGTGTGGCTACCCAGTAACATGCCGACAGGGAGTCTTCAACCAAGTCATTCGGAAAGGAGGGTACATTCCATTTCTGTGCAACGAATCCTTTCTTTGGTTCGTGCATGTCCATGCGCAACAGGCCGCCTTTGCGTTGCATCGCCCAGATGTTTCCTCCGGCATCCCGACACAGGTTCAGCACAAGCAAGGGCTGGTCGGTGTGCGTTTGTTCATCGTGGCGTGCGGATACATACCGGTTCATGAACACTCCGTCGGGAGAATACCGCACGATATTTTCTTCGGCGCAGATCCAGATGCTGTGGTCGCAGCCGGTAATTATACTTTTTATCTTCTCGTGGACCACTCCCTTGTCCGGTAGCATGCGTATCGAATCGTTTTTCCGGTCCAGTACATAGGCACCGCTTCTTGTGCCTATCCAGATGTTTTTGTGCCGGTCCTCGGCGATGCAAGTGACGTCGTTGTTTTCCAACAGTTCGGGATGGTCTTTGTCGGAACGGAAGATGTCCATGTCGTATCCGTTGTAACGGCAGATACCTCCTCCGTTTGTTCCAAACCATATATATCCTTCACTGTCTTGAAACACGGTGTTGATATTGGCGACCGGAAGCAGTTTCTGTCCCGGCATTTCGGTACAGACAATCGTTTCCGTTTCCATCCTTCCTTGAAATGCCGTAGTTGGTGCGGACGGGATATGTTTGTTTTGTGCCGGCAAGATAAAGGCTATGGCACAAAACAAAAGCAGATGGATATGTCTTATATCAGCATGCATATACCGGCAGTAGCTTTTGGAGATTGGAAAACACATGCGAAAATAAGGAAAAAGCTCCATAAAACAGAGGCTTATGTCTATTTTGTTACATGATTATACCTTTTTGTTACCACAAAATCCCTCTGTAGCGCCTGCAAACGATACCTTTGCAATCTAAGGAAATAAGAAACAAATGTATACTATGAAGAAGATTGCAGTAATGATGATGGCAGGGTTACTGTCGTTCATGCCGGGAACTGATGCATGGGCACAGCGGCAACAACAGACACTCGGAAGAGGGGTGGTGGCTGTCAAGAACGGTTCGAATGTGTTTTTGTCCTGGAGGCGGCTTGCACAGGAACCGGAAGATGCCATGTACAATGTGTATGTCGATGGGAAAAAGATAAACCCGTCTCCCCTGAGCCGTACGAATTACAAGACCGCTTCGTCGGCTGTTCCGGCGGGAAGTGAGGTGTCGGTGACGGTCGTTTCCCAAGGAACGGAGTCGGAGCCGGGTGTTCCTTTCCGGGTGAAGGACTACGACATGCGCAATATATTCGTGGATATCAGTTTCATGGAATCTCCTTTGGATGCGGCTAACTTCAATACTTCTTATGTGTGGCCCGTAGACCTTGACGGAGACGGGGAAATGGATTATGTGGTCAATCGCATGAATCTGAGCAATGCGCTCGATTGTTATGTGGAAGGTTACCTGCGCACGGGAGAACATCTGTGGACGGTGAAGATGGGACCTAATGAACTGATTTGTTCGGGACAGGATGACCAGATTTTAGCCTACGACATCGATTGTGACGGAAAAGGCGAGGTGGTGATGCAGACCAGCGACGGAACACAGTTCTGGAATCCTGATACGAAAACGTTCGGTCTGTATGTGAACGGTCATACGACCGGAGATACGGACGGTGACGGGATTATAGATTATGAGAAACAGAGCGTGCGCAATGCCCCGCGCTATATGACGGTGGTGGACGGTATGACCGGACGGGAGAAATGTTCTGTGGAGCAGATGTATGCCGAGGACTGCTATACGCGCACCAACCGTTCACAACTGATGGGAGACGAATACAACAAGCATGTGGGACACATGGGAGTGTTTTACCATGACGGCATACACCCGGCAGTGGTCATGGAGTACCACACTCGTTTTACCGATGGCTCCCATCATTATTATAACGGAGCATGGGCATTCGACTTTTCCGGAGGGAAAGCGGGAAACTGGCATCAGCTGTTCAATGAAGTGTCGGGGGGACCGGCATTTCATCAGATACGTATTGCCGACCCTGACGGTGACGGTAAGGACGAGATGGTGGTGGGAGGATATACGATGGACCACAACGGAAAGACGCTCTTTAATACGGGAATCGCTCATGGCGACCGGTTCCGTACGGGTGATATCGACCCTGAACGTCCGGGGTTGGAAACATTTGCCATTCAGCAATATGCGGGCGATATGTTGGGGCAGATTCTTTACGATGCGTCCAATGGCGAACCGATCAAGAAATGGTTTCTGTCCGCCACCGTAGATGTGGGGCGTGGAGAATGTATGGATATAGACCCGAACCATTTGGGATGGGAGATGTGGTCGACAATGGGAGGTGTATACAGTGCCAAGGGAGACCTGATACCGGAGCTTACCTCTTCTTATCCAACCGAAGGTATCTGGTGGGACGGCGACCCGGACCGGGAGATAGTGCAGACAAGCGACAGCCATTATAATGTGTATGTGCAGGATTATTTCAAGGGGCGTCTTATCGAAATCGCCAAACTCAGCGGTTACCGTTATCTGACGGTATATGCCAAACGCGCTGCTTTCTGGGGCGATATCATAGGCGACTGGCGGGAGGAACTGATACTGCGTCATGTGGAAAACGGGGTCTGTGTGGGAATCACCGGATTCACAACGGACTATGAGACGGATATAGACTATATTTATTGTCTTCAGGAAGACCCGGCATATCGTATGCAGTGCACGACCAAAGGGTATTACCAAAGTCCGGATCCCGGATTCTATCTTGGGTATGACATGCCTCGTCCGCAGTTGCCTCCTTGTATGGTGACAGACCTGATTTGGAGCGGAGAGGGTGAATGGAAAGAGGGATGCATGAACTTTACGGCCTACGACCGTTCCTCAAAAGCGGCTTATCACGATGGAAAGAGTGTGCTCATCGACCTTACTTCGGGAGCGGATATAGCGGTGAATTTATCTCTTGCGCCTGCTGTCGTTTATGCCATGCCGGTGAAAGGACAGAGTGTGCGGCTTGCCGGAAGCGGAACGCTGTTGGGAACGATGGACTTGTGGAAGAGTCAGCAAGGGACATTGGTAGCGGACATTCCTCTCGGATATAGCGGGACCACGTACGTTTCGGAAGGTGTGCTGGAGGTGAATGCCGCCATAAACGGTAAAGTGGATTTGAGGGCGAGAGGTACCTTGGCGGGAAATGCAACGGTTGGTGACATAACCTTTGAGGGTGCTTTGAACCATGAAGGATGCCGGATTGCTCCGGGCTGTTTTGCGGCAGCACCTGAGAGCCGTATCGGTGTGATGACATTCCGTAATGGACTGGACATCACAGGTCGCAAGGTATTTATGGAAATGGATATCAAAGGCGAGGCTGAGGCGGATTTGGTGAAAGTGACGGGGGATTTGTGCAACCAGGGGAAAGTGGTCTTTACGATTCATGCGGATGGAACCATGCCGGCTTCCGGGAAGTTCAAGCTGATAGAGTACACGGGCGACTTCAAAGGTAGTGTCGATAACTTCTCCGTCAACGGGTTGAAGGGAGTTTCCTATCGCATCATCAATGAAGACAAGGCGGTTTATCTGGTCATTCATGAACAGCGTGAGGCGGCTACAGGAGTCAGATGGACCGGAGAAACGGATAGTAACTGGAATTATCAAACCGAGAACTTCACTTTGGACGGTATGGCTACTGGTTTTGTGGCGAACGATGAGGTGGAATTTACAGACGAAGCCACGCGTACCGTTGTGAATGTGGATGAATTGATGCCGGTGAAGCAGATTGTTGTAGACAATACGAAAACCTATACATTCAAAGGAAACGGAGGATTCAGTGGTGACGGCTCTTTGGTGAAGAACGGAGAGGGCGACTTGCTGCTGAATCTTACCAAGAGCGATTATACGGGGGCTACGGTCATCAACGGAGGAACGGTTACGGTGAAGGAACTTGCCGACGGGGGCATTCCGAGTTCGTTCGGTGCGGCTTCCGCCTCTGCCGATAATCTGAAAATAGGAAAAACAGTCTTGAAGATAGACAATGCCAATACGGCGACGAACCGTGGAATGACGCTGACGGATTCGGCTGTCATACAGGTTGCCGGCGGGACGACATCCTTCAAAGGCATGATAAAAGGCAAGGGGACCCTTATAAAGAAGGGTGCCGGGCAACTGAACATCACCTTCGGCGGAAGCAACACATGGAGCGGCGGAACGGTGATTGAGGGCGGTACGCTTGCCATGGGGGCATGGAATACCACTTTCGGGCTTTCCACTTCGAAGATAACGGCGAAGGGAGGAACCATCCGTATGTTCGACAACAACAGTTCATCGGCCATACCGGTGTTCAATAATTCGTTGGAAGTCGTTCAGGACAAAACATTGTCTTTCATCGGAGGAAGCCGGTGCAGAGTGCAGGGAAAACTCACGGGAGAAGGCACCTTGAAGATTTCCTTCCCTTATGTGCGTGGGGATGTTTCAACAGATATGTCAGCGTTTAAGGGAACTTATGAGGTGACTTCCGGGCAGTTGCGTTTGGTGGCGGCAACCGACCTTTCCCAAGCCACCTTGAAACCGGGTGCCGGTGTGTATGTGGCGCATTACAAGGAACAGAACGGTACGGAGCAGAACATGACCACTAAAATAGGCAGTCTTGTGAGCGATGCTACGGATTGCACCCTGTCTACCGGTACCTGGAATGTGGGCTATTTGGGAGGCAATGATACTTTTGCCGGTGTGTTCAATGCCAATGCCACGCTGAACAAATACGGCGACGGCATACTGATACTGACCGGTGAAAGCCAGGGAAAGGTGAATGTTTATGCAGGTATCCTTTCTCTTTGCAACTCATCTTCCAACAGTAATGTTACTGTCAACAACGGTGGTATGCTGGTCGGTACGGGAAGTGCGGCATCTGTAACGGTGAATAAGAACGGTGTGATTGGTGCCGGAAAGACTCCGGATATATTATCGGTTGGCAAACTGAGTTTGACCGGTGACTTGAATGTGAAATCAGGAGGAATTATCTGTTCGCGTGTGCGCAAGTCTTCTTTTCTGCGTTGCGATGCATTGAAGGTGGACGGTAAGGTGACGTTAGCTTCTCCGGTTTTCAGGATAGAACTGATGAGTGGCAGTTTTGCGGAAGGCGATGTCTTGAAGGTGTTCACGGTAGACGGAGAGTTGACGCTGACCGGAACTCCCGTATTTGAACCGACGGTTCCGGGTTCCGGATTGTTATGGGATGCTTCTTCTTTGTCGACGGACGGTTGCATACGTATTGTGGCAGACCCCACCGGGATAGATGAGATCAGTGCCGACGGCAGAAAGGACGATGAGATATTCGATTTGTCGGGACGTAAGTTACATGATGCCGACAAGCGTGGTGTATATATTGTTAACGGAAAGAAAGTTATTAGATAGGATATGAAAAGACTGGGTGCTTTGGCATTGCTTCTCTACGTTTTGTCAGCAAATGCGCAACGGATGGAGTTTGACTTTGACAGCGGATGGAGCTATTGTTTTGAAGGAAAGGAGCATCATGCTACATTGCCGCGTGCCTTTAACGAGGACTATGCCTTTAAGGTACATATAGAAAAGTTGCCGGATGATACGGTGAGGTATGTCAAGACGTTCCGTCTGCCCAAGTCGGCACGGGGAAAGAAGGTCTTTGTCGAGTTTGAAGGGGCGCGCCAGGCTGCAACGGTATTTCTTAACGGGCATCGGATAGGCATGCACGAGAACGGGGTGATGGCTTTCGGCTTCGACCTTACACCTTATATTCATTATAAGGGGGAAAACCGCATGGAGGTGTTGACCGATAATGATTGGAGCTATCATGAACAGGAACATTCTGAGCATAGCCGTTATCAGTGGAACGACAAGAATTTCAATGCCAATTACGGCGGCTTGCCCAAACATGTAAGGTTGCATGTGGCGGGACGGCTGTATCAGACCTTGCCGCTGTATTCTTCGTTGCAGACTACCGGTGTGTATGTCTATGCACGGAATATGGATGTGGCACGCCGTTCGGCGGAGATTGTGTCGGAGTCGGAAGTGAAGAATGAAACGGGAAAGTCCTGTCGGGTGGTGTATGAAGTGGTCCTGACGGACAATGAAGGTAAGGAAACGGCGGTGTTCCGTTCTCCGGAGCGGTCGGTGGCAAAGGATGAAACGGTGGTTCTTTCCGCTTCTGCCAAAGTGGGCGGCTTGCATTTCTGGAGTTGGGGCTACGGTTACTTGTATACGGTGAAGACCAGACTGCTGGTGGACGGGAAGTGTGTGGACGAGGTGAGCACCCGTACCGGTTTCCGTAAGACGGATTTTGACAACGGGATGTTTTATTTGAACGACCGTGTCATGATGGTCCACGGTTATGCCCAGCGCACGAGCAATGAGTGGCCCGGAGTGGGGATGAGTGTACCGGCGTGGCTGAGCGACTATTCCAACCGGGAAATGGTGCGCAGTGGCGGTAACCTGGTGCGTTGGATGCATGTGGCACCGTGGAAACAGGATGTGGAGTCGTGCGACAGGGTAGGACTTCTGCAGGCAATGCCTGCGGGGGACTCTGAACGTGATGTGGACGGCAGGCGCTGGGAACACCGCGTGGCGTTGATGCGCGATGCGATGATATACAACCGCAACAATCCGAGTGTGGTCTTCTATGAGTGCGGCAATAAGGGGATTTCCGAGCAGCACCTGATGGAAATGAAGGCGTTGCGTGACAAGTACGACCCTCACGGAGGCCGTGCCGTTGGTAGCCGGGAAATGCTGGGCAGTGCCGGGGCTGAATATGGCGGAGAAATGCTGTATATCAATAAAAGCGGAAGGAAACCGTTGTGGGCGATGGAATATTGCCGGGATGAGGGTTTGCGCCGTTATTGGGATGACTGGAGCGAGCCGTATCATAAGAACGGCGACGGACCTTTGTACCGTAATGCGGACGCTTCGGCTTACAACCTGAATCAGGACCAGTTGGCTGTGGAACATATCCGGCGGTGGTATGATTATTGGTTGGTGCGTCCGGGCATGGGACACCGGGTGAGTTCCGGAGGGGGTGAAGATTATCTTCTCCGACACCAATACGCACTGTCGCGGAGAATCGGACTATAGAACCAGTGGAGTGGTGGATGCCATGCGGTTGCCCAAAGATTCCTATTATGCCCACCAGGTGATGTGGAACGGATGGGTGGAACCGGAACAGGAACAGACGTATATCATGGGACACTGGAATTATCCTTCGGGAACGGTAAAGCCGGTCTATGTGGTCTCATCGGCTCCGAAAGTGGAACTTCTGCTCAACGGCAGAACGGTGGGACGGGAGAAGATTGACTATCATTTTCTACACACATTCGACTCCATTCCATACGAACCGGGGCAGTTGAGGGCGGTGTCTTACAACAAGAAAGGCGAGCAACTCTCCGATGCTGTGCTGTCTACAGCCGGGGAACCGGCCATGTTGCGCATGAAGGTTGAGACGGCTCCCGGCGGAATGCGTGCCGACGGTGCCGACATGGCGCTTGTGGAGTTTGAGGTGGTTGATGCCAACGGATGCCGTTGTCCGCTCGACAACCGCATGGTGAGGTTCAGCCTTGAGGGACCTGCCGAATGGCGGGGCGGCATAGCCAAGGGAGAAGGCAACTGTGTCTTGTCCGATTCATTGCCGGTGGAATGCGGTGTGAACCGTGCACTTGTCCGCAGTCTGCCGGAGGGTGGAACGATACGTCTTACTGCTGAGGCAGAAGGGCTTGAACCGGTGACGGTAGAGTGGCTGTCGCAAGAGGTGGAGGCGAAGAACGGGTTGAGCACCATGCAGCAGCGTTGGGATTTGCCTTGCAATCTTGAACGGGGAGAAACTCCGCTCACTCCTTCGTTTACGGAGCATAAACGCACCGTCCCAGTCCGGACTGTTACGGCTGGGTGTAACCAGAAGCTGGCAGCCAACAGCGTGGACGACAATGAAGAGACGGAGTGGCGCAACGACGGGCGTGAGCGTACGGCATGGATAAAGTTCGGGTTCTCGCAACCTTCCCGTGTTGATGAAGTGTCATTGAAGCTGACCGGTTGGCGAAAGCGAAGCTATCCTCTTGAAATCTATGCCGACTCCACCCTTGTGTGGTCCGGAAATACAGAGCTGTCGCTCGGCTATGTCCATCTTCCGCTTCCTTCCGTAACGACATCGGAAATCACCGTCCGTTTGAAAGGAAAGGCGCAAGAAGGCGATGCCTTCGACCAGATAACGGAACTCGTGGCACCGGTAGCCAATGAACTCGACCTGTTCAAGGCGAAAGACGGTGACAAGGTGCGCAACGAACTGCGTATTGTGGAAGCAGACTTTTTGCAGTACGTGGATGGAGCCCGGTAAGGCTTGGTTTGAAAATCAGATGTTCGTCAATAAGTTTGGGGTGATGGTGTCTATCATGTCTTGTGGCACCTCGCATTCTTTGGCAATGGCAGGCCATGAAGATACCACATCGCAAACTTCGTCTATAATAGCTGCTGCATTTTTGATGTTGTTCCGTTTGCCACACTCCAACAAGTCTGCTCGGCAAATGTCCTCGAACTTGCCGTTTATGGACATTTGGTGGGTTGACGTCCATTGTCCGAGAGGGTTATAGGCGTATCCCATATCGTATGCAGGTGACAAACGCCAATGTCCCTCCTCATTCATGAGGAACGAGATGTTTTTGGTATGGTCGTCCTGATTCCTTGCTACAACGTTGAATACCATGCGTCGATACATTTCTTGTGCTTGCGAGTAGGGCAGGTGTAATGCTCTCATTACCCCGAAAGCTTGTTCGTAGGAGTATCCATGAAACAGCCGGAAATCATAATGGGCTATGCCGCAAAGGGTTTGCATGTGGATTTTTCTATCCCCGATCCTGTCGAATCGTTTGGTGAGAAAGTGGGCTCGGCTGTTCTCTTCGATTAAGGAGCATTCGGACATTTCGATGCCGCATTTACGTACAAGTTGGTAGAATGAGTATTCTAACCTTCCGAAGTTCTCTGTTTCCCTGAAACCAGCCTTGGCAGTGACTCCGTCCAACTTGATGAGATAATAATCGAACCCATAGGGGGCTTCTGTCTGTCCGGACCGGACTTCGCCTGTTGCTTTGTTGTATGCGATGATTGCCTTTGCCCTTTGTCCACCTGCTGAAGTTCCCAAACGCAGGATTTCTGCAATGGCTGCTTTCTTGTCTTCATTGATGTTTGTTGTAAAGGCTTGCTTCTCGTCCAATGCACTTCTTGCCACGTCTACGAGGGTATCCAATTCAATCCTCTGTTCCAACTTATAACCCACCTCAATGGCAGGTTCAAACTCTAATGCTCCCATACATCTTTTGCCTAAGAAACAAAGGGTTTCTACCGAGTTTCCGCTGTCACGTCCCGTCATGCTGAGCCATTTGTTGAACAGGGCACGGCCATAAGTGTCGGGCAGGGAGTCTGCCAGCATGCCGGGAAGTCCGCTGAATGTATCCTTATTCAGCATGCCGAATGAATATACGCGACCTTGTCTGACGGGCATCATCAGAGGGGAGGGTTCTAAGCCCCGTCCGACAAAGTCACGGTCATATTCAAACTGTGCCAGTTGATAACGGTTGTCCCATCTAAAGGTTCCCATCGGTTGACCGAATAGGTTCACTCTTGCTACATCTACCATTCTGTGTCTTCTTTATCTTTTATTTTCAGTTTACCGATAGCTCTTTTGCGGCTCTTCTTTTGCGCGCTGTGCATCAGGTCATAGTATTCCTGCGGACTTAGTTGCTCCTCTTCGGTCAAGGGTTGGATGTAATCCAAAAGTCCCAATACACGCAGTACCCTGATAAGGGAGGAAAAGGCGCCAATCTCACCGTTCTCCATCCGCTTGACGGTGGAAAGTGTGACGCCTGAGGCTTCAGCAAGGCTTTGCTGTGTGATGTTCTGCTTCAGGCGGCTTGCCTTTAGCTTTTCTCCTATTTTGCTGATGATGGAACCGTCAGCTTGCATATAAAGACTGTCCATAAAGGTTCTTTTTTGATTCTTTATGTTGCAAATATAGTGATAAAGTATCAAAAAAGAACTTTTATGAATAAGATTTAATATTCTTTTTATGAGAATCGGTTGTGCAGAATTGCATCCACCTTATTCGTCAGGGCCTTGCTACCGTTTCAATGCGCTTCCAGCCAGTTGGTGCCCCAACCGAAGTCGGCTTCGAGGGGGACCTGCATGGAGCAGGCGCGTTCCATTTCCTCGATGACGATGCGTTGCACCTGTTCCTTCTCTTCAGGATATACGCTGAAGTTCAATTCGTCGTGTACCTGGAGTATCATTTTGGAACGGATGTTTTCCTGACAAAATCTCCGGTAGATGGCAATCATGGCTATCTTGATGATGTCCGCCGCACTGCCCTGAATCGGGGCGTTGATGGCGTTGCGCTCGGCATAGCCTCGCACTACGGCGTTGTGGCTGTTGATGTCGCGCAGGTAACACCGGCGGTGGTAGATGGTCTCCGTATAACCTTTCTCGCGGGCGGTGTCGATGCTCTTCTGCATGTATTCCCTTACCTTCGGATAAGTCTCGAAGTATCCGTCTATCAACTCTTTGGCCTCTCCTCGGCTCACGTTCATGCGTTCTGCCAGTCCGAACACGGTGATGCCGTAGATGATGCCGAAGTTGGCTGTTTTGGCCTTGCTGCGTTCCTCGCGTGTCACCTCCTCGATGTTCTTTTTATAAATCTTGGCTGCCGTGGCCGCATGGATGTCATATCCGCTCCGGAACGCCTCTATCATGTGTGGGTCGCCACTCAGGTGCGCCATGATGCGCAGCTCTATCTGCGAATAGTCCGCCGAAAAAAATTCACATCCGGGCTCTGGGACGAACGCCTTGCGTATCTCTTTGCCTTCCTCGTTGCGCACGGGGATATTTTGCAGGTTCGGGTTGCTGCTGCTCAGGCGTCCCGTGGCTGTGACGGTCTGGTTGAATGATGTGTGGATGTGCCCTGTTTTCGGGTTGACCAATTTGGGCAGGGCGTCAATGTACGTGCCCAAGAGCTTTTTCAATCCGCGGTGTTCCAGAATCTTCTCTATGATAGGGTGGCGTGTGCGCAATCCTTCCAAGGTCTCTTCGGAGGTGACGTACTGTCCGGTTTTGGTCTTTTTCGGTTTTTCGCTGATTTTGAGTCTCTCAAACAAGATTTCGCCCACCTGTTTGGGTGAAGCTATGTTGAAGTCACACCCGGCCAGTTCGTGGATTTCCTTTTCCAACAGATTCATCTGAGCTGTATATTGTGCCGAGGTTTCCCTCAGGGCGTTGCTGTCGATGCAAACTCCGTTGCGCTCCATCCATGCCAGTACGGGCATGAGCGGCATTTCGATTTCCCGGAACAGGCGGTCGCACCCTTCTTGCTGCAACAAGGGTTCGAACACATTCTTCAGTTTCAGCGTCACATCGGCATCCTCGCAGGCGTATTCATACACCTCGGCAGGGGAGAGGTCAGCCATGTTCTTCTGGTTTTTGCCTTTTGCTCCGATAAGTTCCTCGATGTGTATCGTCCGGTAGTTCAGATAAACTTCGGCCAAGTAGTCCATGCCGTGCCTCAGTTCGGGTTGCAGCAGATAGTGGGCTATCATGGTGTCGAAGATTTCTCCTTTCAGTGTGATGCCGTAGTTTTGCAACACCAACAGGTCATACTTGATATTCTGTCCGATTTTGAGGATATGCTCGTTCTCGTAGACGATTTTAAATTCATTAACTATTTTTTGCGCTTCTTCATCATCTTGCGGAATCGGCACATAGAATGCCTGGTTTTCCGCCACGCTGAAGCTCAAACCGACGAGTCGGGCGCAAATAGGGTCGGTTCCGGTGGTCTCCGTATCTAAACTGAGAAAACTGTTTGTAAGGAATAAGTCAATAATTCTCTGTCTATCTTCTCTCGTTTCAATGAGTTGGTAGTCGAATTTCCCCTTTGTATAGTGCGCGAGATTTGAATATTTCGGGCTTTCCGGGGAATTGTCCGCAAATTCGGGAAAGAGAGAGCCTTGAAAAAGGCCGGGTTGTTCCGTAGTTTTCTTCTTCTGGAACTTTCGTTCGGCCAGGGTGCGGAACTCCAGTTCTTCAAACAGTGTCTTCAACTTTTCCTCGTCCGGCTCTTTCATGCACAATTCGTCCATGTCGAGGGTGACGGGTGCATCGGTCCGGATAGTGGCGAGGAATTTGGAGAAGGCAATCATCTCCTTGTTGGTCTCCACTTTTGTGCGGATGGCTCCTTTCAGTTGGTCGGTATGCTCCAGCAGGTTTTCGATACTGCCGAACTCGTTAATCAATTTGGATGCCGTTTTTTCTCCCACACCCGGACATCCCGGAATGTTGTCCGACTTGTCGCCCATCAGGCCAAGCATGTCGATGACCTGGGTTGTGGTGGAGATGTCGAACTTCTTTGTCACCTCTTCCACACCCATGATTTCGAAATCCTTGTCACCGGATTTCGGGCGGTACATTCTGACTCTTTCACTCACCAACTGGCCGTAGTCCTTGTCGGGTGTCATCATGTAAGTGTCGGTATCGCCGCGCTTGTCGGCCTGCGTGGCCAGTGTGCCGATGACGTCGTCGGCTTCGAATCCCGCTACCTCTATGATAGGGATGCGGTAGGCACGTATGATGTCTTTTATGATAGGTACGGCCGTTCGGATGGCTTCCGGTGTCTCTTCGCGCTGCGCCTTGTATTCGGGGTAGGCTTCATGACGGAAGGTCGGTCCGGAGGGGTCGAAAGCCACGCCGATGTGTGAGGGTTTCTCTTTGTTGAGCACCTCTTCGAGTGTGTTGACGAAGCCTAAGATGGCAGACGTATTGAGGCCTTTCGAGTTGATTCTTGGGTTTTTGATGAATGCGTAGTAAGCCCGGTAGATGAGGGCGTATGCGTCGAGCAGGAAAAGTTTGTTCATAGAATCATGTTATTTTCTCCGTAAAATTACGGAAAAAATACGAGGGTACTTCTGTTTTTTATGTAATTTTGTAGTTCTGAACCGAAACTTTCGTATGGACGTATTAACCCGTATCAGAAAACCGATAGAGCGTGAATTGGCGGATTTTGAGGTGCTGTTTGATATTGTTTTAAGGCATCGGAATCCGATTCTTGAGGTGGCTTTGCGACACATTTTCAGTCGTAAGGGTAAGATGATGCGTCCTATTCTCACGCTGCTTTCCGCCAAGAAATGTGGAGAGGTCAATGAAGCCGTGCTGCATGCGGCAGTGAGTCTGGAGATGCTCCATACGGCCAGTCTGGTGCACGATGATGTGGTGGACGAGAGTGGTCTGCGTAGGGGACAATCTTCGGTCAATGCGCTTTTGGATAACAAGGCGGCGGTGTTGGTGGGCGATTACCTGTTGTCCACGGCCTTGGAGCATGCCGCCCGGACGGGTAGTCTGAGGGTGGTGGAGCTGGTTTCCCTGCTTGGCAAGATGCTTTCCGACGGGGAGCTTCAGCAGCTCTCCAATGTGAAGTCGGACGTGATTACCGAGGAGCAGTATTTCGATGTTATCCGCCACAAGACGGCTTCGCTTTTTACCATTTGTGCCGAGGTGGGGGCATTGCTTTCCGGTGCATCGGAACAGGATGTGCGGCGTGTGCGTGATTTTGGGGAGTATGTGGGGCTGTGTTTTCAGATTCGCGACGATATTTTCGACTATTACGACAAGGAAGTGGGCAAGCCTACGGGTAATGACATGAAAGAGGGCAAATTGACGTTGCCTGTTGTGCATGCCGTGTTGCAGCCCGGTGCGGAGCAGTGGTACGATGTGGCCATGCGGGTGCGTTCCGGAGAGGTCTCGGATGAGGAAATCGCGGCTTTGGTGGACTTTACCAAGCGTTCCGGAGGCATAGATTATGCTTACCGCAAAATGGATGAAATCAGGTTGCGGGCCTTGGAAATGGTGGGGGAGGACGACCGCAGTGAGGTGGCGGAATCTTTGCGTATGTATCTTGATTTCGTGCTCAAACGCACTTCTTGAATGCTTGATGGCCCGCGGATAACGTGGATTTTACGGATGAGCGCGGATTCTTTTTTATTATGAATCAGTCTGTCTTTAATCCCTTTCCCTTTGTTCTTTCACATGTGTCTCGGTGGGTTTTGATACGTTCTGATATGTTGGAAAGTCTGTAATATCAGTAATTTGATACACCTAAATTTGTCAGGTTGAGAAGGAATCCGTATTTTTGCGATATAAAATGGAGATAAGGAATTATGAAAACAACTGTTTTTAATCCTGCGCAGTTACGCATCCTTCACATGATGTCTTACATCAAGACGGATGAAGAGTTGTGTGTACTGGAACAAGTCCTGTCCCGCTATTTTGCGCAAAAGGTTGACGGGCAGTTGGACTTGTTGTGTGAGAATGGCGAAATTACCACTGATACCATAGAGGAGTGGGGCAAAAGCCACATGCGGACACCGTATAAATGAGGAGTATAGTTCTTGATACGAATTGTCTCTTGATGAGTCTTCCAAGGATAAGTCCTTATCGTTTGATTTGGGATAGTTTCTTGGATGGACGGTTTGTCTTGTGCGTATCAAATGAAATAATAGAAGAATATCTTGAGATTCTGTCTTCCAAGATAGGTTATGCAATAGCTATAAATGTTATTTCCACCATTATAGCGTCAAGATATACAAGGTTTATTATACCGTATTACAGATTCGGGCTGATAAAGTCAGACGAAGACGATAATAAGTTTGTTGATTGCGCAATAGCGGCAAATGCGGATTACATTGTTTCGGAGGATGCACATTTCAATTCGCTTGCGGAAATACCTTTTCCTCATGTGAATGTCTTACGCATAAAGAGATTTACGGCACTTTTGGCAAATAGTCAACCGGTGTGATTGGCCCGCGGATAACGTGGATTTTACGGATGACCGCGGATTCTTTTTATTTTATTGATTCTCAGAAAACTAATTTAAATGAAATGCAGACAGGTCCACATTCGAATGTGGACCTGTCCGTTTTTGAAAGCGGAACCTTGAAATCTGCGGTTATCCGTAAAATCCGCGTCATCCGCGGGCTATCGTAAGAGGGCGGGAGGCTTAGAAGAATTTGATTTCCTCGCCTTTGACCTCGCTCAACAACATATTGGCCAGGCGGCTGGTGCCGAGGCGCAACCACTGGTTGGTGAGCCACTTCTCGCCTAAGACTTCTTTTACGATGGTGTAGTACACCAATGCATCGTGCACGGTATTCATGCCGCCGGCGGGCTTGAATCCTATCTGTATGCCCGTCTCGTCGTAGTATTCCTTGATGGCCTGGCACATGACGTATGCGGCTTCCGGAGTGGCGGCAGGGCTGAGTTTGCCTGTAGATGTCTTGATGTAGTCCGCACCCGCGTACATGGCCAGCAGGGACGCTTTCTTGATGTTGGCGGCAGTTTTCAGGCATCCGGTTTCGAGGATAACCTTCATTTTACGGTCGCCGCAGGTGGCTTTCAATTCGCTGATTTCATCGCAGAGCGTTTCGTAGTCACCGCTCAGGAACTTGCCCACCGACATGACGATGTCAATCTCCGTAGCGCCGTCTTTAATCGCCAGTGCAGTCTCGGCTACCTTTACCTCAATCAGTGCCTGAGAGGACGGGAAACTGCCCGAAACGCAGGCGATTTCCACACCGTCCACTTCGAGCGACTGGCTTACAATCTGTGCGAAGCAGGGGTATACGCAGATGGTGGCCACGTGGGGCAGATCGGGGTAGGTTGCATCGAAGTCATTCACTTTTTCGGTGAATTTCAGCACGCTCTCCTCGCTGTCGGTGGTCTGCAGGGTGGTCAGTTCCACGCTTCCCATAAGGAATTTCTTGACTTCCGTAGTGTCGTTTTCGGGTACTTTCTCTTCAATCAGTTTCTTTACGGCGGCCTCTACGGCAGCGTCGCTCACGTTCAGGTCATATTTGCCCAGTGCTTGCTCATATTTGTTGCACTCGCTCTCGTGATGGTGTGTATGTTCGCTCATTTCCAGTGTAATTTGATGTTGTTGATATGTCTTTCCTTGTCTCGTTTTGTTTTCTTTTCCATGCTTTTTCTGAAGGCCTGTGTGAGGTCCACACCGGTCTGATTGGCCAGGCAGATGAGTACCCAAAGCACATCGGCCATCTCTTCTTCAAGGTTGCAGTTTTCGCCGTCCTTGAAGGATTGGTCGCCGTATTTCCGTGCGATGACGCGGGCCAGTTCGCCTACTTCTTCCGTCAGGCAGGCCATGTTGGTCAGTTCGCTGAAGTAGCGCACTCCGATGGTTTTTATCCACCGGTCTACTTCCTTTTGTGCTTCTTCGAGGGTCATTTTCGTTTACGGTTTAGAGGTTTTCTCACGTTCCTATTCTTTGTTTTTCGTGTCCATACAGATGGTGACGGGGCCGTCGTTCAGCAGTTCCACCTTCATGTCGGCACCGAATTCTCCGGTCTGCACGGGTTTGCCGAGCGCCTCACCGAGCCTGCGGCAGAACGTCTCATACAGCGGGATGGCGGTGGTGTGCCCTGCGGCGCGGATATAAGACGGGCGGTTGCCTTTCTTGTAAGAGGCCATGAGTGTGAACTGGCTGATAACCAGTATTTCTCCTCCGCAGTCCAGGATGCTTTTGTTCATCACGCCGTTCTCGTCGTCGAAGATGCGCAGTCCTGCCACCTTTTTGCACAGCCAGTCGATGTCTTCTTCCGTGTCGGCTTCTTCTATGCCTAACAATAGCAGCAGTCCTTTTCCTATGGACGACTTGCATACGCCTTCAATCGTGACGGATGCGTGGCTGACGCGTTGTATGACGGTTCTCATGTCTTTTCTCTTGCTGTTGGTTTTCGCAAATATACTAAAATAAGGTGTGAACTCAAACCTTTGGCGTGAGGTTTTCCTGAATTATTTTTGCCTTGGAGGAGCCTATTACCGTGGCAATATCTTCAAGGGAAGCTTCCCGGATTCGCTTTACGCTCTTGAATTTCTTCAGCAGAAGTGTCTTGGTTTTCTCGCCGATGCCCTTGATGTTATCCAGTTCCGATGCCACCTGATGCTTGCTGCGTTTGTCGCGATGGAAAGTGATGGCGAAGCGGTGCACCTCGTCCTGTATCTGTGTCAACAGGTGGAAAGCCGCGCTGTCAGGCTTCAGGCCGATGACGACAGGCGGGAAGCCGAATAGCAGTTCGTTGGTGCGGTGGCGGTCGTCTTTAGCCAGTCCGGCGATGGGGATTTGCAGGTGGAGTTCATCTTCTACAACCTGTCTGACCACCTCCATTTGTCCCTTTCCGCCGTCGGTGATGATGAGGTCGGGAAGAGGTGTTTGCTCCTCTGTCATGCGTGTATATCGGCGCCGCACAACCTCCTGCATGGAGGCGTAATCGTCCGGTCCGCTCACTGTTTTGATGTTGTATTTGCGGTAATCGTTCTTGCTGGGGCGGCATTTTTTGAACACTACGCAAGCTGCCACGGCATCGGTTCCTGAGATGTTGGAATTGTCGAAACATTCGATGTGCAGAGGCATCTTTTCGAGGCCCAATGCCTGCTGGATTTCCTTCATCAAGCGTACGCTTTTCTGTTCCGGATTGAGCTTTTCCGACTGTTTCAGCCGGTCGAGCTTGTATTGTTTTACGTTGAGGACGGACAACTCCAGCAACTTCTTCTTGTCGCCCCTTTGCGGGATGGTGAAGGTCACCTTGTCCATCTCCAAATCGATGGGGAACGGCACGATGATTTCTCTTGAAAGGCTGTGGTAGCGCTCCCGCATTTCCACGATGCCCAACGCTAAAAGGTCCTCCGGCGCCTCGTTCATCTTCTTTTTGTACTCGAATGTAAATGCCTGGTTGATGCTTCCGTTTGTTACGTGCAGATAGTTGATATATGCGGTGTTTTCATCGTCTTCAATCGAGAATACGTCTATGTTGTGGAGTGTGTTGCTCACCACCTCGCTTTTGTTCCGGTAGTTTTCTATCAGGTCGTACTTCCGTTTGAGGATTTGTGCCTCTTCAAAGCGCATTTCGGCGGCCAGACTTTGCATTTCCGACAGCATCCTGCGCCCTATTTCGGCGGTGTTTCCCCGTAGTATCTCTTTGGCTTCGGCGATGGATTTCAGGTAATCTTCCCGGCTTTGTGCGCCGATGCACGGCCCCTTGCAGTTTTTGATATGGTATTCCAGACAGACGTTGAACTTGCCGCTACGTATGTTTTCTTCCGTGAGCGGAAGGTGGCAGGTGCGCAGCGGATAGAGGTTTTTTATCAGTTCCAATAGCGAAACAAGTGTGGGATGGTGGCTGTAAGGGCCGAAATAAGTGGAGCCGTTGCGTATGATACGGCGTGTTTTAAAGATGCGCGGGAAGTATTCGTTGGTGATGCAAATGGAAGGATAGGTCTTGTCGTCTTTCAGGAGTACGTTATAATGCGGCTTATAACGTTTGATGAGGTTGTTTTCCAATAAGAGTGCATCGGTCTCGGTGTTCACCACGATGTATTTGATGTCCCTGATTTTACTGACAAGCATCGCCGTCTTTCGGCTTTGATGTTCTTTGCTGAAATAGGAATATACGCGTCTTTTAAGGTTTTTGGCCTTGCCTACATAGATGATTTCATCGTTTTCGTTCAAATATTGGTAGCATCCTGGGCTGTCCGGCAGGTTGAGTACAATACCTTTCAGATACGTGTCGAGTTTTTCTTTTTCCTGTGGTGTCATGTAGTCCTTGGTAGATTCTGGCACGCGGATGACGCGGATTAGGCGGATGACCGCGGATGTTTATTTGCAACCAGATGATTCCTAATAAAAGAATCTGTGTAAATCCGCCTAATCCGCGTCATCTGCGTGCCATGGGGGTTAAATACGAATCAAGGTGCTGATTTCGCTGTCGTCATCGAAAACTTCCCGTCCTTTCAAACCCTCTCCGGTAAGTTCTATAATGAAATTGATGTACACTTGCGAAGGGTTGAATTTCTTCACCAGGTTATATGCAGCTTTCATCGAACCGCCTGTGGCAAGCAAATCGTCATGCAAGAGAACAACGTCTTTTTCTTCGATGGCGTCCTTGTGGATTTCAATGGTGTCTTTTCCGTATTCCTTCATGTAGCTTTCACGTAGGGTTTCTGCCGGCAGCTTTCCGGGCTTCCTGCACATCACGAATCCCGCGCCCAACTTTACGGCTAAGGCAGCGCCGAGAACGAAGCCTCTCGACTCTATGCCCACCACCTTGGTGATGCCTTTGTCCTTGTAGATTTCATAAAGTTCGTTGAGCATAATCTTCATGCACTTGGGGCTCTTGAATAGCGTCGTGACGTCCTTGAACTGTACTCCCGGAATGGGAAAATCGGGAATGTTTCTCAGATTCTTTAATAAGATTGGATTATTCATAACCAGTAATTTAGATATTTATAGTTTGAGCTTTGTTTCACGTGAAACGTAGACCGTATGGCTATCTTCCCAACAGGACGAGCAGGACGTTTATATCGCTTGGAGAGACGCCCGGTATGCGTCCGGCCTGTGCCAGCGTGTCGGGGTTTATCTTTTCCAACTTCTGGCGCGCTTCGGTTGAAAGGGAATTCATGTTCTTGTAATCAAAGCGTCCTTTGATTTTGATGTTTTCCAATCGTTGCATTTTGTCGGCGATGATTCTTTCCCGAACAATGTAGCCGTTGTACTTCATGAGAACTTCTGCAGCTTCGATTGTTTCGTCTTTTCTGTCTTCTATACTTTCGAGCAGCTGTTTGAACGGTGAAATATGTTCTGCGATGTTCTTCACTGTAATTTGCGGACGGTTGATTACATCGAAAAGTTTACATCCGTATTTTAATGGGGTGGTGTCTAACTGTTCGAGTGCAGAGTTTATCAATGCAGGTTTTAGAGAGAAGTTCTCGCAAAACTTCACGATTCGTTCGATAGATTCTTTTTTCTTCAACCAATAGTCGTAGCGTTCTTTTGTAGCTAATCCGATGTGGTAGGAACGTTCCGTAAGTCTTGCGTCGGCATCGTCCTGCCTCAATAGTATGCGATATTCTGCCCGTGAGGTGAACATGCGATAAGGCTCGTCCACACCTTTTGTGACCAAGTCATCGATAAGTACACCTATGTACGATTCGTCCCGGTGCATGATGAACGGCTCGCTTCCGGCGCATTTCAGCGCGGCGTTGATGCCGGCCACGATTCCCTGACCGCCTGCTTCCTCATAACCGGTGGTTCCATTCACCTGTCCGGCCATGAACAAACCTGAAATTATCTTCGATTCCAACGAATGGTTAAGTTGTGTGGGGTCGAAGTAGTCATATTCGATGGCATAGCCCGGACGGTAGATGGTGAGGTCGCGGAATGCGGGGATTTTCTTTAATGCCTCAATTTGAATGTCGAGCGGAAGGCTGGATGAAAATCCGTTCAGGTAATATTCCTGTGTGCTTTCGCCCTCCGGTTCCAAAAACAGTTGGTGCTGCTCCCGTTCGGGGAAAGTGACCAGCTTGGTCTCGATGCTGGGGCAGTATCTCGGTCCGATGCTTTTGATTTGTCCGTTGTAAAGAGGCGAGTCGGGCAGTCCCCTTTCCAGAACGGCGTGTACTTCGGGGTTGGTGAAGCACGTCCAGCACGGCAGTTGTTTCAGTTCGCGTCCTTTTTCCATGAAAGAGAACTTGTAGTTTCCGGTTTCTCCTTCCTGAATGGTCATATCTTCAAAATGTACGCTCCGTCCGTCAATGCGTACAGGGGTTCCCGTTTTCATCCTTCCGGTTGTGATGCCGTGGCGGGTGATGGATTCCGTCAGGTGGTAAGAAGGCGGTTCTGCTATTCTTCCTCCCGGTATTTGCGTTCGTCCGATATGCATCAACCCGTTCAGGAATGTTCCGGCGGTGAGTACGACACAACGCGCTTTTATGAATAAATCGAAATAAGTCCTTACGCCTTTTACGGTGTTGCCTTCCACAACAAGTTCTTTCACCTGGTCTTGCCAGATGTGCAGGTTGGGCGTGTTTTCAAGAACCTCGCGCCATGCCCAGATGAACTTGCCGCGGTCGCATTGCGCACGGGGACTCCACATGGCCGGTCCTTTAGAGCGGTTGAGCATGCGGAACTGTATGGCGGTCCGGTCTGTAACGATTCCCAGATAGCCGCCGAGTGCATCGATTTCGCGGACGATTTGTCCTTTGGCGATACCTCCGATGGCCGGGTTGCAACTCATCTGTCCGATTTTGTTCATGTCCATTGTAATCAGGCAAGTTCTTGCTCCCATGTTGGCTGCGGCTGCGGCAGCTTCGCATCCTGCGTGCCCGCCTCCGATTACTATCACATCGTAGTCAAACTTCATCTCCATTTGTTTTAGTGATACAAAAGTAGTGATTTTTAGGAATATAATTCGGGTATTTTTTTGCCTAATTAAGGAATTAGATTAATTTTGCAGAATATTAATAAACGGACTTAGAAAGGAGAACTATTTTCAATCATTTATTAAACATTTTAATTTCAACTTTTTATGTGGTTATGTAATTCATCTATTGGTAGGAAAGTGGTGATGTCGGTTTCCGGTGTCGCGCTTATCCTGTTCTTGACGTTCCATGCGTCAATGAATGTTGTGGCCTTGTTCTCGAAGGAAGGTTATAACATGATTTGTGAATTCCTTGGCGCAAACTGGTACGCTGTGGCAGCGACGCTTGGTTTGGCGGCTTTGGTTGCCATTCACATCATCTATGCTTTCTGGTTGACGATTCAAAACCGTAAGGCGCGCGGTAGCAACCGTTACGACGTGACCAGCAAGCCGGAGAAAGTGGAGTGGGCCTCGCAGAACATGCTGGTGTTAGGTATCATCGTTGTGCTGGGTATGGCTCTTCACTTGTGGAACTTCTGGTACAACATGATGTTTGCCGAGTTGTTTCCTGATTTAGTCTCAAGTACTGGTATATCACCTACCGACGGTTACGGTTATATCGTCAAGACTTTCAGCTGTCCTGTCTACACGGTTCTGTATGTCATCTGGCTCGGTGCAATCTGGTTCCATCTGACCCATGGCTTCTGGAGTGCTGTCCAGACTTTGGGATGGAACGGTAAGGTTTGGTTTGAACGTTGGAAGTGTATCGGAAACATCTACAGTACGATTGTTGTGCTGATGTTCCTTGTAGTAGCATTGTATTTTTCTTTCTGCGGCGGTTCTTGCAGTGCCGCTTCCTGCTGCTAATATTAATAATGAATTATTAAACGAAAACGAATATGACAAAGATAATCGATTCCAAAATCCCTGAAGGGCCAGTAGCTGAAAAGTGGACCAATTACAAGGCGCATCAGAAATTGGTGAATCCTGCCAACAAGCGTCGTCTGGATATCATAGTAGTGGGTACGGGTCTGGCCGGTGCCTCTGCCGCCGCCTCTCTCGGTGAGATGGGTTTTAAAGTGTTTAACTTCTGTATTCAGGATTCTCCCCGTCGCGCACACTCCATCGCAGCGCAGGGAGGTATCAACGCAGCCAAGAACTATCAGAACGACGGTGACTCCGTGTACCGCCTGTTCTATGATACGGTGAAGGGTGGCGACTACCGTGCACGTGAAGCCAACGTATACCGTCTGGCCGAAGTGTCCAACAGCATCATCGACCAGTGCGTGGCACAGGGTGTGCCGTTCGCACGCGAATACGGCGGCATGCTGGCCAACCGTTCGTTCGGTGGCGCACAGGTTTCCCGTACGTTCTATGCCAAGGGACAGACCGGACAGCAGCTGTTGCTGGGGGCCTATTCCGCGTTGAGCTGCCAGGTGAATGCCGGTACGGTAAAATTGTACACCCGTTATGAGATGATGGACGTGGTGATTGTGGACGGCCGCGCACGCGGTATCATCGCCCGCAACCTCGTGACCGGTAAAATCGAGCGCTTTGCCGCACATGCCGTAGTTATCGCCACCGGCGGTTACGGAAACGCCTATTTCCTCTCTACGAACGCTATGGGTTGCAACTGTTCTGCTGCCATGCAGTGCTACCGTAAGGGTGCTTATTTTGCCAATCCCGCTTACGTGCAGATTCACCCCACTTGTATCCCCGTACACGGCGACAAGCAGTCCAAGCTGACTTTGATGTCCGAGTCGTTGCGTAACGACGGCCGCATCTGGGTGCCCAAGAAGAAAGAAGATGCCGTCAAACTTCAGAAAGGCGAAATCAAGGGCAGCGACATTCCCGAAGAAGACCGCGACTACTACCTGGAGCGCCGTTATCCGGCCTTCGGTAACCTCGTTCCCCGCGACGTGGCCTCACGTGCCGCCAAGGAGCGTTGCGATGCCGGCTTCGGCGTGAACAACACCGGTCTGGCCGTATTCCTCGACTTCTCCGAGTCTATCAATCGTCTGGGCATTGACATCGTGCTCCAGCGTTATGGCAACCTCTTCGACATGTACGAGGAAATCACGGATGTGAACCCCGGTGAGCTGGCCAAGGAAATCAACGGCGTGAAGTACTACAACCCGATGATGATTTATCCCGCCATCCACTACACGATGGGCGGTATCTGGGTAGACTACGAACTCCAGACCTCCATCAAGGGACTTTTCGCCATCGGCGAGTGCAACTTCTCCGACCACGGAGCCAACCGTCTGGGTGCATCCGCTTTGATGCAAGGATTGGCCGACGGCTATTTCGTACTGCCGTACACCATCCAGAACTATCTGGCCGACCAGATTACGGTTCCCCGTTTCTCTACGAGTCTGCCTGAGTTTGACGCAGCAGAGAAAGACGTGCTCGACCGCATCGACCATCTGATGAATATCAAGGGCAAGAAATCGGTGGATTCCATCCATAAGGAACTTGGCCATGTGATGTGGGAATATGTAGGTATGGGACGCACGAAAGAAGGTCTGGAGACCGGTCTGAAGCGTTTGAAGGAAATCCGCAAGGAGTTCGAGAGCAACCTGTTCATTCCGGGTGCGAAGGAAGGTGTCAATATCGAGCTGGAGAAGGCACTCCGTCTGAACGATTTCATCACCATGGGCGAACTGATAGCCTACGACGCACTGAACCGTAACGAGTCCTGCGGAGGTCATTTCCGTGAGGAATACCAGACGGAGGAAGGCGAGGCCAAGCGTGACGACGAAAACTTCTTCTACGTGGCGTGCTGGGAGTATCAGGGCTCTGACGACAAGGCTCCCGTATTGTACAAAGAGCCGCTGGTATACGAGGCCATCAAGGTACAGACACGTAACTACAAGAGCTAATAAACGGTTTGTTCAACGATTATAAAGGAAAAAACAATGGATAAAAATATTTCATTCAAACTTAGATATTGGCGTCAGAACGGACCGAAAGACAAAGGTCACTTTGACGAACGTGAGATGAAGGACATTCCGGGTGACACGTCATTCCTGGAAATGCTGGACATCTTGAATGAACAGTTGGTTGAGGAAGGCAAGGAGCCGTTCGTGTTCGACCACGACTGCCGCGAGGGTATTTGCGGTATGTGTTCGCTGTACATCAACGGAACGCCCCATGGAAAGACCGAGCGTGGCGCAACCACCTGCCAGCTTTACATGCGCAAGTTCAAGGACGGTGATACGATTACCGTGGAGCCGTGGCGTTCTGCCGGTTTCCCTGTCATCAAGGACTGTATGGTGGACCGTACCGCATTCGACAAGATCATGCAGGCCGGCGGTTATGTCACCGTGCGTACCGGCCAGCCCCAGGATGCCAATGCCATCCTGATTCCGAAGCAGAATGCCGACGAGGCGATGGACTGCGCCAGCTGTATCGGTTGCGGTGCCTGTGTGGCAGCCTGCAAGAACGGTTCGGCCATGCTGTTCGTGTCTTCCAAGGTAAGCCAGCTGGCTTTGTTGCCTCAGGGGCGTCCTGAAGCCGCACGTCGTGCCAAAGCCATGGTGGCCAAGATGGATGAGCTTGGTTTCGGTAACTGTACGAACACACGTGCCTGCGAGGCCGTATGTCCGAAGTGCGAGAGCATTGCGAACATCGCCCGTTTGAACCGTGAGTTCATCAAGGCCAAACTGGACGACTGATTTCTTTTCCCTTTCGGGAAATCATAAAACCATGTGCGGGCATGCCTTTTGCAAGGCGTGCCCGTATTTTTTATTGAGGGTGAGACCCGGCAGGGGTGATGACTGCCATTTTGGCAGCTTATGAACTTTTTCCTCGGTTGTATTTTGCTGAAATACAGTCAGAAAAGTGTTAAAATGCTTGTTTTTCCGTGTTTTTTGAAGGGAAAACAGGAGTTTTTTCCGAGTTTCCGGTGTGAAAACCGTAAAAAGCAGCGGTTCGCATTGCGGTGGGCACAGGTGCACTTTGGAACGGAGACAAGTGACGAACGGCATGGAGACCTGTTTGCATATCTTAAAGTCTCGTTTTAACATTCTTTAATCACTTGTTTGTCAGTTTTTGCAGACAAGAGTCTGTTGCAGGGATTTCGTTTTTCACCCGAAAAACTGACATTGTTTGCTTTTGTTGCGCTGCACTTGGTGTTGTTTGCTGCATTTGTTTTCAAATAACGGTTTGAGGTGTCAGAATGTCAAACGCCTGTCTGGCGAGAGACGCTCAAAACCGTACGGTTCCGAAGTGGTGTACGGATACGCGAATCTCGCGCACGAAGTGTGTGCCGTTTTGTCAGTCGCGGCCTCACCGTTCTGCGGGAGAGAGGCATTCAGGAGATGCAGCGTCCGAATGCTCCGCCTGCCAGGGCGGCCACGATGCCGATGGTTACGCTCAACACGGTGTAGAGCAGGAACGTGCCGTAGAACCCCTGTTTCAGCATCAGCAGTCCGTCGTGGCTGAAGGTAGAAAAGGTGGTGAATCCGCCGCAAAGTCCGGTGGTGAGCAGCAGGCGCATTTCGGCGGAAAGGTTGCAGCGTGCGGACAAGGCATAAAACAGTCCGATAAGGAAGCTGCCGAGAAGGTTGACGGTGAAGGTGGCCCATGGGAAAGAGTGGGGGAGCATTCGTTCGTTCAGTGCCATTTGCACCCCATAGCGGAGTATGCTGCCGGTGCCTCCGCCTACGAAAATATATATCAGCGTCCGAATCATAAGTCTTTGTCGGGGATAGGTTATAAAAGCCGGTATGTGCCTCCGCCCGTCAGTCGGACAATACCTTTCATTTCAAGGTTGAAAAGGAAACAGCTCAGTTTGTGGACGGGCAGGCCGGTCTCGACGGCAATCCTGTTGATTTGCATGCTTTCCGCTTTCGACAACGTGTTTACGACAAGCTGTTCTTCCGGACCGAGGTCGGGAAACAGTTCCCTCTGGACGGTTTGCTGTGCCGTTTTTCCCTCTGCGCCGGCCGCGGGCCATCCCATGGCCTTTACAAAGTCTTCCGCGTCTTGCAACAAAGCCGCCTTGTTGTCGCGAATCAGCCGGTTGCATCCTTGTGAATACCGGTCCTGGGTTCTGCCCGGAAAGGCGAATATGTCCCTGTGGTAGCTTGAAGCGATGTCTGCGGTGATGAGGGCGCCGCCTTTTTCTGCGGATTCCACCACGACGGTGGCATCCGATATGCCTGCCACGATGCGGTTGCGGCGGACGAAATTCACCTTGTCGGCATTCGTCCGGCTCATGAATTCCGTGAGCAGGCCCCCGTGCGAAAGCATTTCCACGGCCGTTTCGCGGTGCATGCGCGGGTAAATCTGGTCCAGTCCGTGTGCCAGGACGCCTACCGTGTCCATCCCGTTGAGCAATGCCTCGCGATGGCTGTGTATGTCTATGCCGTAAGCCAGCCCGCTAACGATGAGCGTATCCGGTCTCAGGCGTTTCAGTTCAGCCAGGAAATGTCGGCAGATGTCCTTTCCGTATTCCGTGCAGTGCCGCGTGCCTATCATGTTGATGACGTACCTCCGGTTCAGGTCGGCGTTTCCTTTGTAGTACAGGATGAGGGGGGCGTCGTCGCATTCCCTCATCCGGGAAGGGTAAGCCGTGTCGTGATAGCACAGGCATTGTATCTTGTTCTTGGCCGCAAATTCAAGTTCTTCTTCTGCTCGTGCGGTTTGCCGCTCCATTTCAGCCAGTGCCTCGGTCAGTTTGTCGGACGCTTCGGGGTGGAAATCACGGATGTCCCTGCGGTGCTCGAATACGGCGGTTGCGCTTCCCAGCTTGTTTAACAAGGCATGCTGGGTGGCAATGTTCAGGTGAGGTACTCTGGTGAGTGCCATTGTGCAGATAATTTCCTGTTCGGTCATGTCATGAGGGCTTGGATTCAGGAACCTGTGGCAGGGGGCGGTACGAGGCGGTCGAGTTCCTCGCATGTGCCCAGTCTTCCGTTGATGAGACATACGGTGTCCACCTGGCTTTTGATGCAGCATTTCAGGTCCGGCAGGCGGTAGATGTCCTGATGGAATACATATTTGATGCCCTCCTTCGCCACGTGTAGCTTGCTGACGAACCGGTCTCCGCTTTTGAGAGGCGTCTTGAATGCCATGCTGAGCCGTGCCACCACGGCATCGATGCCGCGTGCGTGCAGGTCGGCGAAGCTGATGCCGTGTGCGAGCAGAAACTCATGGCGTGTGTGCTCGATGTAATGTTGGTAGTTCGCGTTGTTGACGATACCCTGAAGGTCACATTCGTAGTCGCGGACTTTCATTTCCAGTTCAAAGATATGTTCCATATATGTTGTATAATGTTATTGTTTGCTTCTTAGAAATTCATAGCCGAAGCGGCAGTGCAGGCAGTAGTTGCGGTCGCAGTACGCTTTCTTCAGTTGTATCAGGGCCTGCGAATCCGTGGCGCTTTCCACTTTGATGCCGAGTTCGGCCCATTGGCGGATGATGTAATTGTTTTCAGCCTTGAGCGATTCGAGGAAGTGCAAGGCACGTTCGCAGTACGTCTCATTGTGATGGGTCTGTCCGTATGCGTACAGCACCGGCACAACGGTATTGATGACAATCAGGTTCAGCGAGCCGGGCGTCAGTGCCTTTGTGTTTCTCATGCCGGGGCATCCGAATGTGTAGTGCGATTCCCAGTAGGGAGTGGCGTGCGTGGAGAACATCCGATGCAGGTCCTCCAGACTTTCCGCTTCCAGCAGGTGCGAGAGTCCGGCTGTCTGCGCATGGTAAAGCTCCGTCAGTTGTGAGATGCGTACGTGGGGGAAGTTCTGCGGCCGTAGCCTGAGAAACTTCCACGCCTGTGCGTCCATGGGCGTGAGCGAGAATTTGTGCGCCAGATAGTCGTATTCCCTTTTCAGGCGCGGATAATAATCGTCTGCGATGGCCTCGTCAAGATACTTTTTGGGAATGGTGTCGAGATCGAGCAGTCCGGCCTGCCCCATGAAGACGGCTTCGAGTTGGAATGCGTTGTCCCTGTGGTGCGCTACGGCCTGCAACGGAATGTGGTGCGCCCATTGTTCGAATGCCTCTCCGTTGATGCCGAAGCCGAAGTTGCGGGACAGGGTGATGAAATAAGCCCTTTCCCAGTCGCCCTGCAATGCCCTGACACGGTTCGATACGGTTTCCGCGCGTTGTTCCAGCCGTTCATACAGCAAGGCGTTCATCCAGCTGTGTACGGTAAAACCGTCGATTTCCGGCACGATACGGTGGCAGCGCGGATAATCGGCCGTGGTGCACAGTTCCTTGTAATTACGGACCAGATGAGGCGGTATCTCAATCACGATTTGGGGCACCATCCGGCCGTCTTTCGTCACAATGGGGCTGTCTGCCGTTTCCGATACGTGCAACACCACATTGTTATAGTTCCCGTCTTCATGGTGTCCGTGCCTGTACCAATCGCCCGACCTTTGGTGAATCTCCACATTGCCCACCCATGTGGTACCGTCGATTTTGATTTTCGCATTGAAAAAGTCGGGTCCGGCATTACGGTTAAGGTTTCCCGGTTCGATGACCTCCACCGGTCTGCCGTCTGTCGTCAGCAGCGGTTTGAGCGGAAGCAGTTTATATTTCCATGCGTAATGCAGCAGCTTTTCCATGGTACTCTAAGGTCGAAAAGTTTATTTTTACTAACAAAAGTAATGAAATTCAATGCAAATCCCTATCTTTGTGAGGTAAAATATTTAAGTTTATACAAGATTTATGAAGATTGCATTGATTGGATACGGCAAGATGGGGCACATGATCGAACAGATTGCCGTGGAAAGAGGACATGAGATTGTAAGCATCATCGACATAGACAACCGTGAGGATTTTGATTCGGAGGCGTTTAAAAGTGCGGATGTGGCCATCGAATTTACCGCGCCCCATACGGCATACGACAATTATCTCCGGGCCTTCGCCCATCGTGTCAAGGTGGTGTCCGGCTCCACGGGCTGGATTCCCGAACACGGGGAAGAGGTGAAGCGCCTTTGCCGTGAAGAAGGGCAGACGCTTTTCTGGAGTTCCAACTTCAGCCTGGGTGTGGCCGTGTTCGGCGCACTCAACAAATACCTGGCGAAAATCATGAACCGTTTTCCCGAATATGACGTGAAGATAGAAGAAGTGCACCACGTGCACAAACTGGATGCTCCAAGCGGTACGGCCATTACGCTGGCCGAGGGCATACTGGAGAATATGGAACGGAAAACAAACTGGGTCAAGGGAACTTTCCTTGCTCCCGACGGGACACTGACCGGAACGGATGCCTGTGCGCAGAACGAATTGCCCGTCGACAGCATACGTCGCGACGAGGTGCCCGGCATACACTCCATCATATACGACAGCGAGGCCGACAAGATTACGATTACGCACGACGCCCACAGCCGTAAAGGGTTTGCCCTGGGAGCCGTGCTGGCCGCAGAGTATACGGCCACGCATGAAGGGTTGTTGACGATGGAAGACCTTTTTCAGTTTTAAACCCGAACAAGAATAGTTATCATCATTTAAACGGACAGATATGGAACGAATAAAGCCAAGACCCACAAAGGCACAGTGGATTAAAATGACAGTTGCGGTGTGCCTTTATGTGGCTTTCCTGGTGTGGATAAAGAGTTGGTGGGGAGTGATTGTCATTCCTTTCATTTACGATGCCTATATTACAAAGAAGATTCCGTGGACGTGGTGGAAAGACTCGCCCAATGCCCTGACGCGTAACATCATGAGTTGGGTGGATGCCATTGTGTTCGCTCTTGTGGCGGTCTATTTCGTCAACATCTACTTCTTTCAGAACTATACCATACCCTCCTCTTCGCTTGAGAAGTCCCTTCTGGTAGGAGATTATCTGTTTGTCAGCAAGATGAGCTATGGTCCGCGTGTGCCGCAGACGCCCCTTTCCATGCCTCTCACGCAGCATACCATGCCTGTGCTCGGATGCAAATCCTATATCGAATGGCCGCAATGGAAATACAAACGCGTCAAAGGAGGGAAAGTGCAGTTGAACGACATCGTGGTGTTCAATTATCCGTCGGGAGACACCGTGGCGGTGAATCCGGCCTATCAGAACATGGATTTCTACGGCATGGCTTATCAGATTGGGTATGCGATGTATATGCAGGCCAACAAAGAGTTTCCGCCCATGGATTCGCTTACCCGTCAGCAGCAACGCGACTTTTTCGGCTATATCTATGATTTGGGACGGGCGGGAATCGATATCAATCCGCAGGAATACGGCGGGGTGATGTGGCGTCCGGTCGACCGTAGGGAAAACTATGTGAAACGCTGTGTGGGACTGCCCGGACAGACCTTGCAGATTAAAGACCGTATCGTTTATCTGGACGGAAAGCCTAATAAAGAACCCGACAACGTGCAATATAATTATATGCTTACATTGAAACAAGACATTCCCGATGCGCTGGTACGCGAGCTGGGAATCAGCCGGGAAGACCTGTCGTCCTTGTATTCCGGCGGCAGCATGCCGCTTACCCGCAAGGCATACGAACGCCTGAAAGCCTGTCCCGACATCGTGGAAGACATTGCGCTCGACACCCGTAACTTCGGGTCGGAAAGCCTGTATCCGCTCAATATGTATAAAGACTGGACCTGCGACAACTACGGTCCCGTGTGGATTCCGGCCAAGGGAGATTCCATTCGTCTGACAATGGACAATATAGCCATATACGAACGTCCTATCGGTGTCTATGAGGGAAATGACCTGAGGGTGCATGACGGAAAGATTTTCATCAACGGCAAGGAAACCGATACTTATACGTTCAAGATGGATTATTATTGGATGCAGGGAGACAATCGTCATAATTCCGCCGATTCCCGCTATTGGGGCTTTGTACCTGAAGACCATATTGTGGGCAAGCCGATACTTGTATGGCTTTCTCTCGACAAAGACCGTGGCATGTTCGACGGTTGGGTGCGTTGGAACCGTCTGTTCCGTTGGGTGGATAATATCAAATAGTACGGATGCCGGGGAGAATAGGGAAATGGTTGGCTGTGTTGCTGGTGGCGGGACTTTGCGTCTTGTTGGTCCGCCGGTGCGGGGTATCTTTGCTCAAGATACCCGGAGACGGCGAGCGTCCCGTATTCATGGCCGGCGACAGGGTTGCGGTGTGCAAGTGGTCCTACGGCCTGCGGCTCTCTCCCATGCGTTGGTGGGGATACGTACGTTGGGGAGAAGCCCGGCCTGAGCGTGGAGACTGGTTGGCATTCAACAACCCTTCGGGTGGAAGCGACAGCACGTATGTGGACGAACAGGATATTTTCGTGGGCTTTTGTTACGCCGTTCCGGGAGATTCCTTGTGGATTGACTCCAAAGGGCGGGTGTTTCGCCACCGTCCCCGTGACGGAAGGCCTTGCAAAACGGTGGAAGTGCCCCGTAAGGATGCCTATGTGGCCATCACTCCCGACAACATACAATGGTATAACCATGTCATCAATACCCATGAAGGTTTGCATTCCGCCATTATCTCGGATTCTTTGTGCGTGTCGGGACATTTCGTGTCGAGCTATCGTTTCAAGCATGACTACTATTGGGTGTCATCGGCGCGTGCCGACAATCTGGCCGATTCCCGTACGTTCGGTTTTGTTCCGGACGAGTGCCTGATAGGGCGTATCGGTTGTGTCCTTTATTCCTGGAACGCCGATGCACCATGGTATGCCCCGTTTCGTATCTCACGCACGCTGATGAAGGTCGGTCGTGAAAATATAAGGTAAAAATGGACAGAACGGTTCTTCTTTCTTCGGCATATTGGGCGCCGGTGCAGTACTACACCAAACTTTACGCGTATGAGGATGTGTGGATTGAGGCGTATGAGCATTATGTGAAACAAAGCTACCGCAACCGTTGCATCATCGCATCGCCTAACGGTACGCAGACACTTACCGTTCCCGTCGTGAAGCCGGAGAACGGGAAATGTCCGATAAAGGACATCCGCATTTCCGACCATGGCAACTGGCGGCATTTGCACTGGAATGCATTGGAGAGTGCCTATCGGAACACACCTTTCTTTGAATATTATGCCGATGATTTCCTGCCTTTCTATACCCGCAGATGGGACTTTCTGGTCGACTTCAACGAGGCTATACGGCAAAAAGTATGCGAGCTTGTGGGTTTGTCTCCGGATGTTTCCCGTACGCAGGTATACGGCGTGACGGGCGATGCTGTGTCTTGCGATGACTTCCGCATGTCGATTTCCCCGAAAGTAAATCATGTCCGGGACACAAATTTCTCTCCCCGTCCTTATTATCAGGTGTTCCGTGAGAAACATGGTTTCCTCCCGAACCTGAGCATGGCGGACCTCTTGTTCAATATGGGACCCGAAAGTATATTGGTGTTGCAAGATTCAGTGCCGGATGTCACTCTCTAAATGTTTTTTCCGGCTTGTGCTGGGCTTTCTGCTCTTTGTCCTTCCTTTTGCCGTGCAGGGGGAGAACAAGACTTATTACACACTGACCGATGAACAAGGGTTGAAGGGGCTTGACGTGCTGCAGATGTTGCAGCTGGAAGACGGCCGTATGGTGATGGTCACGTGGGATTATGTCAACATCTACGATGGCGTATCATTCAGAAGTATACGGCGGGACAAGGTTTATGAGTCTGCGATACAAGGTTACAAAGGCTACACCCATCTGTATGTGGATGGAGAGCAGAGGCTTTGGATAAAGAATACGGGCCGGGTGTCGTGTCTGAATCTGCGGACGTTGCGCTTTGTTTCCCGTTGTGACTCTTTGTTCCGTGACCCTACGGCAACCGATTTCTTTGTGGATTCCGATAAAGACCTGTGGCTTGTCGACGGCCGGCGTTTGGTGAATAACCGCAACGACATGACCTTGGTACTGCCGGACGGCGCGGGAAATGTGCAGGACCTGGATGTGTATGAGAAACGGGTTTATGTGTTTACACACCAGGGAAAGGTGGTTGTGTTTGATGCGGAGACCGGTGAGATGACGGCCGTCTGTCCGGCATACGAAGAAAGTGAACAGGCCTCGTTCGACAAGACTTCCCTTATTGTCCGTGCGGTAGGTGGGTGTTTCTATCAGATACGCATGGGTAACCGCCGTTCCGTATTCCTTTCCTTTGACCCGCTGACGATGTCCTGGAGCAGACTGATGGAGGCCGATACGCAGCTTCACACGTTGGTGGTGACCGCTGCCCGTGTAGCCTATATTACTACATCAAGCGGTTATGTCGTATACAACCTGCAGAACCATGAATCCGTGCAGTTCAATTCACTGAGGTTGCCGGACGGGACGATGCTGACCACCGGGCTTAACACGGTCTGTCAGGACCGTGAAGGAGGTATCTGGCTGGGAAGCTACCATAAAGGAGTGTTGTATTCATCCCCGCTCAGCGGTATTTTCGACACGCGTGAACGTGATATACATCTGACTCCCCTTTTACATTCCGTGTATTTGCATGGCAAAGTATTGGATGTGTGGAGTGGTGGAATGGCGGAAGATGCACCCTATGCAGAGCATCTGGAGTTCGGTTACGACGACAACGACCTGACATTCCTGTTTTCTTCCATGAAGTATGTGCGTCCCCGGAATGTGTACTGGCGTTACAGGATTTCCGGACATGGGGATGAGTGGCAGGTTGTAACGGCTGATTCGGCGCCGGAACTGGTTGATGACCGGGGACGGTTGCGTTTGTCTTTCGTGAATTTGTCACCGGGAGAATATGTGCTTGAGGTCATGGTGTCGGCGAATGCCGACCGGTGGGACGGAGGAGTCAGGAGGATAGGGTGGACGATACGTCATCCCTGGTGGGCGACATTTCCGGCGTATGTAGCCTATGTTTTCTTGTTCTTGTCGTTGCTTGTCCTTTCGGTCTGGCTCTATATACGCAGGATGCGCCTTCGTTCCGAGCGGAAAAGCCGTGAAGACATGTTGCTGATGCGTATACAAGACCTGATAGAGAAGTGCAATCAATATGAATGTGCCGTCAACGTGGTTCTGACGGACAAGGACGAACCGGAAGAACAGACGGCGATGAGCGAGGCGGAAATGGACTTCCTGAACCGTGCTACGGCACTTGTGGAATGCAATCTGTCCAACTCTTCTTATTCGGTGGAGCAGTTGAGCCGTGACATCTGTATGGAGCGTTCCGGGCTGTACAAGAAGCTGACGGCGGTGCTCGACAAGTCACCGGTAGCTTTTATCCGTATGATTCGTTTGCGCAAGGCTGTGGAGCTGTTGAGGCAGGGAGATATGACGATAGCGGAAATCGCTGAAGCCACAGGATTCAGTTCGCCGAGTTATTTCAGCAAATGTTTCCAGAAAGAATACGGTTGCAAGCCTTCGGAGTACCTCCAGCAACGCCCTGACGGAGGTTCCTGATTATAATAATTGCTTTTGGTTACTTCTACCCTTACTCTGCCTTATCTTGATGCTGTCGGCTTCTTCCGAACGGCATCTGATGCCGTTGCGTTCCAGCATCAAATGACGATGATAAGTATTTATATAACGGGAAAATCCGCTGATGGAGACTCCGCACGGCCGACATATCTCGGCTGTGGAGAGGCTGGTGGCTGTGTATAGTTCCAAGGCCGGTCGGTATTTCGCTTCCGTCTCCGGCTTGCAGCTCCTTGTCCGGTTATATCTTTTTCTCTTTCAAGTTCTCCCAAGTTGATTCTGTTTTTTGACATCCCGCCAATCTCGAAACGGGAGGGAAGAGCCAAGGAGTGTCTATTCTCCATGGCTGCCGTTACGGACAGGACGCACCGGGAAGCCGTCACATGGGAAGAAATTATTTTGGGGACGGACATAGCCTGTTCCGTCTGTGCGTGAAAACTCGAAGTTGTAAGAGCGGTTGTCGTCGTTCTTCACATTACCCGCAGCCCATACATAACCTTTGATATTGAAATGATAGGTGTTTACCATGTCGTCCCAGTCACGATAACCGGTTTGGGGGAAAATAATCGATTGGTTTTTGTCGGGGTTCGTATAGAACTCGAACAGGTAATTCGAATATATTCCACCAGGGCCACAGGATTGGGTATTTTCATCATAATCTGCAATATGTTCAATCTGGCGGATGATGTTCAACGGTACAGCCCGTTTGACCGTCTTGTCGATACCCGTATAGACATGTTTGAACGGAGAGCGTTGCATGGTCAATTCCTTTTCGACGGCCCGGTTGTAGATAGCCCGCAAGCCACGCATATAATAGGATGTGGTATTGGGACACACCCCGGCCGTTTTCAGGAAGTTTTCATAGCGAACCATCAAATCTGAATTCACTTCTTCGAGAAGTACATCGTTTTTACCACAAAAACGCTCAAAACTCCTGATGACAACCGTGTACCGTTCTGCTGTACGGGGTTTCCCAATCTGTCCCATCTGCCGGATAACCTCACGGGCAAAAGAAAGGAAGCCCTTGCTATCCGAAGGTGTGAGGTAATATCTCAGCACATCCTCGGCGGTATAGTCTTCACCGGCACATTCAAGTCGGGCGATAATGTTCTTGAACCGTTTGTCGTTCTCGTACAGAATCTCTTTCAATGATGCAAGATAGTTGTTGCGACTATCTTCGATACCGGGCGGAAAGATGATTTCCGCATGAACCGCATCCCACTCGTAGGGATATACCTTGTAGCCGGTATTGACTTGGCGGGCTACACGACCGTGAATTACTTGATAGAATAGTGTACCTTCTTTCATCGGAAGAGAAGATGCACGGAATTTAACTTTCATTGTTGCCATATATAATTGATTTGGTGTTTCAACTTATAAAAGATAAAGAATATCAGCAACAATGTGGTTATGTACTATAATGTCATTTGTGTGATGGATATACGATTATCATTGTGACGAATATCCCTGCTTGGCTTTTCATGTTCGGGGGAACGTTATAACTTATTGTTCTACCTCCACTACCCGATAGCGGTTGCCGTATTGCGTGTGGATTTTACGTACGCCGACCGTCGTCAGCGCCTGCGCGAAGTTGTGCAGGTTGACACCGGCGGTCACGCCGGGACATCTCTGCCTGATGCGGGAAAGCATGTCGGTCAGGGAGTACAGGCGGCCTTCCTCGTCGGGACGGGGGGTGCGGAAACAACTGCGTAACAGTTCCTCCGTCGGGTATGTGCGGTAGTAGGATGCGTTGTTGGACTGCAGGGCCGCCTCTTCCTCGGCATCGAACCAGTAACGGACACCGCCCGCTAGTTCGGCTTTCAGCTGGGCATAGATTTGGGCGTGGTCGATGCCCGTGCTGTCGATGGGATGCTCCACCGATACGCAGATGAACCGGCGGCTGCCGCTCTTGTCTGTCAGCAGTTCGCGGGAGTTGGATGTGCCGATGAAGGCGGCAAGGCGGGGCTGTGTACAGTTATAGGCACTGTACGCCTTGCGGAAATGCAGGGCACTGATTTGCATGAGATTCTTCAATAAGGACTGTTTCTTGGAGGAGATGCGGTCGAACTCGTCAAGGTTGATGAGTCCCACCTCCACTAAGCGTCGTTCCATCTTGCCCGGAGAGGACAAATCCACGTCGTCGGTGTAGTAGTGGCGGAGCACGGGTGGGAGCAGGGCCTTGCAGAATGTGGACTTTCCCAGTCCCTGCCTGTCGCTTACCAGCAACGGGGCCACACACAAGGCGTGCATCCCGTCGGTCCGTCCCGACCACTGCGCCGCCACGCCCAACATCCAGCGGCGGAATGCAGACACCCACACCGGGTCGGAAGATACGCGCATGGCCAGTGCCTCCAGCCGGTCGGTGCCGTCCCAGTCGGGCAGCCGGTCAAAGTATTGCCGGAAGGGATGGTATGCCTCTACGTGCGACGAATGGATAAAACGCAGCAAGTCCCTGTCCCAGCAAGGGATGCCGATACTGTGGGCTTCCAGGCAGACGGTATTCGACTCACGTTCCGATACGGTTCGGAAAGCCTCTTCCGGTTCCTCCTTACGTTTAAGTTCCGTGCTACCGTCCAGCACGTTGAAGCGCAGGTCGTAACGTTCGTGGATAAAGTCGGCCAGCATACGGTCGGTGCGGCGGATGTGCTCGCCCGACCGGGCCACATAATCCGGTGCGGACGACTTACGTTCCGCCTGCGGCTTAACCCCGTTTTTCTTCGGCAACGTCCTCTTTGCGGCCCACCGGCACACGGCACGGTGTATGGCAGGTTTCAACTTCATGGCTGTGTTTTTTTTGAGGACAAAGATAAGTGACGGACTTACGGCCGGTGCGCAAAAATGCACCTTTGTGCACCTTTTCGCACCTTTGTGCACCTTTCTGCGCCTTTTCGCATGTTTCCCATTTGTTCGGAAACCTGTTTTCCCTGCTTTCTCCATCGGTTAGTTTCCTCGCCTCACGCGCACGCATATACAACAGAGAGTTTTCCGAAAAAGCCCTTCATGGGTTCAGAATACCTGTTAATCAACCGACTAAGATTCATTCATCTTTCATTTCCTGACAGGTGTGCGTTTCGCTCTTGACAGGTGTGCGTTTCGCTCTTGACAGGTGTGCGTTTCATCCTTGACAGGTGTGCGTTTCGCTCACATCTTTATGAAAGGTGTCTGAAGGTTGTATATTTGTTATATTGTTGATAATCAGACGGTATGAATGTTTGAAGCCTAAAATAAACATATAACGGAATGGCAAAATGGAGTAAACATCTTAACCGTTCTTTTTATCTTCTCCCAAGCGTTTGTTACTCTCTACATCTTCCTGGAATGCACGTATTTCATCAGTGAGGACTTTTTGCAGTTCTTCTTTCGGTACATCAAAGAATAGTCTGCAACGCCGATAGGTTTATGGAAATCTTCGAGTGCAAGTTCCATATCAACATGGTCTCTTTTTCTACACAAAGGATAATACCAATTATGCGACCACGGTAAAACAGCTACGGCTTGTAGCAGTTTTTCGTTGTAATCTCGATCTTGTAGTTAATTTAGTAGCAAGAAATATTAATGGACAGCTTTTGGACCGTTGAATGCGGGAATTCTTCGATGCAACGGGCGATTTTCAACATTTGTACTATCAGGAATCAACATTTGTCGGGTGAGGGTTTGCCTGTTTATCTTTTAATTTGCAAATGGAAAACCATTTAATTTTAATATCATGTTGAAATCATTCTTATTGAGAAGTACGCTTGTCGGCATGATGGCATTGTGTGTGCACCAGACCCAAGCACAGGAGTATGAGAAAACCCCGCAAGGGGTGAAAGCCGTGGTGCAGTCTGCGGATATCAGTGTGGAGTTCTATACTCCTTCGACGGTTCGGGTGTTGAAATCCCCTTCCGGTCGGTCGTTTGAAAAGAAAAGTTTTTCGGTGGTTGCCCAGCCGGAGAGTGTGAAGTTCTCGACATCAAGTCGTGACGGTAAGGTGCTGTTGAAAAGCAGTGCCTTGCAGGTAGAGCTGGATTTGTCGACCGGAGAACTTGCCTTTTATGATAAAAAAGCATCCTCCTTATTGAAGGAAACGGGTATGCCTTCTTTTGTCCCGGTGGATGATGCCGGTACTCCGGCATACAAGGTGAAGCAGGCTTTTACCTTGGAGCCGGATGAGGCTGTATACGGACTGGGAAATCTGGAGAACGGACGCCTTTCACAGCGCGGTGTGGTCCGCAAACTGATGCCGGGCAATGTGGAAGACGGTATTCCTTTCTTCCAGTCGGTGAAAGGATACGGTCTTTATTGGGATAATTATTCGCCGACGCTTTTTGCCGACAACCAACAGGAAACTTCCTTTGAATCGGAAGTCGGTGATTGTATCGACTATTACTTCCTTTTTGGCGACAATGCCGACGGGGTGGTGGCGGAGATGCGCCATCTTACAGGTGAGGTGCCTATGTTTCCGCTTTGGACTTACGGTTTCTGGCAGAGCCGCGAACGCTACAAGAGCCAGGATGAGATGTTAGGCGTATTGCGGAAATACCGTGAATTGGGCATACCTTTGGACGGCATGATTCAGGACTGGCAGTATTGGGGGAACAACTACCTGTGGAATGCGATGGAGTTCATGAATCCCGGATTTTTCCGTCCGCAGGAGATGATGGACGAAGTGCACAAGAACAATGCCCATCTCATTATTTCCATCTGGTCTTCTTTCGGTCCGCAAACCAAACCTTATAGGGAACTGGATGAGAAAAACCTGCTTTTCAACTTCTCTACATGGCCAGAGTCCGGTATCAGCGAGATATGGCCTCCCAGAAAAGATTATCCTTCCGGTGTACGGGTGTATGACGCTTACAGTGCCGAGGCGCGCGACATCTATTGGAAGCATCTCCGTCGCCTGTATGATTTCGGTATGGACGGCTGGTGGATGGACTCAACCGAACCCGACCATTGCGCTTTCAAAGATGAAGATTTGAATACGCCGACCGCTCTCGGCTCATTCCGTAAGGTGCGCGGCGCTTATCCGCTGATGACGGTTGGCGGTGTGTATGACCATCAGCGCGCCGTTTCATCAGACAAGCGCGTCTTTATCCTTACTCGTTCCGGTTTTGCCGGACAGCAGCGTTATGGCTGTAATGTGTGGACGGGCGATGTGGTTTCTACCTGGAAGTCGTTGCGCAACCAGATTCCTGCCGGACTGAACTTCTCTCTGACGGGTAATCCCAACTTCAACTCCGACCTGGGAGGCTTCTTTGCTGGCTCCTATAACCTGAAGAATTGTCCGGCTACGGAGAATCCGGCCTACCGTGAACTGTACGTCCGCTGGACCCAATTCGGTGTGTTCTGTCCGATGATGCGTTCTCACGGTACGGATGTTCCCCGTGAGGTTTATCATTACGGCAAGGCAGGGGAACCTGTATACGATGCTTTGGTGGATGCCATCCGCTTGCGTTATTCTTTGCTTCCTTACATCTATTCTTTGTCTTGGGACGTCACTCACCGCCAGTCCACCTTTATGCGTGCCTTGATGATGGACTTTGTCGATGACAAGAAGACATGGGATATCAACGACCAGTATATGTTCGGTTCTTCGTTTCTGGTGGCTCCCGTTCTCCATGCACAATATACGACGGAGAGCGGCAAGCAGCTTTCTGCCGATGAGGGATGGAATGCGGAAAACAAAGGTACGGCGGTAGCAAATGGCTGGAATGTGGACTTTACCCGTCAGAACAGTACGACACTTTATTTGCCTGCCGGTACGTCATGGTATGATTTCTGGACCAACGAACGTCACGAAGGCGGACGTGACATCACGCGTAGCACGACACTTGCCACCATTCCCCTTTATGTTCGTGCCGGTTCCATCATCCCCTTAGGTCCTGATGTGCAGTATGCAGCGGAGAAGTCATGGGATAATCTTGAAATCCGCGTATATCCTGGTGCGGACGGCAAGTTTGTGTTGTATGAAGATGAAGGGGACAATTATAATTACGAATCCGGTGTCTATACCGAAATTCCTTTTACCTGGAACAATGCCTCACGCCGTCTGACCATCGGTGCGCGTTCCGGCAGTTTCCCCGGTATGCTGTCCCGCCGCAAGTTTACGGTTGTTTTGCCGGACGGTGTACGGAAAGAAGTGGAATATGCAGGGAAGAAGATGAGTGTGAAACTCTAAATACTTTTATGAGGTTGTGTCGTAAGTAGGCTTTACGACACAGCCTCAAATTTATAACCTAACTTCAATTTATAACCTAAATTTTATGTCAACAACATTTTTATCTAAGACGGCTGGAGTGCTTGTGTCGCTTGTGGCAGCATTCAGCCTGAATGAAGCAAGGGCGCAGGAACCCTTTGTCTTCCATTGTCGGGACTATGTGTCAACCGACAATAACCGTGCCCCTCAGTCGGCTTTTAGCTATGATGAGAATGCCAATACGCTGGTCATTAATGGCTTTGCCGGTGCTAATAACGTTGCCTTCCAAATGGATAAAAGCAAGGATAATGCATATAGCATTACCAACGATCGCGTATGGATGGTAGTGTCGGGAACCAATCTGAGTGCGGATTTGAGTAAAAGCCACCTGTGGTGGTGGAACGGTTTGAACCGTAACAGCCAGTTCACTCCCGTAGTGGCTACGGAACGGGGTGGAAAGACCGTATTGATGTGGAACTTGAAGAAAGACTTCAGCTGGAGTAATGTGTTCAATAACCCCGTGGTGTATATTTCGTCTAACGGTGCCCAATTCAACATGGCTATGGGGCTGACGGCAGCCGAAGGGACGGCAGGTACGATAACGGACATTTGTTATAAGAATGTATACGAAGTGGCGATGGAGTATCCGGAAGTCATTTCTTCTTTGGGCTATACAGCTGCAAGTATGACAGCGGAACTGAAGACGGCTGTGGAAAACTATATAGCCGAGGCAAAGAAGCTCGAACCGGCGGAAGGAAGTGATTTGAAGGCAATGCTTGACGATGCCGAACGTATGTTGGCCGGTTTGGGGGCGGAAGACTATGCCGCGGCCTATCCTTATTATGAAAAATTGCCTGTGCTGACGGAAGAATACAGAAACCTTCATCCCCGGTTCGGTTATACAAAGACGGAGAACGGTATACTGGCCACATGGAATGATGAATACATCCGCATGATGTTCTGTGCCGATGACATCATAAGGGTGTACAAATCCAAAAAAGAGGAAGTGGACAAACGTAGCCTGTCGGTCATCCTGTCTCCGATGGAAACGGCGGATTTCAACGTGGCGCAGGACGGAAATGTCGTGACGGTGTCTAATGCGAAACTCAGGATTACGTATAACCTGGAGAAGGCTGCTTTCACTGTTTGCCGGGCGGACGGTACATTGCTATTGTCGGAGTCGGACTTTGCCGCAACTTTCACGGCAACCAAGGACGGCACTTTCGACAGCTATACGATGACAAACCGCTTTACACTTGACAAAGACGAGTATATATTCGGTATGGGGCAGATACAGGACGGTGCGCTGAACCTGCGCGGAAAAACCTTACATCTGGAGCAAGACAATATGAAGGTATGTATTCCTTATTTCCAGTCCAGCAAGAATTATTCCCTGTTCTGGGACAATTATTCACCGACCACCTTTACGGACAATGAGGCATCCACGAGTTTTACATCCACCGGTACGGAAATCGACTACTACCTGATGGTGGGAGAAACGAGTGATGACGTGTTGGCCTGTATGCGCAGGCTTACGGGAACCTGTCCTATGCCGGCTTTGTGGAACTTCGGCCTGTATCAGAGCAAGCAGCGTTATACGAGTGCAACGGAAGTGATGGATGTGGTAAGGAAGTATCGCGAGCTCAATGTGCCGCTGGATTGCATTGTGCAGGACTGGCAGTATTGGGGCGATGATGCTCACTGGAACTCTCTTGAATTTCTGAACCCGCAATATTCGAACCATGAGGAGATGATGGATTTCGTGCATGACAACCATGCCAAGTTCATGATTTCGATTTGGGCGAATTTCGGTCCGGCCGCTACGCCGTATGCCGAACTGGCAGGCAAGAACATGCTTCTTCCGGCAAATTCCTATCCGTGGAACAATGGGGTACGTCCCTATGATGTGTACAGCAGTGAGGCGCGCGACATTTACTGGAAGTATCTCTACAACGGTCTTGTGAGCAAGGGTATCGACGCCTATTGGATGGACTCTACCGAACCCGATTACCAGCCTTTGAACGGTGACGGGGATTTTGATTTTGTCAGCTATGAAGGCAGGACATGGCGCTCGTTGCGCAACGCCTTCCCGTTGGCTACGGTAGGTGGCGTGCACGACCATCATCGGGCGGCGGAAGCTGCCGGTGACAGTCATCTTGCCGGTAAACGTGTATCTATCCTTACGCGTTCCGCTTTTGCCGGACAACAGCGTTACGGTGCGAATACATGGAGTGGCGATGTGGTGGCAAGTTGGGAAACATTGGCGCGGCAGATACCGGCAGCCTGCAATCTTTCCGCCACAGGTATTCCTTATTGGAACAGCGATACGGGAGCGTTCTTTGTCGGCAGTTACAATGGCGGCGTAAACAATGCGGCCTGGAGGCGGTTATATTTGCGTTGGACGCAGTTCAGCTGTTTCACGCCCATGATGCGTTTCCATGGTGACGGTACTCCCCGTGAGATCTACCAGTTCGGTTCAGAGAAAGACGGAATTGGTGAATTTGACCAGATTCTGAAGTACGTGAAACTGCGTTATCGCCTGTTGCCTTATCTGTATAGTACCGCATGGCAGGTTAGCACGAACCACAAGACTTTCATGCAGGCTGTTCCCGTGGCTTTCAATGAAGACCGTGGCGGATATGATGTGAAAGACCAGTATATGTTCGGCTCTTCTTTCCTTGTGGCTCCTGTGGTGACGGATTTGTCGGACAGCCGCGATGTATATCTGCCGGCAGATCATAAGTGGATTGATTTTTGGACCGGAGAGACGCTGGAAGGCGGACAGACCGTCAACAAGAAGGCACCTATGGACATTATGCCGCTTTATGTCAAGGCGGGTTCGGTTCTTCCGTGGGGACCCGATGTGCAATACAGCACCGAGAAGAATTGGGATGACCTTGAGATACGTGTGTATCCGGGAGAGGACGGCAGTTTTGTCCTTTATGAGGATGAGAACGACGGTTATGCTTATGAAAAAGGACAATACAGCGAGATTCCTTTTACGTGGGACGAGGCTTCGCAGACCTTGACCATCGGTGCCCGGAAAGGGAGCTTCCCCGGAATGCTTGAAGTACGCAAGTTCAACATCTGCAAAGTGTCTACGCGTTGTGGTACGGGCGACAGGCATGCAGTCCGATACCATGCCGTGGTGGAATACGATGGAACGGAAACGAAGGTGGTTCTTGCCGGAGAAGATGCTCCGTTGAAAGTCGAGGACATTACGGGGGATTATATCGTTAATCCCAGTTTTGAGGTGAACGGTACGGAAGGATGGACGGTTGAGGCTCCCACAGAATGGAGCGGAGTGAACGTGGGCGGTGGCAATGGTGATCCGGCGGCTACCGACGGGACGCATATTTTCGGCGTATGGGGTTCAAAAAACTCATTGACAGCCTCTATCAGCCAGAATGTGCTTCTGCCTGTGGGAAAATACCGTCTGACGGTGGACATGCACGCGTCCAACCGCAATATGTCCCTTTCACGTGTGGGCAACCAGCGTCTTTTTGCCGGTGACCATCGGGTTTACTTCAAGGACCAGGTAACAACGGCCGGTTGCGGCGACACTTATCCTATGCAGACGTTGACTCTGGATTTCAGTGTGTCGGAGGGCCAGGGGGCGGTATCTTTGGGCGTGGCTACCGACGGTGCACCTTCCGAAACATGGTTCAAGATTGATAATTTCCGTCTGTATACCGTGAGCGGTTTCGATGAAAATCCCGACAATATGGTGGCTGTCAAGACAGCCGTGGGCGATGGTAATCCTGCCGGTATTTACGACTTGTCCGGTTTGAAACATGGAAACAAGGAAAGCCTGAAAAAAGGAATCTACATCAGCAACGGGCATAAGTTCGTGGTGCGATAAGGAGATAAGAATATAGTGTTTTTATCTGAGAAAGGTTCTTTTCTGCGTGAATTATAGTTATATATGATAATATATTGATATATTTGCCTGTAGATGCATATCTACAGGCAAATATTATTATGAAAACTAACAATAACTAATAATATGATGGGAATGAATTGTAAAAGATTGATTGTCGCTTTGTGTCTGACCTTGGGCATGGGCCGGACGATTGCTTCTGCACAGACAGACATGACAAGTCGTATGGTGAATCCCAGTTTCGAACAGAATCTCGATGGATGGGAAAATAACGGGATGCAGGCGCAGAGCAACTCAGCCTTCAAATTGAAAGTGGGCAGCAAATACTGCGAGAAGTGGACCGGAAGGAACGGTAAGGTGGGTGACGCCTCCATTCAGCAAGTGATGAAGGGGCTGCCTGCAGGTACTTATACGGTGAGTGTGGTGGCACAGAACATACAGGAGGACACACCTGAGACTGTGCAGACCGGTGTTTACCTGAAAGCGAATGAAGCGGAGACAGAGATAAACGTGGCTGCTGCGTACAGTGTGAGCACCACCATCTGCGACGGTGAACTGACAGCGGCTTTCATCATCAATGGGGCAACGGGTAACTATGTGACGGTGGATAACTTCCAACTCATGCAGGAGAAACCCACAACCGATACCTACACAGTTATCCACAGTCAGTTGCAGGCCCTGCTGGACGAGGCAGACAAGGTGAATCTCAAGACGCTCGATACTTCCGAACAAAGGGAACTGGATGCAGCCATCGCGGCTGTCAAGGCTCTGCTGACTCAGGATACTACCGAGGGCGTCATGGAGGCCGCCTGCCGGCTGAAAGAGGCTACGTATGATTATCGTCTTTCAATAGCTAATGACAGCGAATCCATCAATATGACATCGCTCATCACCAATCCCAGTTTTGAGAAGGGCCTTGACGGATGGGAAAATGACGGGATGTATTCGCAGGGCAACGATGCCTTTAAACTGAAGGCGGGCAGCAAATACTGCGAGAAGTGGACCGGAAGGGGCGGTAAGGTGAGCGATGCCACCATCAGTCAGTGTGTGACGATGCCTAATGGTAAGTATGTGTTGACGGCAGCAGCCCAGAATATTCAAGAAGACACTCCCAATATGGAACTGACCGGTGCGTACCTTTTTGCTGATGATTACGAAGTGAACGTGGGGACCCGCAAGGTCTACTCGTTGACATTCTACGCCATTGAGGGACAGGCTAATATCGGTTTCAAGTTACGTAAAGCACAGGGCAACTGGGACTGCGTAGATAATTTTACGCTAACCTATCACGGCCGTTCGGATGCCATGTTGCTTCAAGCTTTGCAGACACGTATCGGCAAGGCCGAGAAGTTGGGCGAAAAGCACATGAAGGTTAGCGTGCTGGACGCATTGAATGCCGCCATTGCGCAGGCTCGTACCTTTACCACGGCCGATGGTATGGAGCAGACTGCCGTCGCCTTGCGTGAGTGCATGGAGGAGGCACAGGCCAGTATCGAGACATACGCTTTGCTGAAGACGGCCATCGACGAGATAGAACCTTGCTACGATGGTGGCAAAGAGGGCGCCGAAGAGTTCCATGCAGCCATCGAAAAGGCCAAGTCATGCTACGAGGATAGAAAGAGTACCAACGATGAGGTGAAGGCCGAAGAGGAGGCTTTGCACAAAGCTATGTTCCTCTTCCGCATCCGGAATGCCACTGGTCCCGTGCCAGCTGTCACCACCAACAGGTTTGTGGCTCGCGGTGCTACCGGCGCACTGGGGCGCAGCACCGTTTCGGGCAGCAATATCTTGGAGAAAGGTTTCTGCTGGAGTACCGAACATAATCCCACTGTGCTCGACAACCGCAGTTCCAAGTACTACGATAACAACGGTCCCCTTTATCTTATGCAACCCTTGGAGCCTGCTACCGTATATTATGTACGTGCTTACGCCATAACAGAGGATTATGCTGTGGGGTATGGTGAGGAGCGCAAGGTTATCACCTTGCCCATGGGAAACTCTACCTATTGGTACAACTGGGGTGGTTCGCCAGAGGAGAACGAGCGCATCGACAACGCCCTGAAGGAATGCATCTACTACTACAACAACTGGTCGTGCACCACCAACTTCGGCATCTCTTGTTCGTATAGTGCAGGCACTCCCACCGCTGACTGTAGCTATGGTGGTTACATGCGTGTGGGGGCAAATTCCAGCTATCAGCGTACCGGTACTATCCTGCATGAGAGTAACCACGGCGTGGGTGTGGGGCAGCAAGCACGCTGGTGGGATACCAATCTGCACGATGGTGTATGGAAGGGCTATCGCGCCAATTCACTGGTGCAGTTCCTGGACAATAACCCCAACGCGACCATGGCAGGTGATGGTATGCACATGTGGCCTTATGGTATCAATGGTGCGCATGAAGATACGGGCAACCCCTTCCTCTATATCGGTAATGTGATGATTACACAGGCACTGCACGAGGATGGTCTCATTCCTCCCGGTCATGGCGGTTGTAAGCCCGCCTATGTCTTTGAACACGATGATGATGTGAAGTACTACATCACCAACGAGGACAACGCCATGGGTAGCGGTGTGAGCTACTTGACCGAAAGTGAAACCGGCGTGCTGACTTGGAGTACAGCAATGGCAGGTGTGACCAACGACGATGCTTTTGCCTGGTACATGACCTACGACCCACAACGTCAGCTTTATACCATCCGTAATGCCAAGTCGGGCAAGTACTTCTCTTATTCGAGCGGCATCAAGACGGTGACCAAGTCTGTTCCTTCCGACACCGAGCACTTTCATCTCATGGTGGGTCGCAATGAGATGACACTGGGGGGCGACAAGTACGGTCTCACAACCAGAGGTTACTGGATCATGGCAGGCACTGACGTAGAGAATCCGGCTTCGCTCACGGCTGCCGCGAACGGTAGGACCAGCGTTTCCAACTTCGATATCTCTGATGGAGCATCCAAGCAGCGTTGGCTCATCCTTACTGCTAAGGAGGTGGAGAAGGCCAGCATTGGCTCTGTCTTAGCCTACAAGAGTATGTTGGGCGAACTTATCAGGAATCTGCGTGTTGTGGAGTCAGTTCCCTATGTGGAGGTGATTGAGGGGGCAGACTCTCATACCACATTTAGCAATTTGCTCAACGACATGGAAGGCCGGCTTGAAATTGAAGAGAATGCCGACAACCTGGCCAAGATGTACGAAGAGACCTTGCAGGGCGGTATGGACTATATTGGTGCCGTGGCTGCGGCCGATGAGGGGAAACCCTTCGACCTGACTTTTCTTATGGTCAATCCTTCGTTGAAAGAGGATGCAGAAGGATGGGAGGGCGATAAGCCCACTCACAACAATAATTGTGTGGAATTCTTTCAGCGTTCGTTCAATATGAACCAAACCGTTGCGGGTCTGCCAAAAGGAAAGTACGTGCTGACAGTACAGGGATTCCAGCGTCCCGGTGCCTACAATACCATTTATTCGGCTTACGAGTCGGGTGAGGCTGTCATAGACTCAAAACTTTATATGGGTCCCAGGGCTGTCGATCTTCGCCACATCTGTGACGACGGACAGGCAAAGAAGATGGGTATAGGAGCTGAAGTGTCGGTGGGTAGTCCCGCACTCTACATTCCTGACAACACGCAGGCTGCGGACAAGTATTTCAGCGAAGGACTCTATCAGACTGAATTGATTTACAATGCCACCAACACACGTCCCCGTACCATTAAGTTAGGTGTCAGGGGGATGACCAATGAAACGGGATACTGGACTTGCTTCCGCAACTTTCATCTCTATTTCTATGGCCCTGCTGTTCCCACAACGTCCATCGAGGAGGTTGAGGATGCAAAAGCGACCTTGGCGGAAGGAGATGTATATGACCTGCAAGGACGCAAGGCGATACGTGTGCAGAAAGGATTGTTCATTCAGAATGGAAAATTGATAATCGTAAAATGATTATGATGAAGAAGAGTCTGAAACGGATGGCGGTCCGTGTCATTGTGCCGGCTATCCGAAGAAAAGACTGCTTCTACCCATGGTTATAGACTTTTGCTTGACGGCAACAGTATAACCCAAAATCAGGGCGATTCCATTTGTTGGAGTCGCTCTGATTTTTAGTTCAGCTCAAAAAAACAGCTGACAATAATCATCAAATATTAAGATGAGTGTGGATAAGGAGTTTGCCCCCTAAAAAACAGTTATTTGTAAATCAGTGTGGTAAGGTTGTCCGGACGGAACAGATCCTTTGCCACTTCATATAAATCTTCGGCTGTCAACGCGTCGATTTTGTCGTACAGGCGGTGTATGTCGCGTGCACGGTTGTAATGCAGGAATGTTTTTCCCATGGCGAGCGCCACGTTTTCGGAATTGTCGTTAGAGATACCTATCTGGCCTTTGATCTGTCGTTTGGCGGCTTCTAATGCGGTCTTGCCCAAAGGGGCCGATGCCAGTTTCTTCAGTTCGTTCATGACCAGGCGGCGGCAGCGTGACACATCTTTCGGGTCGCATCCGAAATATACGCACCATATTCCGGTGTCGGTATAAGCCGTCATGTTGCTTTCCACGGTATAAACAAGTCCCCGTCGTTCGCGCAGGCTCAGGTTCAATCGTGAGTTCATGCCTGGTCCTCCCAGAATATTGTTCAGCAGGTACAGACTCAGATGTCGCGGGTCGCGGGCACTGTATGCCCGTGTGCCTATCATGACATGCGCTTGATGGGTATCTTTGTGGCGGACAACCTCTTGGGGACGGTATTCCGGTATTGCAGTGCGTCCGATGGCGGCATCTGTCAACAGGTCCGCCTGTCTGTCGGGATTGAGTAACATTTGACGGAGCGGATCTGTTTCGGGGCGTGATTCAGCTACGCGTAGCAATGCCTTTTCCACTTCTTTTCGTACGGTTTTCGCGTCAATGCGTCCGTATACAAACAAAGTCATGTTGGTGGGAAGGTAAAGCCGTCCGGTAAACTTTTTCACGTCTTCGCTCCGGAACTCGCGCAAGCGTTCTGCCTCGCCGAGGATGCTCCGTCCGAGGGGATGTCCGTTGAAGATGAGGTTTTCAAACTCGTCGAAGATGAGTTCTGCCGGAGAGTCGTTATAACTTTCGATTTCATCGATGACCACTTCCACTTCCTTGTTCATTTCCGCCTGGGGGTAAGTGCTGCCCAGTACGATATCAGTCAGCAGATCCACGGCGCGTGTGAAATGTTCTTTGAGGAAAGCTGTGTAATAAATCGTCTCTTCCTTTCCGGTATAGGCGTTCAGGTCACCGCCTACGGTTTCCATGCGGTTGAGGATATGCCATGCCCGTCGCCTGTGCGTTCCTTTGAATGTAAGGTGTTCACAGAAGTGTGCCATGCCGTTTTCATCGGGCAGTTCATCGCGTGTGCCGGCATTGACGGCCATGCCGCAGTAGGCTACATCGGTAGCCGACGGGGCGCAGATGATGCGCAGTCCGCAGGGAAGAGTTTCCGTATGGATACCGTTGGGATTGGTATTTGGAGATATTTGTGTCATTATTGTTGTGGCGTATTGTCGTTGCAAAGTTAATAACTTGGTGGTGAATATACGAATTTCCCACCATGACTTTTGCCATCAAAGCCTTTGAATGCAAAATTACTGCCGGAGACAGGGTATGTTCTTCATCGTCTGTTGTATTCCGGTAGCTGGGTAAACTTATTGATGGATAAATCGATAAAAAATCCTATCTTTGTGACCGGACGGGACAAAGACCGGAGGAAGGGGATTTTGTTCCGTATGGAAAACAGCTGGTTTGAAGTTCACATTCATACAATCGATATGGTTAAAGTACAACAACAAAACCGCGTCGAGGTTGTCGACGCCATTCGTGGCATTGCCGTTGCCATGATTCTGATGCTCCACAGCATCGAGCATTTTAATCTCTATAACCAGACAACACCGGATGCCCCGTGGCTCCGTCTTGTAGACCAGATGGTGTGGGACGGACTCTGGTTTGTTGTCGGAGGAAAGGCATACGCCATTTTTGCCCTGCTTTTCGGGTTTAGTTTTTATATCATGGAAAGGAACGCGGCACGGCGGGGCTGTGATTTCCGATTGAGGTTCTGCTGGCGCATGCTGTTGCTCTTTGGCTTCGGTTGTCTCAACGCCGCTTTCTTTTGCGGCGAGGTGTTGGTGCTGTACAGCATTGTGGGACTTATTCTGCCGTTAGTGTGTCGGTTGAAGACGCGGACCTTGCTCATTATCGCCGCGGTTTTGATGCTACAACCGGTGGAATGGATAAAATTGGCTTATGCCGCTTTGGTGGACGGGCAGGCAACCATTCTCGAATTTGATTATTATCCCTATTGGCAGCATGCCATGCAGTCACTTTCTGAAGGAACTTTTCTCCAGACCGTAGCGACTAATCTGTGGGACGGGCAGATATTCAGTCTGGCATGGGCGTGGGGAGCCGGCAGGTTCTTCCAGACAGCCTCACTGTTTATTCTCGGTTTGGTTGCGGGGCGTTGCGGAGTCTTTGCCGATACACCGGAGAACAGACAACTGTGGGGGAGGATTTTCGCTGTCGCATGGCTGGCGTTCATGCCGTTGTACGGTTTAAGCACGTTATTGCCAGACTTTGCCGGCAGTTTGTCGCCGGAGGAGATAAGCGGCAGTGCGGTGGGATTGTTTGCCGCCAAAGGTTTTATGACCCCGCTGATGCTGATTATCAATTCGCTTCATAAGTTCTGTTTCATGGCAATGACGGTTACCGGACTTCTTTTTGCTTTCTATTGTACCCGGTTGTCACGTCCCATGCAATATATCATGCCTTATGGAAGAATGAGCCTTACCAATTATATTACGCAAAGCATCATCGGGTCGTTCCTTTTTTACCATTGGGGACTGCATTTGCAGCTTTATGACACGTGGAGTGTGTTGCTCTGTTCTGTAGTGCTGGTGGTGCAGGTGCTTTTCTGTCGTTGGTGGATGTCCTGCCATTCGCACGGTCCTTTAGAGGGTCTATGGAAGCGGCTCACATGGCTGTGAATGTGAATGTTAAGATGGCACGCGTCATCTGCGTGCCATTCTCTTCACGATCAGAAGAAGAATAATGCAATGCGGTAGGTGGCGAAAGCCATGACGTATGCCAACAGCGTGGTGTAGACGGCCGTGAAGACGGCCCATTTCCAACTGCCGCTTTCGCCTTTTACAGCAGCAATCGTGGCGATGCAGGGGAAGTAGAGCAGGGCAAATACCATGTAGCTCAGTGCTCCTTCCGGTGTGACATTCTGTATCAGTACCTGAGACAGGCGTGATGAAGTCTCTTCTTCGGGAAGTTCTATGCCGTCTTCCTCTTCCGGACAGTTGTAAAGAACACCGAGTGTGCTGATCATCAATTCTTTGGCGCCGACTCCCGCCATGATGCCTACTCCCATGCGCCAGTCATATCCCAACGGGCTGATGACCGGTTCGATGGCATGTCCGATTTGTCCCATGTAAGACTGTTCCTGTTGTTCGGCTTCTGTCAGTCCGTCACCTCCGTCGGGGAAGTGCCCCAAGGCCCAGATGACGATGCTTGCCACCAATATGATACCTCCCATCTTGTGCAGGTATTGGTGTCCTTTTTCCCATGTGTGGCGGAATACTCCGCGAGAGTTGGGCAGACGGTACGGGGGAAGTTCCATGACGAAATGGCTTTCCACATCACGCATGAACCGCTTGTCGAATACCCATGCTACAAGCAGTGCCATACAGGTGCCCAAGAGATAGAGGCAGAGCATGACGGCGGTGGCGTTGTGGGGAAAGAATGCCTGGGCGAAGATGACATATACCGGGATGCGGGCGCTGCACGACATCATGGGAGTGACCAGCATGGTAATCATCCGGCTTTTGTGATTTTCTATCGTACGTGTGGCCATGACGGCAGGCACGTTGCAGCCGAAGCCCATCAACATGGGGATGAATGACTTGCCGTGCAGGCCAAGCCGGTTGAGCAGCGGGTCGGCCAGCATGGCGGCGCGCGCCAGATAGCCGGAGTCTTCCAATATGGAGATGAAGAAATACAGAATCAGGATGTTGGGCAGGAAGACGATGACGCTACCCACACCGGCCAGTATGCCGTCGCATACCAGTGCGCGCAGTGTTCCTTCGGGCATCCGGTTGCTGCAGAAATCCGTCAGCCATGCCACACCTTCGTCAATCCAGTCCATCGGATATTGTCCGACGGTGAACGTAGCCCAGAATATGAACCACATGACGGCTACAAATAGCGGGTAGGCGAGCCATTTGTTGGTGAATATCCGGTCGATGGAAGCCGTGATGCGTGAGGCCCGTCCGTTTTTTTTCTCGTATATGCCGTCGAGTATGCGTCTGATATGTGCGTAGCGTTCGATATCCTCATGTTCGCGTTCCGGGCACGGGCAGGGAGTATTTTCCTTTGTTCCGATCTTGTCGGCGGTCTGTCGGAATGCCTCATTGGTTTTTCTGCCGCATTGCGGGCAGTGCTCATGCGTGTGGCAGCAGCCGGCCTCATGAGTATGTCCTTGTATGCCTGAGCGGTGCAGGTTAATGTGCTGGTCTGCCAGTTCGATGGCTTTGCGGAGTAGTTCGGCGATGCCTATACGTTTGCGGGCCACGGTGGGAAAGAAAGGCATGCCGAGCCGATGGCTCAGTTCTTCGATGTCCAGTCGGCTTTGGCTTTCCTCGAACTCATCGAACATGTTCAGTGCGCATGCGATGGGGATATTCCGTTCTTTCAACTGTAAGGTAAGCATCAGGTTACGCTCCAGATTCGTCGTATCGAGCACGTTGATGACAGCGTCTATTGTTCCGCTTTCCAGTTCATGTGCCACGTAGGTTTCCTCCGGACTGAAAGCGCGTAGCGAGTATGTGCCTGGCAAGTCTACCAGCCGCACTTTGCGGCCTTCGAAGGTGATTCGTCCTACGATGCTGCTTACCGTGACACCGCTGTAGTTTCCTGTGCGTTCATGTCCGCCCGATGCGGCGTTGAAGAATGAAGTCTTTCCGCAGTTCGGGTTACCGATAAGTGCGATGGTGACTTCGTCTTTCCCGGCGGGTGCATCTGTCCGGGCATTGTTTTTCGATGTATTGCAGTGTGGACAACTTGCAGAATGAGCGCTGACTTCGTATGTTTCGTATGTGTCCTGGGGGCTGTGAGTCCTGTCAGGTCTTTCCGGTATGGGTTGTCCGGCCTTATTTTCCGTTTTTTGTACCCCGCGGCCGTTTTCGGGACTTTCCACTATGATCTGTTCGGCTTCATTCTTGCGGAGAGCTATCTGTCCGCCCATCAGTTCATATACAATCGGGTTGCCGGTGGGTGAGGAAAATAGTTTCTTGATAGTCTTTCCGGTTACGAAGCCCATTTCGCTGAGGCGGGCACGGAAAGCCCCGCTACCTCCCACGTGTGATATTACAACGCTTTCGTTCGTGCCGATATCCGATAATCTTGTCATGATGCCTGTTCAAAAGAATATAATATATCAACGTGCAAAGTTAGCCGTAATCTTCAGACCCTGCAATACCTGATAACAATGATTTTTTGTCAAGCGTTGGCATAACTGTGCATACCGCCCAGCAGATAGTTGACTCCGAAGTAGGTCATCAGCACCACTCCGAAGGCAAAGACCATGTAGAGGTGGAAGTAGCGCGGCTTCTGCAGCCACGGCATCTGGGCAGGATGAAAGGCACAGCCATAGATGATAAAGGCGATGAAAGCCCATACCTCTTTAGGGTCCCACGACCAATAGCTTCCCCATGACACGTTGGCCCATACGGCACCCAGGATGATGCCACCTCCCAGCATGAGCTCGGCCGGATAGAGCAGGATGCGGCTCAATAAGGTGAGTTGCACGACCTGTTTCCTCCGTTCCGGTGAGAGACCGGCATTCCGGCGGTTGCCTTTTGCCATAAGGAGGAGTGCGAAAAGACCGTTCAGGAATACGAAGGCAAAAAGCGCGTATGAAATCATAATCATGGAGACATGGCTGCTGAGCCAAGGTGAGGACAGCACGGGCATGAGCGGGGTGATTTGCGGGTTCATTTCCCCTAAATGGGCAACGAGAAGCGTAAAGCCCGACAACAGGAAGCCGAATGCCAACATATAGGGAAATCTGCGGTGGAGCAGGCACGACAGGAATAGGATAGCGAGAGCCACGAACAGCATGGTTTCAAAACCGTTGTTCAGCGGGATGTTGCCGCTGACATACCAGCGGAGGCAATATCCGGCGGCATGGAATGCGGTGGCGCAATAAAGGGTGGTTGCCAGTAGCCGGCTTGCCCATGGTGCGGCCGTTCTGTTGTCTTTCAGCATCCTATACAACATGAGCCCGAAAGCCAGTAGGCCGGCTGTCAGATTGGTCATGAAGAGGATTTTGCTGAAGGGAATACTGTTGTAGACTATTTCGGCCTGTATCTTGCTGTGTCTCGGTTGGGGAACATCGGAAGGTACAGGGCGGACGAGGGTGCCTTGACGGAGCATGAGGATAAGTCCTATCTTTTCATCGGTTTCGCGGATGGCTTTGGCGAGTTGGCTTTGTCTGTCCTTCTCCTGCAACCACAACGGCTGCAGGCGGTAAGCCGTAGTGTCGAACAAGTCAGTCAGCGAGGCATACGGGGTTTTCAGGTGCAACCTGTCGCGCAGTTCTTTGCTTTTGATGCGGATAATGGATGCCTTGTTCCATTCTTCGGGGTAAAGCATCCAGCTGCATACCACCTGTTCGGGAGTAAGTCCGTAAAAAGAAGTCTGTCCGTAAACTTTTTGCAGGAAATCCTTTGCCAGTGTGTTGAACGGAGCTATCCGGTCGTTATGGACCACCGGTCGGACAGACAGGCTGTCGGCTTGCACACGTTTGACTACCGGTAGGGAGGCGTGCGCATCGGGACAGGAAAAGGTGCAACACAGCAGAAGGAAAAGGTTGCCTTTCCTGATGAGGGGGTGGCGCAGCAGTCGGCGGAATTTTCCGCTTTTGGCGCACACGACCCAAATGAAACTTATGCCGAACAACAGGAATCCGGCATAAGCCAATACCGTACCCCAGGGATCGTGGCTGACCGTGAGCCAGCTTCCTTTTCCGTCTTCATCATAAGAAGTCTGGTAGAAGCGGTATCCGCCGGTTGTATAAATGTGGTTCATGGATATGGTGAATTTCTCTGCGGGCGTTTCGCCTGTCTTTTGCCGGGATATATGGCTGACGTAGTCGGACGGGGCTTCTGTTCCCGCATAATATTGCACCCGGAAGCTGTCTAAGGTCAAAATAAACGGCAGATGGTGCACTTGTTTGTCTGCGGTGAGGTATTCGCCCGACGGGAAGCCTTGTCGCAGGTGCAACATGCCTTTCTGGCGGGTGAGAGCCGTGGCCAGTGCACCGGCAAAAATGAGGCAGAAACTCAGATGCAGGATGAAGGCCGGACGTTGTCTCCACATCTTTCCGCGGATGACTGGTACGGATGAAACGATGATGAGTCCGGTCCATAACAGTTTGAACCAAAGGGTTCCGTACACCACGGCGTTCGAGTGTTCAGGACCGAATCGGTCCTCGGCAAAAGTTGCGGCTCCGATGATGACGGAGAGCATATATAATAAGGTAAACGGAAAGGACTTCATGCTTGTATGTAGGTTTTAAAAATCACGGTATCGTTCGTTGCGGTGTTCTTTGACGGCTATGCATTCCATCTCGATGAGCCATGTAGGGCGGCATACCGGAGCAAGGGTGATGACGCGCGGAATATCGGGGAAGCGGCGGTCGAACATGTCCTTGACTGTCTGATAGTCGCAGATATCGCGCAGGTATACGATGATTTGCATGACATCGTCGAAAGAGGTGTTGCCTTCTTCGAGCAACTTCTCCACATTCTCCCACATGCGTTCGGTCTGTTTGATGATGTTGCCGACATGTACCACTTCACCTTTGTTGTTGATACTTGCCGTACCACTGATGTATACATGTGTGCGGTCGCCGTATTCCATGACGGTGCCCCGTTCGAACGTCACGCCGTATTCGTAAGTAGGGTTGAGATGGGTCGGTGCATAGAGGTAGCGTTGCTGTTCCGGTTCAAAGCCGGTGACGGCGTAAGTGCCGAGTTGTACCAATGCCCTTGTGTCGGCAGGGAGTCCGCCGATGCCGGTGCTGCTGATGTAATGGGTTTGTTCGGTAAGCCCCTGTTCTTTGAAGTTTTCCAGTCTTGCCTTCACCATTCCGGCATATTGCGTGTCGACATCGCGTACGAAAAACCATGTGCGGATGCAGTTGTCAGCCAATGTCGCATTGAAGTTCTGCAGGGTTTCCTCGTACGCGATGAGTAGCGATTCGGTTTGCCATGCAGAGTCTCCTTTGTGTTCGTGCATGCCCATCTTCCACAAATGCCGGTAACCGTTGTGTTCGGCTACGATTACTCCGTCGATATTGCTTACTGAACTGCCCTTCTGAAGGTACATCCATACGGCGATTTTACTGCCGTCGAGCGGCGGCTGTTGGATGATGGAGATGGAACAGCCCTGCTCTTTGCGCATCAACGGTTGCTGATTGGTGGAATCGCTGAGGAAATAACGTTTCAGGATAACGTCGGCTCCCGCCATGTCAGGCATCTGTAACAGGCGTTCTTCCCCTTCATAAATACGGTTCATCTGTCCTTCGAACAGTTCCTGTCTTGCTTCCACATGCAGTATGACATGATATTCTTCAATCTTGTTGTCGGGTGTGAAAGCCGAAATTTCGGCGCTTACCCCTAAGTCTTTCCAATATATAGTTTCTTTATTCATCTTTGTCTGTTAGTTTTTTGCTCCGTCATTTATCCAATTGTCTATCAGCTTCAGCAGGGCGGAGGATGCAATCATGTGTTCATGGCTGAAAGACAGGTGTGCCGCATTCCCTTCGTTGACCACCTTATGCAACACGCTGTTTTCCGCATCTCCCGGTATGACAAGCGTGCCGTTTTCAACCCTGGAGGACGGTTGGTTGACCAAAGCATCATGGCTACGCCCGTCTGTCAGGTACAGGCCGGCGGCGGCTGTCTCGCGTCCTCCGTGGCAGGCTGCACAGGTCGTATTGAAGATATGCTGCTGGATGGCAGTATAGATGCCGGCATCTACCGTTCCGACGTCTATTAAGACCGTGTCGCGTGCATCCTCGATGTCTGTCATCTCAATCGTCCGGAAGGTGATGATGCGTTCTCTCAGCTTGTTGGTCACGCAGAGTTCTATGGTCTTTACTTCACTGCTGATGTCGCTGAGGGTCATTTGTATTTCCTCCTCTTCAGCTATTGGTAATTGCTTTTGCACAATGGCATATCGGCTGTCGCCGAATCCTGCCAGTACGACACAGTACGGATCGTTCCATTGGTCTATTCCATCGACTTTGCCTGTCAGTTTTACGTTGAAACCTTCATGGCTGATTTCCGGCAGTTTCTCGTAAATGAGACCGTCATCACATGACGTGAGGATAACGCACAGCAAAGATAATGCGAAAATAAAACTGTTTTTCTTCATTGTATATCCTTTCGGAGTTTTATTAACCAATATTAAGTTAGAAGGAATATTGCAGCAGGACGGTGCCGGAATGCTTGGCGATGCCCAGGTCATCGTTGTCGCGGTCTAACTGCGTATCGTGGCCGGCGCGTCCGATAAACTGGTACATTGCCTGCAGTTTCAGGTTGCATTTTCTGAAGAAATAGTTGCAGCCTATAGCCGGCATATTGAGGAAGCCGTTCGTGTCCATCCCGTTTCTGTTCAGGAAGTCATACCGTGCCGCTACCTGTACGCGGGGAGCCACGAAATAGCCGCCCTGGACGTAACCGCCGAGGAAGTTATACGTCTTGTCGATTTTCTGACGGTCGGTAAAACCGATGTTCATGTAATAAGCCTCGCCTCCGATATAGAGCTTGTTTTTCAACAGGGCGAATTCTATACCGACACGGCTGTCGTTCGTACTTTCGTTCTCGCTCTCCACATTCAGGTTCGCACTGACACCAATCATCCATTTGTTCTCGTGCAACCGTTCCGGATTGCCCTGTGTGCCGGGCATGACGCCTTTGGGCATGAACGTGAACCGTCCGGCGTAAAGCAGGGACGGGATATGCCAGTCGTCACTGATGGTCTTGGTGGCAGAGTTGACCGTTGACCCGGTCCCGTTGAAGATACCGATTTCATATCCGAACTTGTCTGCTGCCAGTCCGTGGAACTCTACTCCGGTGTCGAATCCGGTTCCGAAATTCGGAGTGACGGCATTGAGAGAGTAGGGAAGGATGACGGGGGCTGTCAGGGATGTCGGAAGTTGCGGCATCAAGGTTTCGCCGAGAGTGGTCAGATAAGCGTGTGAGAACGGAGTCTTGAACTTACCGATGCGGATGGCAAACTGTTTCTTCAAGGCTACATCGAACCATGCCTGTTGCAGGATGTTTCCGCCGCTGGCGGCAGCATTGATGGACAGGTTGAAGGAAACCTTTCCCCATGCTTTTCCGGTAAATCCGAGTACGGCATAAGGGATGGAGAAACCGGAATTGGCAATGTTGTCCTGGTTGTATGCCTTATCCAATCCTTCGTCATCATAATAGTTGATGTGGGCGGTTGTCTGTACGAGCAGATAGGGCTTGAATACAAAATCACCTTTCTTGGTCTGGAAGGTGAACCCTTCCCGTCCGGCGAGGGATACCACTCCGTTTTCGCTGTCTTCTTCATGCTGTGCCATGGCGGTGAAAGGCAGGGTTGCCATCATGGCTATTGCGAATATCTTTCTCATTTGTTTGGGATTTAATAATGAAACGTTATAATGAATTTAAGAATTGAATAAGGGCATTGCGGTCTTCCTTGTTCATCTTCTTGAAAAGGTTCTTGGATGCCTCTCCCTCTCCGCCATGCCACAGGATGGCCTCTGTCAGATTGCGGGCACGTCCGTCATGCAGGAAATAAGTATGTCCGTTTACTTTTGACTGCAGGCCGATTCCCCAAAGCGGGGTGGTGCGCCATTCGTTTCCTCTTGCCATGCTGCTGACATAATTGTCGTTCAGTCCAACACCCATGATTTCGCTTCCCATGTCATGCAGCAGGAAGTCCGAGTAGGGATGGATGGTCTGGCTCCCCAGCCAGGGCAGTTGTGTGTTGTTGAGAAGGGTGGAACCTCTGGGTTGCGTGTGTAAGGTGACAGTATGACACAGATGGCATTTTGCCTGATAGAACATCTGTTCTCCGCGCTGTACCGTCGGATCGTTGACATTCCGTCGTGCGGGAACCCCCAATCCCTGCATGTACAGGTCCACATTCTCCATGTCCTCTGTGCTGACTTCCAGTTGGTCGTATGACAAGCCCATCATGCTGCCCTGTGACATCTGCTGTTGTTCTTCGCAGATTTCTTCCGGGTAGCGGCTGTTGGTGACTCCCATATCGCTGCTGAAACCGAGTTCTACGGTAAGGTCGGCATGCTGCGCCTTGTTGCCGCTCAGCCCGACTTGCTTGACACCCCGTTCAACCACATAGTTGACCCTTCCGCTGATACCGTATTCCGGATAGTTGCTTTTGGCGGCAAGTTGTTCTATCTCATGACGGTCGATGGCCATGATCTGTCCCATTCCGACATGACGCAACGGGATGCGTACGGTACAGAACAAATCTTCGGGACGGATATCCTCGCCGGTGTACCATTCCGTGATGGTGTATTCGGGACAGCAGAGTTCGTATTCCTCTCCGTCGGGGAATTTGTCCTTCTCATAATGCCATTTCACGTTCAGTTTGCCTTCCGCCTCTACACCGAATATTGCTTGGTCGTGCAGTACCCGTCCGTAATCCTGGAAGAAGGCTCCGTTGCGCCTGGAGACATAGATCAACATGGCGGAAAATCCGTAAGGACCGCTTCCGCCGTCATTCCATAAGGCAGGTTTGGTACGCCCGGCATTCCGGTGGCAACTTCCGCATGAATAACCTGCATATACCGGTCCCAAGCCGTTGGACATGCTTCGCGCATCATCATAGAGTTTGTCGCCCAAATTGAAACGGCGTTGATAGGCGATGTTGGATTTGACCCATTCGGCAGGCGTGTCATAGGCAAAGGAACTGTTGACAAAGATGGTGGAGGTGCCGGCTGAAAGGGCGTATCCGTCAGGTATATCCACATCTTTTATGTCCAAGCCTTCATCTTCGCATGAGAGGGTCGCAGTCAGGCATAAAAGTATTAAACTGTATTTGAATATGCGGCTCATTGTAATGGTTTTAAATGTGATGGAACTGTTGCTTCCTATAACTGCATAAGTGAAGGCATTCTTGTCCGGGCAAGTTTGTCTTCACTATGATAACTTCTTGTTTGATACTTCCTGTCTTATTTGACAGTACGCGGCTGGCCGTCTTTGAAGAGCAGGTATTCCAAAGTATGGAAGCCGCGGACATTCTGCGAAGCCTCGATTTTCTCGTCGTTGTCTCCGTCGGTCCAGTTCAGGTCGTTGAAATTACCTGATTTCAGGATATTGAAGATGGAAACCTGGTCAAGGGGCCATGAGTCCATGTTGGGGTCAAGACCTAATGCGTCTACAGGGCCAAACAGGAAAGCTTCGCTCTTTTCCCATGGTTCGCGTGCCGACAACCATGCTTCACATGCATGGGCGAAATTTTCGTTGCTGGGGTTGGCGGTGAAGGCGGCAACGGCTTGTTTGAGCGCGTTGTTCTTGTCTCTCAGATTTTTGTAGGTGGGTAATACCACTTCGTCCACATAGGTGCTGACGATAGCGTCGAGCTGGTTCTCATCGGCACTGTTGACAAACTGTCTCAGACTTTTGTCCAATATGTCTTCCAGCTCGCTGCAAGCTTCCATAGCCTCAATCGTTTCAGGAGATCCGATGTTGTTGCGGAAAGGTTGCGGTATGGACTGGATGGTATGGGCAGCCCTGTTGATTGCCGCGATGATGTCTGTGTTCAGATTGGGATGGGTGGCATTCACCAATGCAGAGAGGGATGTCGGGTTGACAGTTCCGTCCAACGAATTGTAGTATGAGTTGCGGATGGAATAAATGTTGTTGGTATAATCGTCGCGTGAGTGCCAGCTGTACCAGGATTCTACGGCGTAAAGCGCTTCGGTATAAGATTGTGCCATATATTTGTTATACGGGTCACCGATTTTGGTTTCTCCTACTTCGCTGGCTATGTCGCAGCATCCGTCGATGATCTGTTCGATGCAGTTCTGTGCGCTGGTGTAGTCACCGCTGTTGTGAGCTTTGAACGTGGCGGCAAAAGCAGGTCCGTTGTCGTAGCTGCTGTTCCAGCTTTTATACAAAGTGTTAGCATCGTTTGCCAGCAGGGCGGCAACGTTACTCATGTAGTTGTTCCAGCTTGCCGCATATTCCGGTGTATATTCCAAATTGGCGATTTCCTCGAAGCCGGGAGTGCCGGTTTCCTGTTCGGGCTGTTGGGAATCGTTGTCATTGCTGCAAGACGTTGTGGTGAAAACCAAGCCTAATGATAAGACTGTTCCGAAAATAAGATGATTTTTTTTCATTGTGTTAGGGTGTTTATTAAGATATTGTTTTTATTTGCAGAAGAACCAACCGACGTAAGCCACACCGATGGCAAACTCGTTTTCATTATTGTAGTTCCCTCCGCCTATTTTACGGGTGGTATAGTCTGCTTTTACCATCAGGTTGTGCAGTGGTTTCCAGTTGATTCCGGCTGTCCACATACCTACTTTGTTGCGGTTGTCCGCCGTATAAGGCTTGACCACTTCCTCTTGCGAGTTGTAATATTCGTAACGGGCAAAGGGGTATATCGCAGGACATTTGGGGCTTCCGACAATGCCTTGGATATTGATACCCAGTTCTGCACCATAGCTTACGGCTCTTTTGGCAATGGGAGTGATGCGGCTGTACGGGCTTTTGTTGCTTAACTTGGTATTGATGGAACTGACCCCTCTGGAATTGCCCAGGTTGCCGAAAAGGCAGTTGCCTCGTACGGTCAGGAAACGGTCGCTGTATTGAGCGTCTACGGTGTAAATGCGCAACGGAATCTGTCCTACACTGGCATAGGTGGAAGGTTTGTCGGAATTGGCTCCCAGGTCATTGCAGAAATAATATGATGCGCCTACCCGCAGTCCCGGTACTCCCCGGTAATCGATGCGGGCCACGTAGGCGGGCGAAGTGAAGTTGTCCTCTTCGAACAATCCCTGTTTGCCGCTTCCCGCCCAAGTGTTGCGGTCGAATCCGTTGGCATTCAGTCCGGCTACAATCATAGCTTCATAGTCGAACCGGGCATATCCGCGGCCGATGCTTCCGAAAAAAGAGATACCGGTTTCATGCCATGTGGAAGGAATGATGGTGGTTTCGCCCTCCGGACGGCTTGTACCGAAAAAGTTGATGGGCTCGTGGTGGGCATTGGTCAATCCTACGGGCAGCACCATGTGACCGACCCGTACGTTGAATTCCGGCAGAATCAGTCGGGTGATATGAAACTGTTCCAATGCCACTTCTCCGCCTTTCTCCACTTCCGTCTCGTATTCTCCGTTTTCGGAATTTTCCAGTTCGTATGCGATACCGGTACCTCCGCTTTCAAATTCTATTTCCGCTCCTAAGATCCATTTGGATGTAAACTTGTAGTCCATGGCAAGGACGAAGCGGGGAATGGAAACCGTATTACGGTTTTCTTTGACATTCCCTTCGGGATGTCCGTAATAACGGTTGGTCCCGTAATCTTTGAATTTTGCCACCATTTCGCCGTATCCGCCAATACGGAACTTGTTGTAGGTGCTGCCGTTGCTTTCACTTTCTTGTGCCGAGATGCCGCCCAGAGCCGTGAAGAAGGCAAGGGTGGCTGTCAACATTCTGTGTTTATGATTCATCTTGTTGTAATATTAGAAGTATACCTAAATTCCGCAGCATTTTAGTTTAACTTATTTTATAAGTACCTGAGCAACAAA
>URKA01000005.1 GCA_900548345.1 uncultured Paraprevotella sp. | reverse complement strand
GCGGTAGTCGCATCCGATGTGATACTGCTTGATATTTTCAACACATTGGGAATGCCTACGTCGACAACCGTATCGATGGTGTTTGAACTTTTGGGCGGCAGCACGGCACTGGCCTTGATGAAGATGCTGAACGACTCCGCGCTGACTTACGGTGACTTGATCAATACGGAAAAAGCCTTTTCCGTCATCCTGGCCATCTTCCTCTCCGTGGCGATTGCCTTTGTGTTCGGAACCATCGTGCAATGGCTGGCGCGCCTGGTGTTTACCTTTCATTACACGAAACACCTGAAATATACGATAGGGCTGTTCGGGGGGGTATCCATCACGTCCATAGTCTATTTCCTGATGGTGAAAGGGCTTGGCAGCGCGTCGTTCATGACCGATACGGCCAAGGCATGGATTGCGGACAATACGCAACTTATACTTTTAGGCAGTTTGGCCGGTTTCACCGTGTTGATGCAAGTCTTGCATTGGTGCAGGATAAATGTTTTCAAGATAGTCGTGCTCTTCGGTACCTTTTCGCTGGCCATGGCGTTCGCCGGTAACGACCTTGTGAACTTTATCGGTGTGACGCTGGCCGGATTCTCTTCATATCAGGATTTTGCCGCCCATCCCGGAGCAGATGCCGCAACCTACACGATGGGAGTGTTGAACGAACCTGCCAGTACGCCTTTTTTCTTCCTTTTAGCTGCCGGAACGATTATGACCGTCGCGCTCATTACTTCCAAAAAAGCGCAGACTGTGGTGAAGACTTCCGTCGATTTGGCCCGACAGAACGCAGGTGATGAAATGTTCGGCTCTTCGCGTTTCGCACGTCGGTTGGTCAGAAGCGTGTTGAACAGCAATGAATTTTTAGTGACTCACATGCCGAAGTGCATGAAACGCTGGATTAATTCGCGCTTTAATCAGGATGAGGCCATACTTCCCAACGGGGCCGCATTCGATTTGGTGCGTGCCTCTGTCAATCTGGTCTTGGCTGGTTTGCTTATTGTAGTGGGCACTTCTTTTAAACTTCCTCTTTCCACCACATACGTGGCCTTCATGGTTGCCATGGGTTCGTCCTTGGCCGACCGTGCGTGGGGGCGTGAGAGTGCCGTATTCCGTGTGACCGGTGTCATATCGGTAATCGGCGGATGGTTCATGACCGCCGGCGCTGCATTCTTTCTGTGCTTCCTGGTGACCATGTTCGTACATTTTGGCGGGGTCATAGCCATGATTCTTCTGATTCTTTTTGTGGTGGCCATGTTAATCAACAATAACCGTGCTTATAAGAAGAAGATGGCTTCGGTGCAGCGTGATGAGGTGTTTACGGAGCTTTCGCAGACCAACGATAAAGATGAGGCCTGGATTCTGCTGAATAAACATATAAGCCTCTACCAGTCAAAGATGTTGCGTTATATCACCGATGCCTACATGCAGATGACGCAAGGTCTGATAGATGAGGATGTCAAAGTGTTGCGACATACATTGAACACTTTGGACGACGAACGTAAGAACTGGAAGGTAATCCGCAGGAAAGAACTCGTGGGACTGCGCAAGATTGACCCGCTTCAGGCGGTGGAGAAAGACACGTGGTTCCATCTGGCATGTAACAGTTGTGAGCAGAGTCTCTACTGTCTTAAACGTATGTGTGAACCTTGCCTGGAGCATGTGGACAACAATTTCAACCCCATGCCGGAAGAGTATATCGCCGAGTTTGAACCGGTTCGCAGGGATGTGGAGAAACTGATGACGGTCATCGGCGACATGGTGGAAAAGGGAAGTTACGAGCAAGCCTTACAGGTGCGTCAGTTCGGAGACGAGATGAAGACCTTGCTTTCGCAGCTTCGCAAAACGCAACAGGACCGTATCCGTAAGGGGGACATGAGTAACCTGAAGATAGAATATCTGTACATGAGTATGTTGCAGGAGACCCAGGAAATCATCAGCCACATGCGTCATTGGGTGCGTGCTTGCCGCCGTTTCCAGCAGGAAAAAGGTGTGGCAGCGGTATTGTAACGGGCGATGTGCATGAGTGCTCATTATACGAGAAGTCTCTGTATGTAGATTCTCACATTGGCAAGTTCCTCCACGTAGGCGGAGATCATACAAAGAAAGCATCGGTGTTGTTTCCGGTGCTTTCTTTGTGTATATGAGGTTTACCCGTTCTCCTCCCGTTTTGTTCCTGCATACATCCGCTATTTTATAATAAAAAGACAGAGAGCTACAAGTCATTGTAACTCTCTGTCATCTCTGTCGGGGTAGCGGGATTCGAACCCACGACCCCCTGCTCCCAAAGCAGGTGCGCTAACCGGACTGCGCTACACCCCGTTCTTGCTAAAAGCGCCACAAAGGTAGGGCTTTCCGGCGATATATCCAAATTTTCATTGTATAAAAAGATGGATTAATGCACAAAGCCGCTCCGATTCAGGTTGCGGAGCGGCTTTGGCTTTGATTCGTGTGGTGTATCAGTGCTGCTTAAAACTTGAAGTTGTCTCTTTTAACATAAATCTTATACGACTTGATGCTTTCGGGGGCACCCTGTTCCACACGAGGCAGATACTGGAAACCGCCGAGTGTTTGTACGGAACCCAAGTCCAACACGATGTGGTGGGGGAACTGTGCGCCCTTGTTGGTGCTCCAATACGTAGACTCCTGCAGGTCGAAAATCTTATCGGCAGTCTTGTTGCCAGAAGAGATGTCTTCATCGTCGGCATACGATACAGTCCATGGCTCGCGGCTGATGCGCTGTCCTTTGTCGTTGAGCATATACCATTCGGCAATACATGCATATTCGCGGTTGTTGTGTGAATTCAACGCTTCGATGCAGACGTAGCGTCCGGTTACCGGACGGTCGAATCTTACTTCCTGCCAGCCGTTTCCTGCCGCAAAAGTACCTGTATGGCAAGGTGTCTCGTTTGTCAGGTCAAGGTTCTGTCCTTTCTTGCGATGAATGTTCGGTCCTTCAACGTTCAACTTGTCTATGATGGGTTTCTCCAGTCCTTCAACGGATGTTTCTTCCGGTCCGACCACGTCTGCCACTATAATCTCGTTCTCTCCTTTCTTGAGCCAGCATCCCGGCATGTACAATGTCTGCTGGGGGCCGATTTTCCAGAAACGTCCGATGGCGTGTCCGTTTACGTAGACTTGTCCTTTGCCCCAAGTTTCCATATTAATAAAGGTGTCGCCGGTCTTCTTCAGGTTAAAGGTGGCGCGGTAGCATCCGGGCACTTTCTGGTTGGTCAGGGTTGTATACTGCATGTTCTTTTGTGCTTCGTAGCTGTCGCTCAGGTTGTATACAGACCAGTCCTTCATGTTGATGGTTACCTGGCTTCCGTTATTCATCGTGTAGTTGAGTTCAACTTTGTCCGTGATGCCTTTGAAGTCTTTGATGGCGCGACCGAAGTTGATTCGTCCCATGGCTTCTACCAGAATGTCCAGTCTGTCGCCTTCTTTCAGCGGTGGCAGCAGCATGGTCTTTTCGTGGTTGCGGCGGTCGAGGGATCCGATGAGGTTGCCGTTGACGAACACTTGTGCGAAGTCATGTGCGTCGGTTACTGTAAGGATGCTTTGTGTAGGCACGTTGGGTGTGCGTGTGCGGTAGAGGATGCTTCCCCAGCCTTGGTTGAACTCTTCCATGGTCTTGATGTCCATTGTAGTATGGGCTTCGGGAAGGTTGTCGAACAAGGGGGCTACTTCGGTGAACTGCACTTTCGGGATGCTGATTACCGGATACTCTTTCGGTACGGCCGGCAGTTTCTTGTCGCTGTATTGTGCCAGCATGTTTCTCAGTTCCGTATATTTAGGCGTCACTTGTCCGGCCTCGTTGATAGGCGCATCGTAGTCGTAAGACGTCACGTCGGGAGAGAATCCGGGACTGTTGGCTCCGGCCCAGTGTCCCCAGCTTGTGCCTCCATGAGTCATGTACAGGGAGAATGAGATACCTTTGTCCAGCATTTCTTTCAGGCCGCTCACCATGGCGTGGCTTCCTCTCGTTTCATGGTTGCCTCCCCATTTGTCGAACCATCCGCTCCAGAACTCGGAACACATCTTGGGTGCATCGGGACGAAGTTCTCCCAGTCTCCTGAATTCGTTGTCGATGTTGGCACCTGTACCGAAGTTCATGGTCCATACCAGGTCGTCAAGTCCGTTTTTGGTGAAGTTGGAACTCCAGTCGCATTGGAACAATGTAACCTTGTCGAAGCCCGATTGGCGTATGATGTCGCGTATTTCGGTGATATAAGGTTTGTCTTCGCCGTAAGACCCATATTCGTTTTCCACCTGTACCATGATGATGGGGCCGCCTTTGTCGATGGTCAGGCTACCGATTTGTTCTCCCAGCTTCTTGGCAAATATGCGGTAGCGTTCCATGAAGTAAGGGTCTTGCTCCCTCAGCCGGATGTCTTTCTTCTTCAGCAACCACCAAGGCAGTCCGCCCATTTCCCATTCCGCACATACGTAGGGTCCGGGACGTACGATGACATACATGCCGTTTTTCTGTGCCAGACGGATGAACTCGGCCACGTCGTTGTTGCCGGTAAAGTCGATTTGCCCTTCTTCCTGTTCATGGATATTCCAGAAAACGTAAAGGCAGAGTGTGTTCATGCCCAATGATTTGCACATTTTGATACGCTGTTCCCAATAGGGGCGGGGAATACGGGGGTAATGTACCTCGGCCGCCTTTACGATAAAAGGCTTCCCGTTGAGAAGGAATGTCTTGTTGCCAACTCCGAATGTCTCCGTTTTGGCGCCTGCTGCCGACGGTGCGCATAAGAACAAGCCGGCACTAAGCAAAGATGCTGTGACTACTTTGCTGATTCTCCTGTTTAAGTTCATCATAGAAATCAGTTAATAATGGTTTTTCGTTGGTTTGTAAGGTCAAAAGTACGATACTTATTTTTTATACACAAATTTTCAACGTAAAAGGATGAAATAAAAACGAAAACTTCCGCTCAAAATTGATAACTTGACGAAAAAAGAATAACTTTGCATCTTGAAATTTTTATGAAGAACAGATATGTTTAGGACAAACACTTGCGGCGAGTTGAGACTTGCTGATGCGGGTAAAACCGTTACTTTGGCCGGCTGGGTGCAGCGTGTGCGTAAGATGGGTGGAATGACTTTCGTCGACTTGCGTGACCGATACGGACTCACGCAGCTGGTGTTCAATGAAGAAGTCAACGCTTCGCTTTGCGAACAGGCCAACAGGCTGGGGCGTGAATACGTCATTCAGGCAACGGGTGTGGTGAATGAGCGTGAGAGCAAAAATAAGCATCTTCCCACAGGAGAAATCGAAATCATCGTGGCGGAACTTACGGTGCTGAACGCATCGCAGACCCCTCCCTTCACGATTGAAGACAACAGCGACGGCGGGGATGACATCCGTATGAAGTACCGTTATCTCGACCTGCGCCGTAATCCTGTGCGCAAGAATCTGGAGCTCCGCCATCAGATGACGATGGAGGTGCGCCGTTATCTCGACGCTCAGGGCTTTCTGGAAATCGAGACGCCCATGCTTATCGGTTCCACACCGGAAGGTGCGCGCGATTTCGTGGTGCCTTCGCGCATGAATCCCGGACAGTTCTATGCGCTTCCGCAGAGTCCGCAGACGTTGAAGCAGCTGCTGATGGTGGCGGGTATGGACCGTTATTTCCAGATTGTGAAGTGCTTCCGCGATGAAGACCTGCGTGCCGACCGTCAGCCGGAATTTACGCAGATAGACTGCGAGATGAGTTTTGTGGAGCAGGAGGATGTCATTTCCATGTTCGAGGGAATGGCCGTGCATCTGTTCCGTACCATCCGCGGTGTGGAGCTTCCGGTGCCGTTCCCACGCATGCCGTGGAGCGAAGCCATGCGCCTGTATGGAAGTGACAAGCCCGACACGCGTTTCGGCATGGAGTTCGTGGAACTGATGGATGTGATGAAGGGTACGGGTGAGTTCTCCGTATTCAACGATGCGGCCTACATCGGCGGAATCTGTGCACAGGGATGCGCTTCGTATACCCGCAAGCAGATAGACCAGCTGACGGATTTCGTGAAGAGAAGTCAGATAGGTGCCAAGGGCCTTGTATATGCCCGTGTGCAGGAAGACGGCAGCGTGAAGTCGAGTGTGGACAAATTCTATACCCAGGAAGTCCTTCAGGCACTGAAGGCAGCTATGCACGCCGCGCCGGGTGACTTGATACTCATCATGAGTGGCGACGACGCCATGAAGACGCGCAAACAGCTTTGCGAGCTTCGCCTGGAGATGGGCAACCGTCTGGGCTTGCGCGACAAGAACAAGTTCTCTCTGCTTTGGGTGGTGGACTTCCCGATGTTCGAATGGAGCGAGGAGGAAGGCCGCCTGATGGCCATGCACCATCCTTTCACGCATCCCAAAGATGAGGATATCGCCTTGTTGGATACCGACCCTGCTGCAGTACGCGCCGACGCATACGATATGGTGTGCAACGGAGTAGAGGTGGGCGGCGGTTCCATACGAATCCATGACCCGGAGCTGCAGGACAAGATGTTCCGCATACTCGGATTTACGGAAGAGCGCGCGCAGGAGCAGTTCGGTTTCCTGATGAATGCCTTCAAGTATGGTGCTCCCCCTCATGGCGGTCTGGCTTACGGCCTCGACCGTTGGGTAAGCCTTTTTGCCGGCCTCGACAGCATCCGCGATTGCATCGCTTTCCCGAAGAACAACAGCGGGCGCGACGTGATGCTCGATGCTCCGTCGAATATAGATGCCAAACAGCTTGACGAACTGAATCTTGTGATAGATATCAAGGAATAGCCGTTTCGCGGTACGAAACAATGACAGGAGGGTGTATCAAATTGAAGAGATTTGATGCACCCTCTTCTTCTTTTATCTTCTTTGCAGCCATAACCGGTATTATCCGTACGCCATTTTGTTTTTGTCTTCTCAAAATCTATAAATAAAAGTTTTATTTTCAAAAACAAAAGTTTCAGTTTCAAAAATAAAACTTTTATTTTTAAAACCAAAACTTTTATTCTTAGTTTTGAAGCTGTGGGGAAAACACTCATCAGCCTTTTCGTGCCGGAAAATGCTCCTGTTCTCCTTTGAATGAGGACTGGTGGGCAATGAAACGTTCACTTGTCTGTTTTCCGATGTATCCGCCCTGAAATCACGGGGCGTTGTGTTAAATATTGTAAAGTACAGGCATATTCTCTTTAAATACCTACTATGAGTTACTGAATAAATACTACTTTTGTACCGATTTGTAATGTTGGCTTTGCAATATGGCGCAAATTATAACGCATCGCGGTACTGTGGAAAACGTGGGCAAGGGACGTGTAGAGGTACGTATCGTCCAGTTGTCGGCATGCTCTTCGTGTGTGGCTAAAAAGATGTGCAACTCTTCGGAACAGAAAGAGAAACTGATTGATGTGAAGGTTCCGGAAGGGGAGCATTATCAGGTGGGCGACGAGGTGATGCTGACGGGCACCCTGAAGATGGGGCTAAGGGCTGTCGTCCTGGCCTATGCGATACCTTTGGCACTGTTGGTCGCAGTATTGTTTCTTCTGGTTCATCTTACGGGCGACGAGCCTTTGAGCGCGTTGGCAGCCTTGGTGGCGCTGGCCGCGTATTACGGTCTTCTGTACATGAACAGAGCCAGGCTGACGAAGAAATTTTCATTTACCATAAAACATTTAAACTAATATTTCTATGAATGTGATTTTGATTGCAGTAATCATTCTGGGACTGGTAGGGCTTGTGGCTTCCATTGTGCTTTACGTGGCCTCAAAGAAGTTTGCTGTTGTGGAAGACCCGCGCATAGCACAAGTGGCCGAGGTTCTGCCTCAGGCCAACTGCGGAGGTTGCGGCTATCCCGGTTGTTCGGGGTTTGCCGGCGCTTGTGTCAAGGCTGCGGATGAAGGTTCGCTCGAAGGAAAATTATGTCCTGTAGGCGGACAGGCTGTGATGGAAAAGGTGGCCGGCATCTTGGGCATGGCCGCCGGAGTGTCGGTTCCTAAAGTTGCTGTCATCCGTTGCAACGGAACGTGCGAGAATCGTCCGCGCGTGGTGGAGTACGACGGCGTGCGCAGTTGCCGCATACAGTTGCTGGCCGGAACGGGCGAGACAGCCTGTGCGTTCGGCTGTCTGGGTGGTGGCGATTGTGTGGCTGCCTGTCAGTTCGGAGCATTGTCCATCAATCCTGAGACGGGAATGCCGGAAGTGAACGAGGATTTGTGTACGGCCTGTGGCGCATGCGTCAAGACCTGTCCGCGCAAAGTCATCGAACTCCGTCCGAAAGGTCCGAAAAACCGCCGCATGGTGGTCATGTGTGTCAACAGAGACAAGGGGGCCGTGGCCAACAAAATCTGCAAGGCATCATGTATCGGTTGCGGAAAGTGCGTGAAGACCTGTCCTTTCGAGGCCATTACGCTGAACAACAATCTGGCTTACATCGACCCTGAAAAGTGCCGCCTGTGCCGCAAGTGCGAGGAAGCCTGTCCCAAGGGGGCCATCCATGCCATCAACTTCCCGCCGCGCAAACCCAAGGCTGACGTAAAAGACGCTCCCGCAGCAGCCGGAACGCCCACCCCGAAAGCCGCAAAGCCGGAAGAAAAGAAGGAAGCATAAAATACAAACCGTTTTAAAAAGAATAACATCGTGAAGACGTTCAAGCTCGGTGGAGTTCATCCATCAGAAAACAAAATATCCGCCGCAAGCCCCATCAGGCAGGCTGGGCTGCCCAAACAGGCCATCCTGTCCATGTACCAGCATATCGGCGCACCGGCCAATCCGGTCGTGGCCAAGGGCGACGTGGTGAAAGTAGGAACGCTCGTGGCGGAAGCCGGCGGCTTTGTGTCGGCCCCCGTATATTCGTCCGTTTCCGGAAAAGTGAGTAAAATAGATGCTATCGTGGATGCCAGCGGCTACCGCCGTCCCGCCATATTTATAGATGTGGAAGGCGACGAGTGGGAAGAAAGCATCGACCGCAGTCCCGAACTGGTCACATTGAAAGACCGTCCGGAGCTGACGGCTGAGGAAATTGTGGCCAAGGTGAAGGCTGCCGGTATCGTAGGTATGGGCGGCGCCACTTTCCCCTGTCATGTGAAGCTGACCCCTCCGCCGGGAACAAAAGCGGAATGCGTCATCATCAATGCCGTGGAGTGCGAGCCTTATCTGACGGCCGACCATCGCCTGATGCTGGAGAAACCCGAAGAGATACTTGTAGGCGTAGACTTGATTATGAAAGCCGTAGGCGTGAAGAAAGGCTATATCGGTATCGAGAACAACAAGCCCGACGCCATTGCCCTCCTGACCGAAAAGGCTGCGGCTTATCCCCATATCGAGATAGTTCCCCTTCAGGTGAAATATCCTCAGGGAGGCGAAAAACAGCTGATTGCCGCTGTGACCGGCCGCGAAGTGCCGGCACCGCCCGCATTGCCCATTAGCGTAGGTGCTGTGGTACAGAACGTGGGCACTACCTTCGCCATCTATGAGGCCGTGATGAAGAACAAGCCCCTGTTCGAGCGTGTCATCACCGTAACCGGAAAAAGCCTGAAGCAACCTTCCAGCCTGTTGGCGCGTGTAGGAACTCCTATGGGACAGCTGATAGACGAGTGCGGCGGTCTGCCCGAAGACACCGGTAAGGTGATAGGCGGCGGCCCGATGATGGGCAAGACGCTGATGAACCTTGATGTGCCCGTATGCAAAGGCTCTTCAGGTCTGCTGATTCTGAACGAGAAAGAATCGCGTCGTGCCGAAATCCAGCCTTGCATCCGCTGTGCGAAATGTGTAAGCGCATGCCCGATGGGGCTGGAACCCTATCTGTTGGCTACAGCCTCATCCCTGCGCAATTGGGAGCTGGCCGAGGCAAACGACATCACTTCATGTATCGAGTGCGGCTCATGCCAGTTCACTTGTCCTTCCGCCCGTCCGATGCTGGATAACATCCGCATGGGCAAGACCACAGTAATGGCTTTGATTAGAGCCCGTAACGCTAAATAATAAAAGAAAAGAATTATGGCAAAGAAATTAATTGTATCACTGTCACCGCACGTACACAGTACGGACAGCGTGCAAAGAAATATGTATGGCGTGTGCATCGCACTGCTTCCGGCATTGGCGGCATCCCTTTATTTTTTCGGACTGGGAGCGGCTGTCGTGACATTGACTTCCATTGCGGCCTGTGTGTTTTTTGAATGGGCCATCACAAGGTTCATCATGAAACGCGAACGCACGACCGTGACCGACGGGTCGGCCATCCTGACCGGTCTGCTGTTGGGATTCAACCTTCCGTCCAACCTTCCGATATGGATTATTGTCATCGGTGCCCTTGTGGCCATCGGTATCGGCAAACTGACCTTCGGCGGGCTGGGCTGCAACCCCTTCAATCCGGCTTTGGTCGGACGTGTGTTCCTGTTGATTTCGTTCCCTGTACAGATGACGACATGGCCCGATTACGGCCAGCTGGGCGCATATACCGATGTGACCACCGGAGCCACTCCGCTGGCCATCATGAAGATGGCTGTCAAGAACGGCGACGCCTCCGTATTGGAACAGCTGCCCGACTCGCTGAACCTGCTCATCGGACAGACAGGCGGTTGCTTGGGCGAGGTGAGTGCTTTGGCTTTGCTCATCGGACTGGTCTACATGCTCTGCCGTCGTATCATCACGTGGCACATACCGGTGTCTATCCTCGGTACGGTGTTTGTCCTGTCCGGATTGCTGCATCTTTCCAATCCCGTTTACGCTTCACCTGAAACCGTATTGCTGACGGGCGGTCTGATTCTCGGTTCGTGCTACATGGCTACCGACTATGTCACCTCACCGATGACATCCAAGGGACAGATTATCTACGGTGTCTGCATCGGTTTGCTGACCGTTGTCATCCGTACGTTCGGCGCATATCCGGAAGGAATGTCTTTTGCGATTCTCATCATGAACGCATTCACACCGTTAATCAATACATATTGCAAACCCAAAAGATTCGGGGAGGTCGTTAAGAAATGAAGAAGTTAGAATCATCTTTAAAGAACATGGTGATCGTATTGACGGTCATCTCCGTGATTGCCGGCGGCGCTTTGGCCTACATCAACAAGGTTACGGCCGGTCCCATAGAAGAGATTAATGCCAAGAACCTGCAAGACGGTATCAAGAAAGTCATTCTGGGCGGGCTCGAAGGTGACTTGAAAGTGGAAGCTCCTGTGGAAGCGGACGGCTACACCATCTACCGTACAGACAAGGGTACGGCAGTGAAATCCGCCACAAACGGATTCGGCGGTCAGCTCGAAGTGCTGGTCGGTTTCGACTGGTCGGGCAACATCCTGGGATACACGATACTCAAGACGGCGGAAACTCCGGGACTTGGAGCAAAAGCCGACCTCTGGTTCCAGAAAGGCGGTAAAGGTGACATCATCGGGAAAAATCCCGGAGAAAAAACACTCACCGTATCGAAAGACGGGGGAGATGTAGACGCCATCACGGCATCTACCATCACCAGCCGCGCATTCCTGAATGCAGTGAACAATGCCTACAAGGCTTATGCAGGCAATACGGCCGATGCTGTCAGCGGTGCGACAACGCATAGTGAGAAGTCTGCTGCAGAAAAGGCGGAAAACGAATCGAACAACTAAAGGAAAGGAGCGAAGATTATGAATAATTTTAAAGTGTTGATGAACGGAATCATCAAGGAAAACCCCACTTTTGTACTTCTTTTAGGTATGTGTCCCACGCTGGGCACGACGTCTTCCGCAATCAACGGTATGTCCATGGGACTGGCCACGATGTTTGTCCTGATTTGCTCCAATGTCGTGATATCACTCATCAAGAACCTCATTCCCGACCTGGTGCGCATACCATCGTTTATCGTGGTGATTGCCTCCTTTGTAACTGCGTTGCAGATGTGCATGCAGGCATATGTGCCTGAGATTTATGCCACGCTCGGCCTTTTCATTCCGCTGATTGTGGTGAACTGCATCATTTTGGGACGTGCCGAAGCCTTCGCCAGCAAAAACGGAGTGCTGCCGTCCTTCTTTGACGGATTGGGCATGGGACTTGGTTTCACCATCGCGTTGACCGTGCTGGGTGCTCTTCGCGAGATTCTCGGAACAGGAAAGATTTTCGGCTTCGAGCTGTGGACGGAAGACTACGGTATGCTGATGTTCGTGCTGGCTCCCGGTGCGTTCATCGTGCTGGGCTACCTGATTGCGGTTGTGAATAAATTGAAGAAAGCGTAATTGTAAATACAGAATATTATGGAAACAGTATATAGTTATTTAATCATCTTCATTACCGCGATTTTCGTTAACAACGTAGTGTTGTCGCAGATTCTCGGTATCTGTCCGTTCCTGGGCGTTTCCAAGAAAGTCGATACGGCATTGGGAATGTCGGCGGCCGTCGCTTTCGTATTGGTGTTGGCCACGCTTGTAACTTATTTGTTGCAGGTTTACGTGCTGAACCCTTTTGGGCTGGCTTACATGCAGACCATTGCCTTCATCCTTGTGATAGCGGCTTTGGTACAGATGGTGGAAATTATCCTGAAGAAAGTATCCCCGTCGCTTTATCAGGCATTAGGTGTGTTCCTTCCTTTGATAACGACGAACTGCGCCGTACTCGGTGTGGCCATTCTTGTGATACAGAATGAATTCTCGCTAATAGAAGGCGTGTGGTACGCATTGAGCACAGCTCTCGGTTTCGGTCTGGCACTGATCGTGTTTGCCGGTATCCGCGAGCAACTCAGTCTGGTGGCCATCCCCAAGGCTTTGCAGGGCATGAGCATCGCGCTCATCACAGCCGGTTTGCTGGCTATGGCATTTATGGGATTCAGCGGGGTGGACAATGGCTTGAAGACATTTTTTGGTGTATAACAGGGAAAATACCCCCTTTAAGATAAAGGTTCGGATACAAAATCCGGACCTTTTTAATTTTTTGTGCTTAAACTGTACAACTTATTATTAAAATTAGTATATTTGCTTTTGCTATAAAAACAAAAAAATCGAAACTTGCTAATATGAAAGAGACAATTTTGGTAACCGGTGGTACCGGATTCATTGGTTCTCATACTACTGTAGAACTTCAGCAGGCCGGATATGAGGTCGTCATTGTAGACAATCTGTCAAACTCGCGTGAAGACGTGCTGGACGGCATCGAGAAAATCACAGGCATACGTCCTGCGTTCGAGAAAGTAGACTTGCGCGACTTTGATGCAACCGAGGCTGTGTTCAAAAAATATCCCAAGATTAGCGGTATCATCCATTTTGCAGCCAGCAAGGCAGTAGGTGAGAGTGTGCAGAAACCTTTGCTGTATTACCACAACAATATTGTTTCGCTGATTAATCTGTTGCAGTTGATGCCGAAATATGATGTGAAGGGTATTATATTCTCTTCTTCATGTACGGTATACGGTCAGCCCGATGTGTTGCCTGCTACAGAGGAAACACCTATCAAGACTGCGGAGAGTCCTTATGGAAACACCAAGCAGATTAACGAAGAAATCATTGCTGACACCATAAAGAGCGGTGCTCCGATTAAAGCCATTCTGCTGCGATACTTCAATCCTATCGGTGCTCATCCCACGGCATATATCGGAGAAATGCCGAACGGCGTGCCGCAGAATCTGATACCTTATCTTACCCAGACTGCCATGGGCATCCGTGAACAGTTGAGTGTGTTCGGTGATGATTATGATACGCCCGACGGTTCATGTATCCGTGACTATATTTATGTGGTAGATTTGGCAAAGGCACATGTTTGTGCCATGACGAGAATTATGGAGGGCAAAACCGAAGAATCGGTTGAAGTCTATAATATCGGTACAGGAACGGGCACTTCGGTATTGGAGCTTATCAATGCTTTCGAAAAGGCCACAGGCGTGAAGTTGAACTACAAGATAGTGGGTCGTCGCGCAGGCGACATCGAAAAAGTATGGGGCAACGTAGATAAGGCCAACAAAGTGTTGGGCTGGAAGGCTGAAACCCCGCTTGAGGACGTGCTGGCTTCTGCATGGAAATGGCAGTGCGTATTGCGTGAGAAAGGAATAATGTAATAATAAGATACGAAGTGAAAAATCGCTTTATGCGTTTGATATTTATGCTTAATCCATGTGATGCTTCCCGTGCGTGAGTATATGGAAGTGTTGCGTTCTGAGTTCTTCGGAACAGATTAAAGCATATAGTTTTGTCGTGTTTTATTTTGTGTTTGTGTTGTGGCAATCTTCCGATGTGAATCGGAGGATTGCCTTGTTTTTCGGGGGGGGCTATGGATGACTTTATTCCGAAACCGGAACCGTGTGGAGTAACTTCAATTCTCCTCTTATTCTGCTTTTTTCACGGCTCACCCGATAAATCAGGGGGGATGTTTCTTTTATTCATCAATAAAAGTTCTACCTTTTCATCATGAACAATGAAGGTCTGTTATCATTGGCGCAGTTAATCCTGCCGTCAGAAATACTTTTGAGTTTTGAAGTAGTGCGTGTAGAGGAAGAACCATCCCTTATCCGTATCCACCTTGACGAGGCTGTCAAGTCAGAATACAGGGAGAATCCCAATATGGAATCCAGGGGATTCTGTGATGCCGTTACCATCCGTGACTTCCCAATCCGTGACAAAGGTGTTGACCTGATAGTCCGAAGGCGCAGATGGTATGACAAAAAGAACAACCGTTATTTCTCGGACACTTATCACCTCAAAGCCGAAGGCACCCGCTACTCGAAGGAGTTCGCGGCTTTTTTAAAAGGAGTGTATGGAGACGATTCCTACGACCTCCCGTTCGCTTGACCGTTATTACCACATAAACGGGGATACGTTTGAAAAACAGTACAAGGAAATCCTCAGCGGCTATCGTGGATGGAGCGAGCTCTCCCATGCGGAGGAATGGCTCGTTTTCCCTGAGAACCTGGGAGAAAGCATCTGCATAGACGAGACAGCCCCAAGCAATGGCGAGTTGTACACGATTGTCACCAACAGGGCATCACATGGAGGGAAGGGGACCATCATAGCCATTGTAAAGGGTGTGGCTGCTGACGCCGTGACAGAGACCCTTATGCGCATAGACGAGAACAAGAGGCTTATGGTTAAGGAAATAACCATGGACATGTCCAATTCCATGCGCCTTATCGCCAGACGCTGTTTCCCCAATGCCATACGGACCATCGACCGCTTCCATATACAGAAACTCGCCTGCGATGCCTTGCAGGAGATGCGTATCGCCCACAGATGGGACGCCATTCAGGCCGACACGGATGCCAGGGAGGAAGCCAAAGGATCCGGCAAGACGTACACTCCCGTGGTACTTGCAAACGGAGACACGCACAAACAGCTGCTGGCACGCAGCAGATACCTGCTTTTCAAGTCTGCCGACAAATGGACACAAAGTCAAAGACAAAGGGCCGGGGTCCTCTTTGAGACATATCCGGATTTGAAAGAGGCTTATTCACTTACGCACTCACTCAGGATGATATTCTCCAAGAACACCATTAAGGATGCGGCAAGGCTGTCACTTGCACGATGGTATAACAAGGTGGACGATTCCGGATTCAAAAGCTTTAATGTAATTGCAGCCACCTTATACGAACATTACGATGAAGTCCTGAACTTCTTTGTGAACAGGTCCACTAATGCATTTGCTGAATCATTCAATGCTAAAATCAAGGCGTTCAGGGCTTCGCTCAGAGGGGTGACGGATATTAAATTCTTCCTCTTCAGACTTACTAAACTGTATGCGTAAGCCCCCCTGGATTTATCGGGTGAGCCTATATCTATCGGGTGAGGCCCTTGTTGTTCTTCATACAAAAACGACACCGCCTTGTTCAAGCGGTGTCGTTTGGTGTGACTCCTACAGGATTCAAACCTGTAACCTTTTGATCCGTAGTCAAATGCTCTATTCAGTTGAGCTAAGGAGCCATCGTTTTTTATTTCTGGTGCAAAGATACGCACTTTTGCGTAAACGGCCAAACGAATGCAGTCTTTTTTCAGTATAAAAAGAATCATATAAAAGAATCGGTGTGCCCTGCTGTTGTTCAAGACACACCGATTGTATGATGATTGCTTGCGATTAGTCTATCAAGTCAATGCTTCGTTTGATGAAGTTGTTCAGCGATTCACCTTTCAGCATACCGTTCTGCAGTAAGGCCAGGTCGATGAGTTGATGTATTTTACGGTTTTCCTTGCCGTACTCATTCAGAATGCCGCTTTTCTTGTCCTCTTCCGCTTTAATGTCGGCGTTGCATTTTTCCAGTTCGTCTTTTTGTGTCTGGTCAATCTCTTCTGCCTTTTTGCCTTCCTGTTGCTGACGCAGTACGGCTTCGCGTGCATGCAATCCCTTGATTTCAGCCTCTACGGGCTTCAATGCTTCCACTGTTGACTTCTCACTGTCTTCGAGTACTTCACGAATCAACTTATGGTCGGTATTCAGTACAAGGGTGTACATGTCCGGCATTTCACCATAGAATGACATGCCCGGCTGTATGTGTGCCATGTCTTTCATTCGGCGCATGTATTCACTCTGCGTAATGGTGACGGGCATGCCGCTTTCTCCCATGCTTTGTGCTTCTACGTGGAATTCTGTCTTGTCGAGTTTCGGCATTTGATGTTCGAATATGGCTGACAAATTGGCACTTCTTTCCGCTTCGAGTTCTGACTTATTGGCATCTTCTTTCACTATCAGTCGGTCTATGATGTCTGCGTCTACACGTGTAAAGCGACTCTTTTCAAATTTCCTTTCCAGCATGGAGATGACGGGAGTGTCGAGCTGTCCGTCGAGCAACAGCACGTTGTAGCCTTTGTTTTTGGCGGCTTCGATGTGTACGTACTGAGCCTCCTTGTCTTGTGCATAGAGATAAATCAGGTTGCCTTCCTTGTCAGTCTGATTGTCTTTGATAAGTGTTTGGTATTCATCGAACGTGAAGTATTTGCCGTCGCAATCCTTGAAGAGTGCGAAGTTCTTGGCCTTGTCGTAGAAATCGTCCTGTGTGAGCATGCCATAGTTGATGAATATCTTGAGGTCATCCCATTTCTGTTCGAAATCTTTGCGGTCGTTCTTGAAGATGCTTTGCAGCCGGTCGCTCACTTTCTTGGTGATGTATGTGGAAATCTTCTTCACGTTGCTGTCGCTTTGCAGGTAGCTACGGCTGACGTTCAACGGGATGTCCGGTGAGTCGATTACGCCGTGCAGCAGGGTGAGGAAGTCGGGAACGATGCCTTCCACGCTGTCGGTGACATATACCTGGTTGCAGTACAACTGGATTTTGTTGCGTTGCAGTTCTATGTTGCTCTTTATTTTAGGGAAGTACAGCACGCCGGTCAGGTTGAACGGATAGTCTACGTTCAGATGAATCCAGAAGAGAGGTTCGTCGCTCATCGGGTACAGGTCGCGATAGAACTTCTTATAGTCTTCGTCTTTCAGCTCGGACGGTTTCTTGGTCCATATAGGCGTGGTGTCGTTGATGACATTGTCTTCTTCCGTGTCTACCTGCTTTCCGTCTTTCCATTCCGTTTTCTTGCCGAATGCCACGGGAACGGCGAGGAAGCGGCAGTATTTGTTCAGCAGTTCCTGAATCTTGTTTTTCTCCAGAAATTCCTTACAGTCATCGTCGATGTGCATGATGATGTCTGTTCCGCGTGTTTCCTTCTCGATGTCTTCTATTTCAAATGACGGACTACCGTCGCAGCTCCATTTCACGGCTTTTGCACCTTCCTGATAGCTCTTGGTGACGATTTCAACTTTCTTGCTGACCATGAATGCCGAGTAGAAGCCCAGTCCGAAATGACCGATGATGGCATTGGCGTCGTCCTTGTATTTGTCGAGGAAGTCGTTGGCTCCTGAGAAGGCAATTTGGTTGATGTACTTGTCGATTTCCTCTTCGGTCATGCCCAGTCCGTTGTCGCTCACGGTGATGGTTTCTTTTTCTTTGTCTACGCTGACGAAAACTTTCAGGTCACCGAGTTCGCCTTTGAAGTCACCCTTGTTGGCCAGTGTTTTCAACTTCTGGGTGGCGTCTACGGCATTGGATACGATTTCGCGGAGAAAGATTTCATGGTCGCTGTATAAGAACTTCTTGATGACGGGGAAAATGTTTTCGGTAGTAACCCCGATATTACCTTTTTGCATAATGTTTTTTATTTAATTGTTTAATTCGTTTGTCTTTCGGATGTCCTATAGAGGTCTATGTACGAATTAACAAAGAAAATGCCAGACGGTGCTGTCGTCTGGCATTTTAACATTCATTTATATGTTTTCCGCTTTTTGTTACGTGTGTTTGATACGGAGTTCGCCGTTTTCGTCGGTATATGCCGTCATGGTATCTCCCGTTTGGAGTTCGTTGTTGATGACAAGCTCGCAAACTGCATCTTCGATATAAGTCTGCAAGGCCCTTCGCAGCGGGCGTGCCCCGTACTGAACATCGTAACCTTTTTGTGCAAGGAAGTCCTTTGCGCTTTCTTCCACTTCGAGACGGTAGCCCATTTCTCCGATGCGTTGTGCGACAGGTTTCAGCTCGATGTCCACGATACGTTTGATGTCCTCCTTACCGAGTTGGTCGAAATGTATAATGTCGTCCAGGCGGTTCAGGAACTCAGGTGCGAACTGTTTGTGCAGTGCTTTCTGTATCACTTCGCGTCCGTATTGTTTGTCGGGTCCTCCGGTGTCGGGGGTGCCGAAGCCGATGCCCTTTCCGAATTCCTTCAACTGGCGTGTGCCGCAGTTGGATGTCATGATGATGACCGTGTTCTTGAAGTCCACTGTGGTGCCGTTGCTGTCGGTCAGGCGTCCTTCGTCCATGACCTGAAGCAAGATGTTGAACACGTCGCTGTGTGCTTTCTCCAGTTCATCCAAAAGCAGGATGGAGTAGGGCTTGCGGCGTACTTTTTCCGTCAACTGTCCTCCCTCTTCGTGTCCCACATATCCCGGAGGTGCGCCGACCATACGGCTCACCGTATGTTTTTCCATATATTCGCTCATGTCGATACGGATGAGCGCGTCGCTGCTTCCGAACATGTATTCCGCGAGTTTCTTTGCCAGATAGGTCTTTCCCACGCCGGTGGGACCGAGGAACATGAAGGTGCCTACGGGTTTGTTCGGGTCTTTCAGTCCCACTCTTCCGCGTTGTATGGAGCGCACCAGCTTGTCGATGGCCTCATCCTGTCCGATGACTTCCTGTTTGAGGGCCTTGCCCATATCTTTCAGTTTGCTGTTCTCGTCCTGTCCGATGCGTTGCAGGGGGATGCCTGTCATCATGGAAACCACTTCGGAGATGTGGTCTTCGTTGACAGTCACCCGTTTCTTGCTCAGTTGCTCTTCCCATTCCGCTTTCATGCGGTTCAGTTCCTCCTGCAGGTTGGCTTCCCTGTCGCGGTAGTCGGCTGCCAGCTCGAAGTTTTGGTTCTTGGCCGCTTCGTTTTTCAGTGCATGGATTTCGTCGATACGTTTTTCCTGTTCTTCAATCTCTTTCGAGACGGGTGAGTGTGTGATATGTATGCGCGAGCCGGCCTCGTCCATGGCATCTATCGCCTTGTCGGGGAAGCATCGGTCGGATATGTACCTGTCGGTCAGTGTTACGCATGCCCTGAGGGCCTCCGGGGTGTATCTGACGTTATGGTGTTCCTCATACCGTTCCTTGATGTTTTCCAGTATCTGTACGGTTTCTTCCACCGTGGTAGGCTCCACCATCACTTTCTGGAAGCGGCGTTCCAACGCCCCGTCTTTCTCAATCGTCTTACGGTATTCGTCGGTGGTGGTGGCGCCGATGCACTGTATTTCGCCGCGTGCGAGTGCCGGTTTCAGCATATTGGCCGCGTCCATGCTTCCCGGTGCGGAGCCTGCGCCGATGATGGTGTGTATCTCATCGATGAAAAGTATGACGTCCGGGTTCTTCTGTATTTCCAGAAGGATGCTGCGGATTCTTTCTTCAAACTGTCCGCGGTATTTGGTTCCGGCCACTACGGCAGCCATGTCCAATGCGATGACCCTTTTGTTGAACAGGATGCGCGATACTTTTTTCTGTACGATGCGCAGGGCCAGTCCTTCCACGATGGCAGACTTTCCTACACCCGGTGAGCCGATCAGTATGGGATTGTTCTTTTTCCTCCGGCTCAGTATTTGCGACACACGTTCGATTTCCTTTTCGCGTCCCACAACCGGGTCGAGCAGTCCGTTTTGGGCGGCTTGTGTCAGGTCGGTGCCGAAGTTGTCCAGCACCGGTGTGTTGTGTGCGGATTTCCGTTGTCCCGTTCCTGCGGCCGTGTGTTGCTCGGCTTTTTGTCCGTTCATCGGCGTGCGGCTCTCGTATTCGTCATCCTCTTCGTCGGGGAATCCGAATCCCGACTGTATGTCGGTCTTCTCCTTTTTCTGTGTCAGCAGGTTAAGGATGTCCGTATATTCTATCCGGTTTTCCGTGAGGATATGGTATGCTTTGTTGTCTTTCTCTTTCATGATGGCTAAAAGGATGTGTTCGGTGTCGGCCGTCTCCGCCTTCAGCATTCTGGCTTCCAGCAGACACAGCCGCATGATTCTTGAGGACTTCTCGTTCAGCACGATGTCTTCTTCCTCTATGTTTTCTTCTGTCATGTTGTCCTGTGCCGCATGCTCTATGCGCGCCTTTACGGCATTAAGGTCCAGGTTCAGCAGGCGCAGAATCTGCACGGCTTTGCTTTCGCCTTCCCTGAGCAGTCCTAAAAGAATGTGCTCCGGTGCCACCCATGCGTGATGCAGGCGATGCGCCTCTTCTTTGCTGTAATTGAGTATTTCTGATATCTTAGGGGAAAATCGGTTGTTCATTCTATGTGTTGAAATTAATAATGCCTGCAAATTTAAATATATTTATCAGAGTATACTACAATTTGCATGCCAAAAAGTATGCAGCACTTTTAAGTTTTGTGAAATGTGCCGTTTGAGGGGGATGGGAGAGGGCCGTGCCGGACGCGTTTTTCCATGGGTGAATCCGGCTTTGGTCCTTTTCAGTCTGTTGCCGGTTGTCTCATCTCTGTGAACGGCATCACATCGCCCCGAAAATGCACACCTGTGTGCGATGGATTCTTCACCTGTGACCGATGAAACGCACACAGGTGTGCATTTTGATGCAGACCTGTGCACATTTTTCCATTCTCCTTATTTATAATAAAAGGTAAGGCGTGAAGGTTCCGCCATGCCGGTGTCTGTCGTACACCGTGAAAAAATCCTGCCACCGTGGCCGATAAGTTAATTTTTGATTCTTTTCTTTCGTATTCTCCCAAAAAGTAGTAATTTTACATGCTTTTTGGCAAGTCATATTATAATAGAAGATATAATGTTGGATCAAGACAGAATAATTAAAGTGAACATCGAGACCGAGATGCGCAAGTCGTATATCGACTACTCGATGTCTGTTATCGTATCTCGTGCTTTACCGGATGTGCGCGACGGCTTCAAGCCCGTACATCGCAGGATATTATATGGAATGCAGGAATTGGGAAATACGCACGACAAGAAATATCTTAAATGTGCGCGTATCGTAGGTGAGGTCATGGGTAAGTATCATCCCCACGGCGACTCTTCAATCTACGGTGCACTGGTGCGTATGGCGCAGAACTGGAGCATGCGTTACCCCTTAGTGGACGGTCAGGGCAACTTCGGTTCGGTCGACGGCGACAGTGCGGCGGCCATGCGTTACACCGAGGCTCGCCTGCAACTGCTGGGCGAGGCCATGATGGACGATTTGGAGAAAGAGACCGTCGACATGCCCAACAACTACGACGATACCCGTCAGGAGCCTTCCGTGATGCCCACCAAGATACCCAACCTTCTGGTGAACGGAGCCAACGGTATTGCAGTAGGTATGGCCACCAATATCCCCACGCATAACCTGGGAGAAGTCATCGAAGCCTGCGTGGCCTATATTGACAATAAAGACATTGATGTGGAAGGGCTGATGCAGTATGTCAAAGCCCCCGATTTTCCTACCGGAGGCTTTATCTACGGCATGCAGGGCGTGCGCGAGGCATACGAGACCGGACGCGGACGCGTGATTATGCGTGCCCGTGCCGAAATAGAACCCGGCGATACGCACGACAAGATTGTGGTGTCGGAGATACCTTACGGCGTGAACAAGGCGGAGCTTATCAAGCAGATTGCCGAACTCGTCAATGAGAAGAAAATAGAAGGCATCAGCAACGTGAACGACGAGTCCGACCGCGAAGGCATGCGTATCGTGGTGGATGTGAAGCGCGACGCCAATGCCAATGTCGTCCTGAACAAATTGTTCAAGATGACCCCTTTGCAGACCAGCTTCAGTGTGAACTGCATCGCGATTGTGGACAAACGGCCCAAACTGCTGACGCTGAAAGACTGTATCCGCTATTTCGTGGAGCACCGTCATGAAGTGGTGATTCGCCGAACGAAATACGATTTGCGCAAGGCGGAAGAACGCGCACACATCCTGCAAGGACTCATCGTTGCCAGCGACAACATTGATGAAGTGGTACACATCATCCGCAGTGCGCAGAATCCCCAGGCCGCAATGGAAGGCTTGATGAACCGTTTCGAACTGGACGAGATTCAGGCAAAGGCCATCGTGGAAATGCGGCTCCGTCAGCTGACCAACCTGATGCAGGAACAGTTGCATAACGAATATGATGATTTGTTGAAACAGATAGAATATTTCAAACAAATCCTGAGTGATGACGCGCTTTGTATGAAGGTCATCAAGGATGAACTCATAGAAGTAAAGGAAAAGTTCGGCGACGAAAGACGCTCGGAAATCGTTTACTCCAGCGAAGAGTTCAATCCGGAAGACTTCTATGCCGACGATGAGATGGTCATCACCATCAGTCACATGGGCTACATCAAGCGTACGCCGCTGGCCGAGTTCAGGGCGCAGGCGAGGGGCGGTGTCGGCAGCAAAGGCTCCAGCACAAGGGATACCGATTTCGTGGAATACATTTATCCGGCCACGATGCACAACACAATGCTCTTCTTTACCCAGAAAGGGCGTTGTTTCTGGATGAAGGTCTACGACATTCCCGAAGGGGCCAAGAACTCCAAGGGACGTGCCATACAGAACATGCTGAACATAGATTCCGACGATGCCATCAACGCCTGCCTGCGAATCAAGAACTTAAGCGATGCGGAATTCTGCAAGTCGCATTACGTGGTGTTCTGCACGAAGAACGGTGTCATCAAGAAAACATGTCTGACCGAATATTCACGTCCCCGCGTGAACGGCGTGAATGCCATTACGATCCGCGAGGATGACCGCGTGATAGGCGTGCGTCTGACCAACGGTGAGAACGAGATTGTCATGGCCAACCGTAACGGGCGCGCCATCCGCTTCCATGAGAGCAAAGTGAGGACGATGGGACGAACGGCCACCGGTGTGCGCGGTATGACGATTGACGAAGACGGAATGGACGAGGTGGTAGGCATGGTATGCGTGAACGACCCGCAGACGGAAACCATCATGGTGGTGAGCGAGCAAGGCTACGGCAAACGTTCCGAAATAGACGACTACCGTGTGACCAACCGCGGCGCAAAAGGCGTGAAGACACTGAACATCACGGACAAGACCGGCAAATTGGTGGCCATCAAGGTGGTTACTGACGAGAACGACCTGATGATAATCAACAAGAGCGGCGTCACCATCCGTCTGAAAGTGGCCGATGTGCGTGTGATGGGGCGTGCCACACAAGGCGTGAAACTCATCAACCTCGGCAAACGCAACGACCAGATAAGCAGCGTATGCAAGGTGCAGACCGAAGAAGACGTGCCCGAAGAAACGGATGAGCAGGAAACTTTGGCGGAAGGCGCAGAAGGCCTGACGGATGAAGTCCGCACGGACGAACCCTCCGTGGGGGAACATACAGAAGAACAGAGTGAAAACAATTAAATTGTAATGTCATGAGAAAATATGTATTGTCAATTGCGTTGCTGGTTATGGCAACAGGTGCGGTAGCCCAGAACAAACTGGTGAAGAAAGCACAGGGGTTAATCGATGAAGGGAAACTGGAAGAAGCCCAGACGCTCGTTACCGAAGCATTGAACAGCGGTGAAACCAAGGATATGGCATTGGCGTGGGATGTGCAGGGGGATATCTACCAGCGCCAGTTCGCAGAAGAACTGAACAAGGCGGCCGCACACCAGCCTATGGATACGGCAAAGTTCGCAAAGAACCTTTATGCCTGTGTGGATGCTTACGAGAAATGCAATGAGTTTGACGAGAAACAGGCATACGTGGCAAAGAACAAGGGCAACCTGATGAAGTTCCGCGCATTCTATATGTATGCAGGACAGTTCTGTTTCCAGAACCAGGATTTTGTCGGTGCCTATACGGCGTATGACGGTTGGTTGAACTTTCCGCAGACCAAGAAACTGGTGGCAGGAGAGCCTTCCGTGCTGAACGATTCCACTTTCGACAAGTCGCAGGTGGCCTATTACGCATGTCTGGCAGCCTACCAGGGCAAGGCATACGACAAGGTGGATGCGCATATCCGCGAGGCGCTGGAGTATCAGAAGGAAATCAAGAACGTACGCCAGTTGCATTTGGTTTGCCTGATGGAGAGAGGGGATACGGCACAGTGGGTTGAGGTATCCAAAGGTTATGCCTCCAAAGACGAAGTGGTGGCACAAAACCTCCTTGCATACTATTCTGAAAAGAAGATGACGGATGAATCTTTGGCCTTTGCCGATGAATTGCTGGCTGCAGACCCCAACAACAAGATTGCCAACTATTCAAAAGGTGTTGTATACTTCGGACAGGAAAAGTTTGCCGAGGCCCTTCCGTATTTTGAGAAGAGCATCGAAGTAGACCCTGATTTTGTGGACGCCTATTATAATGCCGGCGTGTGCTGCTGTAACGAAGGTTACGGCATCAATGATGCCATCGGCAAGAAGAAACTGAAACCGGCCGAATACAATGCCGAGATTGAAAAGGTGAAGGGCTGGTACAAGAAAGCGGAGCCTTTCTTCCTCAAAGTGAAGGAACTGGAACCTGAAAACCCGCAAAGATGGGCTTCGCGTCTGAAGACCGTATACTACATCACCGGTGAAAAAGACAAGGAAGCCGAAATGGAAGCCTTTATGCAATAAGCATCCGAAACGATATAGATAATCAAGGACAGACAGAACCGGGGTGGTGTACATACAAGATGGACATCACCCCCTTTATTGAATAAACGATGATGAGATTTTCGTTCTTGTGGATAGGTATCTTGTGCGTTCATACGCTCTACGGTGCGGTGAACCCGCTGAAAGAAGCGCGGAAGAATATCAAGACCGCACGCTACGAGGAAAACGGTAACGAAGCCAACAAGGTGCGTGAACGTCTGGACAATACGGAGAAAACCCTGATTGAGGCACTCAATGGAGAGAAGAGTCCCAAGACACGGGCCGAAATATACCGTATGGCGGCGATGGTGCAGCGTAAGTTCAATGACATCGAGAACGAGAAGATTTATTTGAAACGGGCGTACGACACAGCCTTATACTACAATAGCATTTATAAGTTATACCGCTATATGGAGCAATGCGACTCCACGGAAGTTGTGTCGATTCCCAAATCAAAGAAGTTCCGTGCACTGGCACGCAAGGAATTGCTGGCTCATCGCGTCAACCTGCTTAACGGAGGACGGTTCTATTTGAAAAAGAAAGACTATGCCGAAGCCCTGCGTTTTCTCGACCTCTATCTCTCGTCGGCGGAGTATCCGATGTTTGAAAAGGATTTTCTGAACCAGAACGACACGTTATATTCCCGTGTGGCTTATTGGGCTGTCACATCGGCCTATTATTCCGGAAACTACCGGGAAGTGATTCGGTACGCACCGGCTTCGTTCCGATTCCGGAAAAACGAGAAGTACATACAGGAATATCTGTGCCGCTCGTATCAGGCGTTGAACGATTCCGCCCGTTGGATTTCCGCTTTGAAGACAGGACTGTTAAACTTTCCCGACCATTCTTGTTTCTTTACCAACCTGATTGCTGTCCTGAACAATCAGGGAAGATATGACGAGGCTCTGGAATATGCCGACCGGATGATACGCTATGATTCCAAATCGGAACAATTCTGGCTGGCACGAACCGTGACACTGATGCAAAAAGATGATTTGGAAGAATGTATATCCTCATCCGATGTCATACTGGCGGCCAATCCGATGAATGCAGATGCCAATCTATATAAGGGACTGTCGTATTGTAAACTGGCCAAACGGTTTTCCGACAGGATGGAAAAGGAAAGATTCGGTTCCTCGCCATACAAGGCATGCAAGCAGAAAATGACCGCCTGTTATGAGAAGGCGCGGGAACCGATGGAAAATGTGAGGAAGCTCTATCCGCAGGATTCCGCCCGTTGGGCTCCCTTGCTGTATCAGATTTATCTGCATCTGAATCATGGCGCAGGGTTTGCGGAGATGGAAAGTATCATGAAGAAGTTACCTTTGAAGTAAGAAGAGCAAATATGAAAGGAATGAAAATATACATGGCGCCTTTGCAAGGTATTACCGAAGCACCGTTCCGCAATCTTTTTTCCCGTTATTTCGGGGGCGTGGACGCTTATTATACCCCTTTTGTACGCTGGGAATACGGTGCTGTGCGCAAGAAAGACATGAGAGACTTGGAACCGGAACGTAACACGGTGGATATGCTGGTTCCTCAACTGATTGCTGGTTCGCCGGAAGAGGCGGAAAAAATCATGCCGGAGATTCTGAAGTTCGGTTATCGCAGGGTCGACTTGAACATGGGCTGTGCCTTTCCCGCATTGGCAAAGAAAGGAAAAGGGTGCGGACTGATGCCCCATCCGGAAAAGGTAAGGGAACTGTTGGCCCTTACGGCACGTTATCCCGAAGTGGAGTTCTCCGTGAAAATGCGCCTTGGTTACGAGAATGCGCAGGAGTGTATGGAACTGCTCTCTCTATTGAACGATGCACGGCTCGCACGGATAGTGGTGCATGCGCGCATCGGAAAGCAACAATATAAAGGTGGGTGCGACCGTGAGGCTTTTGCCCGTTTCGCCGAAGGATGCCGCCATGCCTTGGTATACAACGGAGATATTATGACTGTGGGCGATATTATGGACTTGCAGCGTGATTTCCCGCAATTGGACGGTGTCATGATTGGACGCGGATTGTTGGCACAACCATGGATGGCTGCGGAGTACGTCTCGCAAGAGGTATGGTCACAGGCCGACCGTATGCAGGCTATGCGTAGGTTCCATTCCGACCTCTTTGCCCATTACGAGCAGGCACTTGAAGGCGGCGAGAAACAACTTCTGATGAAGATGAAGGGATTCTGGGAATACCTGTTTGTGGATGGCGACCGGAAGATGCGTAAGAAAATACATAAGGCACAGAAGACCGTAGACTACACCAATGCAGTCTTCCAGTTGCTGCAATAAGAATAAGATGTTTATGAGAAACAGACGAATGATGGTTTGGATGGCGGTTCTATGCCTTTCGGGAACGGTATGGCCGCAGCATCGCGAACGTAAGGGAGAAACCTGCGAGCCGATGGTGCACGACCCGGTAATGGCCAAGGACGGTGACACGTTCTATCTGTATTACACAGGGTGGAACATATCTTCCATGTCTACGACGGACTTGAAGACATGGCGTTTTGAAAAAGACGTCCTTGGGCATACTCCCCAATGGGCACGGGACAGTATTCGCGGCTACAAGGGGCATACGTGGGCGCCTGATGTGATTCGTTACGAAGGAAACTACCATCTCTTTTATTCCTGTTCCACATTCGGTAAGAACACCTCGGCCATAGGGCATGCCTGGCGTCCGACACTTGACCCCGACGACCCTCGTCCATGGACGGACACCGGCCCGGTGATATTGTCAAAACCCGGAGACAACTACAATGCCATCGACCCCAATGTCGTGGTGGATAAGAACGGAACTCCGTGGATGACGTTCGGGTCTTTTTGGGGCGGTATCCAGATGGTACGGTTGACGAAGGACCTGGCACACATCGCGCCCGATGATTCCTTACGTACAATATGCAGTCGTTTGGCAAAAGGACAGACCAATGCGGACAACCGTCGCGCGAATGCTGTAGAGGCACCGTTTATTTTCCGTCACGGTAAATATTATTATCTGATGGTGTCGTTCGATTATTGTTGTCGTGGACTGAAAAGCGATTACAAAGTGGTGGTGGGACGTTCAAAGGACGTGACAGGACCATATATAGATAAGGAAGGGCGCGACATGGCCGCAGGAGGCGGCAGCCTGCTGATAGCCTCCGACGAAGACAATGTGGCCATCGGCCATTGCTCGGCCTATCATTTCGGCCGCAAGGATTATTTCTTAGCGCACGGATATAGTAGGAAACACGACGGCCACAGCGTGCTGGTGTTCAGGGAAATCAAGTGGGATGAAGACGGATGGCCTGTGCTTTGCGATTAAATCTATAAACAAAAGAACATGATGATGAGATACTTGTACATATTCTTATTGATTGGTCTGTTCTTCACCTCTTGTGAAGACGACAAAGTTATCGTTCCTGAGGAGGAAAAAGATACGCAGGATGTAACCTACCTTTTGTATATGGTGGGGCAGAACAACCTGTCTTCCTTCCTGACAGAAAATATCAACGACTTGAAGAAAGGCCTTGAGAAGACGGATATCAACGCCAAGATATTGGTGTATGCCGACATCAGCAACAAGCCCGAACTTTATCTGATTGCAAAGGACAAGACTGGAACCGTGACCAAGGAAACGGTGAAGACTTATTCCGACCGTTATTCCGTAGACCCGGAAAATATGAGAGAAGTGATCAATTATGTGTTCACCACTTATCCGGCCGGGAGGCGCGCCATCACGTTTTCTTCGCATGCCGATGGCAGTCTCTTTACTCCCGATACAGTCTACAAGCGTTCGTTCGGTTACGAGGGTGCTGCGGGGTATGGAATGAACATCACGGACATACGCGAAACACTTGAAGGATGTCCTAAGATGGACCTGATTATGTTCGATGCCTGCATGATGGCAAGTGTGGAGACTGCGTACGAATTGAAAGGCTGCACCCGTTATTTCCTTGCCGCACCCAATTCCGTGCCAGGCGAAGGATTTCCTTATGATAAAGTTCTGCCGGATATATTGAGAATGAATGCCGAGGGACTCTCACAGGCGGCGCAGGGGTATTATAATTATTTCCATAGGAACTCAATAAAGTGGGACGACTTTGTGTCCATCAGTCTGACGGATGTCACGAAGCTGGATTCTTTGGCGATTTATATGGATTCGCTGTTCCAGGATGAGGATGTGCGGGAGCGCGCAGCTAAGGTGAACCGTAACCAGTTGCAGATGTTCGAACAAGGATATGCGCTTTATGATTACGGCCATTGGGCGGACAGCGTAGGAAAAGGCTGTAAGTACCTGCCCAAGGTGAAGGAACATCTGGACAATGCTGTCATCTATAAAGCACATAGTGATTACGCTTCTGCAGACGATTACGGTAATATGCTGATTCCGGTAAAGGATGAAACGTTCTGTGGGCTGAATACATACGTACCTCCTTACGGAAACAACCAGACCGAAAAACCAATGCGTAAATTCTTCACCAGGCTGAAATGGTATCGCGAAGCCGGTTTCTTTCGCGTTCCTTACTATAACACCTATGCTTCGAAAAAATGAAGACAGTGAGTTTTGGTTTGTCTTCCGTAAGGTGATATAGTGCGGTTCAAATCATGAAGAATCGGGCGTGAAATAGTGATAAATAGTTTCATCTTGCTGCATTTCCGAGATTATTTCGTACCTTTGCACCTTGATGAAGAGTATAATTTTATATTAAGATTTATGGCTTATAATTTATTGAAGGGCAAGCGCGGTATTATCTTCGGCGCGTTGAACGATGCTTCCATTGCATGGAAAGTGGCTGAACGTGCTTGCGAGGAAGGAGCACAGATTGTACTGACCAACACACCGGTGGCCTGCCGTATGGGAACCATTGCCGAACTGGCGGAGAAAACACATGCTACGGTGATTCCGGCCGATGCGACTTCCGTTGAAGACTTGGAGAATCTGTTTGTGGAAGCGCAGAAAGCATTGGGCGGTAAGATTGATTTCGTACTTCATTCCGTGGCAATGAGCGCCAATATGCGCAAGAAACGCACCTATGACGATTTGGACTATACTTTGTTAGGCAAGACACTGGACATTTCGGCCATCTCTTTCCACAAAATGATACAGACGGCTAAAAAACTGGATGCCATTGCAGAGAACGGTTCTATTCTGGCTTTGAGTTATGTGGCGGCACAGCGTACGTTCTTCGGCTATAATGACATGGCGGATGCCAAGTCGTTGCTGGAGTCAATCGCACGCAGTTTCGGTTATATCTACGGACGTGAGAAAGGAGTGCGTGTAAATACCATTTCACAGTCGCCCACCTTTACAACGGCCGGCGGCGGCATCAAAGGATTCGACGGTTTGTATGACTTCAGCGACCGCATGTCGCCTTTGGGTAATGCAAGCGCCGATGAGTGTGCCGATTATTGTGTGGTGATGTTCTCAGACTTGACTAAGAAAGTCACAATGCAGAACCTTTACCACGACGGTGGTTTTTCAAGCATGGGTATGTCCTTGCGCGGTATGACACAATACGAGAAGTCGTTTATTGACGAGAATCGCGATGAGAACGGCAAAATCATCTACGGATAAGCATTCCGCAGATAGATGATAATTGACAAGGCAGTCTGCGGTCCGGTGAATTTTCAGATATATTCCTTTTTCGGACGGCGGGCTGCTTTTTTTGGTAACACACTCTTTATAGGAATGTATTATGAACAAAACCATTATTACAGTTGTCGGTAAAGATGCCGTGGGCATCATCGCTAAGGTTTGTACGTACTTGGCGGAGAATAATGCGAACATCCTGGATATTTCGCAGACTATCGTACAGGAGTATTTCAACATGATGATGATAGTTGACTTGGCCCACGTGGAGAAGACGTTCGAGGTCATTGCCGAAGAACTGTCTGCGGTAGGTATGGCGTTGGGGGTTCAGGTGAAGTGCCAGCGCGAAGAAATCTTCGATAAAATGCACCGTATATAATCAAAATCCTTTGCGTATGATTAATCTACATGAAGTGCTCGAAACCAACAAGATGATTGAGCAGGAAAATCTTGATGTGCGTACCATTACGATGGGTATCAACCTGCTGGATTGTGCGGATTCGGAGCTTGACCGGTTATGCCGGAATATTTATGAGAAAATCACACGTCTGGCCGAGAATCTGGTCAGGACGGGGGAGGATATTTCCAAAGAATACGGTGTGCCAATCGTGAACAAGCGTGTATCTATCACGCCTATTTCATTGGTTGGCGGTTCGGCATGCCGCAAGCCGGAGGATTATGTCAAGGTGGCGCATACGCTTGATGCGGCGGCAAAAACTGTCGGCATCAATTTCCTTGGAGGTTATTCGGCTATTGTGTCGAAAGGACTTTCAAGGAGCGATGAATTGCTGATACGTTCCATTCCTCAGGCATTGGCCGAGACGGAACGGATATGCAGTTCGGTAAATGTAGGCTCCACCAAGACCGGAATCAATATGGATGCGGTGAAACTGATGGGGGAGATTATCAGGCAGACGGCCGAAGAGACTAAAGAAAAGGATTCTTTAGGTTGTGCCAAATTAGTCGTGCTCTGTAATGCGCCCGATGACAACCCCTTCATGGCCGGTGCTTTTCATGGTGTGTCCGAGGCGGATGCCATTATTAATGTCGGAGTGAGCGGTCCGGGCGTGGTGAAATATGCCTTGGAGCAGATTCGGGGTGCAAGTTTCGAGGTGCTTTGTGAAACCATCAAACGTACGGCATTCAAGATTACCCGCGTGGGGCAGCTTGTGGCACAGGAAGCATCGAGACGCCTGGGGGTGCCTTTCGGCATTATCGACCTCTCACTTGCACCTACGCCTGCCATTGGTGACAGTGTGGCCGAGATTCTTGAGGAGATAGGTTTGGCCCGTACCGGCGCTCCCGGAACGACTGCTGCCTTGGCACTTCTGAACGACCAGGTGAAGAAGGGTGGTGTGATGGCATCTTCCTATGTGGGCGGACTGAGCGGTGCATTCATTCCCGTGAGCGAAGACCAGGGGATGATTGATGCCGTGGAATGCGGCGCGCTGACTTTGGAGAAACTGGAGGCCATGACCTGTGTATGTTCCGTCGGTCTGGATATGATTGCCATTCCCGGTGATACTCCTGCCACCACGATATCCGGCATTATTGCGGACGAAGCGGCTATCGGTATGATTAACCAGAAGACCACGGCAGTGCGTATTATTCCTGTGATTGGGAAGACCGTGGGCGATACGGTGGAATTCGGCGGATTGTTGGGGCATGCCCCTGTGATGCCGGTCAATCCGTTTGATTGTAGTGCTTTCGTGAACCGTACCGGACGTATTCCCGCACCGATACATAGTTTCAAGAATTAAGGATAAATATACAATGCGCCTGCACAGTAACATGATTTGTGCAGGCGTATTGGTATATTCGGTTTATTGCAGGTTCATATATTTGGCTGGAAACAGCTCGGTGGCGACTTTATCTTTTGTACTTGCTACCAAAGGCTTCATTGTGGCCGTGAAGAAATCCGTCAGTTTTTCGTACGGGATGATGCAATATGGCTTGCCGGCCGCGTAAGGTGCTATCTCGTATTGCTGGTATATGAACTTGACACCGTTTCGCATAAAGTATGGAGCGCTGTCAGGCAAAGGAAAGACATAGCGCGCTTCTTCTGCCAACAGCATGGAATAGAACTCTTCATCGCTCTTGACCTTGAAGTATTTTTCTTTCAGTTCATTCTTGATGATGTCGCGTAATGCAGTCTGTCCTTCAGCCGTGAACATGTCCCAGCCGAACCTTCTGCCGTCCGATTTACGGAAAACGGCTCCGATTTCCACCTCTCCGCCATGCGCACCACCTGAATATTCGTAAATCTCTGAGGTATAGGTGACAAGGCTTGCGGTCTCGAACTTGTCGCGTATCTGCACGTAATATACAGATTTGTCCATAGCGCTGTTCTCACCGAATTCTTCGATGTTGCGTCTGATTTCGTCAACACGTTTCTTTCCGTAGAATCCTATCATTTTCTCTCCGTCATTCAGGTTACCCTCGTATATGCCTCCCAGTTGTTCATTCATCCATTCGCGGATGTTCTGCGACAGTGCGGTGGTGCTGTCCGACGGATAGTCGGCATATATCTTGCAGCCTTCCACTGTTTTGTTCTCTTCCCAGGATACGGCTTTGAGTTCCAAAAGGGAAGGCTCTTCTGTCGTATCTTTTTGCTGGTCCCGGCATGATGCGGTTATGAACGATAATGTGGCTGTCATTATGCAGAAACTGCTTACGTTGAGAAACTTTCCGGTTATTTTCATGTCTTCTTAAGTTTTGAGGTTGATTAATAAATCAAAAGTACATTGTTTATTTCAAACGGGGATTTTATTTTCATTAAAAACCGTTAATCCCCTTTTTCCATAAGGAAAATTAGGGGATTAATACAGTCTTTTGCTTTAGGGCGAAGATGCCACTCTGGTTGTTATCGTGCAAATTCAACGGTTTTCACGGTCTTGTCGGCCAGTGTCACCTCTACCGAACTGAGGTCTTCGGCCACCTTGACATCACGAACGGGAGAAAGTTCCTTCTTGCTGAAAGGTTTTCCGCCTTTTTTCCATAACATCAGTGTGACCATGATATTTTCTTTTTCCACGTGTTTTTCGGCCATAATCAGTCCGCATCTGTTGCTTACGGGATGGAGTCCTTCCGGATAACTTACCGTTACTTTGTCCCAGCCGTGCAGCGGGACCATGGCCAGCCGGTATTCACCGTTTCCGATGATAACGGCATTCTTTATTTTCGATGATTCTTCTTCGGTAAAGTCTGTACCTTTTCTTTCCGGAAGGGTATAATGTCCCAGATGGATGTCTGTGGGTGCCGGGACGCTGACCTTGTCGATGCGCAGGACACCGCCGGGCAATGGGATGTCGGCCAGCTGGTATTTCACGTTACGGTCGGTTTCCAGTTCGGCATCGCGACGGTATATGCCGTCTTCAAAACTTCTGAATGTGTACAGGCGCAGTACTTCCCATGCCTTTTTGCCGTTCAGAGTGGCATAATTCATGGACACTTCTCCGTTTGTTCCGTCTGCCATCCATGGAAATTCAGTGTGATAGGCCAATTTGTTATAATTCTCCGAACTGCGGAATTTCTGCCAGTCGTTGGTCACGGTTTCATGGCACCACGAACGCATTTCCGCACCGCCGCAATCGGGATAGTCTGTGATGAGCAGGTTGGTGGCCGGCTGGAACTTGTTGTAGACATGATGTTTTTTCAGTTCCTTTTCCCATGGTCCGTTATTTTCTTTGGCTGTCCAGAATACGTTGTCCTCCGGAAGGAGCAGGCTGAGGAATGCCTTTCCACACCAGTACACGCTGCCGCGGCAACTGTAGATTTGTACGGCGGGAGCGAATGCCCCGTAGAATCCTAAAGTCGGGACATTGTCTTCCAGAAAGTCGGGATTCTGCAGGAACTGAAGTAATGTTGAAGAGGCGATGCGTCTCATCCATCCGTAGTTGACATCGGGATTGTTTTCAAACCCTAAGAGGGCCAGAGGGATGACAGCACCGAAACGGTAGGGGATACTGCGTCCCCACATGTTCATACGTCCGTCCTTGCTGAACATATACGGATAGTTGTCGATTAAGTCCCTTTGGTTCTTCTTGAACTGTTCGGCATATTCAGGATAGAATTTGCCGTACATGTGTGCCCATATAGGGCCGTACATCTGAAAGGCCCACATGCTGTAATAGTCGTATGCAGGTGCATCATTGTACCAGCCTTCGCCACGGTAAAGGGCAAGCAGTTTCTCCAGGCAGTCTTTCATCCGTTCGTCATTGACGGCATAACCTTGTTCTTTGAAGAAACTGATGACGAATACATTGAAGAACATCCAGTTGGAACCGATGGTGGGACCGTTGCCATAACTAAGCATGGTGGCGGCCAGTTCGTCTTTCTGTGCCTGCGTAAGGGGATCCCACAGAACATTCTTGGCTGCGGACAGCGAGATGGCAAGCGCACCGAACTCTACTAAAATCTGGCTGGGACCTCCGTCACGGTGGCGAATGTAGGCCGGACTTTCCGGATTGATAAGGTTCAGCAACTGGTGACGATAGTAATCAGCCACTTTAATTCCGTTGATAGTCAGGTCGGGATTCTCGCGGAGCAGGGGAGCGGCGATGAAGAGGGTTCGGCAGAAGCCTTCGAGTTTGGCTGTGGGTACCTGGTTCTCATGGTTCGGATAGGTTTTCTCAAACTGTTTGGGAAAGTACATGGGATCGTCCAAAGTACGCACGTAGGTGAATGCTCCGCTCAGGAGATATTCCGCCGCATCAATCCATCCTTGCCGGGTCAGACCGGTATATGGACTGATTTTGTAGTCGGGCTGAGGTATGGAAAACGTTTGGTCAATCCGGTGCGTCGGTACGGCAACCTGTGCCGTTGCCGGCAATGTGCCGGTAGTCATGGCAAGCGCGCAAAACGCTTTTAATATGATTCTCTTCATTCAGGTTAATGTTTTGGTGTTTTTAATGTAAAGCCAAAGATACGAAAAATTTGGTATTCCGTCTTCTTTATCTTTGAAAGATTCGGCAGGCGGTATGAATTTTATGCTTCTTGCCGCCGGATGTGCAGTTACATGTCCCAATAATTGCGTGCAATGCGCAACATGCGCTGACGGTTCGGTTGTGTATTCATCTCCTCGTCTGTATAGCACAGGTCTCTGAGGGCGTAGATGTCTTCCGACTCATCCGTTGCGGCGCATGTTATTTTATGGAAGGTATGGTTGCGTGCATCTATGATTTTCACGGCTTCCTGACAATAGGTCATGTCCGTTTCCATACGGAGCCTGTCGGCGACGAAGCGGCTGAGTGCATCGACAAAGTCATTGATTTCTTCCTGCATAATATGGAGTTTAGTGTTTTGAAAGGCAAATATAGCGAAAGGTGAGTGCAGAGACAAATGAAAACGAAGTTTTCTGATTTGTCTCTGCCGAACCGCATCCTATCTTCGCGAGAGCAAAGATACGTAAAAGAGGGGATATATGGCGGATGATTGTTTTATAAAATTTTTTCCTTAATGCGCGAGCGTACGACAGGTGGTTTTCCGGAAATGCTATTTAAAAGCGAAAAGTATTTGTAAAACAGGTTGTTAAGACTTGCTATCGTTCAGCTTGCTTTCTGTTAAAGTCCCGCTCAAAACGCAGACCTGTGAAGGATGAAACGCTTACAGGTGAAGAATCGGTTCTTCACAGGTGACCGTTTCATCCTTCACAGGTGTCCGATTGTTGACTGACAGATTGTTTGAATTTTTGAATAGTGTTTCCGGAAAATTTCCTGTAGTATAGGTATGCGCGCGAGGTGAGGATACAGGCTGGCGGAAAAAGTGTGAGAACATGTCATTGTAAAATAAATCCTTCTTAGCCTTTTTTATCATCGGTTAGGTTAATGGAATCCAATAAATCCCGTAAATCGTTATTTCGTAGGGGATTCTTGAAAAAGATATTTATCTTTACCGCCGTATTAAACTTTAACTTTCAACGATTATGAAAAGATTTTTGTGTATTATTCTTGCCGTTATCCTGTGTTTCGGCGTGGGTATGACTGCCGTTTATTTTCAGGCAGGTTCCATTGATGTCTGGTATCCTACACTTGTCAAACCGGCTATTACGCCCCCCAACATCGTTTTTCCTATCGTGTGGACTGTCATTTATTTCTGTATGGCATTGTCCATTGCCTGGGTGTGGAGCACGAAGGAGGCTTCCGGAAAAGTTGAGATTACCCTTTTGTTTGCCTTGCAACTGATGTTGAACTTCCTTTGGAGTATCAGTTTCTTCTATCTTTGTGCTCCGTGGCTCGGCTTTATCAACATTGTCCTTCTTGATGCCGTCGTACTTTGGTATGTCGGTCGGGTAAGCGGTGAAAGTGCCGTTGCAGCATGGTTGTTTGCTCCTTACCTGATGTGGCTCGGATTTGCCACTTATCTGAACGGGTATATCATGGTTTACAATTAGGCGTTCTTGCAGAGTGTGAAATACGAACTTCTCTCTTCCCGACACCGAATGTATCCGGTTCGGGGGAGAGAAGTTACTTCAACAGTTCTTCCCATTCATTCTCATTCAAATGGACGTGACCTTCCTGCACGATGTTTCCCTTTCGGTCTATGAGCACTTGGAATGGTATTCCAGGTTACAAGAAAAAGTCAGTCTCATTACATTTCGCAAATAACACATCATATCTCGCAAATATGTAATGATGTGCGTGCACATTTTTTCCCTATCTTTGCTCTCGCGAAGATAGGATGCGGTTCGGCAAAGACAAATTAGAAAGCTTTGTTTTCATTTGTCTCTGCACTCACCTTTCCCTATTTTTGTCCTATTCTGAATTATCGTAAATAACTGCTGTTCAATTTAAATCTATAGGGATGAAAATAATATTGTCGACGCTGTTTGTAGCTGTATCAATGACGGCTAACGCCCAAAGCGGAATGAAATATGTCCTTGATATGGTTCACAATAATCCGGGCGAGAAACCTTATGTCACAAAGTACAACAACCCGGAGTTTCTGAGGAGTCAAGGATTCAATGGGGCTGTGACCCATTGGCATATCAACTGTGCCATCACATACGACCATGTGAAAAAAGGGCTTATAAAAGACAAACAGGAGAGGGAATGGATAGAGAAGAGGGCTGTATATATAGATGAGAAGCTTGCAGAGTTTCATAAAGCGGGGATAAAGGTTTATCCGTTTACAGACTTTATCGTATTCCCCAAATCGCTGTGGGCGGCTTATGGAGATGAGATTCGCCTTGATAAAAGTAATCCGGAATCATACAAACCCAATATGCAGAGCCGGAAGCTCCAACAGTTGCTGCGGGCGCAGATTGACGGAATATTCAGACGTTTTCCCACGCTTGACGGGCTGACACTAAGGTTTGGCGAGACGTATCTGCATGACACACCCTATCATCTTGGCAACAGTCCGATAGGAAAGGATGGCATACACGACCATATCACTCTGCTGAAGATACTGAGGGAGGAAGTGTGCGTAAAGCGGGGCAAGATGCTTTTCTACCGTACATGGGATTTCGGCTTTAACTTCCACAACAGCGATAAATATTACCTCTCGGTGACCGACAGTATAGAACCGCATCCCAATCTTGTATTTTCCATTAAGTATCAACAGGATGACTATCATCGTATGACTCCTTTCAATCCTTGTCTCGGCAAGGGCAGACACCAGCAGATTGTGGAGTCGCAGTCGAGGATGGAGGCGTATGGCAAGGGAGCACATCCTTATTATATAGGAAAAGGTGTGATAGAGGGATGGCCAGAGACAAAGTATGTGATACCGTTCGGAAGCCATCGTCTGACCGACCGTTTGACACCGTCCGACACTCCGCGGGGTGTCCGGAATGTACTGATGTCTGGTAAAATTAACGGTGTGGTGACATGGTCGAATGGAGGCGGGTGGCAAGGACCTTACATTACTCATGAGATATGGACAGACCTGAACACATACGTTGTGGCGCAATGGGCGATAAATCCCAGTCGCACGGAGGAAGAAATATTTTCCGGGTTCACCGACAGTATTGGGTTCAAGGGGCGTGATGCCGACATGTTCCGACAAATCGCCTTGCTCAGTGTGGAGGGTGTTCGCAAAGGGCATTGCAACAGTTACACGGCAAATGATGTTTGGTGGACGCGTGATGAGTTTTTCAGTGCCCGTCAGTGTCTTAAGGATGTTGATGAGGCTGTAAAGAACGGTTGGGAACAAAAGATTTTGGCAGAGAAAGATGAGGCTGTGGCCATCTGGTTGCAGATAGAGGCATTGTCAAGGCAACTTTCGCATCGGGACAACGACCTGTTGGAAGCCATACGTGTGTCGTGTTCATACGGAAGGATTAAATATCAGCTCATCAGGGAAATGTGGATAATGATGCTTGCCGACGGACGGATGCGTGCAGGAAAAGATTTTGATAAAGGTGAAATACGCAGTTCAATCTCGCGCTATAATGCCCTTTGGGCAGAATGGAAACGCTTGAAGGAAAGCAGTGAGTGGTGCGCCACTCTTTACACCGACCTGGCTTTCCGCAATAACCGTAAAGGAAGTATCGGTGAACTGGTTGAAAGACTTTCGGCTGTTGTCGCTGAATAAACCGGTGGCTGCAGGTGACGCTTTCGGTGAATTCATAAGTATCTTTTGCAAACCGTCAGACATTACGATGGAACGTTCTGCTGTACCGGTGTGACAGGAATGGGAATATAAACTTAACGCGGCAACCACCGGTGTGTGGTTGCCGCGTCGGGTTATTGTTGGAAACAAGTTCCGTTATTTTACCGGCATCTTGTCGATGCGTGCCTGATGGCGTCCGCCTTCAAAGTCTGTGGTAAGGAACTCGTCCATGATTTTGCGTGCCATGTCTGTGTCGATGAAACGTCCCGGCATGACCAATACGTTGGCATCGTTGTGCTGGCGGCACAAATGGGCGATTTCCGGTAGCCAGCTCAGACCGGCACGGATACCCTGATGTTTGTTCAGCGTCATGCTGATGCCTTCGCCGCTTCCGCAGATGGCAATGCCCGGATAGCATTCGCCGCTTTCAACGGCGAGAGCCAAAGGATGGGCATAGTCTGCATAATCACAACTTGCTTCACTGTCCGTACCGAAGTCTTTGAAAGCATAACCTTTCTCTGTCAGATACTCCTTGACGAACTGTTTGAGTGCATAGCCTGCGTGGTCTGAAGCCAGACCTATTGTTTTGACGGTCATCAGAACATGGCTTTAACCTGGTTGTACACATTCTGGGCGGTAAAGCCGAGTTTCTCGTCAAGCACCTTGTAGGGAGCAGAGAATCCGAAGCTTTCCAGACCGAACACCTTGCCGTTTGCACCTACCAGTCCCTGGAGGTTAACGGGAAGTCCTGCCGTAAGACCGAATATCTTGGCACCTGCGGGTAATACTTCTTCCTGATAGCACGGGCACTGGCTGCGGAACAAGCCTTCGGAAGGACAGCTTACGATGCGTACTTTGAGACCGTCGTTGCGGAGCAATGCTGCACCGGCTACCAAAGTGGAAACTTCAGAACCTGAAGCTACAAGGATGACATCCGGATTTTCATCAGAGCCGGCTACGATGTATGCACCCTTGGCTGCCTGGGCATAGTCGTTTCCTGCAGGCAACATTTCAATGTTCTGACGAGACAGAATCAATGCAGACGGAGTGTCGATGTTTTCCATCGCCAGTTTCCAGCATGCAGTTGTTTCTTCTGCATCGGCAGGACGAAGTACGAGCACAGAGTTCTTGCCATGATGGTTTTTCAGTTTCTCCATCAAGCGAATCTGAGCTTCCTGCTCAACCGGTTCGTGGGTAGGACCGTCTTCACCTACACGGAATGCATCGTGTGTCCAGATGAACTTGACGGGCAACTGCATCAGTGCGGCCATACGGACAGCCGGTTTCATGTAGTCTGAGAATACGAAGAACGTACCGCAGGCTGCGATGACACCACCGTGCAGAGTCATACCGATACAGCAGCATGCCATGGTCAGTTCGGCAACGCCGGCCTGAAAGAAGGCACCGCTGAAATCTCCGGTTGTGAAAGCGTGGGTCTTCTTGAGGAAGCCGTCTGTCTTGTCGGAGTTGGACAGGTCGGCAGATGCGCAGATCATGTTGGGAACCTGCTCAGCCAATGCGCCCAATACGGTGGCAGATGCGTTACGTGTGGCATCGTTGGCTTTCTGCTGGATGCTGTTCCAGTCTACTTTAGGAGCGGCACCGCTGAACCATTCTGCCTGCAAAGCAGCTTTTTCGGGATTGGCTGCGGCCCATGCGGCTTCTTCTTCATGACGTGCGGCTGCAATGCCCTTCAACTCGTCGGCACGTTTTGCGTAGAGTTCCTTGACATCATCGAAGATGACGAACGGATTCTCCGGGTCTGCACCTAAGTTCTTCATGGTGTTCTTATAAGCGTCGCCACCAAGAGGAGCACCGTGGGTCTTGCAGTTGCATTCGTAAGAAGAGTTGTCTTCCTTGCGTGCGCCCTTACCCATGATACACTTACCGATGATAAGGGTCGGACGGTTGGCTTCTGCTTGTGCTGCGTTCAACGCCTCACGAATCTGGTCGCAGTCGTGACCGTTGATTTCAAGGACGTTCCAACCCCATGCGCGATACTTCATGGCGGTATCTTCCGTCATGACTTCCTTGGTCGTAGTGGAAAGCTGGATGTCGTTTGAATCGTAGAACATGATAAGGTTGTTCAATCCCAGGTGACCTGCGATACGTCCGGCACCCTGAGAGATTTCTTCCTGTACGCCACCATCGGAGATGTATGCGTAAATGGTTTCTTTCTCGAACGTGGGGTTACCGGTGCGTGCAGCCAGGAATTTGGCAGCGATTGCGGCGCCGACAGCAAATACATGTCCCTGTCCGAGCGGACCGGAAGTGTTCTCGATGCCGCGCATCACGTCTACTTCGGGATGTCCCGGAGTGGGGGAGCCCCACTGGCGGAGCTGCTGCAGTTCATCGAGAGAGAACTTACCGATGAGTGCCAACTGTGAGTAGAGCATGGGAGCCATGTGCCCCGGATCGAGGAAGAAGCGGTCGCGTCCTTCCCACTTCGGATTGGCGGGGTCATATTTGAGATACTCTGAATATAATACGTTGATAAAGTCTGCGCCACCCATGGCACCGCCGGGATGGCCTGATTTGGCTTTCTCAACCATAGACGCAGCTAAGATACGTATGTTGTCGGCTGCGTGATTCATTACTTCTTTACTATTCATAATCGAAATATTTATTAAGTATTTTACGTGTAATGTCCTTGGTTACTTCTTGAATCTGACGGCAGCTTCTTCGATGCCCAACCCCTTCTTGTAGTTTTCAATATATGTATTGAATCCTGCAACTTCTTCTGCCGTGGGGGCAATCTCAACACCAGCATCACCTGCAAACACCGTTTCGTCCAGGAAGTCGGCCAGCGTATGTTTCTTTTCGTTGTGGACAAGGTATGAAGCAAGCAGGGCAATACCCCATGCACCGCCTTCACCGGCTGTTTCCATGACGGAAATCGGGGAGTTGATGGCCGCTGCAAGTACTCTTTGGCCAACACCCTTGGTCTTGAACAGACCTCCGTGACCGGTAATTCTGTCCACCTGCACATTCTCCTCCTTAAAGAGTATGTCGTTGCCGATTTTGAGTACACCGACCGAAGCATAAAGGTGTGCCCTCATGAAATTGGCCAGATTGAATTTGTCGTTGGCCGAACGTACGAACAAGGGGCGTCCTTCTGCCAGTCCGGTGACAGGTTCGCCGGAGATGTAATTGTAAGAGATAAGGCCGCCACAGTCGGCATCGCCTTTCAAAGCGTTGTTGTAGAGCTTGCCGAACACCTCGTTCATGTCTACAGGGACACCTAAGAGTTCCTGGTATTCCTTGAACAGACCCACCCAGGCATTCAGGTCGGAAGTACAGTTGTTGCAATGCACCATGGCTACAAGGCTTCCGTCCGGAGTTGTCACCATATCAATCATTTCGTATGGTTTGGACAATTCTTTCTCCAGTACAATCATGGAGAATGAAGATGTTCCGGCCGATACGTTTCCAGTGCGCTGTTTGACAGCATTGGTGGCAACCATGCCTGTGCCGGCGTCTCCTTCGGGAGGACAGAGGGGGATGCCGGGCTTCAGATGTCCGGACACGTCAAGTCTCTTTGCGCCCTCTTCGGTCAGGAAGCCTGCATTTTCACCGGAAACCAATACCTTGGGCAGGATGTCAAGCAGTTTCCATTCATATCCTTTGGGGGCAATCAGTTTGTCGAACTTCTCCACCATTTCGGTTGAATAGGTTTGTGTGTCCGTATCAACCGGAATCATACCGGAAGCATCGCCAACTCCTAATACCTTTTTACCGGTAAGCTGCCAATGAACATAACCGGCAAGTGTGGTCAGGTAGTCAATCTCATGTACATGTTCTTCATTGTCCAGTATCGCCTGATACAAATGAGAAATGCTCCATCTCAAAGGTATATTGTAGACAAACAGCTCGGACAACTCTGCTGCGGCTTTGGCTGTATTGGTGTTTCTCCAGGTTCTGAAGGGAACAAGGATGTCTTCTTCTTTATTGAATGCCATGTATCCGTGCATCATGGCACTTACACCTACAGCGGCCAATATTTCGATTTCAGTGTCATAGAGTTTTCTGACATTGGCACGAAGGTCGGCATAGCAGTCCTGAAGACCGTACCAGATGGCTTCCGTGCTATATGTCCACAGTCCGTCAACAAGCTGGTTTTCCCATTCATGACTTCCTTGTGCGATAGGTTTGTTTTCCTGGTCTATCAAAACGGCTTTGATTCTCGTTGAACCGAACTCGATACCGAGAATGGCTTTTCCCGCTTCGATGGTTGATTTTGCGTCTAATTTCATAATGTTAACAATTAGGTGAAGACAAAAGGACGCGAAGATACACTTTACTTTCGCGTCCTTTCATCATTTTTTTATTTCAAAGCCTTGTTAAGCATGTAATATACTTCGTTGTTGCGGAGCTGGTTCTTGAAGCCGCTGATAGTAGTGTCCTTGTCGATGTTGACATACTCGATGCCGACGATTTCGGCGAAGTCTTCCCAGTATTCGGCAGTGATGTCGTAAGAGAAAGCACTGTGGTGAGTGCCACCGGCAAGAATCCATGCACCTGCACCGATTTCGAATGTGGGCTGCGGAACCCAAAGGGCAGAAGCAACGGGGAGCTTAGGCATCGGCTTCGGTTCGATGCACTCTACCTCACTTGTGATGAGACGGAAGCGGTTGCCAAGGTCAACAATGGTAGCCTTGATACCCTTGCCGGTCTTTGATGTGAAGACGAGACGTGCAGTCTGGCTCTTGCGGATACCGATGCCGAGGAAGTGGACTTCGAGCGTAGGTTTGTCAACTGCGATAAGAGGACAAACCTCAAGCATGTGGCTCTGGAGGCTTGATGTGCTGTCGGCGGCGAAGTTGAGAGTGTAGTCCTCAAGGAATGAGCAGCCTTTCTCCAGCCCCTGGTTCATTATCCACAAAGTGCGGTAGAGGCAAGCTGTCTTCCAGTCACCCTCAGCACCGAAACCGATACCTTCTGCCATGAGACGCTGTGAAGCGAGACCTGGAATCTGGTCGAAACCGATGAAATTAGGATCGTTGATGTCTGCTTCACCCAGGTCATCGAAGTTGGTCGTGAAAGCTGTCGCGCCTTCGTCCTTGAGCACGCGGCGGAGGGCAATCTCTGCCTTTGCTGCATTCTTCACCTTCTCCCAGTATACCTCTTCGCCAGACTCGTCAATCTTGATGGTGTAGGCTTTCTTATACTCCTCAACGAGTGCATCAACCTCTTCGTCTGTTACCTTCTTCCAATATTCCATGAGGCTGGATACCGGATAGTAGTCAACATGGTATCCGAGACGCTGCTCAAACTCAACGCGGTCACCGTCGGTAACGGCCACGTTGTTCATGTTCATACCAAACATCAGACAGCGTACGTTGTGGGCGTCAGCTACACCGGCTGCCACGCGTGCCCATACGGCGATGCTTTTCTGAGCCTCAGGGCTCTTCCAATGACCTACGACAACCTTGCGGGGAACACGCATGCGGCTGCAGATATGTCCGAACTCGATGTCACCGTGAGCGGACTGGTTGAGGTTCATGAAGTCCATGTCGATGCTATCCCATGGCAACTCTGCATTGTACTGTGTGTGGAAGTGGAGCAAAGGCTTCTTCAGTGCCTGCAGACCCTTGATCCACATCTTTGCCGGAGAGAAGGTGTGCATCCAGGTGATGATACCGATACACTTCTCATCGTTGTTGGCAGCTTTCATGACAGCTTCCACTTCATTGCTTGAGTTTGCTGTACCTTTATATACTACATTTACAGGTATGTTTCCAGATTCATTGAGACCGTTAACCATTTCTTTAGAGTGAGCATCTACGGCTACGACTGCATCACCTCCATAGAGTAACTGTGCACCGGTTACCCACCATAATTCATAATTTTCAAAAGATTTCATAGCTCTTCCTATCATTTAAGCTGTTAGTAATATTGTTTTAATCTCGGTTATTTTTTCTTTTGTCCGTAATAAGCATTGGGACCGTGTTTACGGTTGTAATGCTTTTCTACCAGTAAGGGGTTCATGGTTGTATTGGGATTTACCATGAAGGAAACGAACGCCATGTGGGCGCATTGTTCCATCACCTTGGCATTGTATACAGCATTGGACGGACTTGTACCCCAACTGAACGGGCCGTGGTTCTTTACCAATACGCCCGGAGTGTGGTCGGGATTGATGCCTTCGAAACGTTTCACGATAACGTTACCTGTTTCCAGCTCGTATTGTCCTTCCACCTCTTCCTTGGTCATGTCGCCCGTGCAGGGGATGGCCTTGTAGAAGTAGTCGGCGTGGGTCGTACCGATATTGGGAATGTCCTTGCCGGCCTGTGCCCATGCCGTCGCGTATGTGGAATGGGTATGTACTACTCCTTGTATGTTGGGGAATGCCCTATATAATACAAGGTGTGTGGGGGTGTCGGAAGAAGGATTCAGCTCGCCTTCCACCACCTTGCCGGTATTCAAGTCCACTACGACCATGTCGGATGCTTTCATCGAGTCGTAGTCCACACCGCTCGGCTTGATGACCACGAGACCTTTTTCGCGGTCGATACCGGACACGTTTCCCCATGTAAAGATGACCAAACCTTGTTTGACGAGGTCGAGGTTGGCCTGGAATACCTTTTCTTTCAGTTCTTCTAACATAATGCTTATAAGTTAAAATACGGACCTTCAAGATAAGTCTTGTTATTATACTTATATAAATAAGCGCCTCTTTTCGATCCGGTTTTGTCTATTAAATCCGTTTTTTCAATAAATGGCATGTCTTTAACTTTCTTGCGGAAGTTTCTTTTGTCGATGCTCTGTCCCAGCACGGCTTCGTGCAGGGTCTGGAGCTGGCTCAGGGTAAAGAGGGTAGGAAGCAGGTTGAATCCTATCGGCTCCCTGGACACTTTCCGTTTCAGTATTTCATGTGCCTTGTCAATCATTTCCTGATGGTCGAAATACAGTTCAGGAAGGTTGGTGATGTCTTCCCAGTAGGCGTTGTGCTTGTCGTTTAGCTCGTGGTTGTACTTGTCTACATTGAGTAGGGCATAGTAGGCCACCGAGATGACACGTTCTCCTGGGTCGCGGTTGATGTTACCGAACGCGCCTACCTGCTGCATAAAGACGTTTTTCAGTCCTGTCAGCTCCGTCAGGACGCGTTTGGCGGTTTCATCAACACTTTCGTTTTCTTGCACAAAACCTCCCATTAAAGACCATATACCTTTGAAAGGTTCAAAATCTCTGCGCTGGAGCAGCAACTTCAGCTTGCCGTCCTGAAAGCCGAAGATGATACAGTCTACGGCCAACAGGAATCGGGGGTTAGAGTTATAGAACGAGGTCATGTACAAATGTTTTTAGTGGAATATTACCAGAAGTACCAGTAGAATACGACAGTAAGGCCAAGGATGATAACCGTGTTGAGCACATCCCATTTGTTCCAGCTCTTGCGTGTCGTTTCTTTTTGCTCGGCCGTTGCCGTACCGAACACCAGACCCTGAATCTTCTTCTCATCGGGAGCTTCTGTGCACAGGCTGACAACAATCACGACAATGCAGCAGAACAGGAACATCCATCCGCAGAAGAACAGCCAGTTCAAGTCATAGAACAAATATTTGAAGAGGCTGTCGGCTGCATCGGGGTTATTGCTGAAGTATACCTTGGCACCCAAACGGGTCATTCCGATGATAAGTCCGGAAATCAAGCCCCACATACCGCCTTTGGCCGATGTGCGTTTCCAGGCGATACCGAGCAGGAAGGCTGATGCGATACCCGGAGCCAGCACTGACTGTACGTCCTGCAGGTAATTGTAAAGCACGTCGCCTACGCTACGCATCACCGGAATCCAGAGGATACCCAATACCACGATGACCACGGTGGCAATCTGGCCGATGGCAACCAGTTGCTTTTCGGGAGTCTCAGGTTTGAAACGTTTGTAGAAGTCGATGGTGAACAGCATGGCTGAAGAGTTGAACAGGGAGGCCAGCGAACTCATCAAGGCTGCCAGGATACCGCATACCACGATACCTTTCACACCGGCGGGTAACAGCTTGGCCACCAGAGTCGGGAATGCCGCATCAGGAGTAGAGAGTGTGAATGCCTCACCATTGATAACGATACCCTTATTGCTCAGTGCGAAGGCAATCATACCGGGAATCAGGAAGAGGAACACGGGCAACAGTTTCAGATAGGCACCGAAGATGGCACCGCGACGAGCCTGCTGTTCGTCCTTACCGGAGAGCACACGTTGAACGATGAACTGGTCGGTACACCAGTACCAGAAACCGATGATGGATGAGCCTACCAATGCGCCTACCCATGGATACTGCGGGTCGTTGTTGTTGCGGATAAGGTTCGTCATCGTGTCGCCGTATTCATTGACGGGAGTGGCACGGCAGATTTCCATCATCTGCTCCCAGCCGCCCAGTTCCTTGAAACCTAAGACAAGGATGAACAGAGAGCCTAACAACAGAATGGGAGTCTGGAGTACTGAAGTGTAAAGTACGGACTTCATACCGCCGAAGATGGTGTAGATGGCAGTGATGACGACAAGGCCGATGGCGGCAATCCAGAAGAAGTCGATGCCCCACAGTTCCTTGATGCCGAATACCTGCTGGAATACCAGACCGCCGGCATAAACCGTTACGGCCACCTTGGTCAGCACATAGCTTATCAGAGAGATGACAGACAGCAGTGTGCGCGACTGGGGATTGTAGCGACGCTCCAAAAATTCGGGCATCGTGAATACCATACTGCGTTCATAGAAGGGGACGAACACCCAGGCAAGAATCAAAATCATCCATCCCTGGAATTCCCAGTGTGCCATAGCCATACCGGAGGCTGCGCCGGAACCGGCCAGACCAATCAGGTGTTCGGAGCCGATGTTGGATGCAAAGATGGAGCAGCCGATGGCCAGCCATGTCGCATCGCGGCCGCCAAGGAAGTAGTCGTCCGAGTTTTCCTGTTTCTGCATGGTTACCCATACCACAATACCAATCATAAATACGGCAAAGGCGGCAATTACCCACCAATCAAGAGTTTCCATAAAGTCTTTCTTTTTTTAATATTAATATTTAGGATTAACGATTATTTCTCTACTGTGAACTTGTAAATACAGTGGCTGAAGTATGTCTGTCCCGGTTCAAGTACGGCCGAAGGCCATTCGGGCTTGTTCGGGGTATCGGGATATTTCTGTGTTTCCAGACAAATGGCCGCACGCTGGTTGTAGGTGATGCCCTTCTTACCTGTTACGCTGCCGTCAAGGAAGTTGCCCGTGTATACCTGGATGCCCGGCTCGTTGGTGTAGACCTCAAGGCTGATGCCGGTAGAGGGGCATGTTACTTTCGCTGCCAGCTGCGTGTCGTCGCCTGCCGTATTCAGGCACCAGTTGTGGTCGAAACCATTACCGAACTTAACCTGCTGGAAGGTGGAATCCGTAACACCTTCGCTGATGGCATGCGGAGTGGTGAAGTCCATCGGAGTGTCTTTCACGGGCAGGATTTCGCCGGTGGTCATGAATGTGCTGTCCACCGGAGTGAAGTTGTCCGCATTGATGTAAAGGATATGGTCCGTGATGTCACGGGTCGGGTCGCCCGACAGGTTGAAATAAGAATGGTTGGTCATGTTGATGACCGTCTTCTTGTCTGTCGTGGCTTCATACTTGATGTCTATGGCATTGTCGCTTGTCAGCGTGTAGGTAACCACAGCAGTCACGGCTCCGGGGAAACATGCGTCTCCGTCGGCAGAGTGCATGGTCATTGTCAACGTGCTGTCGTTCACCTGCTTGCCTTCATATACCTGATATTGCCATCCTTGCGGGCCGCCATGCAGGCAATGACCGAAGTTGTTGGTCGGCAACTGGATACTGTCGCCGTCGATGACAATCTTCCCTTGGTTGATGCGGTTGGCGTAACGGCCGATTGCCGCACCGAAATCGCTGGGTGTGTTCACCGAGTCAATGTAGTTGGCCACATTGTCGAAGCCTAAGACCACATCGCGCAAGGAGTCGTTCTTGTCGGGAACCATGACGGATACGATACGTCCGCCGAAATTGGTGACGCATACCTCCATACCGTTTCCGTTCGTGAGGGTGAACAAGCCTGTTTGCTGCCCTCTTACTTCTGCTGCAAATTTTTCAGGCTCCAGACCTGATACTGTGAGATTGCTCTGTGTTGGCTGATTGCAGGATGCTGCGAAAACAGCGACTACGCCTGCACTCAAGAGCATGGTTTTTACATTTTTCATGGTTAATTAATTAAAATATCCTAATAGTTTGTAAAGATACAACTTTATATCTCATTCTGTTTGCAAATATATATGTTTTTAGGCATAAAGTGTAAACATTACACTTCTGTTTTCCGTTATAGTGTGTTAAAAAGTGAATCATGTGCGATGGAATGGGGGATTGGGGGCGATTTCCTGTTCTGCGGAGCAAGTATGTTTTGGGGGATTGTGATGAAAAGGTGGGCCGGAAAATGCGGACCAGTGTGCGATGAGTGGCGGCTGAATCAAAAATGTCACGACACAGTTGCGGAAAGTTTTTCCGGCCGCTTCAAAACTAAGAATAAAAGTTTTGTTTTTGAAAATAAAAGTTTTATTCTTGAAACCGAAACTTTTGTTTTTGAAAATAAAACTTTTATTTATAGATTTTGAGGAAGGCAAAAACAAAACGGCGCAGGGGTAATGTCGCTTATGGTAGCGAAGAAGATAAAAGATGAAGAGGGGGACTTTTAATTTTGATACGGCCTCATTTCGAGGCAGAAAAAACGCCACGGATGGCATCAGCCTTCCGTGGCGTAAAATGTTTATATAAAGTGTATTGTAAAACTCTTTAGGCTTAGCAGAGCTTTCTTGAACCGTCACCGATAACCACGTCAATGATAACCGGTTCTTTGCCGAATTTCTCTTTGAACTTGGCCTTTGCCACTTTCACGAAGTTGTCGTAGAGTTCCTCACTCACCAGGTTGATGGTGCAACCGCCGAAGCCGCCGCCCATGATACGTGAACCGGTCACGCCTTCTTCCTTGGCAATATCGTTGAGGAAATCCAACTCTTCGCAAGATACTTCGTATTCCTGGCTCAATCCGTGGTGGGTTTCATACATCTTCTGGCCTACCGTCTCATAGTCGCCTTTCTCCAAGGCTTCGCAGACAGCCAGCACGCGGTCGCGCTCGCCGATGACGTAGGCTGCACGCTTTGCGTCTTCTTCGCTGATTTCGCCCTTCACTTCTTCCAGCATCTCGTAGGAAGCGTCACGCAGGCTTTCCACCTCAGGGTGGTGCTTGGCGATGACGGCGGCCACGCGCTCACAACTCAGTCGGCGGTCGTTATAAGGACTGCCTGCCAGTTCGTGCTTCACGCAACTGTTGACGAGCACCAGCTTGTAGCCTTTGGGATTCCAGGGGAAGTATTCAAACTCTCCGCTGCGGCAGTCGAGACGCATCAGGCTGCCTGCCTTACCGTGTACGCTGGCAAACTGGTCCATGATACCGCAGTTGCAACCGATATAGTTGTGTTCGGTAGCCTGTCCCACTTTGGCCAAATCCATCTTGGATACTTTGTTGTCTCCCCAAAGGTCGTTGATGGCGAATGCGAAGCAACTTTCCAGAGCGGCTGAAGAACTCATGCCGGCACCGAGGGGTACATCGCCTGCGAAGGCGGTATTGAAACCTTCTACGGGTACGCCCAGTTTCATCATTTCGCGGCATACACCGTAGATGTAGCGTGCCCATGTAGCCTTCGGACCTTTCTCATCGTCCAGCAAGAATTCCACATAATCTTTTAGGTCGATGGAGTAGGCGCGCACCTTGCGTGTGCCGTTAGGTTTGATTTCGGCAATCATGCCTTGCTGTACGGCACCGGGAAATACGAACCCGTTATTATAGTCGGTGTGTTCGCCAATCAGGTTGATACGGCCCGGAGAGGCATATACAGAACCGGTTGTTCCGTCGAAATGTTCGATGAAACGGCTTCTTACATCTTCGATTGTCAATTTCATAATCTTCTTTATTTAAAGGTTAATAAAATATTTCTTTTTACTCAAGTCCTACTTTAGAGCCTTTCCAGCAGAACCACATCACGTAGGCGTAATAGATGAACATCATGCAGATGGCTGTTCCAACGCCAAGAGCCGGATTGTCTATCACCTTACCCATAAGGGGAGTCAGAGTGGCGGCTCCCACTACGCCAAGGTTGATGATACCGGAAGCGGCTTTCGTATGAGGACCTAAATCCTGTAAGCCGAGGTTGAACACCAAAGGCCACATTACAGAATGGAACAATCCGGCTGCCAACATGGCATATACCGCACCCATACCGGGCAGGAAGAAGGAGATGCCTACACAGGCTGCACCACCAAGCAGACAGGCTGACAGCAGGACACGTGGCTGGAACTTCGACAGAATACCGGCTCCGATGAATCGTCCGACCATCATACCACCCCAATACAACCAAAGGAAATCGGTTCCACTTTTGCCCGGCATCGGGTCGTTAGCTTTAAAATAAGCGCCAAGCATAGAGGGTATACCTATTTCCAGACCCATATACATGAAAATACCTAAAGCACCTAACCAAACGTGCGGGTATTTGAATACGCTGCTTTTATATTCCTTTTGTACTCCTGTGGCTTCGGCGGCCTGTTGGCCTTCATCAATGTTTGGTAATTTCAAGAAGCAAAGAATAACACATAGTACAAGAGCAAATATACCCAAACCTAAGTAAGGATAAGGTATGTCACTCGGAACAGCATTTTGGGCTTTTTTCCCGTTTAGTATCACATTCAAAATGAAGAGGGGAGCTACTGTCGTGGCTACGGAGTTCAGTGCCTGGCTCAATGTCATACGGAATGCCCCTTTTTCAGGCGCACCCAAAACCATTACATACGGGTTGGCTACGATTTGAAGCATTACGATACCCAATGCAACAACAAACATACATCCTAAGAACATCCAATAGATTGTACTTACGTCTCCATCTAAGTTGCCATTGATGCAGAGGAAATTAACGATAAAACCTATGCCTACTACGGCCAGGCCGAGTACAAGGGTGGACTTGTATCCGATTTTACTCATCATGAATCCGAAGGGGATAGACAAGGCGTATGCACCGTAGAATGCGGTGTTTACCAACTGGCTTTGGAAATTGTTCAGATTGAATGCATTCTGGCAGAATTCAATCATTGAGTTGTTCATCGTTGTCACGAAACCAATAAGAAAACAGACAGCGATTACAATTACTAACGCGAACGTGTAGTTCGGCTGTGTTTTTTGTGTCATTTGAAAAGTGTTTTTTTTAAAGATTTGTAGTTGTTATTGTTTTTTATTCTCTTGTCCGTTTATTTTTCCACACCGAATTTGTATACGGTTTTCTGCGTATAGGTTTCACCCGGTTTCAGCACCACCGACGGGAAGTAAGGACGGTTCGGTGAGTCGGGGAAGTGTTGTGCCTCGAAACAGATTGCGCTGCGGCGCGGGAATGTGGCGCCCAGCTGGCCTTTGTAGCCGTCGGCCCAGTTGTCGGTATATACCTGCACGCCCGGTTCTGTCGTGTAGACTTCCATCGTGCGGCCTGTCACCGGTTCGTAAATCTTGGCTGCATAGCTCAATTCACCCGGTTCTTTCTTGTTCAGCACGAAGCAATGGTCGTATCCGGCACCGTTTACGGTCTGCTCGTCGTCGGCGTCGATACGTTCGCCAACTTCGTGTACGGACGTGAAGTCGAAGGGTGTGCCTTTTACCGGTTTCACCTCACCGGTGGGAATGGAAGTATTGTCGATGGGAATAAAGAAATCGGCATTAATCTGGCATTGCAGCTTTTCGATGGTAGGAGTGGGGTTGTCGATTCCTGAGAGACTGAAGAAACCGTGGTTGGTCATGTTGACAATTGTTGTCTTGTCGGTTGAACCTGTATAGTCGATGACAAGTTCGTTTTCGTCAGTAAAAGCGTAAACCACTGTCATGTCGAGCTTTCCGGGGAAACCTTCTTCGCCGTCGGCGAAAACATAATGAAGCGAGAGTGTCTGTGCATCGGTCTGTTCTGCGTCCCACACTCTGGCGTGGCATCCGGTAGGTCCGCCGTGCAGGTGGTTCGGCCCGTTGTTGATGGCCAATGAGTATTCCTTGCCTTCCAGTGTGAACTTACCTTTGCAGATACGGTTTCCGTAGCGTCCAATCAGTGTGCTCAAGAACGGTTCCGGACTTTCCATTACTTCACGGATGTTGTCGTGTCCCTGAATGACGTTGGCCATGTTTCCGTTCCGGTCCGGTACCATAATGGCAACCAATGCACCGCCGTAGTTGGTAATGGCCACTTCGCAGCCTTTGTTATTCTTTAAAATAAATAAGTCGGTTTGTTTTCCCTGAACTTCGGCCTGAAAGTCTTCCCGTTTCAGGCCGCAAATATTCTCTGTATTCATCGGACTTTGATTTAAAGTTAAATTATCGTTATGCAAATTAAGAAAAAAACTTTCTTATTGCAAAAGAAATCTTTGAAAAAGATAAGTCAGAAATGAGAAGATTTGCGTATTTGTTCAGTCCTTTTGGTAGAAAGACAGAAAGTCGGCCACGATAAATGTGCTTCCCCCTACGAAAATGAGGTCTTTTTCCGTGGAAGCGGCCTTTGCAGCCTCGAATGCAGCCTGTACGTCGGGGTATGTTTTTCCGTGCAGTCCCGCCTCTCTTGCAAGTCCGCAGAGCTGGTCTTCGTTCAAGGCGCGTTTGACACTCGCTTTCGTAAAATAGTAGGTGGCATCGGCCGGAAGAAGTTTGAGCACGTTTCTGACGTCTTTGTCGTTTACCATCCCCATCACGATGTGGATTTGTACCTCGGAAGGATAGGTGCGGAGCTGTTCTGCGATGTATGAGATTCCTCCTGTGTTGTGTCCGGTGTCACAAATGACGGTGGGGTGCTCGCTTACGGTCTGCCAACGTCCCCTTAAACCGGTCAGTTCGCAGACATGGGCGAATCCGTCGCTTACCTGCGACTGCCCGATGGCGTACCCTTGTTTGCGAAGTTCGTCGACAGCGGTAAGTATCGTGCCGGTGTTCTTCTCCTGGCAAAGTCCGCATAATTCTCCTGTGAGTTGTCCGTATGACCGTGTTTCGTAGATGAGCTTTCCGTCTTGTCGTTGCAATGACAATATTTGATGTTTATCTTCAGCAAATATTATTGGAGCGCTGACTTTTAGTGATTTATCAATGAATACTTTTCTTGTTTCTTCTGTAGTCTCTCCAATGACGACCGGGATGCCGGGCTTGATGATGCCGGCTTTTTCCTGTGCGATTGCGGTCAATGTGTGGCCGAGGAACTGTACGTGGTCGAAACTGATGTTGGTGATGACGGATAAGTCAGGTTGGATGATGTTGGTGCAGTCCAGTCGTCCGCCCAGTCCCACCTCTATCACGGCTACGTCCACTCCTGTCTCTGCAAAATATTTGAACGCCATGGCAGTGGAAAGTTCAAAGAAGGAGGGATGCAGGGGCTCGAAGAAATTTCTTTCGTTTTCAATGAATGAAGTCACATATTCTTCCGGCATCATGACTCCGTTCACGCGGATGCGCTCCCTGAAGTCCGTCAGGTGGGGAGACGTATAAAGCCCCGTCTTGTATCCCGCCTTTTGCAAAATGGCTGCCAAGGTGTGGCTACAGGAACCTTTTCCGTTGGTGCCGCCGATATGGATGGTCTGGAACCGATGATGCGGATGTCCGAAATGCTCGTCTAAAGCCAAGGTGTTGGCCAGCCCTTCTTTGTAGGCGTCTTTGCCGACATTCTGGAAAAGAGGCGTGCTGTTGAAAAGATATTCTGTAGCTTCCTTATATGTCATTTTGCCCGTTGCTTATTCGAAATAGCTTTTGAACTTGTTGAAGATTTTATCCTTAATGGATTGGTTCGGGGCGAAGTTGTCGCTCTTTTGCATCTCCTCAAGGGCCTTTTTCTCTTCTTTACTTAATGTTTCCGGAATATAGACGCTGATGTTGACAATCAAATCGCCGTTACCGTAACCGTAGCCCTGCACCACAGGCAGTCCTTTACCGCGCAAACGCACGACTTTGCCCGGTTGTGTGCCCGGATCGATTTTGATTTTCACACGTCCGTCTATGGTCGGGATTTCGGCATTTCCACCTAATGCTGCCGTTGGGACGTCGATAAGAAGATTGTATATCAGGTTGTTGTCCTCACGGAGAAAGTCCTTGCTCGGCTCTTCTTCAATGAATACTTGTATGTCTCCCGGTATGCCGCTTCTGCGGGCTGCATGTCCTTTTCCCGGAACGTTTACCACCATTCCGTCGGCTACTCCTGCCGGAATCTTTACCTCGATGACTTCTTCTCCGTTGACAACGCCTTCTCCGCCGCACGCCTTACATTTGTTCTTGATTACGGTGCCTTCTCCGCCGCAGGTGGGGCAGACGCCCTGTGTCTGCATCATACCGAAGATGCTTTGCTGTGTCTTGACTACGTAGCCGCTTCCGTGGCAGGTGGGACATGTTTCCGTTGCGCCGCTTCCTTCTGCGCCGCTACCGTGACAATGCGAGCAGGTCACTTTCTTTTTGACTTTGAACTTCTTAGTGACTCCGGTGGCAACCTCCTGCAGTGTCATGCGCACTTTCAGGCGCAAGTCTCCACCCTTGTATTGCGGTTTGCGAGACCGGCCGCTTCCACCGCTGCCGAATCCTCCGAATCCGGCGTGTCCGCCGAAGATGTCGCCGAACATGGAGAAGATGTCATCCATGTTCATGCCTTGTCCGCCTCCGAATCCTCCGGCGCCGTTTACGCCTTCCGGTCCGAACTGGTCGTAACGTGCACGTTTTTGCGGGTCGTGCAGCACGTCGTATGCTTCGGCCGCCTCCTTGAATTTCGCTTCGGCTTCCTTATCATCCGGATTGCGGTCCGGATGATATTTGATGGCCATTTTCTTGTATGCCTTCTTTATCTCATCGTCTGAAGCATTCTTGGAGACGCCCAGAACTTCGTAATAATCACGTTTTGCCATAAATCGTGTGAAATCATTAGAGTCCGACAGCTACTTGAGCATGACGGATTACTTTATCGTTTAGTGTGTAGCCGGTCTTTACGCAGTCGATTACTTTTCCTTTTAATTCATCGGACGGTGCCGGTACCTGTGCGATGGCTTCATGCAGGTCCGTATTGAAGTCTGCGCTTTCCGTTTCGATTTTCTTCACGCCCTGTTCGCCCAGTATCTTGATGAATTTCTGGAAGATCAGCTCCATGCCCTCCTTGACGGCGGCCACGTCTTCCATCTTGTCCATGTTCTTCAATGCGCGTTCCATGTCATCCAGGATGGGAAGGCATGCGGTGATGGTCCTTTCTCCTCCGTTCAGTATCAGTTCGGCCTTTTCTTTTACCGTACGTTTCCTATAGTTGTCGAATTCGGCCACCTGGCGCAGGTATTTGTCTTGCAGTTCTGCGATTTTTGTCTCGGCCGCGGCCAGCTTGTCTTCTGTTGTTTCTGTTTTTTCAGGCTGTTCTTCTGTCTGTTCGGATTCCGATGTCTTTTCTTCTCCGGTCAGAACGGTTTCCTCCTCGGCGCTTGCCTTGATTTTCTCTTCTTCGTGCATATCTTCAGTTCTCTTCATAATGCTATTGATTTAAAAAAGGGTATTTAGCCGTTAAATACCCTACAAATAGTTTGCCACATCGCTCCTTGTGCCGATATTTTTTAGTCGGCGTAGAGTTTGGCTTTCAGTTCACTGATATGTTCGCTGGAAATATACTCATCGTATTCCATCAGTTTGTCGATGGTTCCGTGCGGGGTCAGTTCGATGATTCTCGTAGCCACGGTCTGTATGAACTCATGGTCGTGGCTGGCGAACAATATGTTGCCTTTGTACGATTTCAGGTTGTTGTTGAATGCCTGGATGCTTTCCAAATCCAAGTGGTTGGTCGGCGTGTCGAGAATCAGACAGTTGGCGTTCTTCAACTGCATGCGGGCAATCATGCAACGCATTTTCTCGCCTCCTGAAAGCACGTTGACCTTTTTAAGGACTTCTTCTCCGGAGAAGAGCATGCGGCCGAGGAAACTTTTGAAGTAAACCTCGTTGCCTTCTCCAAACTGGCTCAGCCAGTCCACAAGATTTTCGTTGCCTTCGAAGAAACTGGTGTTGTCCAATGGCAGATAAGCCGTTGTGATGGTCACGCCCCAGTTGTATGTGCCGGCCTGTGCCTCGCGGTTGCCGTTGATGATTTCGAACAGTGCCGTCATGGCGCGCGGGTCGCGGCTCAGGAATACGATTTTGTCTCCTTTCTCTACGGTGAAACTTACGTTATCGAACAATACGGTGCCGTCGTCCATTGTAGCTTTCAGCCCGTCCACCTCCAGAATCTGATTGCCTGGTTCGCGCTCCATCTGGAAGATGATTCCGGGATACTTACGGGTGGACGGACGTATTTCCTCCACATTCAGTTTCTCCAGCATCTTCTTGCGGCTTGTGGTTTGCTTGCTCTTGGCCACATTGGCAGAGAAGCGGCGGATGAATTCTTCCAGTTCGCGTTTTTTCTCTTCGGCTTTCGCTTTCTGGTTCTGTGCCTGTTTCAGTGCCAGCTGGCTGGATTCATACCAGAAGCTGTAGTTGCCGGCGAACATGGTTGCCTTGCCGAAGTCGATGTCCACCGTATGTGTGCATACCGAGTCGAGGAAGTGACGGTCGTGGCTTACCACCAGCACGGTGTGTTCGAATTCGGAGAGATAAGATTCGAGCCACCGTACCGTATCCAGGTCCAGATCGTTGGTCGGCTCGTCGAGCAACAGGTTGTCCGGTTCGCCGAACAGGGCTTTGGCCAACATGACACGCACCTTTTCCTTACCGCTCAACTCACTCATCAGACTGTAGTGCTTGTCTTCCTTGATGCCCAATCCGCTGAGCAGTGCTGCGGCATCGCTTTCGGCGTTGTAGCCGCCCATTTCGGCGAACTTGTCTTCCAGTTCCGCTACTTTGATGCCGTCTTCATCGGTAAAATCGGCTTTGCAGTAGAGCGCGTCACGTTCCTGCATGATGTCCCATAACACGGTATGTCCCATCAGAACCGTATTGAGCACGGTGAACCCGTCGTATTTGAAGTGGTCCTGGCTTAATACTGAAAGGCGTTCGCCCGGACCGAGCTCGACGAATCCTTTAGTGGGTTCCAGTTCGCCGGATATGGCTTTCAGCAAAGTGGATTTTCCCGCACCGTTCGCGCCGATTATACCGTAAATGTTGCCATTGGTAAATTTCATGTTGACGTCTTTGTACAGGACGCGTTTACCGAACTGAATGGCAAGGTTGGATACACTAATCATGGTCTGTCTTTTCTGTATGAGTTAATAAATCGGCTGCAAAGGTACAAAAAATATTTCATTCGTTCATGGTTTCTCCAGCAAACTGTAGGGGCAGGAGCACTTTGACGGATTCTGCCACATAGGTTCCCTCCTCGCCATACAGCAGTATACGTATGGGGGCTCCGTAGCGTTCTTCGGCGCCGAGAATCACTTGTCTGCATGCGCCGCAAGGGGGAATTGGAGCTTTCAGGAAGTGTCCGTGTGTATATGCGGCCACGGCCAGTTCCCTGACGGCAAGGTCTGGGTATTGCGCGTTGGCATAGAACAGGGCTGTGCGTTCGGCGCAGGTTCCGGAAGGGAAAGCTGCATTTTCCTGGTTGCTGCCTGTCACGGTTGTGCCGTCGGCCAGCCGCAGGGCGGCTCCCACGCAGAAGTGCGAATACGGGGCATAGCTTGTCCGTGTGGCTTCCTTGGCCATTTCGACCAGTGTGCGGTCGGATTCCGACAGTTCGTCGTAATCATATATCCTAATCTTTCCGACGAGTTCGATTTCTTTCATGATGGCTTGGTTTTTGGTTAATAATGTACAAATATATATTTTTTTGTTGAGCGCGAGGAAAAAAAAGGTAACTTTGTCTTCCGGAACACTCTCAAAAGACAGAATATGCGATTGAAGGCGGCGTTTTTCTACCTCTTCCTGTGTGTGGCGTGCATGGCCATGCACGCCCAGTCGGTCAGCCGGCAATACCTTAATTATATAGAGAAGTACAAGTATATTGCGGTCGACCAGATGTTACGCTACAAGATACCTGCAAGCATCACCCTGGCTCAGGGGTTGCTGGAAAGCGGGGCCGGAGCCAGTTCGCTGGCCAGGGAGGCCAACAATCATTTCGGCATCAAGTGCGGGCGTGCCTGGACCGGGCCGTACGTGTTGCGCGACGATGATGCGCGCAATGAGAAGTTCCGCAAATACCGCAGCGCCGAGGAGTCGTATGAAGACCATTCCCGTTTTCTGAAGCAGGCACGCTACTCTTCTTTGTTCAAACTGTCCATGAAGGATTACAAGGGATGGGCACATGGGCTGAAACGTTGCGGTTATGCCACCAATCCCCGTTACGGGAATCTGTTGGTCGACCTTATTGAGCGTTATGACCTCTGTCGGTTCGACAGCTATACCTCTTCGCGATCTCTCGTGGATTACAGCCGTATCGATTACGATTTGAACAGTGAAAGCATCGCCGCCCATCTGGTGTATCGCAACAATGAAAACTATTACGTGATTGCGCAAGACGGGGATACGTTCGAGTTGATTTCGGAGGAGACCGGCGTGTCGGCTCGCGACATCAGAAAGTATAACGAATTGCCCAAGGGGTACCGTCTGAAAGCCGGCGATGTGCTCTACTTGGAACGTAAACGGAAGAAGGCTGCGAAGAAGTACAAGGCTATTCCGCATGTGGTGTGTGCCGGCGAGTCGATGTATTCCATCTCGCAGAAATACGGCATACGCCTGAAGAGTCTGTACAGCATGAACAAACTGTCGGCCGGTTATAGCATACAGGTGGGCGACAGGTTGCGTATCCGTTAGAAAAAGAGGAGGTATAAGGATGAAAGGACGTTTTTTGATGCGTATCGTGGGGGTGTTTGCCGGACTATGCGTATGTTTGTCCGGCGTGAGGGCGCAGGAAATCGTGAGAGGAGACTCTGTGCGGGAGGGCGTTTTTGTGCCGGTTGCCGTTCCGCAGGCCGTACCGTCGGACGAGTCTCTTCAGGGCGTGCATGCGGATTTCCGGACGCAAGACTTGAATCCTGTGGCTCCGGCGGACAGTGTCCCGCTCTTTTCTTTCGACGGTTGTTCCCCGTTGCGTGCAGACGGGACAATCGGCTGTTTTCCCGAATTTTATTATGGCGGGGGCATGGGTCTGTGGAATCTGCATGAGGGGTTCAATGCCAGTCTGAATATGAGCGTGTGCGCCTCTTTCGGCAGGCATCGTTTTCCCGGTGTGGGGTTCGGGACGGGTATCTCCGCCATGTATGCCCATCGTCTGACGGAGAAGCTGATGATGGCTGTCGGGGGATTCTACGACCGCATGTCGTGGGGAGCATACAATGAGAACCGTGTGGGGGCGAATCTGATGCTCGGTTACAGGTTGACGGATAAAGTGAGCGTGTATGCTTATGCCAGCAAGGCGTTTACCCCTTCTGCGGGCCGGATGCGCTTTATGCCTCCGATGTGTTGGGCGGACCGTTACCGTGAGCGGTTCGGTGGAATGATCCATGTCAAAGTGTCTGATGCCATGTCTTTTTCCGTCAGTGTGGAAGAAGTGCGGCGTTGACATTCTTTGCTTCTCCGTAGTTTCTGAAATCCTTGTTTGAAAGCCCCTTGAAATGCGGACCTGTGTGCGTCCGATTCTTCACCTGTGAGCATTTTAGCCTGTTCTTCACCGTAGTTTTTTGGGTGAGTGTTCCCGTTCTGTGGAAGCCCGTAACAAGCCAGCCTCCGGGCTTGAACCTCCTATATATAATAAGGTATAAGAAAAATCAGAGGATATGGGGACGGAATGATTTTTTTGTCGTACATTTGCAGTGCTAAAAACGAAGGAAAAGTATGTTCAAAAGAATCAAAAGGAACTGGAAAGTGCCCAAGGGGGCCGAACTGACCGAATTGGACAGAAAAGTATTGGCATTCCAGGATAAGGGATGTCTGGTTCCTTCCCGTAAACTGATTAAAACACCCGAACAAATCGAGGGCATCCGTAGAAGCGGTGTCGTGAATACAGGCGTGCTCGACCTTGTGGCGAAAGAAATTCATGCCGGCATGAGCACGCTCGAAATAGACGAGCTTGTGTACGACTATACCGTAAGCCACGGGGCGATTCCCGCGCCGCTGAATTACGAAGGCTTTCCGAAAAGCGTATGCACTTCGGTGAATGAAGTGGTGTGTCACGGTATTCCCAACGAATTCGAGATATTGGAGGAAGGCGATATTGTCAATGTGGACGTCTCCACCATCCTCGACGGATATTACAGCGATGCCTCGCGGATGTTCGTTATCGGGCAGACTACGCCCGAAAAGCAAAAGCTGGTGGATGTGGCGCGCGAATGCCTGGAAATCGGTATGAAGGCGGCCCGTCCCTTCGGTTTCGTAGGCGACATAGGCAATGCCATCGAGAGCCATGCCCGGAAAAACGGGTTCAGTATTGTGCGCGACTTGTGCGGACATGGTGTGGGACTGGAGTTTCACGAAGAACCCGATGTGGAGCATTTCGGGCGGAAAGGCACCGGCATGCTGCTTGTTCCCGGTATGGTGTTCACCATCGAGCCGATGGTGAATATGGGCGACTGGCGCGTGTTTGTGGATGAAGAAGACGGATGGACCGTGGTGACGGAAGACGAACTGCCGAGCGCACAGTGGGAACACACCTTCCTGATGACGGAAGACGGACTCGAAATATTGACATATTAAGGCGAATACATGGAGAAAAAAGATATCATCATATTGGGAATAGAATCAAGTTGCGACGATACCTCGGCGGCTGTCATCCGCGACGGCGTGCTGCTGAGCAATGTCACGGCCAGTCAGGCCGTGCACGAAGCCTACGGCGGCGTAGTGCCCGAACTGGCTTCGAGGGCGCATCAGCAAAATATCGTTCCGGTGGTGGACCAGGCATTGAAAAGGGCCGGTGTGACGAAAGAACAGCTCTCGGCCGTGGCCTTTACGAGAGGACCCGGACTGATGGGCTCTCTGCTGGTAGGCGTGTCCTTTGCTAAAGGATTCGCACGTGCGCTCGGTATCCCCATGATAGACGTGAACCACTTGCAGGGTCACGTTTTAGCCCATTTCATCAAAGAAAACGAGGAGGACGACAACCAGCCGCATTTTCCGTTCCTATGCCTGTTGGTGAGCGGTGGAAACTCGCAGATAGTCCTTGTCCGGGCGTTCGACGATATGGAAGTGTTGGGACAGACTATCGACGACGCGGCGGGAGAAGCCATCGACAAATGCTCCAAAGTGATGGGGCTCGGCTATCCCGGAGGTCCCATTATCGACAGGCTCGCCCGGCAGGGCAACCCGAAAGCGTACGCTTTTGCCAGGCCCCACATCGAAGGATACGACTACAGTTTCAGCGGCCTGAAGACATCATTTCTCTATTCGTTGCGCGACTGGATGAAGGAAGACCCCGATTTCATCGAGCATCATAAGGAAGACCTGGCGGCCTCACTGGAACATACCATCGTGGAAATCCTGATGAAGAAACTGCGTCTCGCGGCCAAGGATACCGGTATCAAAGAGGTGGCTGTGGCGGGAGGCGTGTCGGCCAATAACGGATTGCGGAATGCCTTTGCGGAACATGCCGCGCGGTTCGGGTGGAAAATCTTCATTCCCAAGTTCAGCTATACCACCGACAATGCCGCGATGATAGCCATCACCGGGTATTTCAAATACCTTAAAGAAGATTTCTGCACCATCGACCTGCCGGCTTATTCAAGAGTTACATTAAAATAAAACATATCATCATGAACGTAGAATCGAAGATAATAAGCAGAGAAATCTGTCCGTTGTTATGGAAAGCCGGCGAAACGGTATGTACGGCCGAGAGTTGCACCTCCGGCCAAATCGCTTCCGCCATTACCAGCACCCCCGGAAGTTCCACGTATTTCCGCGGTGGCATCATCAGCTATACCAATGAAATGAAAATGAAATTCCTCGGTGTGCCGGCCGAAATCCTTGAAGAAAAAGGGGCGGTGAGCGAGGAAACGGTGCGCGCCATGCACGAAGGTGCCCTGAAGGCCATGGAAACGACATACGCCGTGGCGGTGACGGGGTATGCCGGTCCCGGTGCCGGCGAGGAAGCTCCCGTAGGAACCATCTGGATTGCGGTGGGCGACAAGGACGAGGTGACGGTGGAGAAACTGGAAGGTGATGAAGGGCGCGACATGAACCTGGCAAAGGCTACATTGGTGGCCTTGCAGCTTCTTCTTGACATTTTGAAAAAGCGCCATCCGATGGAAGAGGAATAATTTTTTTGGCGAAAATACTTGTATGTTCGGATTTTAAGTATTAATTTTGCACTCTGTTTGAAGGAAGCTAATAGAAATTAACAAAAAGGAAGATAGAAATGTCTAAGATTTGTCAAATTACCGGAAAGAAAGCCATGATTGGCAATAACGTTTCTCATTCAAAGCGCCGCACAAAAAGACGCTTTAATGTGAATCTGTTTTCTAAGAAATTCTACTATGTAGAGCAGGATTGCTGGATTAGGCTGAGCATCAGTGCTGCCGGTCTGCGCTATATCAACAAAGTAGGCCTTGACGCTGCATTGACCAATGCGGTGGCCAAAGGTTATTGTGAATGGAAAAGCATTAAAGTAATTGCTTAAATAAAAGGAGAGTAAAGACTTATGGCAAAAAAAGCTAAAGGCAACAGAGTGCAGGTTATCTTGGAATGCACTGAAATGAAAGAGAGCGGTCTTCCCGGTACGTCTCGCTATGTGACCACGAAGAACAGAAAGAATACTCCCGAAAGGATGGAACTCAAGAAGTACAATCCTATCTTGAAGAGAATGACAGTTCATAAAGAAATTAAATAAAGTCTGTAAACTATGGCAAAAAAGACAGTGGCGAGCCTCCAGACCGGTAAGACGGATGGACGTTCCTATACAAAAGTAATCAAGATGGTAAAGAGCCCTAAAACGGGTGCTTACGTCTTCGATGAGCAGATGGTTCCGAATGAAGCCGTGAAGGATTTCTTCAAGAACTGATAACTGAAAAGTGTTTTAATAACCTGATAGGCAAAGGTCGCAATCCAAATTGATTGCGACCTTTGCATTTGTATGAAGTGGGTGTGACGGCATGCTGCGACAGGCAATATTGTAAGGTTGTATTGCATTTGAAGCCCTCGGCCATGTTCCCTGCTTAACATTCTTCTGTCGTTTCTGTACTTATTATCATTTTATTTTCTTACCTTTGCAAGATATTATGGAACGTGGTTTCATCGGTTGCATGAATGAAACGTGTTGTATAATACACTTAGAGGTCAAGACATCATAAAAAAGGAAGTATATGGGAATATTCAGTTTTTTCTCTAAAGAAAAGAAGGAGACGCTCGACAAGGGACTTGAAAAGACTAAAGAGAGTTTCTTTGGAAAGTTGACCCGTGCGGTGGCCGGCAAGTCGAAAGTGGACGATGAAGTGCTGGACAATCTGGAGGAGGTCTTGGTGACATCCGATGTGGGGGTGGACACGACACTGAATATCATCAAAAGAATTGAGGATAGGGTGGCCAGGGATAAGTATGTGACCACAGGCGAACTCAATGATATTCTTCGCGATGAAATCGCATCCCTGTTGACGGAGAACAATACCGATGACACGGAGGGCTTTGTGATTCCCGAAGGGAAAAAACCATACGTCATCATGGTGGTGGGTGTGAACGGAGTGGGAAAAACCACTACGATTGGCAAGTTGGCTTATCAGTTCAAGAAGGCCGGCAAGAAAGTATATCTTGGGGCCGCAGATACGTTCCGCGCTGCAGCTGTCGAGCAGCTGGTCATTTGGGGTGAACGTGTGGGAGTGCCTGTGGTGAAACAGCAGATGGGCAGCGACCCCGCTTCCGTGGCTTTTGATACGCTGAGTTCCGCGGTGGCCAATGATGCGGATGTGGTGCTTATCGATACGGCCGGTCGTCTGCACAACAAGAAGGGATTGATGGATGAACTTTCCAAAATCAAGCGTGTGATGCAGAAAGTCGTACCCGATGCGCCGCACGATGTAATGCTTGTACTTGACGGGAGTACGGGACAGAATGCCTTTGAGCAGGCCAAGCAGTTTACGCTGGCTACGGAGGTGACGAGCATGGCCATTACCAAGCTCGATGGAACGGCAAAGGGTGGCGTGGTCATAGGCATTTCGGATCAGTTCAAGATTCCCGTACGCTATATTGGTCTGGGCGAAGGCATGGAAGACATGCAACCTTTTAACCGCAGGGCGTTTGTAGATTCCCTATTTGGAAAAAAATAGGCTTGTGTCAGAGTGTGCAAGGGATAGTGGAAACTTAAAAAGAAGTTGTTTTGCAAAAGAATACAATAGACGTTATTACATTAGGCTGTTCCAAGAACCTGGTGGATTCCGAAAAACTGATGCGCCAGTTGAGGGCGAACGGCTATAGGGTGACTCATGACCCGGAATGTCCGCAGGGAGAGATTGCCGTGATTAATACATGTGGATTCATCGGAGACGCCAAGGAGGAAAGCGTCAACATGATACTTGAGTTCTGTCAAGCCAAGGAGGAAGGAAGGCTCAAGAAAGTATTTGTGATGGGATGCCTGTCCGAACGTTATCTGAAAGAGTTGGGCGAGGAGATTCCACAGGTCGACAAGTTCTACGGTAAGTTTGACTGGGACGGGTTACTGAAGGATCTGGGCAAGGTCTACCGGAATGATTTGCGTCTGGAACGTGAGATGACGACTCCCCGGCACTACGCCTACCTGAAGATATCCGAAGGATGCAACAGGCGGTGTTCCTATTGTGCCATTCCCATCATTACGGGCAAGCATGTGTCTCGTCCGATGGAAGAGATTCTGGACGAAGTGCGTCTGTTGGTGTCGCAAGGCGTAAAGGAATTCCAGGTCATAGCACAGGAGTTGACGTATTATGGCTTGGACCTCTACAAGAAACAGATGTTGCCTGAACTCGTGGAGCGTATGTCCGAAATTCCCGGCGTGGAATGGATTCGCCTGCATTATGCCTATCCGGCGGATTTTCCGGAGGACTTGTTCCGCGTGATGCGTGAAAGGCCCAATGTATGCAAGTACATGGATATAGCCTTGCAGCATATCAGCGACAATATGCTGGCGAGGATGCGCCGTCATATCACGAAAGCGCAGACATACGAACTTATCCGTCGTTTCCGCGAAGAGGTTCCGGGAATTCACCTGCGTACGACGCTGATGGTGGGGCATCCCGGCGAGACGGAAGATGACTTTAATGAACTGCTTGATTTTGTCCGTGAGGCGCAGTTCGACAGAATGGGAGCCTTTGCCTATTCGGAAGAAGAAGGCACTTATTCGGCCATTCATTACAAAGATGACATTACGGAGGAAACGAAACAGGCCCGCCTGGACAAACTGATGGCTGTGCAGCAGAGAATTTCCGCCGGACTTGCGGCACGCAAGGTGGGCACTACGCTGAAAGTGATGATTGACCGGGTGGAAGGTGATTATTATATAGGAAGAACGGAATACGATTCGCCGGAGGTTGATCCGGAAGTGCTGATTCCCGTATCCGACGGAGAGCTCAGGATTGGAGAGTTCTGCCTTGTGGATATTACCGATTCGGATGATTTTGATTTATATGGAACTTGTTCCGCTAAATAATGACCATGAACAACAAGGAGTTTATTACAGAAATGTCGCGCCGGTTAGGCTATACGGCTAAAGATACCTCTTCGATGATGAGTGCTTTGGTGGCTGAGATGACGGATGTCCTTGAAGATGAAAATGTAATTTCCATTCAGGGAATAGGTTCGTTTGAGGTGAAGAAAAAGCAGGAGAGGGTTGTGGTCAATCCGGCAACCCAACAAAGGATGCTGGTGCCGCCCAAGTTGGTGATTAATTTTAAACCCAGTGCGTCTTTCAAGGAAAAGATGCAATAACCAGTAAGTTTTGGCCATGAATAAGAAAGTGTTGCTGCAGGATTTGTCCGAAAGGATGGCGCAAAGGAAGGAATTGACACGGAAAGACGCCGATTTGTTCGTACGTTCCGTCTTTGAGGTCATAGGGGAATATCTGCAAACCGATAAAATCGTAAAAGTCAAGGGACTGGGAACGTTTAAGTTGGTTACGGTGGAAAGCCGTGCCAGTGTGGATGTGAATACCGGCGAACGGATTGTGATAAAAGGCTATACGAAGGTGTCCTTTACGCCGGATGCCGTTTTGCGTGATGAAATCAACAAACCTTTTGCGCAGTTTGAGACCGTAGTGTTGAACGAAGGTACCGACGTGGATGAAATGGAGCGTGTGGAAGCACCCGAACTTCCGGAACTTCCCACAACAGAAAGCATAGAGGAAGTGGCGGAGGTGGCAGAGCCTGTTTTGTCCTCGCCGGTCGGGGATGCTCCGGCTTTCGATGAGGAAAAGGTGGAAGAAGAGGAAACGGCAGACGAAGAAATGCCTGTTGAAGGAGGTGTTGTCGAGGCGGCGGCGATAGAGGAAGAGGCTCTTGAGTGCGAAACGGAAAATCAAACTGTGGAGCCGGAAGTCATGCCGCTTCCAGAGGAGAACCTGGATGCGGTCGCAGACGAGACGGCTGGGCAACCGAAGCATGAATCCACTCCGGAATCTCCAGTGGAGAAAGAGGTGCATGTGGGTAGCCAACAGGTGGAATTTCAGAAAGTGGAGCATCAGACGGTGGAGAACCAACATATCGTACAGGTGGCTCCTGAATATACGGAGGGCAGACATGCCTTGTCCGTATGGGCATGGACGTGCATCTGTCTTGCGGTTCTGCTGTTGATGTGCGGAAGTTATTATGCCGGACACCGGCATTGGTTCTGTCTCGGAGATTGCCGGAGCGAGGCTGTTGTGGTACCCCGAAAAGACAAGGTGAAAAAGCCGGTTTCATCGGTAAGGAAAGAGACGGAGAATAGAACGGATTCCGTACAGGTGCGGAATGAACGGCATACAGGTGTGAGTGAGAAAACGGTCCAGTCTGTTTCCGAGGCTTCCAGAACAGCCTATCCGCAGGTAGAGGGCGGACGTTTTGAAATTGTGGGAACAAAGGGTGTTCACCAACTGAAACCGGGGGAAACCTTACGCGGACTGGCATTGAAATATTACGGTTCGAAAGAATATGTAGACTATATCATCGTGCATAATGAAATAAAGAATCCAGACATCGTACCGGTGAATATGGAACTGAAGTTGCCGGAGCTAACATTGAAACGCCGTTAACAGCAGTAAAAAGTTTCTTAAATAAATATTTGAGAAACTTTTTTTAATAATATAATATTGCCTGTACGTGCCAAAAAGAGTAATTTTGAATCCAATTAGAACAACCTATATGCAATCAACTAACAAATAATAAAAATATGGCAGACGCGATAGACATTCGTGAATTGAATGAAAGGATAGAAAGACAAAGTGCATTTGTTACGAATCTGATGGCCGGTATGGACCAGGTCATCGTAGGCCAGAAACATCTGGTGGAATCTTTGCTGATTGGATTGTTGAGCGACGGGCATGTGTTGCTGGAAGGTGTGCCGGGGTTGGCAAAGACCTTGGCGATTAAAACCCTGTCATCGTTAATCGACGGAAAATTCAGCCGTGTGCAGTTTACGCCCGACTTGTTGCCGGCCGACGTGCTCGGTACAATGATGTATAGTCAGAAGGACGGGAACTTTGTGGCACATTTGGGACCAGTCTTTGCCAACTTCCTGCTGGCGGACGAAATCAACCGTGCTCCGGCCAAAGTGCAGAGTGCACTGCTGGAAGCCATGCAGGAACGTCAGGTAACTATCAGTAAAGAAACCTACAAACTGCCTGAACCCTTTTTGGTTTTGGCAACCCAGAACCCCATAGAACAGGAAGGTACTTATCCGTTGCCGGAGGCGCAGGTAGACCGTTTCATGCTGAAAGTCATCATCGACTATCCGAAGCTGGAAGAGGAAAAGAAAATCATCCGCCAGCAGATTAAAGGCGAGAAGAACGAGGTGCGTCCCATCATGACGACACAAGAGATTATCGATGCCCGGAATGTAGTAAGGCAAGTTTATATCGATGAGAAAATAGAACAATACATCGCGGACATCGTCTTCGCCACCCGTTATCCTGAGAAATACGGATTGAAAGACATAAAGAACTATATCGAGTTCGGCGGTTCACCCCGTGCCTCCATCAATCTTGCCCTGGCGGCCCGTGCGTATGCTTTCATCAAACGCAGGGGATATGTCATTCCGGAAGATGTCCGTGCTGTGGCACATGATGTGCTCCGCCACCGCATTGGCCTGACATACGAGGCCGAGGCCAACAACGTCAACAGCGAAGAAATCATCAGCCAGATATTGAATAAGGTTGAAGTGCCCTAATTTGTTACGGTCTGCAATGGATACGAGTGAAATCATCAAGAGAGTTCGTCAGATTGAAATCAAGACAAGAGGACTGTCCAGCAATATCTTCGCCGGAGAGTATCATTCTGCGTTCAAGGGTAGAGGTATGGTCTTCTCCGAGGTGCGCGAATATCAGTTCGGTGATGATGTCAGAGACATTGACTGGAATGTGACCGCACGTTTCAACCATCCCTTCATTAAGGTATATGAGGAGGAACGGGAACTGACGGTCATGCTGCTGGTAGATGTGTCCGGCAGTCTGAAATTCGGTACCGTAAGTCAGACCAAACGCAATATGGTGACGGAAATCGCTGCCACATTGGCTTTCTCTGCCATACAGAACAACGATAAAATCGGGGTGGTATTCTTTTCGGACCGGATAGAGAAATTCATTCCGCCGCAAAAGGGGCGCAAACATATTCTCCGTATCATACGCGAATTGCTGGACTTTACTCCCGAAAGCCGTCATACGAATATCGGACAGGCTGTGGAGTATCTCACTCAAGCTATCAAACGGCGCTGTACGGCTTTCCTCTTAAGCGATTTCATCGACTCGAAGGATTACACGACGGCACTTACCGTGGCCAATCGCAAGCATGACATCGTGGCCATACAGGTATACGACCGCCGCATGGCTGACCTGCCCGATGTGGGACTGATGAAAGTCTGTGATGCGGAGACCGGTCATGAGCAATATATTGACACTTCAAGCCGTAAGGTCCGTCAGGCACATCACGACTGGTGGAAAAACCGTCAGAATGCCCTTCAGCGAATGTTTACAAAAAGTAATGTAGACTCCGTGTCGATTCGTACCGACCAAGACTATGTTTCGTCTTTAATGACTCTGTTTGCCAAACGAAATTAACCATGAGAATTTATCAAAATACATACCGGCTGATAGGCGCGTGCCTGATGTGGCTCTTTTTGTCTGTTGCAGGGCAACGTGTATATGCACAGGTTACGGTTGATGTCAAAATCGATTCGCTTGAACTCTTTGTCGGTCAGCAAACCGGCATTACACTTGAAGTCAGTTGCGACAAGAAAGCTCAATTGATTATGCCGCAACTGCATTCCGGTAGTGAACTGACCCAGGGAGTGGAAGTTGTGGAAGTGGAGAAACCTGACACGCAACAGTTGAACGAGGGAGCCAGACAGCTTGTTTCCCAACGTTACACGGTCACTTCTTTCGATTCAGCCCTGTATTATCTGCCTCCGTTCGTTGTGAAGGTGGACAGTAAGGAGTATACTTCCAAAAGTCTGGCCTTGAGGGTGCTTTCCATTCCGGTGGATACGGTGCATGTGGACCGCTTTGCAGGTATGGATGAGATCATGACACCTCCGTTTTCCTGGGCCGACTGGTCTGTGATTTTCTGGTTGTCCTGCTTGTTGATGGCCTGGGGCATACTCTTGTCATATCTGTATATCCGCTATCGTGACAATAAGCCGATTATCAAGATTATCAAGCTGGTCCCCAAACTCCTTCCCCATGCCAAGGCCATGCAGGAAATCGACCAAATCAAGGCAGAAAAGGTCTGGGCCAAGGAAGACTCAAAGGAGTATTATACCCGTCTGACCGCTACATTGCGTACATACATAGAGAACCGTTACGGATTCAATGCTATGGAGATGACTTCGTCCGAGATTATCGCACGTCTGACGGAAGGACAGACAGACGAGTCGCTTGATGAACTGCGCGCTTTGTTCGCCACAGCCGACCTCGTTAAATTTGCGAAATACAATACGCAGATTAATGAGAACGACATGAATCTGGTGAATGCAATAGAGTTTATCAACCGGACTAAGGTTGAAGCCGATCCGAACGCCAAGCCTGTACCTGATGAAATCACGATAGAGCAGAAGAGGAGCCGGCGCACCATCATGAATATGCGCCTGACGTTGGTACTTCTTTCTGTCACGGGGCTTGCCTTATTCGGATGGATTGTGTGGCTGATATACAATTTGATTGCATAAAGGAAACATAGATTATGACGTTTGCGAATATAGAATATTTATTTCTGTTTCTTTTGCTGATACCTTATATAATATGGTATATACTGAAGCATAAACAGAAAGAACCTACGCTGTTGGTTTCCGATACAACGGCTTACAGGTATGCGCCAAAAAGTTACAAGAATCATCTGGTACATGTGCCTTTCATTCTGCGTCTGGTCACATTTTCGATGATTATCGTCGTATTGGCTCGCCCTCAAACCAGCAACAGCTGGAAAAACACGCAAGTGGAAGGCATCGACATCATGTTGGCTGTAGACGTGTCCACGAGTATGCTGGCGGAAGACCTTAAACCGAATCGACTGGAGGCCGCCAAGCAAGTGGCGGCGGAATTCATAACCGGGCGTCCCAATGACAATATCGGTCTGACCATCTTTGCAGGGGAAGCCTATACCCAGTGTCCCATGACGACCGACCATGCCGTGTTGCTCAATCTGCTTCACGGGCTGAAAACAGATATCGCACAGAGAGGCTTGATAGCCGACGGTACGGCCATCGGTATGGGAATAGCCAATGCCGTGTCGCGCCTGAAGGACAGCAAGGCCAAAAGCAAGGTGGTCATCTTGCTGACCGACGGAACGAACAATGCCGGCGACATCTCTCCCCTGACAGCCGCCGAAATAGCCAAGAGCTTCGGCATAAGGGTATACACCATCGGCGTGGGTACGAACGGGCAGGCTCCATATCCCATGCCTGTGGCAGGAACAGTGCAGTATGTGAATATTCCCGTGGAGATTGACACCCAAACGCTGGCCGGTATTGCCGGGAAAACTGACGGGGAGTTTTACCGCGCCACGGACAATCGGAAACTTGAAGATGTGTACCGCAACATCGACAAATTGGAGAAAACCAAACTGAAAGTAAAGCAATACAGCAAACGTTACGAGGCGTATGCGCTGTTCGCATGGATTGCGGTCCTCTCTTTGCTGCTTGAATTGTTATTGCGAACGACTATATTGAAGAAAATACCTTAATCATTCAGGAGTTATGTTTCGTTTTGAACAACCTTTATATCTGTATCTGTTGTTGCTGATTCCTTTGTTGGCCGCATTGCATTATATGACCAACCATTATCGAAGGAAAAGGCTGATGCGCTATGGCGACATGGACTTGCTGAAAGAGCTTATGCCAGAAGTTTCATCCGCCCGCCGTGAAGTGAAAGCCTGGCTTATGCTCGTTGCACTTGCCTTGCTGTTTGTCACTCTTGCACGTCCGCAATTCGGGACGAAGGTAGACACGCGCAAACGGCAGGGAATAGAGGCCATCATCGCGATGGACATTTCCAATTCCATGCTGGCCGAAGATGTTACGCCGAGCAGGCTGGACAAGTCGAAAATGTTGGTGAGCAGCATCGTGGATAAGATGACCGATGACAAGATAGGACTGATTGTATATGCAGGAGAAGCCTATACCCAGTTGCCGATTACGAGCGATTATGTGTCGGCCAAGATGTTTCTTGAGACGATTTCCCCGGCTCTCATTACCACGCAGGGAACTGATATAAAGCAGGCGATAGACCTTGCAGTGAAAAGTTTTACTCCCGACCAGGCTACGAGTAAGGCCATCTTTGTCATCACCGACGGGGAAGACAATGAAGGGGGAGCCGCAGAGATGGCCCGTGCCGCGGCGGAAAAGGGTATCAAGGTATATGTCATGGGGGTAGGCTCGCCTCAGGGTGCGCCCATTCCGATGCCGGGTACGGGCAAATATATAACCGACAACAGTGGTAATGTGGTGGTGTCGAAGTTGAATGAGCAGATGTGCCGCGAAATTGCTGCGGCCGGAAAAGGGGCTTATATCTATGTCGACAATAGTTCGTCGGCCCAGGAAAAGCTGTCGGAGTATGTGGACAAGTTAGCCAAAAAGGAGATGGAAAGCACGGTGTATTCAGAATATGATGAGCAGTTCCAGGCTGTCATTCTTCTGGCCCTGTTCGCTCTCGTGCTTGATATACTGATTATCGAGCGCAAGAATCCTATATTTAAAGGTATAAAGTTATTTCATAAAACACAGAAAGATGCAGCATCTGGTTTATAAATATTGTCTGGCCATATTATTGTGCGGCTTGGTGTCTGCGGTATACGCGCAGAAAAAGAGTGAGCGCGACTATCTGCGGAGCGGAAACCGCCTTTACAGGGACAGCGCGTATACGAAAGCCGAAGTGGATTACCGCAAGGCTATCGAGAAGAACAACCGCTTTCCTCAATCTCATTACAACTTAGGAAACGCCTTGCTGATGCAGCAGAAACCTAAAGAAGCGATGGAAGCCTACGAGACGGCATCGAAGTTGGAAACCAACAAGAAACGACTTGCTTCGATTTATCATAACATGGGAGTCATATTGCAAAGTCAGAAACAGTTCGCACAGGCGATTGAATGCTACAAGAATGCTTTGCGTAATGACCCAAGCCGGGATGGAAGCCGGTACAACCTGGTGTTGTGTCAGTACCAGGGGAAGAATAACCCCGACCAAAATGACCGTGGAGGGAACGACAATAAGGACGGAAAAGACCAAAATAAGAACAAGGACGAAAAAAACGACAAGAAAGACCAGAAGCAAGAACAAAACAAACCAGACCAGAAGGATAAGAAAGAACAGCAACAGCAGCAGAAACAACAAGACCCCAACAAGATGTCGAAGGAGAATGCCGAGCAGTTGCTGAATGCTGCCATGCAGGATGAAAGGAACACACAGGAACGGCTTAAGAAGGCATTGAACCAGCCGAGGCGCAGACAACTGGAGAAACAATGGTGATAACCCGTAAAACAGCGTGATGAAAATGAAGAAATACATATTGATATTTTTATTCTGTATGTTCGGGGTGAACATGCAGGCAGAGGTGCAAGTCAGGGCTTCCGCACCGGATGTTGTCGAGGTAGGAGAGCAGTTCCGCCTTTCGTTTACGATCAATACGCAAGATGTCAGTAATTTCAGCTTTCCCGAAGTGACGGGGTTCAGTGTCGATATGGGACCGAGCCGCTCGTCGGAAAGTAGTTTTCAAATAGTTAACGGGCGCACCTCGCAGCGCAGCACATTGACTTATACCTATATACTCAGTGCCTTGAAGAGCGGAACGTTCAAGATTCCGGCCGCGACCGTTACGGTGGGTGGCAAGGCATACCGTTCGAACACGCTTACCATTAAGGTGCTTGACAATGGCGGAGGCGGTTCGCAAACTCATCCGGGCAGGGGCCGGGAGCGCATGCACACGCAGGATGCCGGCAGCCAGATAACGGGAAAAGACCTGTTTATTACGGTAACAGCCGATAAGAAACGTTTGTATGAGCAGGAAGCCGTGGTGCTTACCTACAAGGTATATTCTTTGGTAAGCCTTTCGCAACTTGCCGGCGGTATGCCCGATCTTGACGGTTTTCATACGCAGGAAATCGAATTGCCGCAGCAGAAAAGTCTGAAGATGGAGACTCACAACGGGCGCAATTACGGCACTGTGGTGTGGCGTCAGTACGTGCTCTTTCCCCAGCGCAGCGGCAAACTGACGATACCTTCCATCAAGTTCGAGGGCATTGTGGTGCAGCAAAACAGAAACATCGACCCCTTCGAGGCGTTCTTCAACGGTGGAAGTTCGATGGTGGAAGTGAAGAAAACCATTGTGGCGCCTTCGCTTACCTTGCAGGTGGACCCGCTGCCCGAACGTCCGGCCAACTTTTCGGGTGCCGTGGGCAAATTCGACATCAGTGCATCGCTCACACCCAAGGAAATCAAGACCAACGACGCACTCACACTGCGTGTGACCGTATCGGGGGCGGGCAATATGAAACTGATGAAAGCTCCGGCCGCGCAGTTCCCGAAAGATTTCGAGACATACGATGCCAAAATCACCGATAAGACCAAGATTGGAAAGGGCGGGGCATCGGGTAATAAGACCTTCGACTATCTGGCTGTGCCGCGACATGCCGGGCAATACACCGTGCCGGCCGTAGAGTTCTGTTATTTCGACACGCAGGCAAAGGCCTACAAGACCATCAAAACCGAAAGTTTCACCGTGGATGTGGCCAAAGGTAAAGGCGGAGGCGGAAGCAGCGAATCGTTTACAACGAAAGAAGATGTGAAGTTGCTGGCTTCCGATGTGAGATACATTCATCAGGGAAACGTGAAACTGAACAAACGGGGCGACAACTATTTCGGCACCATGGCCTATCTTTGGAGCTATCTTGTCCCGCTCTTTGTATTCATCATACTGCTTGTCTTGTTCCGCAAGAAGGCACAGGAGAATGCCAATGTGGCCAAGATGCGCAACAAAAAGGCGAACAAGGTGGCAGCCAAACGTCTGAAAAAGGCCGCTTCACTGCTTAAGGCCGACAATCCGGCAGAGTTCTATGATGAAGTGCTCAGGGCATTGTGGGGATATACAGGCGACAAGCTGAATATCTCTGTGGCGGAACTGAACAAGGACAATGTGCGTGAGAAACTTCAGGAGCAAGGTGTGCCGGAAGAACTCATCGGACAACTCACCGAGGCTCTGAATGAATGTGAGTTCGCACGCTATGCACCGGGTGACCCGTCGCAGACGATGGACAACCTTTATGCTACGGCCACGGAAGTCATCAACAATATGGAAAATACGATTAAACGATAGAACGTTTCTTTTATGAAAAGACTATTCATGATATGGATGAGCCTGACATGCTGGGCAGCGGTACAGGCGCAGAATAAAGCGGCGGCAGACAGCGCGTATGCCGCCGGCAAATACGATGAAGCCATCAGCCTCTATTCCGGTATGTTGAAAGAGGGAGAGAGTGCAGACATATACTATAATCTGGGCAATTGTTACTATAAGACCGACCGCATCGCCCCTGCGGTATTGAACTACGAGCGCGCCTTCCTGCTCGACCCTGCGGATGCCGACGTCCGTTTCAACCTTGAACTGGCGCGTGCCAAGACTGTGGACAAGATCATTCCCGAAAGCGAGATGTTTTTCATCACGTGGTTCAAATCCCTGGTCAACGTCATGAGCATGGACGGGTGGGCCTGTACAGGTGTGGTAGCATTTGTGCTGATGTGCCTGTTGGCATTCGTCTTTTATTTCAGCAACAGGGTGGCATTGAAGAAACTCGGATTTTTCGGCGCACTGTTCATGTTGCTGGTCGTCATTTTCTCCAATATATTCGCTTACAGGCAATATGTTGCGCAGACCGTGCGTACGGGGGCTGTGGTCATGACGGCATCCGAGGTGGTGAAGAGTACACCCAATGAGTCGGGTACCGACTTGTTTGTATTGCATGAAGGCACCCGTGTGGAAATCATCGATGATTCCATGAAAGACTGGAAAGAGATTCGCATCGCCGACGGAAAAAGAGGGTGGATTCCCGCCAAGTCGATGGAAATAATCTGATGACACGTATGGATGAGCTGATTCAATTCGACCAACGTCTGTTGCTGGCACTCAACGGTAGTGATTCGCTGTTCTGGGACCACTTTATGACGGGTATTACCAGCACCGTGGCATGGCTTCCGGTGGCGGTGGTACTGATATACGTCATCATCAAAAACAACAGCATGCGCGAAGTCGGACTGATTATAGGAATGGTGGCACTGGCCATTCTTGTGGCCGACCAGTTTTCCTCATCGTTCTGCAAACCTTATTTTGCCCGTTTCCGTCCTGCCCAGGACCCTCAGCTGATGTACCTTGTAGATGTGGTCGACGGCTATCGCGGCGGACGTTACGGTTTCATCAGCAGTCACGCCGCCAACACCTTTGCCGTGGGCATCTTTCTGGCTTTGTTGATACGCCATGTATGGGTGTCGGTTTCGCTTTTCCTGTGGGCGGCGTTGTGTTCCTATTCGCGCATTTATCTGGGCGTGCATTATCCCGGCGACATCTTCTTCGGCATGTTATGGGGATTGTTCGTGGGCGGAATGCTGTACTTGCTGTATGCTTTCCTGCAAAGGAAGATGGCTGTGGACAAAGGGTTCATCTCATCGCAATACACATCCACCGGGTTTGCCATCCGCGACTTGGATGTGTTTCAGACCACGCTTTACCTGACCTATATCGTGCTCGCTGTCCGCGCCGTGTCTCTTGGCGTGTGAAGTCCTGAAAACGCTCACCTGTCAGCGTTGAAACGCTCACCTGTGTGCATTTTATTGGGTAAACAGAACTATTTTCTCAGCATGATGTCGCCCAGATGATAGTCATCCATGAAGCGGCTTCGGTCTACAGGACCCTTGATGCCACTGATGGTGCCGTTTGCGGTAAATTGCCACATGACAAACTGGACATCATCCGTAAGTTGGGGCACTTCATCCTTGTAGCGGGCAATCATATACTTGTAGTCCGTATATCCGCCTGCCAGGTATTTGTTGTAGAAGTTGCTCGATGTGTAGATAATCGGCTGGATGCCGTAATGCTCCTCCACCATGCGGAGAAACTGCGACAGGCGCTGGCGGAAACCTTCCAGACTGCCCCTTCCGCGGTTTTCCACGTCGATGATGGGAATCAGGTCGTGTTCTTTCAGTTTCACCACATTGGAGAAGTTCTTGAATTGCGTGGCAGGGTCGATGGTGGGGCTGAAGAAGTGGTAGCATCCCACCTTGATTCCGGCCTTGCGGGCTTCCTTTAAATTATAATGATAAGTGTTGTCCACCAGTGACGCGCCCTCTGTGGCCTTCAGGTAGACATAACTTACGTTGCAGTCGGTTTTCACCGTCGGCCAGTCGATGACACCCTGATAACGGGACACGTCTATGCCATATCTGTTTTTTGAGGACGGCATGTCATGACGGCATGCTTCCTCCACCGGAGCTGCCTCTACGTGCGGAGTGCTCGGCATGACCATCTGGTCCGGCTCAATCATGGCAAGCACCATTTCATCGTGTCCGCCATTCTTCTTATCTTTTTTGCGTGCGTGCGCCGGACAAACCGTCAGGCAACACAGCGCGATGGATATTGCAGGAATAAGGTTTCTCATGAGTTTCGAATGTTTCCGTGCAAAAATAGCGATTTTATCGAGGAAAAACAAACATTTCAGTATCCTCGTTTCGATTTATATTCGTATTTTTGTTTTCAAATGTTGTTTAACTGATATATGTTTATGAGAAAAGGTTTATTGATGGCCGTCCTGTGCGTCCTGTGTTTCGGAAGCGTCATGGCACAGCAGGCCGGCAAATGGTTCGATGTGAAATTATGGCCGCAAGGGCCTGTGGTGACCAACGGTAGGGAAAATCTTCCGGAAGACGGTCGAAAGGGGATATTCACGCCGGAAATGCGCGTGTTCCTGCCTGATTCATCGACAGCTACAGGGCGTGCGGTGCTGGTATGTCCCGGAGGAGGATACACTCATCTGGCGATGGAGCATGAGGGATATGACTGGGCACCGTTCTTCAACAGCCGGGGCATTGCCTGCATTGTACTGAAATATCGCATGCCTTTCGGCAACCGCAACGTGCCTTTCAGTGATGCACAGGAAGCCTTGAGGCTGATTCACGAGCATGCCTCAGAGTGGCATCTCAATCCCTACGATATAGGTATTATGGGCTCGTCGGCAGGCGGACATCTGGCATCTACCATGGCCGTGAGTGCGCCCTACGGTATCCGTCCGGCTTTCCAGATACTCTTTTATCCGGTGATTTCCATGGAGCGGGGAAAGACCCACCGCGGCTCGCTGGAAGCCCTGCTGGGCAAGGATGCGTCGGACGACTTGCAGCGCAGATTTTCCAATGAGCGCAACGTGCGCCGCCACATTGTGCCGCCGGCCATATTGCTGCTCAGCAATGACGATACGGCCGTGCCTCCGGCCAATTCCACTGATTATTACGAGTCTTTGCAGAAGAGTGGGATTTATGCCGAGATGCATGTCTATCCTACGGGCGGACACGGATGGGGATTCCGCACCTCGTTTGCCCACCACGACCGGATGCTGGCCGACCTGTCGGCATGGCTGGAATCGCTGAAAGCTCCCGCGCCCGATGTGGTCAGGGTGGCCTGTGTGGGGAACAGCATCACAGACGGTCACGGCATACCGTTCAGTGATGAGCGTGGCTATCCGGCCCGTTTAGGCAAGATTCTGGGCGGGAAATATCTTGTGAGAAATTTCGGTGTGAGCGGGCATACCATGCTACAGAAAGGTGATTGTCCCTATATGGCCAATCAGGCTTATCAGGCCTGCAAGGACTTCAATCCCGACATTGTGGTCATCAAACTCGGTACGAATGACAGCAAACCCTATAACTGGGCGCACAAGGATGAGTTTGCCGGCGACATGCAGAAGATGATAGACGAACTGAAAGCGTTGCCTTCGCATCCGCGCATCTGTCTGGCTTATCCGGCCAAGGCGCTGAAACCGTCGTTCGACATATCGGACAGTGTCATTGTGAACGAAGTGAAGCCGTTGATAGATAAGATGGCCAAGAAGAACAGGCTACAGGTCATCGACCTGTATTCCGTATTTGAGGGTCGTCCCGACTTGATGCAGTCGGACGGTATTCATCCTAATGAGGCCGGTGCGCAGGCCATGGCCGAAACGGTGGCCCGTGCCTTGCAGAAGAAAGACTGATAGAGGGGGCGGGATTTTCCCGCCCCCTCTATTCTTCCGCCCAGTCTTCGGATTTTCCGAATTCCTTGTCGGCAAACAAATCGGCAAGTCCGGTAACCTGTTTCAGCCGCAGAAGTTCATCTTTGCTCATGCCTATGTTGCGCATAATCCAAGTGTCCGACATGCCCGACCGGGTGAGTTCGGATACGATGCCGCTCATCAGTTCCACGGTGTGTACCCCTCGTGCACGGTTGTGGCGGATGGTGGATGCCATGCGGTTGGAGATGTCTTTATTGATGACCGATACCGGCAGCATCCCCCTTTCGCGTTCATAGATTCTCCGTGAGGTTTTCATGACCATGTAGCGGTGGAACCCGTCAACTATTTCATACAGGTCTTTGTCGGCATGGTAGTAACATACGCAAGGCATCGTGTAGCCGTCTTCCCAGATTGACAGTTCGAGCAGTTTCATCTCCGGCGGAGCCACGATGTTCGGGTTGTAGTTGTTGGCCACGACTTTCTCGACAGGCACGGCGATTACTTGGTATACAGGGCTTTCAAACTTTTCCATGTTCTATTGCTTTATATTTCTTCATGACTTCTTCGCGCATCTCCTTCTCCTGCTTGGTTTGTGCGAATCCCATGTATTTGCACACATGGTCGTTTTTCAGGATACAGATACATACGCGCTTGTAGGTGGGAATCTCCTTGAACTCCTCAATTTGGATGTCATCTATATATTCCATTCTGACGGGTTTCTTGTTTGTCCGGTATGAAGACTCTTTTCCTACGTCAAGTTCCACTCCGGCCTTCCTGAGCTTTTCTATGGTCTGGTCTGCCAGGCATCCGCCCCGGTTCCGCCAGAATCTGATGCTGACGTCAAGTTTCCTCAGGTAGTTCTTACGGGTGTTTTCCGGAAGGGTGTCAAGTAGAAAGTACATGTACTGCTTCCACGAGAATCCGGGCGGACATTTGATGTGTTTCCATCCCATTGCTGTTGTTCCGCCGTAGATGGCGGCAAAGTTCACGCCGTTCACGCGGCTTATGAGACGCCCCCATGTGTCCGGTTCTATGGCCTTGTAAATCATGAGTGTGGGGATGGCCTGCGAAATGAACGGACTGGCTACGCGCTGTCGGCTGAGTGGCACTCCGGCCTGGTAGTACAAATCGTACAGGCGGTTATAATCCCAGCGGAATCTTCCGTTGGCAACCCAGATGTCCGAGGTTGACCAGTCGTAGATGGGATATGCGTTGTAGATGTGTTTGTTTACCTTATAGGTCCATTTATAATGGGAAAGGTGTTGGTAGTTCCTTTCGCTGTGGATGACCCTCCAACGGTTGTAGCTCTCCTGTGTGCGGATGCCTACCAGGCAACAGATACGCTGGCATTTCATCTTCCGGTGTAGCCATGCGGAGAACAGGAACTGGAAGTCATAGTCCCATAAGTCGTCCGTAAAGAAGTCGAAATCCTTTGCCGTGTAGCATCCTTTCGGCATCTGGCGCACCCAGATGTCCTTCTCGGCTTCGTTCCATGGCCGCCAGTAGGATTGGTACATTGAAGCGCATGTGGTTACTTTGAAGGGCACGCAACAATGGTATACGTCCAAAATGTCGCGGTTGGAAGCCAATGTCTTTCTTACAAATTCGGTGGTATGGTCGTACTGCGCTTCATAGTCCATGTGGAAAACTCCCAACCTTTTGTTCGGCGCGTGCTTGCGGATGTATTCGATGCAGAGGTTGAGGAGCACACTACTGTCTTTTCCTCCCGAAAAGGAGACATATACGTAGTCGAAGTTCTCGAACAGGATTTCCAGTCTTCTTTGTACGGCTTCGTATACATTAAGTTGTCGTATCATTCTTGTGCCGGTTGTTTGCGGTATTGCATTTTGTCGTATTTGCTCCATATCTTCGTGGTGACGAACCCGTGCGTCCCGAACGTTTCAACGTGTCGTTTGTGTACAAGGGCCGACAGCAGTCCGGCATCGCCGAAATCCCCTGTCACGCTTTCCAGTAATGCGTCGGCAACTTGCATGTCATCTCCCCTGAACCAGTAATTGTCAATCAAGGCCCCGTTGTCTCCGGTCTTTACAGGTATGAAACCGAGAACCAGTCCCTGTTCTGAGGCAAGATACCAGATGTGGTTGCGTGATGTCTTGTAGGGATAGTTGTTGTTCTGGCGTATAATGGCAGGGTTCATGACAAGCGGAGCCACCAACTCGTACAGTTGTTTGTCCGTTCCGCCTAATTTGACAATAAGCATATAAAAGGTTTTATTGAAAGCATATACAAAGATAACAGTTTTTCCGAAAACGCCGAAAAATTCTTTCGTTCCATTTCATCAGCTCCGTCATATTGTGGCAATTACTAATAACAGACGTTAAAAATATGTATGGAGTAAAAGGAATCCCCGATTTTTTCTTGCATATTTAATTAATTAGATATACTTTTGATTCATACAAATCGAAAGGATTAGATATTATGGAGAAGAAAGCAACATTGACCAAGGCTGAGATGCAGATTATGACCATTCTTTGGGGATTGCCCTCCTCGAAAGGTACGATAAACGAGATATTGGAGCAGTACAAGGACAAGAAGCCGGCTTATACCACGGTGGCAACTTTCATGAAAATCCTGCTCAACAAGGGCTTTGTGGACTTCGAGAAGGTGAAGGGGGCGAAGACGCAAATCTACTTTCCGCTGATAACCAAGGAAGACTACACCCGGCAGGTATTGGGCGAGGTGAAGGACAGCCTTTTCGGCGGGTCGTTTTCATCATTGGTCCGTTTCTTTGTGAAAGAGGAAAAGATTACGGACAGTGAGCTGAAGGAAATCCTCGACATGGTGGAACGGCAACCTTAAGAAGGTGTTTAGGCAGATTTTTTTCAATACAAAAAACTTGAATGCACATGGGAACATTGTTTGTTTATATCGTTAAATCGGCGTTGTGTCTGACGATGCTGTATTTGCCTTACACGTTATTGCTGCGTAGGGAGAGGCTGTATCGGCAGAACCGGGCACTGTTGCTGGGTATCTTGGTCGTCTCTTTCCTATTGCCTGCATGGCATGGCAATCCTTTGGGAAGCCTGTCGTTTTTCGGTCATGCGGCAGTGGGAGAAAACGTGTATGCGGTGTTGGCCGATGAAATCCGCACTGCCGGTGATGCGCCGGTGCGGTCGGTGGTCGGTGGCGGCCTGAGTGTGGCGCGTTGGGCCGCTTTATCGGTTCTTGTGTATGTGCTCGGAGCAGTGGTTCTCATGGGTGTCCGCATGATACAGTTCACGCGTATGCTGCGCTTCATTCCCAAGGGCTGCTTGTGGAGGGATTGCCGTGCCGGTGGCGTCACCCTATATTGCCATGCCGGAAAGTTGTCCCCTTTCAGCTGGATGCGCTCCGTTGTGCTGTCTGAGGAAGACTGGACAGGAGAGGGGAATGAAGCGGTGCTGCTTCATGAGGAAGCGCATGTGCGTTACGGGCATTCCTATGACACGCTGTTGGTTCTGGCTGCGGAAATCTTGCAGTGGTTCAATCCCCTTGTGTGGATGCTTGAGGCTGACTTGCGTTGCATACATGAGTTTCAGGCCGACGACTATGTGCTCCGTCATGGGATAGAAGAGAGAGGTTATCAATTATATTTAATCAAGAAAGCCGTTGGCTCACGACTGCAATCCTTTGCCAACGGCTTGAATCAAAGCACACTTAAAAAACGTATTGCTATGATGTGTAACAAAAAATCAAACAAGTGGGCGGCATGCAAATATTTGTATCTGCTGCCGGCGGGCGTGTTGGCACTCATGTCATTCACACACCCGGAGTTCGTGGACCGAGTAGACGGCCGGCTCGATGAGGTCTCAGCCGTCAAAGTTACGGATTTATCCGCAACCGTAAAAGCCGCAGTGCGGGAAAATTCGCCGGGAACGGCAGGAAATTCCGCTGCACAGGATGAACCCGTATACAGCATGGCGGAAGAACTTCCAATTTTCCCAGGTGGGGAAATGGAACTGATGAAGTTCATGGTCCAAAACGTGAGGTATCCGGATTCATGCCAGGCGAAGGGCATCCAGGGAAGGGTACGCTTGAAACTCATCATCCGCAAGGATGGTTCCATTTCGGACAAGGTGGAAGTGGTGGAAAGCCCGCATCCCGACCTGACGGCGGAGGCCAGACGGGTGGTATCCCTGATGCCTAAATGGACGCCGGCCAAGCAGGGCGGCCGGGCGGTAAACCTGTATTATACATTACCGGTCATGTTCAGGCTGAAATGATTCCTACTTGAGGGAAAATCCATCCGGAACCATCCGGAACTATAAATAAAAGTTTTATTTTTGAAAACAGAAGTTTTGGTTTCAAGAATAAAACTTTTATTTTTAAAACCAAAACTTTTATTTATACTTTATGAGAGGTGCGGAAAAAGAATTTTCCGCCCTGGGGAGGATAGGGAAAATGGGAATCAAACGATTGCAAACAAGGTGGTTAACAAGTCCTGTCCGAAGCGGCTATCGCCTGTGCTACGGTATGGGCAGTGGTCCATGCCGCCTGAAAGTTGAAACCGCCTGTGACACCGTCTATGTCGAGCACTTCGCCGGCGAAATAAAGTCCGGGGCACACTTTGCTCTCCAACGTGTGGCGGTGTACGGATTCCAGGCTGATGCCGCCGCAGGTGACGAACTCTTCGCGGCATGTGCTCTTGCCCTCCACGGCATAACGGTCGTTGCACAACACGTCCGTCAGCCTGGCGATGCTTTTCTTGCCCGATTCTCCCCATTTGCGTTCGCCGGGGATTTCCGCCTTTTCGAGCAGGTAGTCCCACAGTCTTGACGAAAGGCCGAAGGGGCGCACATTGCCCATCTGTTTCTGCGGAGCGCGTGCGGCCGTGTCTCTTAATATGCCGGAGACGGCATCCTGATTTGTTTGGTTCGTCCAGTTGACGAGGAGCGGCACGCGGTATTCCCCCTCGTTCATGAAACGTGCGGCGTGCGAGGAAAGTTTCAGTATGGCCGGACCGCTCATCCCCCAATGGGTGACAAGCAGGGCACCCGTGGCACGGAACTTCGTGCCGGGGATGCAGACGGTGACGGGGTCTACCACGGTGCCGGACAGTTCATGCAGTTTACGGTCGGTAATATTGAAGGTGAACAGCGAGGGCACGGGAGGTTCTATTTTGTGCCCCAGTTCTTCCAAGTAACGCAATCCTTCGTGGCGGGGAGAACCTCCGGTGGTTACGACTATCTTGTCGAAGTCTTGCACCACGGTCTGCGGCGTGCGGAATTCGATGTCGAAACCACCACTGTCGCGTGGCACGATATGCTCCACGCGGTGCGAAGTTCTTACGTCGATGCTATTTTCTTTGGCAAGTCGTGTAAGGCATTCCGCGATGCTGTGGGCGTCTTGTGAGGCGGGAAAGATGCAATGGTCGGGTTGCACGGTCAGCCTGATGCCTTGTGCCTCGAACCAGCGGCGTGCGGCTTCGTGGTCGAACTCCTTGAACAGGCCTTTCAATAATTTGTGTCCGCGAGGGTAAACCTGTTTCAAATCGGTCACGTCCTCGAATGTGTTGGTCAGGTTGCAGCGTCCGCCACCCGACACCAATACTTTTTTCAGCACCCGGTCCTGTTTCTCGAAAATGGTGACACTGGCTTGCGGTGCAAGCATTTTCAGGTTGACGGCCGCGAAAAATCCTGCGGCTCCGCCGCCGATGATGGCTATGTTCATCATTCTGTTTACCGTTTTGGGAATGGGGGATAAAAGCATCCCGCTGCAAAGATACGAACTTAATTTGAAAACTCCGGCAGGCCGGACCGACAGTTGAATCAAAGAAAGCCGGAACAGTCTTGCAAAAGAACGTTCCGGCTTTCGGTGTGGTGTTTGCTATTCCTTATTAATAGGCGAACAGCGGGTAATCGGCCATGATGGCGTTCACCTGCTGGCGGACGGAAGCGATTACGGTCTCGTCTTCCGGTGCATCCAATACTTTTTCTATCAGTTCGGCTATCGTGACCATCAGGTCTTCCTTGGCGCCGCGTGTGGTGATGGCCGGTGTACCCAGACGGATACCGGAGGTTTGGAATGCGCTGCGCGTGTCGAACGGTACCATGTTCTTGTTTACCGTGATGTCTGCAGCCACCAATGCCTTTTCGGCAACCTTGCCGGTGAGGTCAGGGTATTTGCTGCGCAAATCCACCAGCATGGAGTGGTTGTCCGTACCGCCGCTTACGATGTCGAAGCCGCGTTTTATCAGTTCCTCGGCCAATACCTTGGCGTTTTTCTGCACTTGGGTTGCCCATTCCTTGAATTCAGGTTGCAGTGCTTCGTTGAAAGCCACGGCTTTTGCGGCAATCACATGTTCCAGTGGTCCGCCCTGTATGCCGGGGAATACGGCACTGTTGAGCAATTGGCTCATCTTCTTGATTTCTCCCTTCGGTGTTTTCAGTCCCCACGGGTTGTCGAAATCCTTACCCATCAGAATGATACCGCCGCGAGGTCCTCTCAATGTCTTGTGGGTGGTGGATGTTACGATGTGGGCATACTTAACCGGATTCTCCAATAATCCGGCGGCAATCAGTCCGGCGGGATGTGCCATGTCTACCATGAAGATGGCGCCCACCTTGTCGGCTATTTCGCGCATGCGGGCATAATCCCATTCGCGGCTGTAGGCCGAACCGCCACCGATAATCATCTTAGGCTTGTGTTCAAGTGCCAGTTTTTCCATCTCGTCGTAGTCCACCCGGCCGGTTTCCTTGTTCAGGTTATAGCCGATGGCATGGTACATGATTCCGGAGGTGTTGACGGCCGAACCGTGTGAGAGGTGACCGCCGTGGTCGAGGTTCAGTCCCATGAACGTGTCGCCGGCTTTGAGGCAGGCAAGGAATACTGCGGCGTTGGCCTGTGCGCCGGAGTGCGGCTGTACGTTGGCGTACTCTGCGCCGAAGAGTTTGCATACCCGTTCGATGGCCAGGCTTTCCACTTCGTCCACTACCTGGCAACCGCCGTAATAACGCTTGCCGGGATAGCCCTCGGCGTACTTGTTGGTCAGCCATGATCCCATGGCTTTCATCACCTCGTCGCTTACGAAGTTTTCCGATGCGATGAGTTCGATTCCTTTCAGTTGGCGTTGATGTTCTTTCTCTATCAAGCCGAAAATGGTGCTGTCTGTCTTCATCTTCTTTGTTTGGTGTTTATAATATGGTTATTCTTTCTTCTTTTCCACACTCCATCCGAACTTGCCGATTTTTGGGCCCAGCCCGTAATAGGCTCCGTGCAGGTAGACGAGGGGTGAGGCTGCGTCGAGCGACCATTTGCCTGTCTGTGCGTCCAAGTAACGTTCGTCGGCCTTTACGTTGAGCACTTCTGCGATGAACATGTCGTGTGAACCGAGCGAGACGATTTCCTTCACCCTGCATTCGATGTTCAGTGGAGACTCTTCCACGATGGGGGCCGAAACGGTACGGGCTTTTCCCGGAGTGAGTTTCATTTCCTCGAACTTGCGGTAATCGCGTCCCGACCGCACGCCGCACCAGTCTGTGGCATAAGCCATCTCTTCCGTAGTCAGGTTGATGACAAATTCCATATTCCTTTTGATGAGCTCGTAGGAATGCCGTTCGGGACGGAGCGAGATGTAGCACATGGCGGGATTGGTGCAGATGGTGCCGGCCCATGCTACGGTAATCAGATTATAGTCGTCGGGTGTGCTGCCGCAACTGATGAGCAGTGCCGGCAGCGGGTATATCATTGTGCCCGGTTTCCAGTCCTGTTTCATACGTGTGATGCGGTCATGCCAGTCTGACGTGGTCAAGGTCGGTTTCTTTGTTGCAGTAATGACAACTCAGTGTTACCGTCCCGTTATGGTCAACGACGTGGAAGTGTGTCTTCATCGGTTCGTTATTGGTGATGCACTTGGGATTGGCGCATTTCACTATGCCTTTCAGTTCATCGGGCAGCCTTACCTCCTTTTTCTCCACCACTTCATAATCCTTGATGATGCACAGGGTGACGTTGGGGCTTACCACGGCCAGCTGGTTCAGTTCCTCGTCGGAAAAGAACTTTCCGGCAATCTTGATGATGCTTTTATGCCCCATTTTCTTGCTCTTCAGGTTATATCCCACGGTGATGGATGTTTTCATCTGTTCGAGATGTAACAGGTTGACCACCTCGAACAGTTTGTTGGAAGGGATATGGTCGATGACTGTGCCGTTTTCGAGTGCGGCAACCAGCAGTTCTTCTCTTTTCATATATAATATAATGATGTTGCGGTGTTAGTCTATGATGGTTTTATCGTTCAGCACATCGTCGAGCGTCAGTCCCAATGCGTCGCAGATGAGTGCCTGACGTGCGAAAAGTCCGTTGCGGGCCTGTTGGAAGTAATATGCGTGCATATCATCGTCGATGGCGTATTCTATTTCGTTCACACGCGGCAGCGGATGCAGGATGCGCATGTTGTCCTTTGCTTTTTTCAGCATGGGGAGCTTGAGCAGATACAGGTCTTTCACTTTCTCATATTCCATCAGGTCGGTGAACCGTTCTTTCTGCACGCGTGTCATGTAGAGGATGTCTGCATCGGCAATCGTGTCGGCCGTAAAGTCTTTGTGCTCGATGTAATTGATGCCGTTTGTGTCGCAGTATTGTTTGTATACGTCCGGCATTTTCAGTTCGTCGGGTGCGATGAAGTGAAAGGTGGGGTTGAAGTGGCGCATGGCCGTAAGGAGCGAATGCACCGTGCGTCCGTATTTCAGGTCTCCCACCAGGTGTATGTGCAGGTTGTCGAGCGTTCCCTGTGTCTTGTAGATGGAATACAGGTCGAGCATGGTTTGCGAGGGATGCTGGTTGGCTCCGTCTCCGGCGTTGATAACCGGCACGGGCGACACTTCCGAGGCATACCGTGCGGCCCCTTCAAGATAGTGGCGCATGACGATGATATCGGCGTAGTTGCTCACCATCATGATGGTGTCTTTCAGCGTTTCGCCTTTGGTGGAACTGGTCACTTTCGGGTCGGTAAACCCGATGACCCTTGCGCCGAGGCGGTTGGCTGCGGTTTCAAAACTCAGTCTTGTTCTTGTGGACGGTTCGAAAAATAAGGTTGCCACTACTTTACCATCCAGCAACTTGCGGTTGGTATGCTTTTCGAATTCTTCCGCCATTCTGATGAGATACATGATTTTCTCTTTAGAATGGTCGGCGATGGTTACCAAACTCCTGTTTTCCATTTCGGATAATTTTAAACTGAAAAAAATAGAATTTATTCAGGTTTCAAAGTTACGTATTTTTTCCCAAAGTTTGCGCGTTTTCGGGAAAAATATGGCATTTGTCATGTGGTCCGCGGGGAATAATCGGGCCATTCAAAAACAACCGGCTTTCCAAAGGACGGGGGTGAGCGGTTTTTAAACGGTTCCGGAAACTTTTTCTGGCGTGTCTTTTTCCGGTTGTGTAAGGGGCGCGCGGAAAAGGTTTTTGTGCGGACAAAAACGCCGTCCTGTGCGCGCGAAAATGCACACCTGTGTCCGATGAAACGCACACCTGTGTCCGATGCGTTGCACACAGGTGTGCATTTTTGCCGTTGTAAGTACCTGATTTTCAGTCTTGCTCAAATCCTCGATTTTCCGTGCTCGTTTTTTATGTCATTTCTGCCGTTTTATTTCGTTTATTCCGCCGTTTATTTGTAATTTTGCATTTTGTGTCATTCGATAATGAACGGATAAGACGATATGAGGAAAAAGTTTGTCATAACCCTTTGGGTACTTTTGTTTTTAGGGCTTGGCGCCGTATATTTCGCCTTTTATGCCATCTGGCACGGGTGGATAGGCTACATGCCCAATCTTTATCAATTGGAGAACCCCGTCAACAAATATGCCTCCCAGGCAATTTCGGCTGACGGAAAACTGTTGGGCACGTGGTCGTACAGCAGGGCCAACCGTATATTCGTAGGTTACGACGACCTTTCGCCCTGGCTCGTAAAAGCGTTGGTCGCTACCGAAGACGAGCGTTATTACGAACATTCAGGCATCGATTATCGTGCGTTGGCCCGTGCCGTCATCAAACGCGGCATCATGGGGCAAAGCAATGCCGGCGGAGGAAGTACCATCACCCAGCAGTTGGCAAAACAATTGTATACCGATGTGGCTCAGACCACGATGGAACGCGCCCTGCAAAAGCCCATAGAGTGGGTGATTGCCGTCAAGCTGGAACGCTATTATACGAAGGAGGAAATCATTACGATGTATCTGAACTATTTTGATTTCCTTCATAATGCCGTGGGCATCAAGACGGCGGCGAAAACCTATTTCAACAAAGATCCCAAGAATCTGTCTGTGAGCGAGGCCGCCACGCTGATAGGCATGTGCAAGAACCCTTCCTATTTTAATCCCGTGCGCAAACCGGAACGTTGCAGGGAGAGGAGGAATATCGTGCTGGACCAGATGGTGAAGGCCGGATATCTGAGTAAGGCGGATGCCGAACTGCACAAAATGGAACCTATCGGACTGCGCTTCCACCGGGTGGACCATAAAGAAGGTATGGCCACCTATTTGCGCGAACGTCTGCGCACCATGCTGATGGCCAAGGAACCTGTGCGCTCGGATTATGCGTCATGGCAACAGCAGAAGTATTACGAGGACTCCCTGGCGTGGAAAAACGACCCGCTGTACGGGTGGTGCAATAAAAACAAAAAGAAAGACGGCACGCCCTATAACCTTTATACCGACGGCCTGAAAATCTACACCACAGTTGATTCACGCATGCAACAGTATGCCGAGGAGGCCGTGGAAAAGCATGTGGCCAAATACCTGCAACCCATCTTCGACCAGGAAAAGAGCCGTCAGCCCACGCGCCCCTTCTCCAGTCAGCTCTCACAGAAAGAAGTGGACCAGATAATGAAGAAGTCCATGCGTCAGAGCGACCGCTATATGGCCATGAAAAAGAGCGGAGCCACGGAGGCGGAGATAGAGAAGGCATTCAATACCTTGCAGGAGATGACCGTATTTTCATATCATGGGGAGGTGGACACCACGATGACCCCGATGGATTCCATACGTTACTACAAGGGATTTCTGCGCGCCGGATTCATGTGCATGGACACGCGCACGGGATATGTGAAAGCCTACGTGGGCGGCCCCGATTACCGTTATTTCCAGTACGACATGGCGGGGGTAGGGCGCCGGCAGATTGGCTCCACCATCAAGCCCTTCCTCTATACGCTCGCCATGGAGAACGGCATGTCGCCCTGCGATGTGGCCCCCAACGTACAGCAGACCTATATGGTGGCCGGCAAACCTTGGACGCCCCGCAACGGAAGTCGTTCGCATTACGGCGAGATGGTGACGCTGAAGTGGGGACTGGCACAATCCAACAACTGGATATCGGCTTACCTGATGAGCCGGCTCAGTCCCTCGGCACTGGTCAGGCTGATACATGAATTCGGGGTGCTCAACAAGGAAATACATCCTTCCATGGCGCTATGTCTCGGTCCCTGCGAAATCTCCGTGGCCGAAATGGTCAGCGCATATACGGCCTTTGCCAACAGGGGCATCCGCACGGCTCCGCTTTACGTCACGCGTATCGAAGACAGTGACGGGAATACGGTGGCCGACTTCCAGCCGCGCATGAATGAAGTCATCAGTGAGGAGAGTGCCTATAAAATGATTGTCATGCTACAAGGGGTGATGAACGGCGGTACGGGCGGACGCATGCGTTTCCGCTATAATGTAAAGGCCGACATGGGCGGAAAGACCGGAACCACTAACCGCAACTCCGACGGTTGGTTCATATCTTTCACGCCTTCGCTCTCTGCTGGGTGTTGGGTGGGCGGGGAGAACCGCGACATCCATTTCAATAGCATGACCTACGGGCAAGGGGCTTCCGCCGCGCTTCCCGTGTGCGCTTATTTCTACCAAAAAGTGTTTGCCGACAAGTCGTTGGGGTATTCCGCCGACGAGACGTTCGATATTCCCGAAGGTTTCGACCCTTGCGCATCCTCGTTCGTAGACGAGGCTCCGGTGGAGGAAACGGTGGGAATCGACGAGATATTCGAATAAGAAAAACAAGCGGCAGCTCAGGTTTATAAAGGCTGCCCGCTCAATTCTGCAAGGCCTGCACGGACGTACTCCCGTTGCAGGTCTTTCGCTTTCAATGCCGTACCGTTGTACATCAGCAGGTCTATGTCAATCCTGACCCGTCCCTTTGTCTTGTCTTCCGGTTCTCGTCCCAGTTGCCTCTCGATGCTTTTCAGTATGCGGCGCACTTCTTCCTCGGTCTTCCGGGTTGTGAAACGTCCGGTCTGGTTCAGAAAAGGCCGGGAAGATTCGAAATCCAACGGTTCGGTCGTCAGCATGCGGCTGAACGCGATATCCGGAAAACATTCCCGCAATACAAGCCGGGCGTCTTGTATCTTCCGGTCGGAACTCTCGTTGCTGCCTAATTCTATAAAACAGAGAACTGCCATGTCTTTTTGCCTACAAAATTAGGAGGTTTTGTCATGTCTTACAAAATCTTTTTGTACTTTTGTATGGAATACACTGTTTAAATATAAGGACATGAAATATATTGGAATTATTCCGGCAAGATATGCTTCCACCCGCTTTCCGGCCAAACCGCTGGCCATGCTGGGCGGAAAGATTGTAGTACAGAGAGTTTACGAACAGGTGGCAGGCGTGCTCGACGACGCTGTGGTGGCCACCGATGACCTGCGCATCTACGACGCCGTGCTTGCATTCGGAGGAAAGGCTGTCATGACGGGAACGCATCACAAAAGCGGTACGGACCGCTGTCAGGAAGCCTATACGAAACTTGGGGAGAAGTACGATGTTGTTATCAACATACAGGGAGACGAACCTTTCATACAGCCGCAGCAGTTGGAGGCTGTCAAGGCCTGTTTCGATGATGCACAGACACAAATTGCCACGCTCGTGAAGCCTTTTGCTCCGGCTGACGGTGTGGAAGCGCTTGAGAACCCGAACTCGCCGAAGGTCGTAGTCAACCAAAACATGCAGGCCATGTATTTCAGCCGTTCGGTCATCCCTTTCCTTAGAAATGTGGACAGATCGGAATGGCTCTCGGCACATACCTATTACAAGCATATCGGCTTGTATGCCTACCGTGCGGACGTGTTGGCGGAAATCACCCGACTGCCGCAGTCACCGCTGGAGATGGCCGAATCGCTGGAACAGCTCAGGTGGCTGCAGAACGGCTATACCATAAAGGTCGGCATCAGTGAAGTGGAAACCATCGGAATCGACACGCCGGCCGATCTGGCACGTGCGGAGGATTTCCTTAAGAACAACGGACAACATTAAAATAAGAACAGGCACGATGAACATCAGATACGGGTCCATGTGTATCCTGTGCCTTTGCCTCGCACTGCAGGCCAAAGCGCAGGAAATCAAGATTGGCAATTATACTTTCAAGGACGGAGCGGAGTACCAGGGCGAGCTGTTTAAGGGAAAACCTTACGGAAAGGGTACGACAATATTTAAAAACGGTGATTCCTATCAAGGGGAATACGTGAAGGGAAAGCGCCAGGGCTATGGCGTATACAAGTTTCCCGATGGAGAGAAATACGAAGGAGAGTGGTTCCAGGACCAGCAGCACGGCCGGGGTATCTATTACTTCATGAACAACAATAAGTATGACGGCCTTTGGTTCCGCGATTACCAACATGGAGAGGGCACGATGTACTACTACAACGGCGATGTATATAAAGGTAAGTGGAACGAAGACAAACGCGACGGATACGGCGAATACAAGTATGCCAACGGAGCTTCCTACCGTGGCCATTGGAGCGGAGACCAGAAAAACGGAAAAGGGCGTTTCGACTGGGGCGACGGTTCATGGTATGACGGTATGTGGAAAAACAACCAGCGCAATGGAAAAGGGACCTTCAATTATGCCGACGGTGACGTATATACGGGAGAATGGGTCGATGACATCCAACATGGAAAAGGCATCTACAAATTTCACAACGGCGATGTATATGAAGGCGACTACGTGCAAGGCGAGCGGACCGGAGAAGGTGTCTTCACGTTTGCCAACGGCAATAAGTACGTCGGACATTTTAAAAACGGCGAACAGGACGGTGTGGGCACTTTTACTTGGCATAACGGAGCCTCATACAGCGGAACGTGGAAAGCCAACCGGCGTAGCGGGCATGGCAAATATGTCTGGAGCAACGGCGATGTATATGAAGGCGAATGGAAGAACGGACAGATGAACGGTGAAGGCATACTCCGCCTTGCGGACGGTTCCAAATTCAAAGGTACGTTCGTCAATGGCGAAAAGAACGGATTCGGCATCATGGTTGATGAAAACGGAATGCGCTTTGAGGGAAATTTCAAAGACAACGAGAAAGACGGTCCCTTCGTACTGAAAGACAAAGACGGCAATGTGACGCAGAAAGGGACATACAGCCATGGTGTAGTGGTAAAACAATAAAGGAGGATATATACTATGGATTTGAAACGGCTGACGGAAGAAGTCAAGAAACTGGCTGTGGAAACCGGAGAGTTCTTGCGTGACGAACGGGTTGCTTTCAACCAGGACAAGGTAGAGCAGAAAGGTGCGCACGATTACGTGTCGTATGTAGACAAGGCATCCGAGAAAAGGATTGTCGCACGGCTGCATGAGTTGCTGCCCGAAGCAGGGTTCGTAGCCGAAGAGGGGAGCGGAACACTCGGAAGTCAGGAGTATTGCTGGGTGGTGGATCCTTTGGACGGAACAAGCAACTATATTCACGACAATGCTCCTTATTGTGTAAGCATCGCCTTGCGGAACCGTGAAGAGATTCTGTTGGGCGTGGTTTACGAATGTTGCCGCGATGAACTGTTCTGGGCATACCGTGGCGGGAAGGCCTATATGAATGGCCGGGAGATACACGTGAGCGGCCAGTCCGTGCTCGACCAGTCTTTTATTGAATTCGGTTTTCCGTATAAGTCGGAATCCTATTCACCTTTCGTGATGAATGTGGTGAGAGATCTTTACGGACATGTGGGCGGGTTGCGCCTGCTGGGGGCGGCTGCGGTAGAAATCTGTTATGTGGCGGCCGGACGCTTCGAGGCACGGATAGAAGGCTTTATCAGTGAATGGGATGTGGCGGCAGGTTCACTTATCCTTGAAATGGCTGGCGGCAGACTTACAGACTTCAGCGGCCATGAGAACCGTTGGGACGGACGCGAAGTATTCGCGTCGAACGGCAAAATACATGACGAACTGCTGGAAGTTTTGAAAAAACATAAAAATCTTATGGAGAGTTGAAGGATAAGTCTGAATAATCTCCTATATTTGTAAGGAACATAACTATAAAATCAGGCCGATATGATTGTAGACGAAATAGCTAACCTGGAAAAATATGCGGATATTCATCCGGCATTCCAAAGGGTTGCCGACTTCTTGAAAGGACATGATGTGTCCGCTTTTGCCGACGGGCGTTATCTTCTGTGCTCCGACGGCACGGAATTTGTCAATGTACAGACTATCCCGGTCAAGGGAAAAGAAGAGGCTCGGTTGGAATCACACCGAAAAATGATTGATATACAGGTGCCTCTTACGGGAGATGAGACGATGGGATATACGCCGCTCACCTGTGCGGAACCTTCGGAATATGACGGGCAGAAAGACATTAGCTTTCATCCTGGGGGTGCCGACAGCTATATTCATGTACGGAAAGGCATGTTCGTCATCTTCTTTCCACAGGATGTGCATGCGCCGGGCATTGCGTCTGAAATGATGAAAAAGGCCGTCTTTAAAATTCCGGTACAAGAGAAACAAACCATGTAAAGAACACAACCTCAAATCCTAATATTATGGTAAGAAAAACCTCAAAACCAAATTCAAAGACATTGGGCATCGTGAAGAACGACCCGTGGCTGAAAGATTACGAACAAGCCATAGCCGGACGCCATCAGTTCGCATTGGATAAAATCGGGGAACTGACACAGGGCGGGAAGAGCACGTTGTCGGAGTTCGCTACAGGATATTTGTATTTCGGTTTGCATCGCACGTCCACCGGATGGGTGTTCCGGGAGTGGGCGCCTCATGCCACGGATATATATCTGATTGGAGATTTCAATAATTGGAAAGAAAGCCCTAAATACCGGATGAAGCGCTTGAAAGGTACCGGAAACTGGGAAATCAAGCTCCGCGGGAACGCATTGAAGCATGGAGACCTTTACAAGTTGAAGATTCATTGGGACGGCGGGTGCGGAGAACGTATCCCGGCATGGTGCAGAAGGGTTGTGCAGGATGAGCAGACCAAGATATTCAGTGCGCAGGTATGGGCTCCGGAGAAGCCTTATGTGTGGAAGAAGAAAAGTTTCCGGCCCAATACGTCTCCGCTTTTGATTTACGAGTGTCATATCGGCATGTCGCAAGATGCGGAGAAGGTCGGCACCTATAATGAGTTTCGCGAGAACGTGCTGCCACGTGTCGTGGCCGACGGCTACAACTGCATACAGATTATGGCGATACAGGAACATCCCTACTATGGAAGTTTCGGTTATCATGTGTCCAGTTTCTTTGCGGCTTCAAGCCGTTTCGGTACGCCGGAAGAACTGAAGCAACTGATAGATGAGGCGCACAAGTCGGGCATTGCCGTTATCATGGACATCGTGCACTCGCATGCCGTGAAGAACGAAGTGGAAGGCTTGGGTAATTTCGCGGGCGACCCTTCGCAATACTTCTATGGCGGCGGACGCCGTGAGCATCCGGCTTGGGACAGTCTCTGCTTTGATTACGGAAAGAATGAAGTGCTGCATTTCTTGCTGTCCAATTGCAAGTTCTGGATGGACGAGTACCATTTCGACGGTTTCCGCTTCGACGGTGTGACTTCCATGCTTTATTACAGCCACGGGCTTGGAGAGGCATTCTGCAACTATGGAGACTATTTCAACGGTGGGCAGGATGACAACGCCATCTGTTATCTGACGCTGGCCAATAAGTTGATTCATGAGATGAACCCGAAAGCCATTACGATTGCCGAGGAGGTGAGCGGTATGCCGGGATTGGCAGCCTCGTTCGAAGACGGAGGTTACGGTTTTGATTATCGTATGGCCATGAATATCCCCGACTATTGGATAAAGACCATCAAGGAGAAGAAGGATGAGGAATGGAAACCCAGCAGTTTGTTCTGGGAAGTGACCAACCGCAGGAAAGACGAGAAGACAGTTTCTTATTGCGAGAGCCACGACCAGGCATTAGTGGGAGACAAGACGATTATCTTCCGCCTGGTTGATGCCGACATGTACTGGCATTTCAAGAAAGGCGACGAGAACTATACCGTGGAACGCGGTATTGCCCTGCATAAAATGATACGTTTACTTACGGCATCCACCATTAACGGGGGGTATCTGAATTTCATGGGTAACGAGTTCGGGCATCCGGAATGGATAGACTTCCCCCGCGAAGGCAACGGTTGGAGTTATAAATATGCCCGTCGTCAATGGAATCTTGTAGATAACAAGGAACTGTGCTTCCACTATCTGGGAGATTTCGACAAGGCTATGCTTGCCATCATAGGCAGGGAAAAGAATATCCAGAAGTCGCCTGTGGTAGAAATATGGCACAACGACGGCGACCAGATATTGGCATACAGCCGCAAGGACCTGGTGTTTGTGTTCAATTTCAGTTACAACCGTTCGTTTACGGACTATGGTTTCATGGTGCCGCAAGGGGCTTACGACGTGGTCCTGAATACGGACGCACCCGAATACGGCGGACACGGGCTGAATGATGACAGTGTGCGTCATCTGACCAACTTCGACCCATTGTTGGCAAGAGACGGGAAGGGATGGCTGAAACTTTATCTGCCCGCGCGTTCGGCCATGGTGCTTCGCCGTGCGAAAGAAGAGGGAGAAGCCAAGAGTACGAAAGAATAAAAACAAAATCTGTTTAGTGATACGGAATGTATAAATCGACCTCTATGAAGAGAACCGCAGGCATCGTTGCATGGACATGCGGTTCTCTTTTCACTGTGTTCTGTGTATTATACCTGTATGTCATGCAGTCGGACTTGCTGACTGCCACACAACATTTACTGTCAAAAGGACAGACTGTGTATTTTCCTTTGTGGGGAACGGTAATTATTACTTCCGTGTCGGTTGTCTTACCCTATCTGTATCGGAAAATCATCATTTTCCCATTGCGTTTTCATGCATTATATTATTTTCCTTCGTGCCTTCTGCTGGGACTGCTTACGGCAATGGTGCCGGCTGGCGGATGGTCGGTCAGCCTGACCGTAGGAGGAGGGGCCTTGCTTGTCTGGACTTTCCTTTATCTCTTTGTCGCGTGGGCAGTGATGCACTACCCCGACAGGCAAAGCGAGAAGTACAGTCTGCCTGTATATCTGTGGCCTAATTTCATCCTTCTGGGAGTGTTTATGGTCATGACGGGACAGGTGGGAAACACGAACGATGTATGTCATTACCGTTTGAAGATGGAACGTGAGATCACGGAGGGACTTGACTCATGTGTGCTGGAAACCGGTCGTTTTTCGTTGCATGCCGACCGTGGAATGACGGCCATGCGCGTGTTCGCACTCAGCCGTACGGGGCGGTTGGGTGAAAAACTGTTCGATTATCCGCAGTATTACGGGAGCGACGGGCTGATTCCTGACAGGGCAGATAGTATTCATGCCTGTGATTGGACTTCTGATTTGTTCCGCCATTTGGGCGGGAAGCCCGGCAAGGGGGCGGAACGTGCCACGCGCTTTCTGGAACTGTTGTCGGAGATGCCGTCTGCCACTCCTGCAGTAAATGACTATCTTCTGTGTGCCTATTTGCTGGACAAAAATCTGGATGCTTTTGTATCGGTATTGCCGCGATTTTATGTCATCAACGAGAGCCTTCCTCATTATTATAAGGAGGCACTTGTCTTGTACGACCGTTTGCATACCATGCCTGTGATTGTCTATAAGGATGAAGCGGTAGAAACCAATCTGAATGATTTCTTGCATTTTGCCGCACAATTCAAGGATAAGACGGAGCGTTCCAATCAGTGCCGCCGGATGTACGGCAACACATACTGGTGGTATTATTACTTTCAGAAGCAATAACCATGCTTCACTCCATTGTTTTTTGCCGTTTATCTCACGATAAATCCGTATATTTGCAAAAAACAATACTCAATATGGGAAATATCGGTATAAATGAAATCCTGCGGAAACTGAACGTCAGTTCTTTGACCGCCATGCAACAGACTACGATAGAGGAATACAGGAAAGGCACGGACCTTGTGCTGCTTTCCCCCACAGGGTCGGGCAAGACGCTGGCCTATCTTATCCCACTCGTGCAGTCGCTGGCCGCGGACGAAGTCCTGCAGGCCGTAGTGCTGGTGCCTTCGCGCGAATTGGCTCTACAAATAGAACAAGTCTTCAAATCGATGGGTTCGGGTGTTCCGGTCATGAGCTGTTACGGGGGCCGGCCGGCCATGGACGAACACCGCACGATGAACAGTCTTCATCCCCGCGTGATATTCGCCACGCCGGGGCGTATGAACGACCATCTGGATAAGGAGAATATAGCCGTTTCGGGTGTGCATACGTTGGTTATCGATGAGTTCGACAAATGTCTGGAGATGGGTTTTCAGGACGAGATGGCGCGGGTTATCGGCCGTTTGCCGAACTTGAAGAAGCGTTTTCTGCTTTCCGCTACCGATGCACCGGCCATTCCCGACTTCGTATCAGGAAGAGACTTTGTAAAGCTCGACTTCCTTTCCGGAGAAGAACAGATACCCGACCGCATACGGGTGTATACCGTGGATTCGCCCGAAAAAGACAAATTATCCACCCTGAACCGTCTGCTCTGCGGGCTGGGGGATAAAAGTTCACTTGTGTTCGTGAACTACCGCGAAAGTGTGGAGCGCGTGTACAATTATCTGAAGCGCGAAGGGTTTGCCTGCGCGATGTTCCATGGCGGCATGGAGCAGCGTGAACGCGAACGCGCACTCTATCGTTTCAGCAACGGCTCGTGCAACGTTTTCGTATCAACCGACCTGGCCGCACGCGGTCTGGACATTCCCAACATTGACAGTGTGATTCATTATCATCTGCCGTTGAACGAAGACGCATACATTCACCGTAACGGGCGCACCGCCCGCTGGGATGCCGAGGGATGCGCCTATATCATCCTGCATGCCGGGGAGCATCTGCCCGAATATATCGTGTGTGAGCCGGAAGCATACATTCCGTCCTCCGACTGTGCTGTACCCTCCGCTCCCCGATGGGTGACATTATATATAGGTAAGGGCAAGAAAGACAAAATCAATAAAGTCGATGTCGTGGGATTTTTGTCAAAGGTCGGAGGATTGCAGAAAGACGAAATCGGCCGTGTCGACGTAAAAGACCATTATGCCTTTGCGGCAGTCCGGCGCAACAAACTCAAGGATGTGTTGCGTGCCGTGGCCGGACAGAAGATAAAAGGCATCAGGACGATAGTGGAGGAAATCAGGTGAGCACATAGTTGGAAAAGGCCATAATCTTGACATTTTGACAGTATGTTGGAGAAAAAAACACGGTAGTTAAAAAATGTCTGAAGATTCGTTGCTTTTATGGTTTTTATTTTCTACATTCGCATCAGTTATGCTTATAACAAAAGGTATTAATCATTAATGTTCATAAATTAAATGAAGAAGTATAATTTTAATGCGGGCCCGTCCATGTTACCCCGCGAGGTTATCGAAGCGACGGCGGCGGCTTGCCTGGATTTCGAAGGTAGCGGTCTTTCCTTGATGGAAATGAGTCATCGTGCAAAGAACTTCCAACCGGTGGTGGATAAGGCCGTGGATTTGGTAAAGGAATTGTTTGATGTGCCGGCCGGATATTCGGTGATTTTCCTTGGAGGCGGTGCCAGCACGGAGTTCTGCCGTGTGCCCTATAACTTCCTGGAGAAGAAAGCGGCTTATCTGAACACGGGAACATGGGCTAAGAAAGCCATGAAAGAGGCCCAACTCTTCGGCGAAGTGGTGGAAGTGGCTTCTTCGGCCGATGCCAACTATACTTATATACCGAAAGGCTATACCATCCCCACAGATGCGGATTACTTCCATCTGACGACAAACAATACCATATTCGGCACCGAGATGCGCTTCGATGTAGACAGTCCCGTACCGGTAGTGGCTGATATGTCGTCTGATATATTCTCCCGTCCGGTGGATGTAAGCAAATATATCTGTATTTATGCCGGTGCCCAGAAGAATCTTTCCATGGCTGGCGTGAACATTCTGATTGTGAAAGATGATGCCTTAGGCAAGATGTCGCGCACCATTCCGACTATGATGGATTACACGACCCATGTGAAGAACGGTTCCATGTTCAACACTCCGCCGGTAGTGCCCATCTACTGCGCGATGAAGAACCTTGAGTGGGTGAAAGCCCACGGCGGTGTGGAGGCGATGGACAAACTGGCTCACCAACGCGCCGATATGCTTTACGGAGAAATCGAGCGCAACAAGTTGTTCCGCGGAACGGCCAAGGAAGAAGACCGCTCGTTGATGAACATCTGCTTCGTGATGAACGACGAATACAAGGAACTGGAAGCCGAATTCATGCAATATGCCACAGAACAAGGCATGGTGGGTATCAAAGGCCACCGCAGTGTGGGAGGTTTCCGCGCTTCATGTTACAATGCCCAGACCATCGAGGGCGTTCAGGCATTGATTCAATGCATGAAGGATTTTGAAGCTAAACACTGATGTGATAAACTATGCGGGCGTTCCTGAAGTTATTCGCAGGAACGCCCTTTTCTGTTGAGTCTAAATATAAACTAAAACATCAAGAAATATGGCCAGAATATTGATTGCCACAGAGAAACCTTTTGCACAGGTTGCTGTGGACGGAATAAAGAAAGTTGCCGATGAGGCCGGAATGGAAGTCGTGCTGTTGGAAAAATATACGGAGAAGGCGCAGTTGCTCTCTGCCGTGGCGGATGTGGAGGCGATAATCATCCGTAGCGACAAGATAGACAACGAGGTGTTCGATGCGGCCAAGAACCTGAAAATCGTGGTACGTGCCGGTGCTGGCTACGATAATGTCGATTTGGATGCGGCTACCGCACATGGGGTAGTGGTGATGAATACACCGGGACAGAACGCCAATGCCGTGGCCGAACTGGTCATGGGACTTTTGGTCTATGCTGTCCGCAACTTCTACAATGGCAAGGCCGGTACGGAATTGATGGGCAAGAAACTGGGACTTCTTGCATACGGCAATGTAGGCCGCAATGTGGCCCGCGTGGCCAAGGGCTTCGGCATGGATGTTTATGCCTACGACGCCTTCTGTCCGGCTACGGCAATAGAGGCGGACGGAGTGAAAGCCGTAGCCTCGCGCGATGAACTTTTCGAGAGTTGCCAGATTGTATCCCTGCATATTCCCGCTACAGCCGAAACGCGCGGCAGCATCAACTATGAAGTGGTGAATAGGATGCCGAAAGGTGCCGTGCTCATCAATACGGCGCGCAAGGAAGTCATTGATGAGGCTGGTTTGCTGAAACTGATGGGTGAAAGAAGCGACCTGAAATACGTGACAGACATCATGCCCGATGCTGATGCTGATTTCCGAACCTTTGAGGGACGCTATTTCTCTACGCCCAAGAAGATGGGGGCACAAACGGCCGAAGCAAATATCAATGCAGGACTTGCCGCAGCGAGACAGATTGTAGCATTCCTTAAAGAGGGATGTGTTAAGTTTCAAGTTAACAAATAATTAAGATTATGGCATTGGTCAGACCCTTCAAAGGTATTCGTCCGCCGAGAGAGTTGGTGGAGGCCGTGGAAAGTCGTCCTTACGATGTGCTCGATTCACAAGAGGCGCGCCGTGAGGCAGGAGATAATGAAATGTCGTTGTATCATATCATCCGTCCGGAAATAGACTTTCCAGAGGGGACGGACGAATATGCACCGTGTATATACGAAAAAGCAGCCGAAAACTTTGCCAAGTTCCGGAGAAACGGGTGGTTGGTACAGGATGAAAAGCCGATGTATTACATCTATGCACAAACCATGGACGGCCATACGCAGTACGGTATTGTGCTCGGAGCTGCGGTAAGCGACTACATGAACGGCGTCATAAAGAAGCACGAACTGACACGGCAGGATAAGGAGGAAGACCGCATGAAGCATGTTCGTGTGACCAATGCCAATATCGAACCGGTATTTCTTGCATATCCGGACAACGCCGTGTTGAAAAGGCTGATAGAAAAGTACGTGGCCCGTACGCCTGAATACGATTTTATCGCTCCCATCGACGGCTTCGGACATCGTTTCTGGTTAGTGGAAGACGATTCGGACATAACGATTGTCACGGAGGAGTTCGCCAAAATGCCGGCTTTATATATCGCCGACGGGCATCACCGCTCTGCGGCTGCCGCGCTGGTGGGTCAGGAAAAGATGCGCGAAGCGCAGCAGCCCGACCCGCAGGCGGAATATAACTACTTCATGGCCGTATGTTTCCCGGCCGGCGAACTGACGATTCTGGATTACAACCGTGTGGTGAAAGACTTGGGCACTTATACGCCTTCGGATTTCCTCACGGCCTTGGAGCGGAATTTCGAGGTCACCTGTATGGGAGAGGCCAATTACCGGCCTGCAGGGATGCATGAGTTCTCCTTGTATTTAGAGCAGAACTGGTATCGGTTGAAAGTACGTCCGGGACGTTTCGACGAGAACGACCCTATTGACTCTCTCGATGTCAGCATCAGCAGTCGCCTGATTTTGGATGAGTTGTTGAGCATCAAGGATCTGCGTCGCGACAAGCGAATCGATTTCGTGGGCGGCCTGCGCGGGTTGGACGAACTGAAAAGGCGTTGCGACAGTGGGGAGATGAAGATGGCGCTTGCCCTTTATCCGGTGTCCATGCAACAGATTATGACCATTGCAGACCGTGGCATGATTATGCCGCCCAAGGCAACGTGGTTCGAACCAAAACTGCGCAGCGGACTTGTGATTCATGAGCTCTCCTAAAGAGGAAGAAAGTCATAACAGTAGGAGAGGATAGAACAATCAGGCAACATTGAATAGGATACTTTATACTCCGGACTTGTGCGGCATAAACCATAAGCCCGGAGTTTTTTTTATGAGTGAAACATGATGGAAGACGATATGTACAAGACCATAGAGGGGACTGCCGCAGGGGAGTATACCGAGAAACGCAGTAAGTTCCTTGCTTTCGCCCATCCTGTGCGGACTGTGGAAGAGGTGAAAACATGGGTGGAGCAATATCAGAAGAAGTATTACGACGCGCGCCACTGCTGCTATGCCTATATGCTCGGTGCGGAACGTAAGGATTTCCGTGCCAATGATAACGGTGAACCTTCCGGAACCGCAGGCAAGCCCATTCTCGGACAAATCAATTCCAATGAACTGACAGACATATTAATCGTGGTGGTCCGCTATTTCGGCGGGATCAAGCTGGGCACAAGCGGCCTGATACAGGCCTATAAAGCCGCCGCAGCCGAAGCTATCGGTGCGGCGCACATTATAGAGAAAACCGTGGATGCGGAAGTCTCTTTCTTTTTTGAATATCCTTTTATGAATCAGGTGATGCGCATTGTCAAGGAGGAAAGCCCCACGATTGTCGGTCAGGGGTATGACAACGACTGTAGCATGACCCTGCGTATACGCAAAAGCCTGATGCCGCGTCTGACGGAACGTTTGTCTAAGGTTGACACGTTGCGCTGGGCCTGATGCGGTACGGCTCTCTTTTATGATTCGGCCAGCCGGTCGCATTCTTCCAGCCACGATGCGGAGGAGGCGTCGCTCGGCATACGCCAGTCGCCGCGAGGACTCAGCGAACAGCTGCCCACTTTCGGACCGTCGGGCAGACAGGAACGTTTGAACTGCTGGGCAAAGAACCTGCGGAAGAAGGTCGTGAGCCATTTCTTGATGACTTCATCCTGATATTTCCCGGCAAATGCATGGGTGGCAAGGAAGAAAATCTTGCACGGGCGGAAACCGAAACGAAGTGTATAATATAGGAAGAAGTCATGCAGTTCGTAAGGTCCCACCAAGTCCTCCGTTTTCTGGCTGATGTTGCCGTCCTCGTCGGCCGGAATCAGTTCCGGACTGATGGGAGTGGCGACGATGTCTTTCAGTGTGGCTTGTGAGTCCTCATCAATAATCGTATCCGCCACCCAGTTTACCAGGTGTCTTACCAAAGTCTTGGGTATGGAGGCGTTCACGCCGTACATGCTCATGTGGTCGCCGTTGTAGGTGGCCCATCCAAGGGCTAACTCAGAGAGGTCGCCGGTGCCGATGACCAGTCCGTTCATTTGATTGGCCACGTCCATCAGTATTTGGGTGCGTTCGCGCGCCTGTCCGTTTTCATACGTCACGTCATGTTTGCTTGTGTCCACTCCCAAATCCTCGAAATGCTGGAGGCATGCCTTCTTGATGCTGATTTCGCGGATGGTTATTCCCAGGCTTTTCATCAGGTTGAGTGCATTGGTGTAGGTGCGGTCTGTAGTGCCGAAACCGGGCATGGTGACACCGACAATGCCTTTACGTGATATGCCTAACTTGTCGAATGTCTTGGCGCATACCAGCAGGGCCAGCGTGGAATCCAGTCCACCGGAGATGCCTATGACGGCTGTTTGTGCCTGTGTATGGACAAGCCGTTTGGCCAGTCCTTCAATCTGTATGGCGAATATTTCCTCGCAACGTTCGTTCAGAAGGCGTCCGTCGGGCACGAAAGGCATGGGGTTTATGTTCCGGCACAGTTCCGAATCTTTTGTGGAGAAGAGTTCCGTGTCAATCTGTATGATGTGGCGGGAGGAGAGGCGTGCGATGGATGCGCTGAAGGTTGTGTTGACTCTGCGCTCTCCGCGCAGGCGTTCCACATCGATATCGCTTATTATCAACTGTTCCTTGAACAGGAATCTTTGGTTTTCGGCCAGCAATACACCGTTTTCGTATACAAATCCTTTTCCGGCAAATACCACGTCCTGTGTGCTTTCGCCGAATCCGGCTCCGGCGAAGACATAGCCTGCAAGGCAACGCGCGCTCTGTTGTGCCAGCAATGATTTCAGGTAGTCGTGTTTGCCGATACCTTCGTTGTCAGCACTCAGATTGAATATGATGTCGGCGCCTTTCAAGGCCAGTTCGCAACTCGGCGGTATGGGGGCCCATACGTCCTCGCATATCTCGATGCCGAACCGGCAGGTGGGCGTGTTGAAAATCATGTTCCGGCTCAACGGCACCATCTGTCCGCACAGCAGTACGGAGCAGTCGCCGTGCGTGTCGCCGGATGTGAACCAACGCTGTTCGTAGAATTCCTTGTAATTGGGCAAATAGGTCTTGGGCACAAGTCCTAATATCTTTCCCTTCTGGATAACGGCTGCGCAGTTCAGCAAAGTTCCGTGGTAGGGAACGGGCAGGCCGATGATGGAAATGATGTCGAGCGAGCGGGTGAAGTCGAGGATGCTTATCAGTGCCATTTCCGCATCGTCAATCAACAGTTGCTGACCGAACAGGTCGCCGCAAGTATACGATGTGATGCAGAGTTCCGGAAAACAGATGATTTCCACACCTTTACCTTCTGCCTGTATAATCAGGCTTTCGATTTCCTGCGCATTGTGTTTGCAGTGAGCCACTTTCACACCGGGAATGGCCGCTGCTATCTTTACGAATCCGTAGTTCATACTTTTTCTGCTTATATATGTAGTGGGGGACAAAGATAAACTAAAAGTGCGAGATAAACCAATAAAAACAAGGTGCAGCATGAAAAAATCACAGAAAAGTTTGGTGGGAAACAAAAGTTCGCCTATATTTGCATTGTAATCATTACAACTATTGAATAAGTACAAATGCAGGAGAGTTCCAAAGACATATTGGTGCGATATGGTATCAACCCGTCGGTTCAGCGTATGGCCATTATGGACTATTTGCTGTCCAACCACACTCATCCTACGGTGGACGAAGTATATGTGGCCCTTTCGGAAGAGATACCTACCTTGTCCAGGACAACGGTATACAATACGTTACGGCTGTTTTCGGAGCAGGGTGCCGCGCAGATGCTTACAATAGATGAGAAGAGAGTCTGTTTCGACGGTTGTGTGGAGCCGCATGCCCATTTCATGTGCAAAAGGTGTGGCAGGGTGACGGACGTGCCGTTTGCAGACAGATTCATGACGCTTCCTCTTCCGGAAGATGACTTCCGTGTGGACGAGAGCCATATATATTATAAAGGTATATGCGGCGGATGCCTGAAGAAAGAGGCGGAGGATGGAGAAGTAAAAAGAGACTGATGTGAAACATTGTGTTGAATTATAAACTAAAAACAAGAAGAAAATGAAAAAGAAATTTGTATGTACGGTATGTGGTTATATTCATGAAGGTACTGAAGCTCCCGAACGTTGTCCGCAGTGCAAGGCTCCGGCTTCCAAGTTCAAAGAGTTGGTTGACGCGGAACTTGAGTTTGTGACAGAACATGAGATTGGTATCGCCAAGGATGTTGACCCTGAAATCAAGAAGGGCTTGCAGGCTAACTTCGAGGGTGAGTGCACCGAAGTGGGTATGTATCTGGCCATGAGCCGTCAGGCCGACCGCGAGGGTTATCCCGAAATTGCAGAGGCATTCAAGCGTTATGCTTTTGAGGAGGCCGACCATGCCTCACGTTTCTGCGAGTTGCTCGGTGATATGGTTTGGGATACCAAGACGAACTTGAAGAAGAGAATGGAAGCCGAGAGCGGTGCTTGCTCCGGAAAGATGGAGATTGCCAAGATGGCCAAGGCGCAGAATCTGGATGCCATTCACGACACCGTGCATGAGATGGCTAAGGACGAAGCCCGTCACGGCTGTGGCTTCATGGGCCTGTACAACCGTTATTTCGGTGACAAGTAAAAACACTTCACGCGCGGTTCCGACGGTTTAGGGCACGGGTGTGTCAGACCTCCGGACGGCGTGCGAACCAAACGGACCAAACGGATGGATACGGATTTTTTTCTCGAAGTCCATCTGTTTGGTCCGTTTTTTTATGTCTTGTCGTAAGGCTTTCCGGCCATGCAACGCCACCTCGGAAAGCATCGGGGAAAAGCGGGAAAAACAGCCTTTGCAAATGATTGTAAATGAGGAGAGTGCAATAGGCTAAAATGGGGTCAGTAGATATTTAGTGGGGATAAGCGTATAAGTTTGCGATTCTGAAGAGGA
>URKA01000004.1 GCA_900548345.1 uncultured Paraprevotella sp. | reverse complement strand
TGCAGGTGAGTTTCACTACCAGCGGGATGATGACCGGCACGAGGGCCATGTAGGAGTAGGCCGCAATGGCGATGGGACCAAGCAGATGAGGCGCTAACTTGATGGTGGTGAAGATGGCTGTAGGACCGTCTGCTCCACCGATGATGCCCAATGATGCGGCTTCGCGCGGGGTGAATCCCATCAGGATGGCCGCCAGCAGCACGGCAAAGATTCCGAACTGTGCGGCTGCGCCGAAGATGGACAGGCGCAGGTTGCGCAGCATAGGTCCGAAATCGGTCAGTGCACCCACTCCCATGAAGATGATGGGAGGCAGGAAGCCGGTCTTAATCAGCATATAATAAAGAAAGTTCATCAGTCCCAGTTCATGCGCGATGTCATGCAGGGGCATGTCCCAGATGATTTTCTTCGTACCGTCGGCCAGTGTCACGTAACCTTCCGAATCGGCCTGTACCACCCCCATTTCGCCGCCCGGAAAGTTGGCCAGCAGTACACCGAATGCAATCGGGATGAGCAACAGAGGCTCGTATTTCTTCACGATGCCGAGGTAGAGCAGGATGAAGGCCAAAGCATACATGATCAGGAACGACGGGTCGGCGATGATGTTGCTGAAGGCCGTCATCTGATACAGCTTGTTTAAGATTTCCAATAGTCCTTCCATAGCTTACTTGGCAATTTTCATGATTACATCGTCTTCTTCTACCGAATCGCCAGAGTTGACGAGGATGGCGGTCAGTGTGCCGTCGAATTCCGCGCGGATGGCATTGTAGGTCTTCATCGCTTCGATGTAACCCAACACATCACCTGTCTTTACGGCATCGCCCACGTTTTTCGGTGTTTCCTGTGCGTTCTTCACACGATAGAACTTTCCTTCCAGCGGTGCGGTGATGTCCGTGCCTTCGCCGGTCGGTGCGGCGGGTTGTGCTGCGGCCGGTGCGATTGCGGCCGGTGCGGCCTCTCCATAGGCAATGTCCACCTTGTATGACTGTCCGTCGACGGTCACGGTGATGACCGATGGGGTGGCGGGGGCTGTTGCGGCTGCCGGTGCGGCTGCTTCCTCGCGGCGCTTCTGCAAGTCGGCAAGGAAAGCCTCTTTCGCCTTTCCGCTCTTGTAAGCCTCATACTGCGACGGGTGCATGGCATATTCGAACAGTTCTTCGTCGTCCTGCCCGGTTTCCCATCCTTTTTCCGCCATCAGTTTGCGGTACTTGTCCAGTTCGTCGGGGTAGTTGGCTTGCGGGTCGGTATCGGAGAACTGGCGTCCTTGTTCTTCGGCCAGTTGCTTGATTTCCGGTGCCACCTCGCCCGGCAGACGGCCGGCCTTTCCGAGTATCATGTCCCAGATGTCGTCGGCAATCATGCTCCAGCGTTCCTTGCCCTTCTCCATCTGGATGACGTTCATCAGGGCGAGGTTCTTCACGTACTGGCTGAACGGTGTGACCAGACAGGGGTATCCCACTTTGGGCCAGATGTAGGCCACTTCATCGAAGAGTTTCACCAGAAGGTCATCCTCGGTCAGTTCTTGTTGTCCGTGTTTCTTCTTCCATTTGTTCAGGGATTCCAGGTTTGTCTCCAGATCGGCCATCAGCGAGCCCATCATGCCGCCCGGCAGTCCCGGTGCGATGAGCAGTGAGTTGTTGATGCGGTTGAGCGGGTTGCAGTAGAAGCCGAGGAAGTCTTTTTCCATTTCCATGATTTGCGTGCGCACTTCCATGTAGGCTGCCATGTTCACTTCCTTCACCTTGAAGCCGGCGTCCTTCAGCATGGCCTGCACGGCCAGGATGTCGGCGTGTCCGGTTCCCCATGACAAGGGGGCCATGCCTGTGTCGACGTAGTCGCAGCCGTTCTTGCAGACTTCGAGGATGGAGGCCATGTTAAAGCCCGGTCCGGCGTGCGAGTGGTATTGTATGATGATGTCTTTCTTGTAGGCTTTGATGCCTGCGCAGATTTTGCCGAGCGTTTCGGGGCGGCCGATGCCGGCCATGTCCTTGAGGCAGATTTCGTCGGCTCCGAGGTCAATCAGCTGTTTGGCCATGCTGACATAGTATTCCACCGTGTGGATGGGGGAGTGGGTGATGCACAGGCTGCACTGTGATATCATGCCGGCTTCCTTGGCATACTGGATGCTGGGGGCGATGTTGCGGATGTCGTTCAGTCCGCAGAACGTGCGGGTGATGTCCGTGCCCTGTGCCTTCTTCACTTTGTAGAACAGGCGGCGCACGTCGGCCGGTACGGGACTCATGCGCAGTCCGTTGAGCGCGCGGTCGAGCATGTGTGTCTGGATGCCTGCCTCATGGAACGGTTTGGTCCATTGGCGCACGGCGTTGTTCGGATTCTCGCCGAACAGCAGGTTCACTTGTTCGAAACCGCCGCCGTTTGTTTCCACGCGGTCGAAACATCCCATCTTGATAATGGCGGGAGCAACTTTGACTAACTGGTCCACACGCGGCACGTACTTGCCGGCGCTCTGCCACATGTCGCGGAAGACCAGACTGAACTTTACTTCTTTCTTTTCCATTGTCGTATAATCGTTTTTTTATATGCTTTTGTGTCTTGTGCCTTACAGTCGTGTCACGTTCTTCACACTGCCTTTTCCGTTCGTGACCTGTGCCACGGCTGCGCGGATGATGGAGAGTGTGCGTGCGTCTGCTGCGGCTGCGGGAGCCTTTCGGGGTTGCGGACGCTGTGCAACGCTTTCTTCCGGTGCCCACTTGTTGACCGCCATGATGAGAACTTTGCTCAAGTTGATGACAATCAACAGGATGCAGAATACTGTGACCATGCCTACGACCATAAGCTGTAATCCTAATCCTAAATTTCCCATATTGTATTTGTGATAAACTTTTATATTGTTCTTACCTTAAGTTTCATTCCTGAATTTTTCTGCGCGAATTTACGAAAAAAACTTTTTTTACGAAAGCATGGATAAGAAAACTCATGTTAAAAAAAGGTGAATACTGTGATTGTTCTGTGAATAGGTCTTTAAAATCATCCTCTCCGATAATGGCGGTTCTCCGGAAACGGGCGGTCCGTATTGGTCTTTTAGGTTTGATGTGAATTTGTTCCCGGCAGGAGAAAAACTAAGAATAAAACTTTTGTTTTTGAAAATAAAAGTTTTGGTTTCAAAAATAAAAGTTTCAGTTTTAAAAACAAAAGTTTTATTCTTAGTTTTTAAGCTGTCGCACGGAATCTTGTCCGGCATGGTGGGAAACATGCAACGGCCGCAATTATCCGGTTGGGGATAATTGCGGCCGTTTATCGTAAGGCGGTGTCTGCCTTGTTTTATCTTTCAGCCTCTATGTCTATGCCGGCTTCGCGGCAGTCGGCCCGCATGGGCGGGTTTTCTTTCGTCAGTTTCAGGCGGATGCGGGTCACGGTGGGGCATTCGCGGAACACACGTTGGAGAATCCGGCCGGCCACATGCTCCAGCAGACGCGAGGGCACGGCCATTTCCTGCCGTATGAGTTCGTAAAGCGTGGCGTAGCTCACTGTGCCCGAAAGCTCATCGGTGTGCAAGGCTTCGCCGAAGTCCGTGTCGGCTTCCATTGTCACGTAGAAGTATGCTCCCGTCAGGCTTTCCTGCGGGTCCACTCCGTGGCGGGCATGGATTTTCACGCGGTCGAGGATGATGCGGCTTCCGGTGATTCTCATAAGGCTATCCGCATCTTGATGCGCCGCAGTGCTTGCAGATGAGGCATCCTTCCTGGTATACCAATGTCTCGTGTCCGCAGTTCGGGCATTTGATGCCTTTGGCTTCCGTGCCGTCGGTGATGTACTTCTTCAGTGCGCGTTCCACTCCGTTTTTCCACGTGTTGATGCTCTCGCTTTCCAGCTGCAACGAGCCTACCAGTTTGATGACATGTTCCAGCGGCATACGGTAGCGCAGTACGCCGGAAATCAGCTTGGCGTAGTTCCAGTATTCCTTGTTGAACTTTTCCGACAGTCCCTCAACGGTGGTCTTGTATCCCTTTTTGTTCTCGAACTGGAAGTCGTAGCGTTTGGTGCCGTCCTCGTTTACGTTTTTGATGATGCGGCCTTTGGTAACGCTTTTCGGCAACGCGATACCCTCGTCGTCGTCCTGAAGACCGGTGAAGATTTCGTAGGGGTGTCCGTTAAGCAGACCTACGAAAGCCACCCATTTCTCCTTATTGTTCTGGAATCTTACCACGTCGCATTCCAACACTTGCGGGCGTGTCTCCGTCACTTCGGGATGTTTGCAGGGCAGTTCTTCCTGTTTCTTGTCGCTCTTGACAGATATCATGACGCCTGAGCGTGAGCCGTCGCGGTAGATGGTGCAGCCTTTGCAGCCGGAACGCCATGCTTCCACGTACAGTCTGTTGACGAGTTCCTCGTCCACATTGGAGGGCAGGTTCACCGTCACGCTGATGCTGTGGTCCACCCATTTCTGTATGGCGCCCTGCATCTTGACCTTCATCAGCCAGTCTACGTCATTGGCCGTGGCTTTGTAATAAGGTGATTGGGCCACCAGTTCGTCGATTTCTTCTTGCGAATAGTTCTTGGTGGTGTCGAAGCCGTTCGCCTTCATCCATGTGAGGAACTTGTGGTGGTAGACGATATATTCCTCGAATGCGTCTCCGGTTTCATCCACAAAGTCGATGCGCACCTGCGGGTCGTTGGGGTTGACCTTGCGGCGGCGTTTGTATACGGGCATGAAGACAGGCTCGATGCCCGACGTGGTTTGCGTCATCAGGCTGGTTGTACCCGTAGGTGCGATGGTAAGGCAGGCGATGTTCCTGCGGCCGTATTTCACCATGTCTTCATACAGTGCGGGGTCGGCTTCGCGCAGACGGTTGATGAACGGGTTGTTCTGCTCGCGTGCGGCGTCAAATATCTCGAATGCGCCGCGCTCTTTGGCCATCTGTACGGATGAGCCGTACGCCTGCAAGGCCACGGTTTTGTGAACTTCAACGGCAAAGTCGGTGGCTTCCTGCGTGCCGTAGCGCAGCCCCAAGGCTGCCAGCATGTCGCCTTCGGCAGTGATGCCCACTCCCGTGCGGCGTCCCTGTCCGCTTTTCTTGTATATCTTTTCCCAAAGATGACGTTCGGCCCCTTTCACCTCGTTCGATTCGGGGTCGGTGCCAATCTTCTCCATAATCATCTCTATTTTCTCCAGCTCAAGGTCGATGATGTCGTCCATGATGCGCTGTGCCAGACGAACGTGTTTCTTGAACAGGTCGAAGTCGAAACGTGCCTTGTCCGTGAAGGGGTCGATTACGTAGGCATAGAGGTTGATGGCCAGCAGACGGCAACTGTCGTAAGGGCAGAGGGGGATTTCGCCGCAGGGGTTGGTGCTTACCGTGCGGAATCCCAGGTCGGCATAGCAGTCGGGCACGGATTCGCGCAGGATGGTGTCCCAGAAGAGTACGCCCGGCTCCGCGCTTTTCCATGCGTTATGTACGATTTTCTCCCACAGTCTTTTGGCGCTGATTTCCTTTGTGGTCATCGGCTCCCGGCTGTCCACAGGGTATTGTTGCGTATAGTTCTTGTCTTCGACGGCGGCGTGCATGAAGTCGTCATCGATTTTCACCGAGACATTCGCACCGGTCACTTTGCCTTCGGTCATCTTGGCGTCGATGAAGGCTTCGGCATCGGGATGCTTGATGCTCACCGAGAGCATCAGTGCGCCGCGTCGTCCGTCCTGTGCCACCTCGCGGGTGGAATTGCTGTAACGCTCCATGAAGGGAACAAGGCCGGTAGAGGTCAGTGCGGAATTTTTCACAGGAGAGCCTTTCGGACGGATGTGCGAAAGGTCGTGTCCCACGCCGCCGCGCCTTTTCATCAGTTGCACTTGTTCCTCGTCGATACGGATGATGCCGCCGTATGAGTCGGCCTGTCCGTCGAGTCCGATGACGAAACAATTGGAGAGCGATGCAATCTGATGGTTGTTGCCGATACCGGTCATCGGGCTTCCGGCGGGAATGATATAACGGAAATGGTCGAGGAGACCAAATACTTCATCGGCCGTCATCGGGTTTTCGTACTTTCTTTCAATGCGGGCGATTTCGTTGGCGATACGTCGGTGCATGTCTTCCGGCGAGCGCTCGTAGATGTTGCCGTAGGAGTCCTTCATCGAGTATTTGTTTACCCATACTCTTGCGGCCAGTTCGTCTCCTGCGAAATACTTGAGGGACGTCTGGAATGCCTCCTCGTAACTGTAAGTCTTCTGTTCCACTGTGATTCGTTTTTAATGGTTCGATTTAGTCTTTCCGATTTGTTCTTGTAGAGGTGATAACGGATGCATTCGGAAATAACATCGCAAAGCTACACATGTTTTCCGATATGACCAAACGAAAAACTTGAAATCTTTCATTTGAAGTGAAAGTTTTCCGTTTTTGGTTTTTATTTGCCTGTGGAAGAGTGTGTTGTTGTTTTTGTGATGCTGAAAAGTTGTCCAAAAGTGGAAATGATGCCTGCTAAAAAGCTCTGTTGTCTAATCTATTATGATACTTTTTCCTTATCTTTGCAAGGAACAAAAAAATGAATGGAATGATAGAATCAGTAAAGAACAGAAGGACAATCCGGAAGTATTCCGAAAAGGATGTGCCCGACACATTGCTGCGCATGCTTTTGGATGCGGCAGGGCGCACACAGACGATGGGGAATTTGCAGCTTTACAGTGTGGTGGTGACGCGTAGTGCGGAAATGAAGGAGCGCCTGTCGCCCTTACATTTCAACCAGCCCATGGTGAAGCAGGCGCCTGTGGTGCTGACGGTGTGCGCTGATTTTAACCGGACGACCAGGTGGGCGGAGTGCCGTAAGGCGCATCCCGGCTACGACAATTTCCTTTCGTTTCTCAATGCGGCTTCGGATGCCTTGCTGTTTGCACAGACGTTCTGCAATCTGGCGGAGGCGGAAGGGTTGGGCGTATGCTATTTGGGCACTACCTTATATATGCCTCTGCAGATTATCGAAACCTTGCGGTTGCCGCGTCTGGTCATGCCTGTAGCGACGCTGACCTTAGGGTATCCCGATGAGACTCCCGCACAGTCCGACCGTTTGCCTGTGTCTGCTTTTATGCACGATGAGGTTTACCGCGACTATACGCCGGCAGACATCAACCGTCATTACACGCCCAAGGAAGAGCTGTCTGAGAACAGGCATTTTGTGGAGATTAACGGGAAAGAGACGTTGGCACAGATTTTTACCGACATCCGGTATACGCGGAAAGACAATGAGTCCATGAGCCAAGGATTGCTCGCAGCCCTGAAGCAGCAAGGATTTATGGATTGACACGGCATGGATATACGTAAAAAGCCGTTGCTCCTCTTGGGGATGCAACGGCCTTTGTGGGTTTATGCGGCAGATTCCGCACGCGTGTCACAACTTATTTTCTGAGCAGCAGCTCTATCTCATCTACTTTTCCTTTGAATGTCTTGTCCACATGGATGCGGTCTTCCACCATCTTGCATGAGTGCAACACTGTGGCGTGGTTGCGCTTGCCGATAAGGGTGCCGATGCGTGCGGATGAGAGTTTGGTGTATTTCTGTGCCAGATACATGGCTATCTGGCGTACCTGTACGATGTTTTGTTTACGGCTGGATGTGAAGATGTCTTCTTGTTTGACATTGAAATATTCGCAGACCTTGTCGAGTATCACATCCACCGTCACCGGCTTCTTCTCGGTTTTGACGGTGCGTTTCAATATCTGTTCGGCCAAAGGCAGGTCTATATCGCGGTTCCACACCACAGAATAGGCCATCAGGGAGTTGACGATACCTTCCAGTTCACGCACGCTGTCGCTTACGTTTTCCGATACGAAGTCGACCACGTCTTCCGGGATGTTCAGGCCGTCCTGGCGGATTTTGTTGTCCAGGATGTCGTGCCGCAGTTGTTGGTTGGGCTTCTCCAGTTCGGCAAGCAAACCCCATTTGAAACGGGTGAGCAAGCGTTCTTCCATGCCTTGCAGGGCGGTGGGCGGACGGTCGGAAGTCAGAATCAGCTGCCGTCCGTTCTGATGCAGGTGGTTGAAGATATGGAAGAAAGTGTTCTGCGTCTTGGTCAGGCTGGCAAATTCCTGTACGTCGTCGATAATCAGCACATCTATGGTCTGGTAGAAGTTGATGAAGTCGTTCACCGTGTTCTTGCGTACGGAGTCTGTGTATTGCACCTGAAACAGGTGGGCGGAAACGTATAACACGCGTTTTTGCGGATGAAGTTCCTTGATTTTCGTGCCGATGGCATTGACAAGGTGTGTCTTGCCTACACCCGAAGGACCGTAGATGAACAGCGGGTTGAATGTGGACTGTTTGGGATGTTCGGCGATGGACTGTCCCACGGAACGCGGCAATTTGTTGCTGGCTCCTTCGATGAAGTTGTCGAAGTTGTAGTGGGGATTGAGTTGCGGGTTCAGGTCCTGCGGCAGCGGTGCGCGAAGCATATTCGGGGCTGTCGCGTCTCCTCCGGCACGATTGGGCTTGGGAGATACGATTACAGGACTGTTGACCGGTTCTATGTCAACAGTGATATGGTTGGTTTGATCCACCATCAGACTATATTTCAATTGTGTGCCCTCTCCGAACACTCGCCGCACTACGGAGAAAATCAATCGTCCGAAGTGTTCCGACAAGAATTCATAGAAATACTGACTTGGCAGTCCGAATGTCAGGACGGGCCTTTCGTATGAAATTATCTGAATGGGTTCAAACCATGTCCGATATTGTTTGTCGTCTACGTTATTGCGGATAATCTGCAGGCAATGCCCCCATAGCGACATAGATGAACCTTCCATCTGATTCTTGGTTTAATTTCGAATATACATCCTCTACTTCTACACTGCAAATTTCGCAAATATAGGCGATAAAACCAAATGGTTGCCGTGGCCGTTCACGGCTATGTGGGGGTAAGCATCTTTGGTTCAGAAAAATAAAAAATAAAAAAATAAAAAAGCGGGTTTTGCTTGCTTTTATGCAAGTGTTTGTATGGTAGCTGGTTAGTCGCAAACTGATTTGCTGCTTATTCTTCACCTGTGTGCGATGAAACGGTCACCTGTGTGCGTTTTGTTCCTCACCTGTGTGCGTTTTTGGGTGCTCAAGGCTGTGATATATCATATAGGCGCGCCGGCTCAAAGTGGCAGGCGCGCCTATATGATATTGCTGTATGTGGACAAGCGTACGGGTTTAGTTGCCTTTTCTTCCGAAGAGGGAGAAATGCACGTAGCGCTTGGGGCGTTCTTTCAGGTCGATAAGCAGGTTGTTGGCACTTCCGGCCGTATTGCTCAGATTGTTGTACAGGGAACTGTCGTTGAGCAACAGCCCTAATGTGTTGTCCTTGCGGTTCATCTTTTCCGTCATCAGCTGCACGTAGTTCAATGTGGTGTCCACCTTGTTGAGCGTTCCCTGCAAGTCCAGTTGTTTCATGTTGTCTGTGAGTTGTGCCACATTGTCGCCTATGACATTCATTTTTCCAGTGAGTTGTGGAATGTCGTTGCGCAACAGAAGGTTGAGCTGTCGGCTGCTTGCGTTCAGGTTGGCTGTGATGTCTTTGGCGTCCGCCATGATGGCCGGCAGGTTCGGGTTGGTGGCCAGTGTGTTCAGTGCGGTGAGCAGCGTGTCCACCTTGCTTACGATTTGTTCTACCTGTGGAAGCATGTCGGCAGCCTTGTCCATCAGTCCCTTCGTGTCATCCCCTTTGATGGTGTCGCCGGGAAGGTATTCCTTGCCTCCGTGATTCTTCAGCACCAGATTGAGGTTGCATCCACCCAGCATTTCGCTGACTAATGTCGCGGTGCTTCCCTGGGGAATTTTCATGTGCTCGTTTACGTCAATCTGCACCAGGACATGTCCGGGATGCTCGTAATTATAGAAAATATCACGTACGATACCTACGCCATATCCGTCGGCGAATACCGGTGATGATTTGGACAGCCCCTTGACATCCGCAAATTCAATATAATATGAGTTTTTCGGTTTGAAGAGGTTGATGCCTTTCAAAAAGTTGAGTCCGATAAACAGTGCGGCTATCGCGATGATGCCGGTCAGTCCGATTTTCACTTCTTTCGTAAAGTATTTCATAAGTCAGTCAACTTTATTTGTTTTTTCTAAATTCATCTATGGCTTGTTTCAACTCCATCTTTTCATTGTTTCTGAAGGCTACGATGAAAGCTCCTTCAAAGTCCTTTTTGATTTCGTTCCGTATTCTTTGCGCTTCGTTGTAGTCTGTCGTGGCTCCGTAGGTGTATTTATAATAATTGCCTTCCTTGTAGAAGTCGATGGGGGACAGGCCTTTGAAGCGTGAGCTTCCCGAAGGAATCTGTCGGGTGCTTGCTATGAGCTGCACCTTGAATACCGGAGCATTGCCTGTCGCGGACGTTTTTTCAGGTTGGTTTTCTTCCTGTTGCGGTTGTGCGTTTCTTTTGTTTTCTGCCACTATGTTCTTTATGTCCGTATCTTCCTCTTCCGCGGTATGTTCTGCCGTTACGTCTTCCTGACGTACGGGCGGCTGCTGGGCTGTGGCCTTTCCCTTTGCCTGGTCTGTCTTCTTGGATTGGCGGGTGTAGCTGAGGAAAGCGTTGAAGATGCTTTGGCTCATCTTTTTGATGCCGTTCTGCGAGTTGAGGAATGTTTCTTCATCATGTGTGGAGATATAGCCCAACTCAATGAGCACGCTGGGCATGCAGGTTTGCCGGAGCACGAGGAATCCGGCCTGATGCACACCTTTGTCCTGTCGTCCGGCAGTGGTCTTGAATTCCTTTTGGAGCGTTTTGGCAAAGTGTACGCTTTTCTCCATGTACTTGTCTTGCATGAACTCAAACATGATGTAGCTTTCCGATGAGTTGGGGTCAAATCCCTGGTAACGTTCCTTGTAATCGTTTTCCACGAGAATTACGGAGTTTTCCCGTTTGGCAACGTCCAGATTGGCTTCTGCACGGGCCATACCCAATGTATAGGTTTCCGCTCCTCTGCCTATGGCTTTTTTGGGGAGTGCGTTGGTGTGTATGGAGATGAACAGGTCGGCATTGGTTTTGTTGGCTATTTCCGCCCGCCTGTCCAACGGAATGAATACGTCACTCTTGCGGGTGTATATTACTTTTACGTGGGGGCAATGAGACTCGACAAGCTGTCCGAAAGCTTTTGCCACCGACAGGTTGATGTTCTTTTCCCGCGAGAAGCGTCCGATGGCACCGGGGTCTTTTCCGCCGTGTCCGGGGTCGATGACCAACACGAACTTGTCGTTTGCCGGCGGTGGTGTACCGGCAAGAGAAGTTTGCGTCATTCCGTATCCGATGATGAGGAGATATATGACGGATAGGATTGCTTTCAATCTGTTTGTCTCTTTCATTTCATTGCAAATATAGTAGAAATTCAGCTATTAAAAGCATATTTTGCATAGTTTTAGATAAAATGTGCAGTATTATGTGGTGGTTTTATCTGTCGGCTTTGTTCGCAGCTTTCGTTTAATTTGTGTATATTTGTTGCATTTATCAGATAATAGAGGAAAAACATGAGTAGATATTTCTGGGCCGTTTTGTCGTTGTGGCTGTTTGGTGTGTTGTTTGTCTATGCCTCGGACGGTTGTTCCGGTGTGGAAGAACCGGAGAATAACAGCGGGATGCTTACGCATGAGCGCCTGGGGCGCGGCGTGGTTGCGGTGAGGGTCTCGCCGGATACGGTTCTGGTCGGGTGGCGCTATTTGTCGTCAGACCCTTTGCATACATTATATAATATATATAGGGACGGAAAGTTGGTGACGACAGAGCCGATAGGTGTGTCTACCCAATATTATGACAGGAATGTTTCCGCGGCACAGGCCGTGTATGAAGTACGTCCTGTTGTTGACGGGCAGGAAGTGACGTCTTCTTCGGGACGTTACGTGTTGCCGGCCGATGCCCCTTGCGGTTATCTGGAAATCCCTTTGCAGGCTCCCGGACGGCAGGTCATGCCGGATGGCACGGAATGCGGTTATACGGCCAATGATGCTTCGGCCGCAGATTTGGACGGTGACGGGGAAATGGAAATCATATTGAAATGGGACCCGACCAATTCGAAGGACAATTCGCACGGCGGATTTACGGGGTCGGTTTTTCTTGATGCTTATAAGCTGGACGGAACACGGTTATGGCGCATTGATTTGGGGCGGAACATCCGTGCCGGGGCGCATTACACACAATTTATGGTGTATGACCTTGATGGAGACGGGAAGGCGGAACTTGTGGTCAAGACGGCCGACGGAACAACTGACGGTTGCGGAAAGGTGATTGGCGACCCTTCGGTTGATGAACGTTTCGGAGCAGACGAGCACCGTCAAGGAAGGGTTGGTTATGTGGCATCCGGCCGTGAATTTCTGACGGTCTTCAATGGAGAGACAGGTGCGGCCATGCATACCGTTGACTATTGTCCGCCTCGCGGGCGTGTCGAGAATTGGGGGGACAATTACGCCAACCGCAGTGAACGGTATCTGGCGGCTGTGGCCTATCTGGATGGAAAACATCCGTCGGTGGTGATGTGTCGCGGATATTACACGCGCACAGTGTTGGCTGCATACGATTGGGACGGCAAGCAGCTAAGGCGGAGGTGGGTGTTTGATACGGATGATGAGAGGTGGAGAAGTTATGCCGGACAAGGAAACCACAACTTGCGGGTGGCGGATGTGGACGGTGACGGCTGTGATGAAATCACTTACGGTTCGTGTGCGGTCGACCATGACGGTAGGGGGCTGTACAATACGGGCTTCGGGCACGGTGATGCCATTCATCTGACGGCGTTCGACCCATCTACGGAAAGCCTGCAAGTGTGGGATTGCCATGAAAACCGTCGCGACGGGAGTGATTTCAGAGACGCCGCTACGGGGCGTGTCATCTTTCAGCTTCCTTCGGGAAAAGACGTGGGGCGCTGCATGGCAGCGGATATCGATCCGACGAATTACGGACTGGAAATGTGGTCGACGGCATCGGGGGGCATACGTAATATCAAAGGTGAAATAGTATGTGACCATCCTCAGGGGCTGTCCGTCAATATGGCTGTGTGGTGGGACGGCGACTTGTTGCGCGAACTGCTCGATCGTGAGAGGGTGACCAAATATGATTGTCAGACACAGACCTGCCATACGCTCAAAGTGTTCGAAGGATGCCGTTTCAATAACGGGACCAAAAGTAATCCTTGTCTGCAGGGTGACATCCTGGGCGACTGGCGGGAGGAAGTCATCGTGCGGACTTCCGACAATTCGGCTCTACGCATCTATGTGTCCCCGATTTCTACACCCTACCGCTTCCATACTTTTCTTGAAGACCGTGTCTACCGTCTCAGTATCGTGACGCAGAACGTGGCCTACAACCAGCCGACCCAGCCCGGTTTCTATTTCGGGGCGGAGTTGGAAGGTAGCGGTAAACTGTTCCGCGGCTTCCGGTTTGACAAATGAATATATATGATAAACAATGGTAATGATGAAGAAAGTTTTGATGACAATGGCGCTGTATGCAGGATGGGGCATGTTCTCGTCTGCGGCAGGATTCGCCGGTGTGCCGCATGGCATGCAGGAGCACTCTCCCGTTTCGGGTGATTCGGTAAGAACAGTATTAAGTCCCGACGGAAATACATTCCTGACGGCAGGAGTAAGAGAAGGAAAGCCTTATTACCGTGCGGGATATTTCGTGCAGGAGAAAAAGGGAAAGAAAGAAGTGGTGATGCTGGAAGATTCGCCCTTGGGACTTGAAACGAATATAGGCAGTTTCTCCCGCGGCATGCAGTGGATGAAAAGTGAAGTGTCGGCCGTATCGGGTGAGTATGTCCTGACACGCAGCAAGAAAGATACGGTGCGTTATGCAGCCAATCTGTTGACATTCAAATTGAAGACGGCAGATGGGAAGGCGATGGACGTGGATTTTCATGTGGCGGACTGTAACATCGCGTTTCGTTACCGCATACCGATGCAGGGCGAGACGGCATGTGTGGTCGTGAATGGAGAGGCTTCGGGCTTTCATTTTCCCGAACAGACCACCACATTTATTTGTCCGCAATCGGACGTGCAGATGGGATGGAAACGTACCAAACCGAGCTATGAAGAAGAATATAAGGCCGATGCGCCGATGAATGTGCCTTCGCAGTATGGTTGTGGATATACGTTCCCCTGTCTGTTCCATGAGGGGGACAACGGCTGGGTGCTGGTCAGTGAGACCGGTGTGACCGGCAAATATTGTGCCTCTCATTTGAGCGATGCCACGGCCGACGGACTATACACAATAGCTTTCCCTATGCAAGGTGAGAACAACGGCTTTGGAAGTACAGGCGCGCAAATGGGGCTTCCCGGTGCCACGCCTTGGCGTACCATTACGCTGGGCAGTACGCTGAAGCCGGTGGTGGAGACTACCATCCAGTTCGATGTAGTGGAAGAACTCTATGCTCCGGCTACGGAATTCCGTCCCGGACGTGCCAGTTGGTCGTGGATTGTATGGCAAGACGCGAGTATGTGTTACGATGACCAAATCGCTTTTATAGACCTGGCGGCAGATATGGGCTGGGAGTATATTCTGATGGATGCCTTGTGGGACACGCAGGTAGGGCGCGAGCGGATGGAGACGTTGTTTAAATATGCCCATACCAAAGGCGTGGACGTGTTTTTGTGGTATAATTCCAATGGAGGATGGAACGATGCCCCGCAGGGGATGAAGCATTGTATGGATAATCCGATTGCACGGAAAAAAGAAATGCAATGGTTGAAAGCCCAAGGCATCAAGGGACTGAAAGTGGATTTCTTTGGTGGAGATAAGCAGGAGACCATGAAACTTTATGAGGCCATCCTCAGCGATGCCAATGACTATGGACTTCAAATCATCTTCCATGGTTGTACTCTGCCTCGCGGTTGGGAACGGATGTATCCCAATTATTGTGCCAGCGAGGCTGTTTTGGCCAGTGAGAATATCGTATTCCAGCAGCATTTCTGTGATGAAGAGGCTTTCAATGCGTGTTTGCATCCTTTCATCCGTAATACGGTGGGAAGCATGGACTTTGGAGGAACATTCCTTAACAAACGGCTGAACCGTCATAACGACGGAGGTACAATCCGGCGTACGACAGACATCTTTGAGTTGGCGACGGCAGTGGTATTCCAGAGCAGTGTGCAGAATTTTGCCCTTACGCCGAACAACTTGAAGGAGCAGCCTGCGTTTGAGATTGATTTCATGAAGAAGGTTCCCACGGTATGGAATGAGGTGCGTTTCCTTGACGGCTATCCCGGCAAGTATGTTGCATTGGCGCGACGGAGCGGGAAGGACTGGTACGTGGCCGCTCTTAATGCAGAAAAAGAAGCCAGAACCGTAACGGTGGAAATGCCGGAACTGGTCGGCAGGACGCTGATGTATTACCATGACGGTAAGGACGGCCGGACACCTTCGATGGAAGAAGTGAAGGCGGATAAGAAAGGTCGCGTGAAAATCACCGTACATCCCGATGGCGGTGCAGTTCTCGTGGCTGAAAGCCGCTGACATCTCCGCATGGCGGAGTATGTTTCGCGTACATAGAAAGAAAGATTCCGTAAGCTTTCAACAAGGAGTTTACGGAATCTTTTTTTATGCTGGTGCGATGAATATGGGCAGAAGAGAGAAGATTTTCAGAATGCGCCTTGAGTCTAATCTCAAAAGTTTATGTAAATCTTGAACGCTTGGGGAACCAATGGGGCATAAAAAACTAAAAGCCTTAAAACTCTGATTATTGCCGTCTGCGAGTGTTTGATATATAAAATTCACTACCTTTGCATTTGTTCATAAATAGATATAAGATGATAGAAACAGAGAGACTAATCCTCAGACTTTGGCGTGAAACCGATGCCGGTGCTTTGTTCAAGTATGCGAGCGACCCGGATATTGGTCCCATCGCTGGATGGCCGCCTCATACATCCATTGCACACAGTTTGGAAGTCATCCGGACAGTGTTTGCGGCTCCGGAAATATACGCCGTTGTATTGAAAGACACAGGCGAGCCCGTAGGTAGTTGCGGAATAATGTTCTCCGATAGTCTCCATTCTGCAGAAATGAAACAAGGCGAAGCTGAGATTGGTTATTGGATTGGCAAGCCCTATTGGGGGAAAGGTTTCATTCCGGAAGCTGTTAAAGTTTTGCTGTCGAGATGTTTCAATGACTTAGCTCTTGATGCTGTATGGTGCGGATATTATGAAGGAAATGACAAATCGAAACGGGTTTGTGAAAAAAGCGGTTTCAAGTTCCATCATACCCATCACGATATCTTGTCTCCACTCGGAGATAGAAGAACAGAGCATTTCTATGTCATGGCAGCAGAGGATTACCGTTCCATGTATATTAAATAATCTTTTCGGTTTGGGGACCTATTGATTATCAATGACTATTATACTCGAAATGATTTTATGCACACAACAACAGAACAATCAAAATACACATTAATACCGCGCATCAGATATGTTTCGCCGTATGAACGGGATGATGTACTTCTGGACAGGTTGACCGCACTTCCGGGAACTATACCTGTTTTTGTTCCAGTTCCAGCAGAAACCTTTTGATATGCAGGCCACCGGCATATCCCGTCAGCGAACCGTCTCTTCCGATTATCCTGTGGCAGGGGATGATAATCGGGAGAGGGTTGCGATGGTTGGCCATGCCTACGGCGCGTACCGCACGGCTGTTTCCGATGGTTGCGGCGATGTCACTGTAGGTGGCCGTATGGCCGTATGGAATATGCGTCAGTGCCTGCCATACCTTTTGTTGGAACTCTGTGCCGCATGATACGTCGTATGGCAGGTCGAAGTCGCGTAACCGCCCTTCATAATATGCCGAAATCTGTTTCCGGGCTTCTTGGAGCAGGGGAGTGTCTGCTGAAGGCTTCATCTGCATCCGTCCGAAGATTACGGCTGTGAGTTTTTCTTCGTTCTCGCAGACGGTCAGTTCCCCGACGGGGGTGCTCCATGTCAGATGATAGGTTGTTGCTGTTTTCATGCCCGGACTGTTAAATCAGGGTGATTCCGGCTTCCTTGCATGTGGCGCGCATGCTTTCCGGCCAGATGCTGGATTGTGTTTCACCCACATGTGCTTTGTGCAACAGAATCATACACAGCCGGCTTTGTCCTATGCCTCCGCCGATGGATTGAGGAAGTGTTCCATCCAGTAGTCTTTTGTGGAAATAAAGTTTTTTCCGGTCTTCTTTCCCGCTGAGTTCCAATTGGTACGTCAGGGCTTCCTTGTTCACTCTGATGCCCATGGACGACAGTTCTACGGAGCGGTTGAGTATGGGGTACCAAATCAACAGGTCGCCGTTCAGTCCGGCCAATCCGGTTTCCGGTGACACCGTGGTGTAGTCGTCATAGTCCGGTGCGCGCATGTCGTGGGCTTGTCCGTCGCTCAGTTTGTTGCCTATGCCGATGATGAACACAGCTCCGTATTCTTTGCATATAGCGTGTTCACGTTCTTTCGGTGTCATGCCGGGGTAGCGTTGCAGCAGTTCCTCGGCATGGATAAAGTGTATGTCTTCCGGCAGGAAAGCCTTCAGTTGGGGATAAGTTTCGCAAATGAAGAATTCCGTACGCAGGATGGCGTTGTAGATGCGTCGTACGATTTTCTTCAGGTATTCCGTATTGCGGCATTCTTCCGGCATGACACGTTCCCAATCCCATTGGTCGACATAGAGTGAATGCAGGTTGTCCATTTCTTCGTCTGCGCGTACGGCATTCATGTCGGTAATGATGCCGTAGCCCGGTGCCACTTTATATTCCGCCAGTGTCACCCGTTTCCATTTGGCCAGTGAGTGTACCACTTCGGCTTCGGCTTCGTTCATGTCTTTGATGGGGAATGTAACCGGGCGTTCCACTCCGTTCAGGTCATCGTTCATTCCCAATCCTTTGAGTACGAAGAGCGGGGCGGTTACGCGTCGTAAGCGCAGTTCGGTGGAGATGCTGCTCAGGAAGAAGTCTTTGATTTTCTTGATAGCAAGTTCTGTTTGTTGCAAGTCTAATGCAGGATGATAATTTTTCGGTATAATCAGATGACTCATTGCTTACTGTTTTTAGAGTGTTTGCTTTCCTTTTGAATTGCAAATATACTATATTTTTATTAAAGTGGAAGTACTTAGCGATAAAAAAGCGTCTATATGATATTTTTTATTCTTTATTATTTTTTGTTCATTCCTTGTATATCTCCGGTTTTTTTCTTAATTTTGTGCCGTTTTTAACGGCTCCGTAGCTTAGTTGTATAGAGCGTCAGATTCCGGTTCTGAAGGTCCTGGGTTAGAGTCCCAGCGGGGTCACTGGAATGAAAGTCCTTAACAGTCAAACGGTTGTTAAGGACTTTTTGTTTTGTCTGAGGGGGGCGATGGCCGCGGGTGCTTGTGGAGGGTTGTATCGCCGTTGGGGGAATATACAAATAAAGATGGCCGTTTCTCACGAAACAGCCATCCTCACATTAACCTAATTTCATAATGAAAAACATTTCTTATTTCCGACTTGCTCGCTTGCTGGGATTATCTCTTGATAAGAGATGTATTGTGATACGCAATTTATTGTATGTGTGTGGGTTAGTTTTATGTTGTTTATGTGTTTTTGAAACGGTTTCGGTGGAATGTTGCGCAAAAATGCAGAGAAAAATTTGGATATTTCCGTCTTTTGTCCTAATTTCGTGGACGAAAGATGTGTCTTATTTCTGCGGTGGTTCTCTTATCAAGAGAGCCACTTTTTTTTATGTCTTTTGTTTATCAGGCGGATAGGGGAGTCTCTGTTTTGTTTCTGTGTGTGGTTTGTTTAAAATTCGGCTGAGACTATAAATGTTCATACAGGCTCTCTGAAACGCGGACCTGTAACCGGCAAAATGGAGACCTGTGAACAATCGAACGCACACCTGTGAGCGTTCGATTGTTCACAGGTCTCCATTTTGCCAATTGCAAGTGCCTGACTTTCAGTAGGTACGATTACAGGAAAAAAGCCCGCTCCTTGCGGTGCGGGCTTTTCGGTTTTTGTCAGTTAATATTACGCGTCAATGATGGTAAATCTTCTTGTTTCCGATAATGTAGATTCCTTCCGGAAGACCTTGGGTGGCTTTTGATGCGTTGACGCGGCTGCGCAACTTGATGCCTCTGAGGTTGTACACATCAACGGGGGCCGTGCCGTTCTCCGTTCCGACGGAGGAGATGCAGTCGCCGCCGTCCTGTTTGCTGTACAGACGTATGTCGTCAAGATAGAGGCAGGTGTTGCCGGCTGCTCCGACATTGGCTGTTGTCTTGAATCCCATGCTCACCGTCACGGCTGTTTCGGTATCTGTGGTGAAGGGTATCTCGATGCGTTCCCAACCGTTGGCCACACGGGGATAGCGGTAGGTTTGCACATTGCCGTAGCTGAGGCCGCACAGGCTGGTGTTGATGTTGTTGCCTGTGGTGGTGATTACGTCATCGGAAAGGTGTGCGTTCTCGTCGTTGCAAACATATTTGGCCAGAAAGGAGAGTTTGTATTCGCCTCTGGGCAGGCTGACAGTCTGTGTGATGCGGTTTACGCCGCTGTCCCACGAGTTCAACACTCTCAGGCAGCGTGTGCCGGCGTTCTCTTCCGTGGCGGGAGCGGCCATGATACATGCCGAATTGCCGATGTTGGAGGGAGATATGCAGTACATGTCGTTGCTGTAAGGCATGGAGTACATGACGGCAAAGGCGGAACCACCGGCCAGTCCGTTGTCGTTTGTCCATCCCTTTACGGGATAAATCTGTGCCCATTTCGTGTCGGCCGGCTGTGCGTTGTTGAGGTAACAGGGATTATAGGTGGTGCCGTTCAGTGTCGCGCTACCCGTCGTGCTCCACGTTTCGTCTTCTTCAAAGTTCGGGTTGACGAGAAACTGCGCGGTGACATCGGTGAAAGCCTCCTTCTCTTCCTGAATATCTGCTTTTTCCGTTACGATGGCTCCGTCGACAACCTTTACGGCGATACATTCTTCATGGCCGATGGTTACATCGGTGGTCAGTTTGCTGCCGTCGGCCCAGATGGTCACTGCCGCATGCTGTGTCTGTCCGCTACGGTTGTACAGGTATGCGCCGCATGAGTCGTTCTCCATTTGGCATGCGCTCAGTTGGGCGGCCGAGATGTATATGCGGAGCGTATTGGCGATGCTGTGGTCGCGGTCGCAGCGGAATGTGGCGGTGGAGCCGTTCTCCGTGACGGTGGTCATCTCCGTAAAGACGGGGGCACCTTCAGTGGTCATGATGTTTTCCAGGAGGCATGCCGTTTCGCCGGCATAGTTGCTCAACAGCAGGTAGCGCGCACTGTCGGGATCGCTCACGATGACGCCGTTCCAGCCTTCCGCCACCAGTCCGGACAGCGGCATGACTTGTGCGGCCAGTCTGGATGTGGCGGCCGAGTCTACATTATTATAATAAATGATGTGACGGCGGTCGACGATACTGCCGTTGGCAAAGCTCTTTGCTTCGGTGGAATAAGACGGGTAGATTTTAGACAGATAGATGGAACTGCTCAGCATGCGGTCGCCGAATGCCATGCCTTTGTTCTTGTTGGAGTTGACGATACCTATTTCGTTGTCGATATTCACCCAGTTGCCGGCGAAGGTCTTGAGTTGTGAGCCGTTGCTTTGGAAGCGTCCGCCTGCATGATACAGGGTGCGCTGTTCCTTGGTGAACGGGTCTGTGCTCACTGCCATCAGGCCGCCTTGCTCGCCCACGATGATGCCGTTGGCCTTGCCCGTCACATAATCCATGTAGATGAAGGCGTTGCCCGGTGTGGAGTAGATGGTGAAATTGTTCTCCAATGTATTGTCGTTGGTGGTCAGCCTGCCGTTCATGGTGTAGCTGTTTCCGTTGAGGTCGTATACTCCGTTCAGGGCCGGTGCGGCGTTCGTGCCTTTGCCGTTTACGGTGTACCAGCCTAAGATGTTGCCGGTGTTGTTGGCCTTGTAGGGCACGAATATCTTGTTCTTGTCGGGTTTGTTGGATGCGATGTAACCGGTGTAGCTGTTCAGCCCGGCGCTCCATGAGAACACGCTGAAGCGGTCCGGCGTATTGGCGCGCACGATGTTCTGGCTGGTGAAGAGGTAAGCCTCCTCATGGTTCTTGCTGAAGTCGGTCCATTCGGTGGGTTGCAGATTGGCTGTCGGGGCCAGTTCGTGCATGAGGTAGGTCATCATGACGCGGTGTCCTTCCACTCCCATGCGTCGGGGACCGATGTCACTGTTTAGCAGCCAGCTTCCGTCGGCCGTGGTGCTCTGTCGTGCCTTGATGTTCTTGTATGCGAGGTTTTCGAGCATCAGGGCGTTCGGGTCGCGCAAGAAGCAGGCGGCTGTGGTGTAGCTTGTGATCTGGTCGTAAAGGAACATGCTCCAGTCGTTGCCGTTCGGCATGGCCAGCTCACCGTCGGCCAGTGCCAGGCGGCAGAGTACTTCATCCATCACCTGCCTGTTGTTGTGCATCAGGGCATTTGTGGTCCATTTCGGGTTCTCGCCTTGGAACAGGTGGAGCGCAAGGTGCGATTCGCCCAGTTCCTGCATCACCACGTTTTGGTATGAGGTGTGGAAGTAGTTGTGGTTCTGCAAGGTATAGTCGTCATACAGGTTCTTGCCCGCATACAGGTCTTGCACGGTCTTGTTGTCATAGTCGGGGTCGATGACGGTAGAGTTGTCGGCATCATTCACGTGCGAGTAGCAGTTGATGGCGAACTCGCGCAGGCGTGCAAACCATTTCGGAGCCAGCGGGTCGTCGGGATAAAGCCCCAGGGCGCAGGCCAGCACGTTGGTTTCCCATCCGTTCTCTTCGGATTTCGTGTCTCCCTTGAAGCCGGTAGGGATGCTGCGGTTCAGCTCGTAGTTGCATTCCGCCTTAATCATATTATAGATGTAGGTCTTCTGTGTATCGCTCAGGTCGTCGGCCAGAAAATGCGAGGCATAGGCCAGCGACATGGTCCACAGTGAGCTTTCCCACACATAGTCGTTTGTGCCGGTCGAACCCCAATAAGCATTGTTGGAAGTAATTTTGAACTTGTTGGCTTTGTGCGTGGAATAGCCGAAGATGAGCGACTTCATGGCCATGTTCTTCACGTCGTTCCATGAAACGCCTTCGGGCAGGTTTACTTTTCCCTGGCCGTACCGGCAGAGGAAGGCACAAATCATGGAGAAGTCGGCATTGGTACGCACACCGTCCTCGTTGCTGTTGCCCGCGCTGTTGGCCTTGAAATAGCCGCAGGCTTCATCCTTGCTGTTCGGTGCCGCGCAGTCGTACCATATATTCTTCGCATATCTCATGGAGTTGGCCAACATCTGCAGCAGGTCGGCCTGCATGGTGGCTTCGTCTGTGAACTCATGGGTGATGACGCCTTCGGTGGGGGAGGACACCTGGTCTTCTGTGCCGCCCACGATTTCAGGTCCTTCCGGAGTGCCGCCCCCTTCGGGCAGGAGGGTCAGCGTAAAGTGGTCGTAGGCCATGCAGCTTCCGCCCGACGCCCATTTCATTTGCGAAGACAGGGTGATGGCGGTCTCCGTTTCAATCTTGAATTTCAGCGTGTGCTCGTTCCAGGGCGAGGAGGCCATGATGCCGTTGCTGCCCGGCGCGCAGGCTACGGCCGTGCTGGCCAGCGTGTTCAGGTCCTTGTCGCGGACAGACACTATCGCGCTTGTCGCTGCGTTGTTGGCACAATAGGCTTTCGTATGGAATGTCAGCGCGTATTCTCCGGGAGGCAGGGCTGATGCGGTGGTTTGTTTCAGTTCCGAGGTGGCGGAAGACCATCCCACACGCTGGTAGTAAGCCAGTGTGCCGTCGGCCATTTCGGTCTTGCCGAAATTGTTGTCCGTGAAGCAGTCTTTGTTGATAAGCAAGGCTACGCCCGGATTTGTGGTTTCCCATCCGGTGGGACTGATGTTCCATCCGCGCAGTCCGTCGCTGGAATTGTTGACGACAGAGGATGAACTTGCTGTACACGAAGAAGCGTCTGCCTCAAAAGACGGATTGGTCAGATACACCGACGTGACATCCTCTTGTCCGTATGTGGCGGAACACAATGCGAGAGCGCTGCAGAAGCATAAGAAATGTTTGTCTATTGTTCTCATTGAAGTATTAGGTTAATTCGCGTGTCAAAATTACAACAAAACGTGGACGCGCACAATTTTTTGAAGTGCATGTTTGGCCGTTTTTCGGTTTACGGCGGAATTTTAACATATAAAACGGTGAAAAAAATACTTCCGGGCTGTGAAGAGTCTGAAGTATTGCTTAAATTTACGCTAAAATTAAAACGATACAAGATGAATCTGACGGAACGTTTTTTGAATTATGTGAGTTTCGACACGCAGTCGAGTGAGGAAGGGCAGGGATGTCCGAGTACGGAAAAGCAGATGGTGTTCGCACGTTATCTGGAACAGGAACTGCTGAAAGTGGGGCTGGAGGATGTGTCTTTGGACGAGCACGGGTACTTGTTTGCCACCTTGCCGGCCAATACAGATCGGGAAGTGCCCGTGATAGGCTTTATCGCCCACATGGATACCTCTCCCGACTGTTCGGGAAAGGATGTGAAACCCCGTATCGTGAGAAACTACGATGGAAAGGATATCGTGCTGTCCGCAGACGGTACGGTGGTGACTTCTCCCGCGCAGTTCCCCGAACTCCTGGCGCATGTGGGTGAGGATTTGATTGTGACGGACGGGCAGACCCTGCTTGGAGCCGATGACAAGGCCGGTATTGCGGAAATCGTTCAGGCCATGGTATATTTGCAGGAGCATCCTGAAATCAAGCATGGCAAGATTCGTGTGGGTTTCAATCCCGATGAAGAAATTGGCATGGGGGCACATCTTTTCGATGTAGAGAAGTTCGGTTGTGAATGGGCTTATACGATGGACGGCGGAGAAGTGGGAGAGCTGGAATTTGAGAATTTCAACGCTGCTGCGGCTAAGGTTACGGTAAAAGGGCTTAATGTGCATCCGGGATACGCCAAGGGGAAAATGCTCAACTCCATGCTGGTGGCGGCTGAGTTTGTGAAGGCCATGCCGTCGGACGAGACACCTGAAACGACGGAGGGTTACGAGGGCTTCTATCATCTGACGGGTATGAAAGGCTCGGTGGAGGAAACCGTATTGTCGTATATCATACGCGACCATGACAGGGAAAGGTTCGAGAAGCGCAAGGCATTTATCGCCGGAATGGCGGAACGTTTCAACGGTACGTTCGGTGACGGTACGGTAACGGTCGACATGCACGACCAATATTATAATATGCGTGAGAAGGTGGAGCCGATGATGCATATCATCGATATAGCCGTGCGTGCGATGGACGAGGCCGGGGTGAAATGTGCAATCAAGGCCATCCGTGGAGGAACAGACGGGGCGCAGTTGTCTTTCAAGGGGTTGCCCTGTCCGAATATCTTTGCCGGCGGACTGAACTTTCACGGACGGAATGAGTTCGTGCCGGTACAAAGCATGGAGAAAGCCATGATGACGGTGGTGAAGATTGCGGAACTGACGGCAAAGATGTGATGAGATGATTGCCTGTCTTATAATAAGGTAAACGGAAAAGAACGGGACGGAGACTGATTCAGTCTTCGTCCCGTTCTTCCATGTCGAAGTCGAAAAAAAGATCGTCCAGGTATTCGGGAGTGGTGAACTCCTCAAGGTCTCGCCGGTCTTTCTTTGTGGGGCGCCCCGTGCCGCGTGCGCGGTTTACAAATCCACTGAGACGGTTCATCTCCAGTAGTTCGTACTGTTCCGGCGGCGTGACGTTTTCCAAGATTTCGGGTATCAGTTTGGCGGATACCCGTTTCTCTATTGTTTGTTTGATTTTGAAGGAATACGTGACAGGCGGTTTCCGCACTTGAATGATATCCCCTTCCTTGACGGTGCGCGAAGGTTTCAGTTGTGCGCCGTTCAGGGATACTTGTCCTTTCTTGCAGGCACCGGCAGCTATTGAGCGGGTCTTGAAGATACGTGCGGCCCATAGCCATTTGTCTACTCTTGCTTCGCCCATTTGTCTTTTATTTTTTGTTGTATTGGTTCATGGTGGTTTGTATGCCGGCCAGGCAGAAACTCTTAATCATCTCGCCGGCCAGTTCCACACGTTCGTCCATGGTTTTCAGGTTTTCTTCCGTGAACTGTCCCAATACAAAATCGATTTGTCCGCCTCGCGGAAACTCGTTGCCGATACCGAAACGCAGGCGTGGATATGCTTGTGTGCCCAGCACGGAAGCTATATGTTTCAGTCCGTTGTGTCCGGCATCGCTTCCGCTTGGTTTCATCCGCAGGGTGCCGAACGGCAGGGCCAGGTCGTCCACCACGATGAGCAGGCGTTCAAGCGGAATGTTCTCCTTGCCCATCCAATATCTGACGGCGTTTCCGCTCAGGTTCATGTATGTGGAAGGCTTTAACAGAACCAATTGCTGCCCCTTTACGGAGAGTGTGGTGACGGCTCCGTAACGTTTGTCCTCAAAAACAAGTTTGGACGCCCTTGCAAGGGCGTCCAACACTCTGAATCCTATGTTGTGACGGGTTCCTTCGTACTCTTGTCCGATGTTGCCCAGTCCGACAATCAGAAATTTCATTTGTCCGTGTCTGTGATTACTTTTCTGCGTTTGCAGCTGCAGACCTTGCGCTACGTGTCATCTTAACCTGGCAAACGACAACTTCCTTGCTTGTGATGAGTTCCAGACCTTCAAAGCTCAGTTCGCCCACCTTGATGGTTTTGCCCAAGCCCAAGTTGGTTACGTCGATGTCCAGACGTTCGGGGATACTTGTATAAATGGATTTTACTTTCAGCTTACGTACGGATGCAGCCAGACGTCCACCGGCTTTTACACCTTCTGCCAAGCCGTTCAGCTTGATGGGAACTTCCATCACGATAGGTTTGTTGTCGGTAATTTCATAGAAGTCCACGTGAAGAACGTTGTCCTTTACCGGGTGGAACTGGATTTCTTTCAGGATGGCTTTGTGCATCTTGCCGTCGATATCCAGATTTACACAGTAGATGTCGGGAGAATAGATAAGTTTACGCAACTCGTCGTTGGTTGTGGTAAATGCCACAGCTAAGGGCTCGCCATTCTCGTTCTTTGCTTCTCCGTACAAGTTGCAGGGTACGGAACCGGCCTTGCGCATTTCGCGCGTGGCTTTTTTTCCAGTCTCGGTTCTTACGGAACCTTTTACGCTGATTTCTTTCATTCTTTTAAAATTTTGTGTTACTCTAAATTAAGTGATTGCTTAATCCGCCATCACACGATGCACCACACATGCATACGATGTGTGCTAAAAAGCGGCGCAAAGTTACGACACTTTTATGAATAATGCAAGTTCGGCGTATATCTTTTTGTTCAGAAATCGATGTCTATGTCGATACCTCCGGTCTGTCTTTCTATTCCCCCCTTTCCGTCACCCTGTGCATCACGTATATATCCGACAGCTTCATTGAGTCCGTCGGTAAAGTTTTCGAAATCCTCCTGATATAAGAATATCTTGTGCTTCTCGAAATTGACGGTCGGCGTTTCGCTGTCGTCCGATATGATGCGCTTGCTTTCGGTTATGGCCAGATAGAACTCTCCTTTCCTGTTTCTCTTTACATCTATGTAGTAAATACGCTTGCCGGCTCTAATCGTCTTGGAAAAAACGATGTCCTGTTCTTTGTCCGTGTTCTTTTTAAGATATTCCATTTTTGTTCTTTTCTCCCTATTCCAGTCCAAAATTGCAGATATTTTTCAAAACATCCAAAAAAATAGGGGAAAAGATGTGATAATTACCTGCAAATTCTGTAATTTTGCACTCCAAATAGTGTTGTATATAATATATGATAAACAGGGAAATCATTCGTTTAAAGATTGTTCAGATAACGTACGCTTATTATCAGAACGGGGGGAAGAATATAGAGACGGCCGAAAAAGAATTGTTTTTCAGTCTCTCCAAAGCATACGATTTATATAATTATTTGTTGTTGCTGATGGTGGAAATCAACCGTATTGCTTTGCGTAGTGTGGAAACGGCTCAAAGTCGCTACAACCGTATACACGTGGGTGAGCCGCCGAGCACGAAGTTTGTCGACAATCGTTTTATAATGCAATTGGAAACGAACAAACAGTTGTTGGAGTTTCGTGAGAATCAAAAGAAGAATTGGGCCAACGAAGAGGATTTCGTGCGTTCGCTTTATAAACAGATCGTTGAAACGGACTATTATAAGGAATATATGGCTTCGCCGGAGTCTTCGTATGCGCAGGACCGTGAACTTTGGCGCAAGATTTACAAGAATATCATTTGTAATAATGAGGCGTTGGACGGTCTGTTGGAGGATATGAGCCTGTATTGGAATGACGACAAGTTCATAGTGGATACTTTTGTACTCAAGACCATCAAGCGTTTTGACGAGGCAAACGGGGTCAATCAGGAGTTGTTGCCCGAATTCAGAGACGATGAAGACCGTGAGTTTGCCCATCGTCTGTTCCGCAACACGTTGCTGAATGCGGAGTATTACCGTAAACTGATTGCGGAAAATACCAAGAATTGGGAATTTAACCGAATCGCGTTGATGGACCAGGTGATTATGATGATTGCTTTGGCCGAGATTATGACATTCCCCAATATCCCGCTGAGCGTTTCGCTGAACGAATATGTGGATATCGCGAAAATATACAGTACGCCCCGTAGCGGTGCGTATGTGAACGGCCTTTTGGACGCCATATCCAAAAGACTCGTTGCAGAGAAAAAACTATTAAAAACAAATGATTAAAGACAACAGAAATGAATGTACTGACGATTTTTTTGCAGGCGCAGGGTGCGGGAGCAAGCGCGGCATCGCCTAACGGGGGTATGAACATGATTATCATGATGGTGGTTATCTTTGCCATCATGTATTTCTTCATGATACGTCCGCAGAATAAGAAACAGAAGGAGTTGCAGAACTTCCGCAACAACATACAGCCCGGTGATGAGGTGGTGACGAACGGTGGAATCTACGGAAAGGTGAAGGAAGTGAACGATGCTGACCTGACCCTGATGGTGGAAATCGCATCGGGCGTGAAGGTGAAAGTTTCTAAAAACACCGTATACGCCGTTGCCCAGACCGATACTCCGGCCGGAAAATAAATTGAGATGAACCGTTTTCAGCTCAAGAAGACCTTTATCAGAATCAAGAACGCCTTTCTTGGACGCAAGAACAAGGAGTTCTTGATTTTTTTGCTATTTTTTTTCGTTTCGGCGGCATTCTGGCTGCTGCGTTCTCTTGACGAGACTTTCGATGTGGAGCTGAGTGTTCCGTTGCAGCTTACAGACGTTCCTGAGAATGTGGTGATTACTACCGGGCTTCCACCTGAACTTCGTGTGGTGGTGCGCGATAAAGGAACGGTGATGCTTCGTTATCTTTACGGTTCGGTTGTTTCTCCCATAACCCTGTCTTACAAGAACTATGATCAGGGGAATGCCTCCGGTCGTGTGGATGTTTCACTGGCAGACATGCAGAAATTGGTGCAGGTAAAATTGTTGCCTTCTACCCGAATCGTGTCGATGCACCCCGACACGCTGGAGTATTTTTTTAACCGCGGCGCGCGCAAGAAAGTTCCCGTGTACATGTCGGGACTTATAGAGACAAAACCGGAATATTACCTGCAGAAGGTGACGTTTACACCCGACTCTGTGGATGTGCTGGCACCTCCTTCCATATTGGATACGATTACCGCCGCCTATACCCAGTCTGTTCATCTGGCCGGACTCTCGGCGAGCAAGAAAGTGATGAGACGCCTGCATGCGGTGAGGGGTGCCAAGTTTATTCCTGCACAGGTGGAAGTGAATGCGGCGGTTGATATGTATACGGAGAAGACGGTGGAAGTGCCCGTAGTGGGCGTCAATTTTCCGGGCAGCAAAGATTTGCGCACCTTCCCCTCGAAGGTAAAGGTGACATTCCGCATCGGGATGAGCCATTTCAAGGACGTCACCGCGGATGATTTCGTGTTGGCGGTGTCTTACGAAGAACTGATGAACAATGACACACCCAAGATTCGCCTGCGCCTGAAGTCGATGCCGGCGGGAGTCTCCAACGTGCGCATCACTCCGCAAGATGTGGATTATCTGGTGGAACAGATTGAGGAGGAAGAATAAACAGCATGGTGACGTTGGGGATTACAGGGGGGATTGGAAGCGGGAAAACCTACGTGGCCCGGTTGATGGAGCATGGTGGAGTGCCTGTTTATTATACCGACACGGAAGCCCGCAGACTGATGAATACCGATGCGGGAATCCGTGAAGCGTTGACCCGTCTTGTCGGTGCGGATGCCTATTTGCAGGGCGGCGGGCTGAACAAAGCCTTTGTAGCCGATTATCTGTTTTCCGACCCGCGGCACGCCCTATGGGTGAATGGCATCGTACATCCGGTTGTGCGTCGTGATTTTCTGCGTTGGGCGGCATCCCGGAACGAACCGATAGTGGCCATGGAATGTGCGATACTCTTCGAGTCCGGATTCGATACATTGGTGGATGCCGTGCTCGCTGTATGTGCTCCCGTGCAGGTACGTGTGGAGCGCGCCATGCTTCGGGATGGTGCCACGGAGGCTCAGATTCGTGCGCGGATGGCGGCGCAATGGACCGATGAGGAGCGCATCGCGCGCGCGAACTATATTATATATAATGACGGGCAGACCGATGTGCAGGCCGAAGCGGATGCGCTGCTGGAGCGGCTGCGACATGCCTGACGTGTATCCGTTAAGTTTTTTTAGACGGAAGATTTTGAAGATACGCTCTCTATCGGCTATCTTTGCAGCCGAAAAGATATAATAAAATATACACACGATATGTTAGAGACTATTTTGGCTATATCCGGCAAGCCCGGTTTGTACAGGTTGGTTTCGCGCGGAAACCGCAACCTGATTGTAGAAACGTTGGATGATAAGAAAAAACGTATGCCGGCATTCGGGGCGGACAAGGTGATTTCGCTGGCCGACATCGCCATGTATACCGAGGAGGGTGAAGTGCCTTTGAGAGAAGTGCTCACCGCCCTGAAGAAGAAAGAGAACGGAGAGCTTGCTGCTTTCGATTACAAGAAAGCGTCGCGCGAGGAGTTGGGCGCATATTTTGCGGAGATCCTGCCGGATTACGACCGGGACCGCGTATATCCGGCCGATATCAAGAAACTGATTAGCTGGTATAACCTTTTGGTGAAAGCCGGTCTGACCGATTTCGAAGAAGTGTTGAAACCTACGGAAGGCGACCACGTGGATGACCGCAAGGAGGAAGAGTAATACGCAGAACCATAAACGAATATACGGGAAGGTGCGATGCCGGTAAGGGTGTCGCACCTTTCTGTTTAGTACGTGTTGAAAATATGCCCCAAGTGCGGGCTAAAAATGCCGACCTGTCGCCGTTCCAACGCACACAGGTATCCATTTTAGCGCGGACCTGTCGGCAAATCATTAGGGATGAAGACGGGGGGGATAGCCTTTGCCTGAAGTCCACACGTATGCCCGACGGGCATCAGGATTGCACTCTTTTGAGGATAAGGTTGTTTGCGGGAACACAAATGTTTTTTGTCCATAAATTTGTTTTATTCCGAAATTATTTATTTATTTGCACATCATTTCAAACATTTAAACACGTATTGCCTATCGGAATATTCTACTCTGACCAAAAAAAAGAAAGCTAAATGGAGAGTTTAACGAAGTTGACTGACGAAGTGTTGGTCAAGCTCTATGCCGAAGGTAATAATAATGCGTTTGATGTCTTGTTGGGACGGTATGAGGAAAAGTTATATGCTTATATCCTTTTTGTCGTGCACAATGAAGACGTGGCCAATGACATATTCCAGGATACTTTTGTGAAAGCTGTGGTGACCATCCAGCAGGGGCGTTACACGGAGAACGGAAAGTTCCAGGCATGGATTACCCGCATAGCACATAATCTGGTTATCGACCACTTCCGTCAGGTGCGTAACGAAAACAGCGTGTCGAACGAAGAGGCGGGTTACGACTTGTTCAACGACATCAAGTTGTCCGAAGCCAATGTGGAAACAAAACTGGTTCATGAACAGGTGCTGGACGATGTGAAAATGCTTGTGGAGCATCTGCCTCAGAACCAGAAAGAGGTGGTGTTCATGCGCTATTACCAAGGCTTGTCGTTCAAGGAAATCGCCGAGATTACCGGTGTGAGCATCAATACTGCGCTGGGACGTATGCGGTATGCCCTGCTCAACCTGCGGCGGATGGCCATGAAGAAAGAACTTCATACGGCAGTCTGACAGGAAGAAAGAGGAGGCATTGCGGCAGAGGAGGAGATAAAAAACCGGCCGGTGGGGCGAAAAATAAGTATGTCCGGCATACTAAAAGGATGCCCCGGAGCGTTATTCATATAAACGCATGGCTTATGGATATAACTCTACACAATGATGTTCTTAAACCTTCGAGAAAGACGATTGCTTTCTTGAAACTATTTGCGAGGAATTACAAGGAACTTGAATTCGGCAACGGAGAATTTGCCCGGATGATTATGGAGTAGAAACGAACTTTTTTTATCCCGTATGCTTGTGCGTACGGGATATTTGTTTACCTTTGCGTATATCTCGGTTCATTATAAATATACGTGCTATGAAGAATATGGTTGCGCCTTCCTTGTTGTCTGCGGATTTCGGTGATTTGAAGTCCGACATGGAGATGATAAATCACAGCGAATGCGACTGGTTGCACATCGATATCATGGACGGGGTGTTTGTGCCCAATATCTCTTTCGGCTTTCCTGTGTTGAAGTATGTGGCGAAGTTGTGCCGTAAGCCTTTGGATGTGCATCTGATGATTGTGCAGCCCGAAAAGTTCCTGAACGAAGTGAAGGCGTTGGGGGCCTATTCCATGAATGTACACGTGGAGGCATGTCCCCATCTGCACCGTGTGGTGCAGCAAATCAAGGAAGCCGGCATGAAAGCCGGCGTAACGTTGAATCCGGCTACTCCCGTTTCGTCATTGGCAGATATTATAGAAGACGTGGACATCGTCATGCTGATGTCGGTCAATCCAGGTTTCGGCGGTCAGAAGTTTATTCCCAACACATTGAAAAAGGTGCGCGAACTACGTCGGCTGATTGATGAAAGCGGTTCGCATGCGCTTATTGAGGTGGATGGCGGTGTGAACCGTGAGACGGGCCGGATGCTGGTGGAAGCCGGTGTGGACGTGCTTGTGGCGGGCAGTGCCGTGTTCAAGGCACCTGATGCGCAGGAAGAGATACGTGTACTGAAAAATCTGAGAGCCTGACTTCCGGCATTCTTCATCTCGTACGGAATTTTCCATTCATACGTTTGCTTGTTCCGTTGTGTGCGGGGATAATCCTCGGACCATGGTTGGCCGGCGACATGTCGGAGAGTGGCGCGTGCGGCATTGTGCTCTGGGGCATGGCGGCAGGTATGGCCTGTTTGTTTGTGTCATTGTGTCTTACTTGGAGCGGTTCGGTGGCAGTCGGTCGGCATCTTCTTTCCGGCCATGTTCTTTTCGGCTTTTTTCTTCTTTTTTTCCTGTTCCTGTTCGGTCTGTGGCGTTCCGCTTCGGCCTGGTACGGTTTGTCGGAAAAATGGCCCGACGTGGAGCGGGTATATCAGGCGGTTCTGGTTGACGTGCCGCGCATGTCGGAACGTTCGGTGACGGCAGATGCGCTTTCCTATGTGTCCCATGCGGGCAGGGCGCGAAAGTTGCGCAAACTGTCCCTGACCTTTTCAAGGGACTCGCTTTCGGAGATGCTGGATGCTGGTAGTCGGGTGCTTTTCAAGACACAGGTGCGGAATTTGCGAAATCGGGGTAATCCTGAGGAGTTTGATTATGCACGTTATCAAGGCGTGAAGGGTATTTCCGGACGTGCATTCCTATCGTCGGGGAAGTGGCGGGCGTGTGACCTGGCTTATGACGGGGAATCAGGTCTTCCGTGGCTGACATTGTGGCGAATCAAGGCATTAGGGTGGCGCAACCGTCTGCTTGCATTCTACAGGCAAGCCGGCATGCAAGGTGAGGAATATGCGCTGTTTTCGGCTGTGACGCTCGGCGACAAGTCAAGTCTGTCGCGCGATGTGCGCGACTTGTATGCCGAAACCGGGGTCGGGCATATATTGGCATTGTCGGGGATGCATCTCGGCTATCTGATGTTTGTGTTCAATTTCCTGCTTCTGAGGTGCGGACGTCGTAGACGGTTACGATGGGCGGTGGGGTTGTCTGCGCTTTTTCTGATGTGGACTTATGTTTTCGTGGCAGGTTTGCCCGCCTCGCTGGTGCGTGCCGCTTCCATGTACACGCTGATATGGTGTGCCGTAATGTGGGGGCGGACAGGCGTGTCGGTTCATGCGCTGTCGGCGGGTGTGTTTTGTATGCTGTGCGCCGAACCGATGTACCTTTATGACGTAGGTTTCCAGCTTTCGGTTCTTGCCATGACCGGTATACTTGCGGTCTATCCGCTTTGCCGGAAATGGAAAGTAGCCCGGTTGCCTTTGGCCGGTTGGCTTGTACGCAGTCTGTGGCTGTCATGCTCGGCCCAACTGTTCACCTTTCCGCTCGTAGGATATTATTTCGGTACGTTTTCCATGTATTCCGCATGGTTGACTTTGCTGGTCTCGCCGTTGACCGCGTTACTGCTCTTCGCCATGCCTTTGCTTCTTGTGGCGGAGTGGGGGAGCTGGCTGCTCGCGTCGTGGCTGTCTGTGGGGGTGGGGCAAATCATCCGTCTGCAAAACGGACTGCTGTCGCATGCCGTCCGCCTTCCTTTCTCGTCGGTGAATGTGGACTGGTCGTTTTGGACCGTGTTGTCAGCATACGTTTGGTTGTTCGTGTTCATGGTGCGCCGTTACATGACATATCCCCGTTGGCTGAAATGCATGTCGGTCGTTTCGCTGTGTCTGGCTGTGGTCTGGATGGTCGAAAAGCGGCGGCATGCCGTCGTGCCCTGTGTCGTTTTTTATAATAATCCGTCGTGTCCGGCCGTTCACGTCATCAAGTCACCCCGCTGTTCTTATCTGTTCCCTGTCTATCCAGCCCGTGCGGATGAAGGGATGGCCTATATCGAAAAGACATTCTGGCGCAAGAAACTGTCGGAACCTCCTATACGTGTTGTGGCAGACAGCCGTAATGCCCGTTTGCATTACCAGTCAGGGTGGGCGCGGCTGGCCGGTGGCCCGTCATTCCTAATGTTGTGCGACAGCAGGTGGGAACACTGGCCGGATTCGGTGTGTGCGGATGTGGATTATCTCTATCTGTGCCGTGGATACAAGGGCGATTTGAAGCAGTTGTCGCATGGCGTTCGTCCGCGTTGTGTCGTATTGGATGCCTCGCTGCACGCCTTTGAAAGGGAGAAGTATATGGAAACCTGCACGGCACTCGGCTGGAAAATTCACGATATGGAAACCCAAGGAGCGTTAAAAGTTGCATTAAAATGAGGGCAGGCGGACTTTTTGTAGTATATTTGTACACTTAAAACAGAAACACGAAAGTCTTTATGCTGGAACGTATCCTGTCCGAAACGGAACTGACGCGGTTCCGTGCGCTGATAGACAAGGCGCATCACATTGTGGTCACCTGCCACGTATCTCCCGACGGAGATGCGCTGGGGGCAGTCCTGGCCTTCTCGCATTATCTCTGGCGGAAGGGTAAAGAGGCCGTCCCTGTGGTGCCGAACATGTATCCCGATTTCCTGTCATGGATGCCGGGTACGGACAAGGTGCAAGTATACGACAAGCATGAGGCCGATGTGGAGCCGGTGTTGAAGTCTGCCGATTTGATAGTCTGTCTTGATTTCAATTCCCCCGACCGTCTGCAAATGATGGAGGCTGTTGTGACGGCATCCCAGGCACAGAAGATGATGATTGACCATCACCTGAATCCCACCGATTTTTGCGTGTGGGTGTCTTCGCATCCAGAAATGAGCTCGACTTGCGAACTGTTGTACCGTATCATGGTGGAAGCGGACGGACTGGAGCCGATGACTTGCGATGAGGCCGTATGCCTGTATACCGGTATGATGACCGATACGGGATGCTTTTCGTACAATTCGAACCGCAGTGACATCTACCATATCATCGGGCAACTGCTGACAAAAGGATTTGATAAGGACAAGATTTACAGGAATGTATTCTTCAGCTATTCCGTCGACCGGTTCCGCCTGTTGGGGTATATGCTTTACGTGAAACTGGAGTATTTCCCTGAATACCATGCTTCGCTGATGACGCTTACACGCGAAGAGCAGAAACGTTTTTCGCATCGGAAAGGTGATACGGAAGGGTTCGTGAACATGCCTTTGCAGATCCGCAAGTCGCGTCTGTCGGTTTTCCTGCGTGAGGATACCGAACGGAACGGCATGGTTCGTGTGTCACTGCGTTCTGTGGACGACTTCCCCTGTAACCGTATGGCTGAGGATTTTTTCAATGGAGGCGGCCATCTGAATGCGGCCGGTGGAGAGTTGGCATGTACGATGGATGAAGCTGTGGAGCGTGTGCGCGTGGCACTGAAGAAATATACGCCCTTGCTGGCGGTAAAAACGAAATGAAAGAAGATACGATAATGAAAGTACGGATTGACATGAAGACAAAGACGGTTATGCTGTGTCTGCTGACTTGTCTTGTATGGGGATTGCAGGGGTGTAGCGATGAGGAGACATACGCCGAACAACGTGAAAAGGAACGCGACGCTATCTCGGCCTTTATCGGACGTGATGTGACGATACGTGGCGGAGACGGTGCGGAACTGATACATGTCGGAAAGATAAATGTCATTACAGAGTCGCAGTTTTATGCACAGGACAGCCTGACGAATATCGACAATAATGAGTATGTGGTGTTTGAAAATACGGGAATCTACATGCAGATTGTGCGCAAGGGGGCGGGCAGCAAACTGCTGAACGGGCAGCGGAAGCGCATCATTTGCCGTTACACGGAGTTCAATATCATGAGGGATTCCGTGCAGACAACGAATAATACGATGTATTGGTCGACAAATCCCGACATCATAGATGTGACGAACACTTACGGAACGTTTACAGGGTCTTTCAATACATCTGTAAACGGTGGCGGGGCCATGTATAGCTACTATGGTTCCAAGGCTGTGCCGGCCGGCTGGCTTGTGCCTTTTACCTATATCAACATCGGCCGGCAGATTGCTGAAGATAAGGGGATTGCCAAGGTCCGCCTGATTGTTCCTCATTCACAAGGGCACAGCGATGCTTCTTCCAATGTGTATCCTTGCTTTTATGAACTGACATTTCAGGAGATGCGCAATTAGTCGTCTATATATAACAGGTCGCACATGATGTCGTCCGAAAGGAATATTCCTCGACGCGTGAGTTTAAGCATACCTTCTGGGGTATGCTTCTTTTTTGTTTCGATGATTTCCAGTGTGCCGCGCTGTATATGCGGCCTGGCGTTCTCCATACAATAGTCGGCCAGCCTGTTGCCGAACCGCTCCCTCAATGCATGAAGATTAACCCCTTTTGAGGTTCGGAGGGCTGTTACGATACAATCGTTGTAGCTTTCGTACACAGTCAGGTCTTCCTTTTGTATCCATGAGGCGTCTGTAAAGTCATCCGGGCGATGGCAGGAGGTTACGCGATTGATATATGTGTGCAGGTCGACGCAGTTCCATTGGCGGCTATGCCCGTCGAACGAGTGTGCCGAAGGGCCGCATCCCAGATAGGGTATTCCTTCCCAGTAAGAAGAATTGTGGCGTGACCTGAACCCCTTCAGTGCAAAATTGGAGATTTCATAATGCTCGAAGTGTGCGGCCGACAATCTGTCGGTAAGCAGCTTGAACATATCCAGACTGAGTTCTTCGTCGGCTTCCGTCACAGTCCGTTTTTCTCTCATGGTCCATATCGGTGTACCTTCTTCGTAGGTAAGGCTGTAGGCAGAGATGTGTTGTGTATTCAATCCAATGGCTCGTTCAAGGTCGTATTCCCAGTTCGCGAGTGTCTGTCGGGGCAGACCGTAAATAAGGTCGATGCTGATGTTATCGAAGCCGGCGTCCTGGCATGCACGTACCGTGTCGGCTGCTTGTTTTCCACGGTGTCTGCGGTGTAACAGTTGCAGTTTCTCGTCATCAAACGTCTGTATGCCCATACTGAGGCGGTTGACAGGCAAGAGGCGGAGTTCTCTTATCTTCTTTTCAGTGAGGTCGTCCGGGTTGGCTTCCATGGTAATCTCTGCTTGTTCCGATACTGGATATACCTTATATATAATATCCAACATCCGATGAATATATGCAGTGTCGAGAAGGGATGGCGTTCCTCCGCCGATATATATGGTCCCGATATCGGGGAGTCTTCCCCCTGTTTGCAGGTAATCGGCCCGCAAGACCAGTTCACGGGTCAGGGCATCAATGTATTTCGGGATATACTCTTTGCAGGTCGTTGAATAGAAGTCGCAGTATATGCAACGGCTTTTGCAAAAGGGAATATGAATGTAAATTCCTGCCATTTATGCTTAATGTATGATGTCGAACAGACAAAGGTAGTCCTTTTCGTTGAAAATATCGTTCAAAGATGCGGATTATTGGTGCTATGTTGAATAACATAACTAACAAACCCTTCGTTTAGTTGGTTTAATCTGCTTTTTTTGCTAAATTTCGTGCCGTTTTAAATAGTTTCCTTAAAAATTAATACAGAATGAAAGTATATCAAACGAATGAGATTAAGAACATAGCCCTGTTGGGAAATGACGGTTCTGGTAAAACCACCCTTACAGAGGCTTTGCTGTATGAGAGCGGAGTAATCAAGCGTCGCGGACGTATTACGGCAAAAAATACCGTAAGTGACTATTTTCCAGTAGAACAGGAATATGGTTATTCCGTATTTTCCACTGTTTTTCATGTGGAATGGAATAATAAGAAACTGAATATTATAGACTGTCCGGGCTCCGATGATTTTGTGGGGGCAGCCATGACTGCATTGAATGTGACGGATACGGCCGTCCTGTTGTTGAACGGGCAATATGGAGCGGAAGTCGGTACACAGAATCATTTCAGATATACGGAGAAGTTAGGCAAGCCGGTGATTTTTCTGGTGAATCAGCTTGATGATGAAAAGTGTGACTATGATGCAGTTCTGGAACAGTTGACGTCCATTTACGGAAGTAAGGTAATCCCTGTGCAATATCCTATAAAAACCGGTCCGGATTTCAATGCCTTGATTGACGTTCTGTTGATGAAGAAATATTCGTGGAAACCTGAAGGCGGTGAGCCGGTCATTGAAGAAATTCCGGAGGACCAGAAGGAGAAAGCGATGGAAATGCACAAGGCTCTTGTGGAGGCCGCAGCTGAGAACGATGAAACCTTGATGGAAAAATTCTTCGACAGCGAGACGCTGACAGAAGATGAAATGCGTGAAGGAATACGCAAAGGATTGGCTGCCCGTGGCATATTCCCCGTTTTCTGTGTATGCGCAGGTAAAGATATGGGTGTGCGTCGTCTGATGGAATTCTTGGGGAATGTAGTGCCTTTTGTGAATGAAATGCCCAAGGTGCATAATACCAGAGGTGTGGAGGTGGAACCGGACCCGAACGGGCCGACTTCGCTTTACTTCTTTAAAACGGCCGTTGAACCGCATATAGGGGAAGTGCAGTATTTCAAAGTGATGAGCGGTAAGGTGCATGAGGGAGATGATTTGAATAATGCAGACCGCGGCTCAAAGGAGCGCATGTCGCAGTTGTTTGTTTGTGCCGGAGCCAACCGTGTTAAGGTTGAGGAAATCGTGGCGGGAGATATAGGCTGTGCGGTAAAACTGAAGGATGTAAAGACCGGTAATACGTTGAATGACCGCAATGCGGAAAATAGATTCAACTTCATCAAATATCCCAATTCCAAATATACGAGAGCTGTAAAGGCCGTAAACGAGGCGGAGACGGAAAAGATGATGAATGCTTTGAACCGTATGCGTGAGGAAGACCCGACATGGGTAATCGAACAGAGCAAGGAATTGAGGCAGATTCTGGTACACGGTCAGGGAGAATTCCATTTGCGTACATTGAAGTGGCGCATGGAGAACAATGAGAAGATTTCCATTAAATATGAGGAGCCGCGTATTCCATATCGTGAAACGATTACAAAGGCTGCGAGAGCTGATTATCGTCATAAGAAACAATCCGGAGGTGCTGGCCAGTTCGGTGAGGTGCATTTGATTGTGGAGCCTTATTACGAAGGTATGCCGGAGCCTGAGGTTTACCGTTTCAACGGTCAGGAGTATAGAGTGAATGTGAAAAATAAGGAAGAAGTTACTTTGGAATGGGGCGGAAAACTGGTCTTCATCAATTCTGTGGTAGGTGGTGCCATTGACGCACGTTTTATGCCGGCAATATTGAAAGGTGTGATGCAGAGGATGGAACAAGGGCCTTTGACAGGAAGCTATGCCCGTGATGTGCGTGTGATTGTGTACGACGGTAAGATGCATCCGGTTGATTCCAATGAATTGTCGTTCATGTTAGCTGGGCGTAATGCTTTCAGCATGGCCTTTAAGGAAGCTGGTCCGAAGATATTGGAGCCGATATACGATGTTGAAGTTTTCGTTCCCAGCGACAAGATGGGGGATGTGATGAGCGATTTGCAAGGGCGTCGCGGTATGATTATGGGTATGACCAGTGAGAATGGTTACGAGAAACTTGTAGCCAAGGTACCTTTGAAAGAGATGTCCAATTATTGTACGACATTGAGTTCCATTACTGGCGGTCGTGCTTCGTTTATCATGAAGTTTGCAAGTTATGAACTTGTGCCGTCTGACGTTCAGGATAAACTCATGAAGGATTTTGAAGCCGGACAGGCCAAAGAAGACTGATATCTTTAACGGGAATATGAAAGGCGGGAGCGGTCGTAAGATGGTTCCCGCCTTATTTAAATATTGAGAGGTGTTATATGCTTGTATAAATCATTATGTGCGTACTTGTAGTTAATGTCGTTAAAAATAAGCCTTAAAGAATATAATATCTCACTTATATGATTGCCTGATGCTGTATATTTGCTTGCATGAAAAGAACGACAATCTGGATAGTGAGTATCATCATCGGGTTTTCCTTTTTAGGACTCCTTTTGTTGCAAATGCGATACATAGAACAGATGGTGAAGATGCGGAAGGAACAGTTCGACGAATCTGTTGTCCGCAGTCTGAACCATGCATCCCGCAGTTTGGAACAGAATGAAACATTTCGCTATCTGGAGCATATCACAAGAGAGAAACAAGGTCTGTTTTCCGATTCTCTGCCCAAATCGCATCTGGACGGCATAAAGGGAGGAGTAAGGGTCGATGTGAATCGTGATACTCTTGGCGGAAATGATAAGATTCATTCTTCGTTTGAGATACAGACAATTGTCAAGCATCCCTCCAATATGCCCAAGGTGTTGAGGATTGAGAGTAGGAACAGTATAGAAGAGTCCACCAAATCCTTCCGCGAATATATAAAGAATGCATACGTATATCAGAAAAGTGTGCTCGACGAGGTGGTCTATAATATTTTGTATACTGCAAGCGACAAGCCTCTTGAGGAGCGCATTAACTTTAAACTGCTGGACCAGGATATCCGTAACGCTCTTGAAAATAACGGTATCAACATACCTTATCATTTTACGGTGTCTACAAGTGACGGAAGAGAGGTATACCGTTGTCCGGATTATGAGGAAAAAGGAGATGAATATTCCTATTCCCAGGTATTGTTCCGTAACGACCCTTCGAACAAGATGGGTATCGTGAAGATTCATTTCCCGGACATGAATTCATATTTGATGGGCACGGCAAAGATGATGATTCCTGCATTGGCGTTTACAATCATATTGTTTGTTACATTCGTGTTCACCATTTATGTGATATTCCGTCAGAAGAAGATAACGGAAATGAAGAATGATTTCATAAACAATATGACACATGAGTTCAAAACGCCGATATCCTCCATCTCGTTGGCTGCACAGATGCTGAATGACCGGTCAATAAAGAAGAGTGAGGCGATGTACGACAACCTGTCCAGAGTGATTAACGATGAGACAAAGCGTCTGCGTTTCCAGGTGGAGAAAGTGTTGCAGATGTCCCTGTACGACCGTGACAACATAGCGTTCAAGCAAAAAGAACTGGATGCACACAAGCTGTTGAAAGCTGTGGTGAAGACTTTTACATTGAAGGTTTCCCAGAACGGCGGGTCCATTTCGTCAGATTTCAGGGCGGAGCATTCGGAGATTTATGTGGATGAGATGCATTTTACCAATGTGGTATTCAATCTGATGGATAATGCGGTCAAGTATAAACGGGATGATGTGAACTTGCACTTGAGAGTGGAGACCTGGAATACGGGAGACAAGATAAACATCTCGATAGAGGATAACGGCATAGGAATCCATAAGGATGACTTGAAGAGAATCTTCGATAAGTTCTATAGGGTTCATACCGGCAATAAACACGATGTCAAAGGCTTCGGCTTAGGTTTGGCTTATGTGAAAAAGATTGTAAGCCTGCAACGTGGGACAATCCATGCAGAGAGTGAATACGGACAAGGGACGAAGTTTATTATTACATTACCAGTTATAAAAGATTAATATTATGGACGAGAAATTGCGTATCTTATTATGCGAGGACGATGAGAGTCTGGGCATGTTGTTGAGAGAGTATTTGCAGGCAAAGGGCTTCGATGCAGAACTTTATCCTGACGGTGATGCCGGGTATAAGGCTTTTCTGAAGAACCGTTATGATATGTGTGTGCTTGATGTGATGATGCCCAAGAAGGACGGTTTTGCCTTGGCGCAGGAAATTCGTCAGGTCAATACGGAAATTCCGATTATCTTCTTGACGGCGAAGAACCTGAAGGAGGATATTTTCGATGGGTTTAAGATTGGCGCCGACGACTACATAACCAAACCGTTCTCTATGGAAGAGCTGGTATTCCGTATGGAAGCTATCTTACGCCGTGTGAAAGGCAAGAAGGTGAAAGAGACCAATATGTATAAACTGGGCCGGTTTACTTTTGACACCCAGCGTCAGATATTGGCTATCGGTGACAAACAGACCAAACTTACCACGAAAGAAAGTGAATTGTTGTCGTTGCTTTGCGCACATGCCAATGATGTGCTGCAGCGTGAGTTGGCCTTGAAGACAATTTGGATAGATGACAACTATTTCAATGCACGCAGTATGGATGTGTATATCACAAAATTGCGCAAGCATCTGAAAGAAGACCCGTCAATTGAAATCAATAACGTACATGGCAAGGGCTATCGTCTGATTGTACCGACAGATGAGGAGTAAGGCCTGGTAGATAAAAAAAACTCCCGGATGACGATGGAATCCGGGAGTTTTTATTTTTTTGAGGTGATGGTGTTAGTCTTGAATCCGTTTGTTCATGACGATATGGACTATCAGGCCGAGTATGATGACCAATACGGCAGAACCGTTAACCCAATTATAGTCAACCCAACTTTCGAAATAGCTGAGCACCAATATCAGTGTTCCCAAGACAATCAGTAGTACACCAAGATTCTTTAAAAAATTATTCATTGTATATTTCCGTTTTTATGTTTTTCTTGAATTGCTCCACAAATTAAAGCATAATTATCCAAATTCCGAAACTTTTCCATGAAAAAAAGTAGATGAACTTATATTTTAGTCTTTAGTATTGGAGAAGACCTTCCTCAGAACCTCCTGACTGACACTTAATTCTTCGATGCTTAGCCCTCTCAGTGCCTCTTTTAAAGTCTTGTTGGCTATATATCTTGACTTCTCTTCCAGGTCTTTTCCCGTTTTGGTCAGGTGAATCAAGTTGGTTCTTCTGTCCGTCTTACTGGCAATTCTGACCACGAGATTAGCTCTTTCCATATTGTCAATCAGGCGTGTCATACTGGGCTTGTCCTTGAAGGTTGCATTGCATAGTTCTTGTTGCGTGACCCCGTCCTTCTCCCACAGGTATAACAGGACCGTCCACTGTTCCGGTGTCAGCTCCACATTATATTGGCGGAAATTTCGGGAAAGTTTTCGGTTGATGGCGGCGGAAACCCTTCCGTTAAGTATGGCAAAGATTAGTTTGATGTCGAAATTGAAAAGTTCACTCATGTCAGTCACATTTTCAGATTCCACAAAGGTAGGGATTTTATTATATATTATCCCCTTAGACGATTATTAAAATTACTTAAAGCATCTTCTCTGGTTATGCCGGTCATGCTGCCGGAGAAGAATTATCAGGCGGAAAATTTGCATATTAGCGGAGAAAAGTGTAATTTTGCACCGCATTTTTGCAGAACTAATATTAATTAATTATCAAACGTATTATGAATCAATACGAAACCGTTTTCATTTTAACTCCCGTTTTATCTGATGATCAGATGAAGGAAGCGGTCAGCAAGTTCAGAGGAATCCTCACCGACAACGGTGCCGAGATTCTCAACGAAGAGAACTGGGGCCTGAAGAAGTTGGCGTACGCCATTGAAAAGAAGTCTACAGGATTTTATATCCTGATGGAGTTCAAGGCGCAGCCGGAAGTCATCAAGACTTTGGAGATTAACTATCGTCGTGACGAGAAAGTGCTTCGCTACCTGACTGTCAAGATGGAGAAGTATGCAGCAGAGTATGCTGAAAAGAGAAGAAATAACAAAACTAAAAAGGAGGATTAATCATGGCACAGCAATCAGAAATCAGATATTTGACTCCGCCGACAGTAGATGTCAAGAAGAAGAAATATTGCCGTTTCAAGAAAAGCGGTATCAAGTATATTGATTATAAAGATCCCGAATTTTTGAAGAAGTTCCTCAATGAGCAGGGAAAGATTCTTCCCCGTCGTATAACCGGCACCTCATTGAAGTATCAGCGTCGTGTGGCTCAGGCTGTCAAGAGAGCACGTCATTTGGCGCTTCTTCCATTTGTAACGGATATGATGAAATAATTAAAGGAGGGATAAAGTATGGAAATTATATTGAAAGAAGACGTAATAGGCTTGGGTTACAAGAATGATATTGTTAACGTTAAGTCCGGATATGGTCGTAACTACCTTATTCCTACGGGTAAAGCTGTGATTGCATCTCCTTCTGCAAGGAAGATGTTGGCAGAAGAACTGAAGCAGCGCGCACATAAACTTGAGCAGATTAAGAACGAGGCTCAGGCTTTGGCTGACAAGTTGGCAGAAGTGTCTTTGACGATTCCGACCAAGGTCAGCGCAACTGGTGTGATTTACGGTTCGGTGAACAGCCTGCAACTTGCAGACGAGTTGAAGAAGAAAGGCTTTGATATTGACCGCAAGATTATCATCGTAAAAGATGTAAAGGAAGTTGGTTCGTACAAGGCTACTGTGAAACTGCATAAGGAAGTTTCGGTTGAAATACCTTTCGAGGTTGTGGCAGAAGAGGCATAAACAGAAGTTTGCTGGTTAAAATAGGAGGACGTCCGCATTGTAGATGCGGGCGTCTTTTTTTGGCTTTTTCTGTCAGGGGGTAGGGGGAGATGGTGAGGCTGAAGAACGGTCACCTGTGTGCGATGGAACGGTCACCTGTGACCGTTTGGATAGGGATTTTGGTATAAAAAAAGGAATCATACTCTCGTATGACTCCTCCATTCCTTTAAGTTCGTTGTTCGGTCTGTGATTATTCAGCTACAACAGCAGCAGAATCAGCTACAACGGCTGCAGAATCAGCTACAACAGCAGCAGAATCAACAACTTCTACTTCAGCTGAATCGCAGCAAACAGTGTCAGCTTCAACAGCAGCGTCAGCCTGAGCTGCTTTGTTACCACAAGATGCGAAAGAAATAGCTGCGAAAGCTACGAACATAAATGCTAACTTTTTCATTTTTTTGCTTTTTTAAATCTGTAAAACAATCATTTGCTTATTAAAACAGTGCAAAGGTATATACTTTTTCGATATGTTGTACACTTTATGCGCTCTTTTTTTAGATAAACTTTTGTTGTGGTTTGTAATTTGCAATGTATCAGCGTGTTGCTTAATGTTAATTTTTTATCTGTTTGGGGCGGAATCTTGCATTGCGGAGGTTTTTCTGGCTTTAGGGTGCGGTTTTTCTGTCATAGGCAAAGTTTCCGGTATTACATATTTCATATATTTATGTAACTTTGCAGTGTGTATAAATAAGGTATATATGACAGAGAATTCCGTTTTCGAGGGAAAGAAGGCCGCTTATTTCACTTTGGGCTGCAAGTTGAATTTTGCAGAGACATCAACGATTGGCCGTTTGCTGGAACAAGTGGGTGTGCGCACCGCAGGGGATGGCGAACGGGCTGATATATGCGTGGTGAACACATGTTCCGTGACAGAGACGGCCGACCATAAATGCAGGCAGGCCATTCATCGGTTGGTGAAGGCCCACCCCGGTGCGTTTGTGGTGGTGACCGGATGTTATGCCCAGTTGAAGCCAGAGAAGGTGGCGGCCATCGAAGGCGTGGATTTGGTGTTGGGGGCCGAGCAGAAAGGAGAAATCCTGCGCTATCTTGAAGAGCGTTTGCCCCTTCTGCCGGGAGAACGCCTGTCGACTGATGCCGCGCATGAGGCACATGTGGTTCCAACGAAGGACATCCGTACTTTTGCTCCTTCGTGCTCATGCGGAGAACGTACCCGATATTTCCTGAAGGTACAGGACGGCTGTGATTATTATTGTACTTATTGCACGATACCTTTTGCCCGTGGTCGAAGTCGTAACGGGAGTATCGCATCGCTGGTGCGTCAGGCCGAGCAGGCTGCTGCGGAGGGCGGACGGGAAATAGTGCTGACTGGCGTGAACATCGGGGATTTCGGCAAGACGACGGGCGAGACGTTTCTTGACCTTCTCAAGGCGCTCGACCGCGTGGCTGGTATAGAGCGTTATCGAATCTCTTCCATTGAACCTAATCTTCTGACGGACGAGGTGCTGGAGTTTTGTGCCCGTTCGAGAGCTTTTATGCCCCATTTCCATATTCCTTTGCAGAGCGGAAGCGATGCGGTGCTGAAGCTGATGCACCGGCGTTATACGACAGAACTCTTTGCCCGTAAGGTGGAAACTGTTTTGCGGCTGATGCCGGATGCCTTTATCGGTGTAGATGTCATTGTAGGTACGCGTGGCGAAACGCCGGAATATTTTGAGGAGGCCTATGGGTTTATCCGCTCCCTTCCGGTCAGTCAACTGCATGTGTTCAGTTATTCCGAACGTCCCGGTACGATGGCCTTGAAAATAGACCATGTGGTTGCGCCGGAGGAAAAACATCTCAGGAGCAAGCGCCTGTTGGAACTTTCCGATGAAAAGCTGCATGCTTTCTATCGCCGTTTTATGGGGGGCAATGCGAAAGTGCTGTTGGAAAAGTCCAGAGACAGGGGCGTGATGCACGGCTTTACGGAGAATTACATACGGGTGGAAATGCCGGCCGATGCCGCAGCGGACAACTGCATCGTGAACGTACGGCTCGGAGATTTCAACATAAAGGGAGATGCCCTGAAAGCCACACTGTCAGATTTATAAGAATATGGATAAGGTTGCTGTTGTGATATTGAACTGGAACGGAGCGGAGATGCTCCGCCGCTATTTACCGGGCGTGCTGGAACATACACGCGGCGAGGTGTATGTGGCAGACAATGCCTCGACGGACGGGTCGATGGAACTTCTGCGTAACGGTTTTCCGGCTGTGAGGACTATTCTTCTTGACAAGAACTACGGATTTGCAGAAGGTTATAACCGTGCTTTGGCTCAGGTGGATGCGGAATACGCCGTGTTGCTCAATTCCGATGTGGAAGTGCGCGACGACTGGGTCTCTCCCATGCTGGATTATCTCGAAAACCATCCCGGCGTGGCGGCATGCCAGCCCAAGATACGCAGTCTTTGTGCTCCCGACAGCTTCGAGTATGCCGGGGCCTCCGGTGGTTTCATCGATTATTTAGGTTATCCCTATTGTAGGGGGCGCATTTTCGACACGGTGGAGGTTGACTGCGGTCAGTACGATACTCCCGTTCCGGTGTTCTGGGCCACGGGGGCGGCACTTATGGTACGCATGGCTGTATACCGGAATACGGGCGGACTGGATGGTCGTTTTTTTGCCCACATGGAAGAGATTGATTTCTGTTGGCGTTTGCGCAGCCGGGGCTATGGCGTTGTGTGTGTGCCTTCCGCCACGGTGTTCCATCTTGGTGGCGGTACACTGCCGAAAGAGAATCCCCGCAAGACTTACCTGAATTTCCGTAACAACTTGTACATGCTTTATAAGAATCTGCCTGAGGAGCACTTGCGTACGGTGTTGCGCCGACGGTACTGGCTCGACCGTTTGGCCGCGTTGTCTTTTGCGCTCAAGGGGCAGTTCCGTTCCTGCCGTGCGGTTTTTCGAGCCTATGCCGACTTTCATACGATGAAAGGTGAATTGGCGGTATCCCGCCGTGAGAACCTGCTTTGTGCTTGTTCCGCAGGCATTCCCGAAATGTTGCCATGCAGTATCTTGTGGGAATATCATGTAAAAAAGCATCGTAAATACTCGGATGTGATGAATAAATAGTCTGTTTTTTTACTTTTTTTAGCAAATGTTTTGGTTGAAATCCTAAAAAGTCGTATATTTGTTCTTGTAATTTAACATATTATAAGTGTTGAGGCAGTCTTTGTTTTTCTTTGTGGTTCTTACGCTGGTATTCTCTTCATGCCAGTGGGCTCCCGCTTCTTGGCAGACGGAAGAAGCCAAGTCGGAAGATATGCGGATACACCGTTACGACCGGTTGGTGGACGAGTTTGTGTCCTTGAACAGCTTCACTGCGCTTCAAAGAATGAATACCGAATATCCGCGGGCTACGCGCTTGCTGATAGAAGATGTGCTGGCCATCGGAACAGTGCAGGATGAGTTGATTGAACAGCGTTTGCGTGAGTTCTATCTCGACTCGACCATGCAGGTGCTGATAGATGACGTGCATAAGGAGTATGCCGACTTGAGAGGAGAAGAAAAGGAAATCTTTTCGGTCTTCACCCATATCAAGAAAGCCGACCGGAATTTCAGGATACCTCTTGTATATGTACAAGTGTCGGGGTTAAACCAGAGTATCGTGGTTGGCGACAGCGTGCTGGGAATCAGTTTGGACAAATACTTAGGCCACGATTATCCTCTATACAAGAAATATTACCATGACTATCAGAGGCGTCCGATGGACAGAAGCCGTCTGGTGCCCGAAGCCTTGTTCTTTTATCTGACTCATGAGTATCCCTTGCCCGACAATCAGGTGCATACATTGCTCGACTACATTGTCAATTTCGCCAAAATACATTGGATTATCGCCAAATACCGCGATGTGCCGCTGATGCGTGAGGCCGGTCTGGACGATGAACGTATAGACTGGTACAGCAAGAACGAAAGCGAAGTGTGGAAGACTCTCAATGATACCCGTATGCTCTATTCGTCGGACATGACGATGGTGCGGCGTTTCATGATGCCGCGTGCCAATACACCTTACATCAGCGAGGACGCTCCCGACCAGATAGGGCTTTGGATAGGTTTGCAGATTGTCGGGCATTATATGGAACGGCATCCCGATACGAAAATCGGCGATTTGCTTCGTATGACCGATTACAACAAGTTGCTTCTTGAATCGGGTTATAATCCTTCAGCCAAATAACATGGAGACAGCATTATATCTGATACCGGTGACGCTTGGCGATACACCGATTGACAAGGTTCTTCCTTCGTATAACACGAACATCATCCGTGGCATCAAACATTTTATTGTAGAAGATGTGCGCTCGGCCCGACGCTTCTTGAAGAAGGTGGACAAAGACATCGTTATCGACGAACTCACGTTCTGTCCGATGGGTAAGCATGCTTCGGCCGAGTTGTTTGCCTCTTATCTCCGCCCGTTGGAGCAGGGGCATCCGGTGGGTGTCATCTCAGAAGCCGGTTGTCCAGCCGTGGCCGACCCTGGTGCCGATGTGGTGTCTATCGCACAGCGAAAGGGATTGCGGGTTATTCCTCTGGTGGGGCCTTCTTCCATGATTCTTGCCGTGATGGCATCGGGATTCAACGGACAGAGTTTTGCCTTCAACGGTTATTTGCCGATTGAACCGGGTGAGCGTGTGCGCAAGATAAAGGCTCTCGAACAGAAAGTATATTCCGAGCATCAGACACAACTTTTCATCGAGACACCTTATCGCAATGCCAAGATGTTCGGGGAGATTCTGCGTTCATGTCGTCCGCAGACCAAGTTGTGTGTGGCGGCAGGTATTACGTGCGAAGAGGAGTACATCCGAACGCGCACCGTTCAGGAATGGAAGCGGCATTCTCTTCCTGACTTGTCGAAGATTCCGGCCATCTTCTTGATTTATAAATAAGATGCTTGTTTCTTGCTCTCTTTTTAAAGTTTGATACAGGGGCGGGGCACGGGAAAGCAAAATGCTGACATTTCCCGTGCCCCGCCTCTGTGTATTTCCGACGTGTTTATTTCAGGTTTCTTGTGAAGAAATCTGTGATGCTCGTGAACAGGTGATGGCGTGTATTTCCGCCGCTGATGTTGTGGTTACGGTTGTTGTAAGGCAGCATCATGAAAGGCTTTCCGGCCTGTACGAGTGCTTCGGCATATTCCATGGAGTTGCGGAAATGTACGTTATCATCGGCCGTACCGTGGCAGATAAGCAGACTGCCGTGCAGCTTGTCAGCCCGTCCGATGGGGTTGCGTGCATAGCCTTCGGCGTTTTCTTTGGGGGTGCGCATGAACCGTTCTGTGTACACAGTGTCGTAATAACGCCAACTGGTGGGAGGGGCTACAGCTACACCTGCTGCAAATACCGGACGGCCTTCGCTCATGCTCATCAACGTGTTGAATCCACCGTAACTCCATCCCCAGATGCCTATACGTGCGGCGTCAACATAGGGTAGGGTGCCTAAATAAACGGCTGTTTCAACCTGATCCTTCGATTCCAGGTCACCCAGATTCAGATAAGTGCACTTCTCGAAGGCTGCTCCTCTTCCGCCGGTGCCGCGTCCGTCCACACATACGCAGATGAAACCTTGCTGGGCCAGATATTGTTCGTACAATGTGCCGCCCATGGCACCTGTTCCCCAAGAGTCGAGCACTTGCTGGGAGCCGGGACCGCTGTATTGGTACATCACCACGGGGTAATGCCTTGAGGGGTCGAATCCGGCAGGCTTTACCATATAGCCGTTCAACTGTATGCCTTCGCTGGTGGTGAAGTTGAAAAATTCACGTTTTCCCAGTGTCAGCGCATTCAGTCTGCTGTTCAGCTCACTATTGTCTTCCAGTACCTTCAACTGTTTCCCGTTGCGGTTGCAAAGCGAGGTCACGTAAGGCGTGCTGATGTTGGAGTATACATTCATGTAATATTTGAAGTTCTTGCTGAATATGGCGCTGTTCTCTCCGCTTTGGGACGAAAGTTGTTCCGTTTTTCCCTTGCTGTCGAAACGGTAAACGTTGCTGTGTGCGGGGTCGTTGGCGGAGTTGGCGGAGAAGTAGAAACTGCCGTCGGTTTCGTCGTATCCGTAGAATGATTTGACGATGATGGGGCCGCTGCCGGATTTCTTGATAAGGCTTCCGTTGAAGTCATATAGGTACAGCCTGTTATACCCGTCGCGCTCACTCATGAGCACGAAGCGGTTGGTGTAGAATTTCAGGTTATGGAACACGTTCTCGTTGATGTACTTGTCTACCTGGTCTCTCAGAATCTTCTTACATTCAGTGGAACGAGGGTCAGCCATATACACTTCGAGACAGTCCTGATGTCGGTTGAGGGTAAACACGGCCAGTTTGTTGGCATCGGATGTGAAATGAATGCGCGGGATGTATCCGTCTTTTTCCAACGGGAGTTTCAATGTACGGATTACGCGGCTTTTGATGTCGAACGTCTGTACGCTTACGGTGGCGTTTTCCGCACCGGCCACAGGGTATTTGTATTCGTATCTGCCCGGATATTCCGCATATTGACTCTTGGCCGGGTGACTGCCCTTGTACCACGGGAATGAGAACAAGGGTACTGCGCTTTCATCGTACCTAATCCATGCAATCATTGTGTTGTCGGCGTTGAAGTCGAATGAGCAGTTCGTGCCGAATTCCTCCTCGTTTACCCAGTCGGGAATACCGTTGATGATTTCGTTGAACTTGCCGTCCTTGGTGATTTGGCTCTCGCTGTTATTGAACAGTAACTTGACAAGGAAGAGGTTGTTATCCCTTACGAATCCCACCATATTGCCGTCCGGAGAGAATTTCGGTGCCTGTTGCGGTCCGTTGTCCGACAAACGGCTCATCGTGCGGTCCTGTATGTTGTAGAGATAATACACGGCCGTAAATGAACGCCGGTAGATATACTTTGTTTCCGTCTGTATGAGAATGTTTTTCTCATCGGGCGACATGATGTAGCCGTCGATGTGTTCAAGGTTGAAGTTGCGTGCGGTGGTCACGTCAAACAACACTTGTTTCCGGTTTCCGTCCCGAAACGAATAAGTGATGATTTGCTTGCGGTCCTGGCTCAGTTGTGAGTAGGTTTCCCCGTCTTTCATGGGAGTGACTCCGTAGATGCGTTTGGCGTAATAAGTTCCGTTGCACAAGTCTTTCAGTGTCAGTTCCGCGGCATTTGAAAGGGCGGATTGTAACAGGGCTATGCAGCCGAATAGTAGAAATGCGATTTTTTTCATATCCTTTGTTTCTGTTTTCGGTGTGTAAAGATAGTGAATGTTTTCATGACTATCGGCTTTTTTCTCTATCTTTTTGTGTGATGGACAGTTCTTTTGTCTGTCCTCCTTCCAGTACGCCTTCAAACGTCTGACTTTGACTGATTTTATTCGGATTAATTTTTGTACCTTTGCTGACGGGATATGCGACAGCATGCCGCCCATAAACGACAATTATCGGTAAAGACATGAACAAGCGGGAATATGCGCAGGTCAACAAGGACTGGCTGGATTTAAAAGCTAAGGAGGAGGGTGTGAGGGCACTTTCGAGAGGTATATATTACAAGGTGATAAGTGAAGGGAAAAATGATGGCAAACATCCAACGCCTCGCAGTATTGTTACGGCTCATTATACGGGTTGGACCATAAACGGCAAGAAATTCGACAGTAGTCGTAGTGGAGTGCCGGTTGCGTTCCGACTGAACGAACTGATAGAAGGCTGGATAATTGCGATGCAGCAGATGTGTATCGGGGATAAATGGGAGGTTTATATTCCATCCGAATTGGGATATGGCAAATTCTCACAGCCCGGTATTCCTGGAGGTTCAACGTTGATATTCGAGATAGAACTATTGGGAATAGCATAATAAATTTAAATTAAAAAGGAAAGTTTATGAAATGTTTTAAATTTTTATTGGTCGCGATATTGATGACATATACATCAATATCGTTTGCACAGAATAGTGTGAAACCTTGGCATGGATTACGTTTTGGGTATGATATGACTACCGCGAATATTGATGTGGATGATGCTGATAATAATGTTCTCAATGGATTTACGGCCGGATATGTTCATGCGTTTAATATCGCAAAACTTCCATTATTTTTTGAAACTGGTTTGGGCATTAGCTTTGCACACTATGACGAAGAAGAATATATTGATAATGATGAATATAAGATTACGTGTAATGAGAGTCTGAACATGGTAGCTTTGCGTGTACCTTTAAATATGGTTTGTAGGGTTCAGTGCAGCGATAAGGTGGCTTTCAAGCCTTTTGTTGGATTTTATTGGAGAGCTAATCTGTTTGGAAAAGAAGTTGTTAAATTAGAATACGGTGGTGAGAGGAGAAGTTTGGAATATAATGTTTTTAGCAAACATGATATGGGTGGTGGAGGTGCTACCTGGAAACGTATTCAGTTTGGTTGGCAGGCAGGTTTTACTATGGATATTAATAAATTTAATGTCGGTATTGGTTATGCGATTGATTTTAATGAAGTTGCTAAGAGAACTAAATGTGGTATCTTCTCAGCGAATCTCGGTGTGAACTTTTAGGATGAGGTTGTGTTGGAGGGACGAGTATGATTCTTAATACATCAAATGTCTTGTCGGAATAAGAACCTGATATGGATACACCTTATTTATATACGGATTTCGGAAGTTATTTGCGCGGAAGGTTACCCTATAAAGTACAGAAGATTTCGCTGAATGCGGGATTTACGTGTCCGAACCGCAATGGGGAAAAAGGGTGGGGTGGCTGTACTTATTGCAATAATCAGACTTTTAATCCGGCATATTGCCGGACAGAGAAAACAGTGACGGAGCAACTGGAGGAAGGGAAACGTTTCTTCAACCGGAAGTATCCGGAGATGAAATACCTTGCCTATTTTCAGGCGTATACAAATACATACGGTGAGGTGGCGGAACTGTTGGAGAAGTATGAAGAGGCTTTGGAGGTGCCGGACATTGTCGGAGTCGTCATCGGAACACGGCCCGACTGCATGTCGCAGGATTTGTTGGATAAACTGGCTGAACTGAACAAACGAACGTTTCTGCTGGTGGAATATGGTATCGAGAGTGCCAACGATGATACGTTGCAACGTATCAACCGAGGACATACATTTGCCGAGACTGTAGATGCTGTGAGACGAACCGCGGAGGTCGGCATACACACGGGCGGCCATGTGATTTTAGGACTGCCCGGAGAGGAGCATGACGAACTGATATGTCAGGCAGACACCCTTTCCCGGTTGCCGCTTACCACGTTGAAAATACATCAGTTGCAATTGATTCGCGGGACACGTATGGCGCACGAGTTCGACATGCATCCTGAAGATTTCCATTTATACGGAGTGGATGAATATATAGATTTGGTGATAGATTATATTGAGCATCTGAGACGGGACCTTGTTTTGGAGCGTTTCGTGTCCCAGTCGCCGAAGGAGCTGCTTATTGCACCCGATTGGGGGCTGAAAAATTATGAGTTTACAGAGCGGATGAAACGCCGCATGCTTGAAAGGAACACCTGGCAGGGCAGGCTGGCAGACAGGTAAAAAGCCGTAGGTGATGTCTGTCTTCTGATTCTTTCATCCTTTTTAGCATATCCGTCCGGTCGGTTTGCCCGACATTTGAGAAAAAAGAATTATCTTTGCCTATTGTATATAACCTGAAATGAAAACCAATCTTAAATATTAATCCGATGAGAAAACTGAAATCGAATCTTTTGCAAACGTTGGTATTGTTGTTTGCCTTCGGGCTGATGCAACATGCGGACGCACAAAAAACGGCGGAATCGGCCGGAGTGCTGGAACTGATTGAGAAAGTAAATGATTGCTATCAGGCCAACCATTCGCCCAAAGTGTGGGCTTTTTGGGACCATGCCGCTTATTATACCGGTAATATGGAGGCTTATAAACTGACAGGAAAGGCGGCATATTACAATTATTCGGCCCAATGGTGTGACCATAACCGCTGGAGAGGGGCAAATAGTGATGACAAACGGAATTGGAGATACAAAACTTATGGTGAAGGACAGGATTTCGTGCTTTTCGGCGATTGGCAAATCTGTTTTCAGACCTATATCGACATGTATGAGCTGAATCCTGCAGACTATAAGGTGGCACGGGCTAAAGAAGTGATGAGCTATGCGTGCCACATGAACGAAAACAAGTTCTGGTGGTGGAGCGATGCGCTTTATATGGTGATGCCGGTCATGGTGAAAATGTATAAGCTCACAGGCGATAAGATGTATCTGGACCGTCTTTATGAGAACTTCCTGTGGAGCGACAGTCTGATGTATGACTCCGAGGCTCAGTTGTATTACCGTGACGCGAAATACATCTATCCGAAGGTGAAGACAGCAAGCGGCGGAAAGAGCTTTTGGGCGCGCGGCGACGGATGGGTGTTGGCCGGACTGGCCAAAGTGCTTGCCGATATGCCGGGGGATTATGCTCATCGTGATTTCTTCGTAAAGCGTTTCAGGGAACTTGCCGAAGGTGTGGCGCGCTGCCAGCAACCGGCCGGATACTGGAGCCGCAGTATGTTGTGCGAGGCCGATGCTCCCGGTCCTGAAACGAGTGGTACAGGATTCTTTGCATACGGTCTGATGTGGGGCGTAAATCATGGTTTGCTGGACCGTGAGAGATATGCTCCGGTGATAGAAAAGGCATGGGGCTATTTGGCTAATATGGCCTTGCAGGCTGATGGAACCATTGGTTTTGTGCAGCCGATTGGCGAAAAGCCCGACCCCACCCGAAAAGTGGATGCACGTTCACAGGCACCGTTCGGAACTGGAGCCTGGCTGTTGGCTGCATGCGAGCGGGTGCGTTATCTTGACGGAAGTGTAGGCGCAACCGATACTCCTTCGGTGGAAATCGAAATAAGGAACGATACGAAAGAACTGCGTAATGAAGTGGTGGAACTGGATGCACAGACCGTGTTCGACAAATTGGGTATAGCCGGCGGACGTCAGTTTGTAGTGACTGATGCCGACCGCACGGAAGTTCCCTACCAGCTCACCCATGATGGAAAACTGTTGGTAATGGCTTATGTGCGTCCGGGAACAACCGTTCGTCTTACTCTGAAAAAAGGACAACCTTCCGTCTTTAAGTTTACAGCCTTCGGCCGTGTCTATCCGAACCGTGAGGACGATCTTGTTTGGGAAAACGACAGAAACGGCTGGCGGGCATACGGCCCGGCCATCCAGAAGAGCGGACAGCATATTTATGGTTTCGATGTGTTCACAAAGAACCAGTCTTATCCTATGCTCGAAACCCTTTATCACAGTGAACTTACGTCTTACGGGTTACAGGATGCGTTGCGTAAGGCCGGCCGTGGAAATGAATGCGCTGAGTTGCACCGCACGCTGACCTATCATCGCGACCGCGGTTACGGCATGGATGCCTATACGGTAGGTGCTACGCTCGGTGCGGGTGTTCCTGCGTTGCTTGATGGCGAAGACTTTATCTATCCGCGTTGTTATAACGATGTGGAGATCTTGGATAACGGTCCGTTGCGTTTCTGTGTGCGTATGAATTTCGCACCTGTTCAGGTGGGTGACGACGCTAACGTGGCGGAGAGTCGTGTGGTGACCTTGGACAGAGGTACGCACCTGAACAAGTGTGAGGTGACTTATACAGGACTGAAGGAAGCGCGCAAGGTGGCGGCCGGCATCGTGGTGCATTCCAGCGACCCCGAAGGATATGTCATGAACAAGAAGACGGGCTATGTGGCATACGCCGATGCTTTGGACCATCCGGAGGTGATGAACGGTCAGGTTTTCATCGGTTGCCTGTTCCCGAAGAATCTGAAAGCCGTGAAATACATGCCGCTGCAAGAGGAAAAAGCCGGCGGTATAGGCCATGTGGCAGGAATCTGCCAGTACAATCCCGGCGATACCTTTACTTATTACTTCGGAACGGCATGGAGCAAATACGACATGCCTGATATGCACATCTGGCAGTGTACACTGGATAAATACGCGCGCAACCTGAAAGCTCCGCTTACGGTGATTGTGAAATAATCATTGTGCACCTGAACTCGGTTCAGGCCACAGCACGAAAGGGGAGGGGCAGATATTTTCTTTACGGGATTTGTGAACCGTATGGAAATATCTGCCCTTTCCTTTTTTGTGGCAATGTCTTTTAAGGCCTTGCTATCTTTTATTTCTTTACATCAATACCTTGAATGTTTCGGAATTGTTTCCAATGTTCTGCTGTCCTATATGCTTCTAAAGCCTCGTTCGGCACATAAAGTCTTACTTTTGTTCCCATGAACAATGTTCTTCCCATTTTTGGAGGAATGGGGTTTAAGGAGTAAATCGAAGACAGACTGTTACAGTTCAAAAATGCACCGTCACCGATAGACGTGACCCCATTGGGAAGCGTAACGGATGTCAAACCACTGCAACCACAGAATGCATACCTGCCGATTCCTGTCACTTTATACAATATGTTTCCTTTTTGGATACTTGAAGGGATGACGACTTTGCCGGATACACTGTTTCCGGGCTTTCCCCCTGTGCCGTCTTTAAGTTTGCAGGTTTGTGGCTTTCCTTCAAGGATGGTGTAGGTCAGGGTCTGTCCTTCGTGGGTGTACGTAAAATCTTCGGCCGACACCATGAAACAGGTGAGGGAGAGGATGAATGATAACAAATGCCTCATAATCTTAGTTGTTGTATGTTTGTATTATATATTTGTAAAATAGCAGTTCAAAAGTATGAGAAAACCCAATATTATCCAAGTGATATACTGTTTTTTTTATTGAATAAAAAAAAGATAGTAGGTGTAAGTCCGTCTGATAATGCAGATTGTCTTTGCCGGAATCGTGTCTATGTGTCGTCGGAAATTGATTTCCGTCCTTTCGGATTCTATAAATAAAAGTTTTATTTTTAAAAATAAAAGTTTTATTCTTGAAACCAAAAGTTTTATTCTTGAAACCAAAAGTTTTATTCTTGAAACCAAAAGTTCTGTTTTCAAAAATAAAAGTTTTATTTATAGATTTGCAAAGCAGGAAACAATAAAAAAATGCCTTGACCGGATATTGGGGGATGCCGGAAAGTATGATGGTTGGCATGATGATACGCTACACGCTGATAAACGCCGATTTTGCGGATAAGTGCGGATGGTTATTTCTATCTGTCAATAAGATAAAATCCGCGCTTATCCGCAAAATCCGCGTCATCAGCGTGCTATTCGGGATTTTGGATTCCTTGTCAGTCTTTTAACCGTGCGGGAGATGCTTCCGTGTTCCGGATGAGCGAGGCGAAGTTCTGTGCGGTAAATTCCACAGGACCGGTCATGAATTCGGGGATGTTGTAGCTGCGCATGAACCGGCGGTGCATGTCAGGTTCTTCCTGCGGAAGCTCGAACGGTTTCCGTCCTATTCCGTTCCGGTCGATGTACGCGATGAAGGGGCGCGTGAAGTTGCCGTCGTTGCGGCGGCTGCTGAAGATGACCCAGCGTCCGTTGGTGCTCCATGAATGATAGCTCTCCACGTCGGGAGAATTGATCTCCGTCATGGGGCGTACGGAATCAGTGTGCAGGTCCATCAGATAAAGGTCGGCGTCCTTGTGCCAGATGTGGAACACGCCGAACTCGCCGAGGGCAAACATCAGGAAGCGGCCGTCGGGGGAGATGCGCGGAAGGGTGGCGCTCTTTCCTTCTGAGGCCGCGTCGAAAACCATTTCCGGAGCATCGAATGTGTGCCTTTGCCCGTTGAATGCCCGGCGGTAGATGTTGTACTTGATTTCTTTGTATCTTTTGATGAAATCCTGGGTTTGGTGAGCGGTATCCTGCACGTCGAAGTGTGCCGATACGTAATACAGGTATTTTCCGTCGGGACTCCACCATGGGTAACATTCCAGTTCGTTGTCGTCCCCCTTGATGCGGCTCACCTCGTTTTTGTCAATATCGTACAGGATGAGGTCGCTACGCATGTCCTGCACCTCTATTTTCTGCAAGTCCCGCGTATGGAACATCTGTCCGGTCTGGTTGACGGAGTAGGCAATCAGTTTTTCAGTCGGGTGCCATGCCGGATATACACCGCTTGAAATCAGAGAGTCGGTCTTTAGGTTGACTTTCGACAATTTGCCGTCGCATGCGATTACCGTACCGCTCATTCCGCCCCGGACGTGGAACTGCATCCGTCCGGTGTGTCCTTTCTGGTAGGCATGGCAGTTGATGCATTGTCCGTCTTCAACGGTGGTGTTCATCATGCTTCCGTAGATGATGCGCTCTTCAAAGTTCGTCAGGTTGCGTTGGTTGATGGTCAGGTCTTTGTAGGTGACGTACGACGGACAGATGAGACGGTACGAGATGTAAGGGTCGATTTCTTCCTCGGCCACGTGAATGCGGAACGGTTTGCGCCGTATCCAAAGGTTGTGGGGTTTGACAAAGACTTCCACCTCGATGGATTTCCCTTTGGCTGCCTGCAGTATGCCGTGCCATTCATCCACATCGGGTAGGGCATTCCGGCTGTCCGAAATCCACTCGCCGCCGGGATAAGTCATCCGCACGGCATAGTCCTCGGCTTCTTCGTCAATCATGAAGTGCAGGGGAGCGATGTTGGACGGTATGGTCACTTCGCGGTAGTCGGGGTAAATTTGTGCTTCCTCCTTGCTTTCGCTGTATGCGGACGGGGCTTTCGGGGTGCATGACACCACTGATAAGGCAGTCCATGCGAGGGTGAGTATGATGCAAAGTCTTGAATACATAAATCAATAAGTCTTTAATCCGTTGGACAAAAAGTAAAAGTAATAAAAGGTATCGCCGAATTGCGGATAGAACGCCTTGGCCATCTGTTCTTCTGTCATGCCCTGGCATTGCTGGGAGAAGTCCATGAAGCGTTTGTAAGTATCAGCCACTTCCGGGTCGAAGGGCATGTGGCTTACGTCCACATTGTTCTCTAAGTGTCCGTACAGGTATGCGGCTTCCTGGTAATGTCTTGGCATGCGTTCTCCATTGTGCAGCGTGGCATATTTGAAAAACTTGGGCCAGAAGAGAGGGATTTCCTTTCTGTATAAAGCCGAAATCAGCGTTTGTTCCTGATAGACGGGGTCGTCGCTGTCCGAGTAGGCGAATGAGTTCATCAGGAAAAGCTCTATGATGCTCTGGTCTGAGCCCAGTGAGTTTTCCGGCGGGAGCAGGTGCAGGATGGGGGCGAACTCCGTACTTTCGCTTATTTTTTCGGGATGGTCGGCAAATACCGCATATTTTTTTGCCCAGTCTTTATGGAAAAGGGTGCGCCCTAATATGCCGATGTATTTCTTTGCCACTTTGAGGTCGCCGCTGGCCAGCGATGTCTTGGCCATGAACTTGAGGTATTCTGTTCTCCATCCGTAAGAGACACCGTCTTCCATGCACCAGCGGTAGCAGTAGTTTTCTTGTCCGTAATGGTAATACAGTGCCTTGCCTCCTGTCTGGCTCATACTGACAGGAAATGGGGCGTTGGGATGTGCGCCGCCTTCGCGGTAGCGGAACATTTCATCGCCTGCACGTCCTAAACGGAATAGGGCCAGGTTCTTGCTCATGACCATCATGCGGGTGGGTTCTTCGTCTCCTTCCGTATAAATATTGAGCACTTCTTCCCATTGTTCGTTTTCTATGGCGCGTGTGATGCGCAGTTCCTTCTGGAAGTTGGCATCCCTGTACCATACCTTGTCAAGCATGACGGCGCATGCCGCGAGTGCTGCCACATGTCCGGCAACGATCCATCCGGTTTTCGCACGGACCGGTTTACGGCCGTATGCGGCCACGCATATAATGGGAAGGGCGAACAATATATAATAAGGATAACGGAAGTTGGAGTAGACTACGTCGCAGACATCGAAACTCGGCAGGGCAGCCGTGTAGATTTCGCTGAAGGATGTCTGGGCGTAGAAATGCCATGCACATACAGGGATTCCGGCGATGAGCAGCAGTCCGGCAATCATGGGAACGATGCGATGCTTGAAAACTTCTCCCGGTATGTGCAGGCAAAGCAGCGACATGTACAGCGTGCCCAGAAGGGCGTATGCGCCGAGAAGCGGGTAGCCCGCAATGGTCCATACGGCCATCCATGCCATGCCGGCAATGGGATGTCGGGAGGCAAGCGGTCTGAATACCCATACCGCCATCATGGCGAGAAGGAAACCTAAAGTGCCCGCAAAAAAGTAGCCTTGCAGTTTGATGTAGTAAAGGAAGTATCCCATCTGGACGATACCGGCCAGCAGGGCAACGGGTGTCACGAGCGGCAGGATGCTCCATGCGGGTGAGGAAAGCCGGAAGGCACGGCGCATGATGAGGCAGATGGCCGTCCAGCACAACACGAGCAGGCAAACGCCGAGCGCAGGATAGTGGAAAAATGCCGTCAGGAAACAGGACAGCCACAGTAATGTGCCTCCCGGATATTCCGCAAGACCACGGTAAAACAGTCCGTCTGTCAGGAATAAGTTCTGTTCCTGTATACGGAAAAGTGTTTCGTACTCAAAGGCATACAGGCAGATGCCCATGACGGCAGGGAGCAGGATGTCGTAGAGTAAGGGCAGGTGCCTGCCGGAGAGGATTTTCTTCCATGGCGCTTCCGTCTTTTGGCGGTCGTGCGGCATGGCATGATACGGCTTGGAGAAATCGGTCTTAACCTTGTGCTTTGTCATAATTCGGTATGAATTCATATTCTGTACCCCAAAGTTAATATTTCTTGTCCTGATTTGATTATCTTTTGCGGAAAACTTTGCTTTACTGTGGATAATCGGACTATTTTATTATCTTTGCACTACCATTATTAACCGTTAAACAATCGCGCCGCAGGGCGCATTAAAAACAAAAAATCCATGATAAAAGAACTATTGATTTCCTGTATGTGCTGGACTACATTGTCTGCGTATGCACAGAAAGAGAAACCACTGTGGCTCGACCCGCAGGTGAACGAGGTGAACACCGTGGCTCCCCGTTCCGCGTTTTTCGCTTATGAATCGGCCCGGCTTGCTTCGGAAGGGCAGAAAGAGAAATCCGGACGTTTCCTGTCGCTTGAGGGTAAATGGAAGTTCAACTTCTCGAAAGACCACGACAAGGCGCCTGCCGGTTTCTATTCGCTCAAGTATGATGATTCGCAATGGACGGACTTTCCGGTGCCGGGGCTGTTTGAGCTCAATGGCTACGGCGACGCCATCTATTCCAACAACGGATATGCCTGGAGAACCCAGTTTGAAAGCAAGCCCCCTTACATTGAGGAACGTAATAACTATACCGGTTCTTACCGCAAGGAGATTCTGGTGCCGGCCGAATGGAAGGGCGACCGCATCTATCTGCACGTAGGTTCCGCCACGTCCAACCTCATGGTGTGGGTGAACGGCAAGTTCGTGGGCTATAGTGAAGACAGCAAGGTGGTTGCGGAGTTCGACCTGACCAAATACCTGACCCCCGGCAAGGAGAACCTGATAGCCATGCAGGTGATGCGCTGGTGCGACGGTTCATATCTTGAAGACCAGGATTTCTGGCGTTTTACGGGTATTGCCCGTGAGGTATATCTTTACGCCCGTCCAGCGGCACACATCGAAGACATTTTCATTACGCCGGACCTTGTGAACGATTACAAGGACGGCCGTCTGGACATCCGTGTGACGGCGCCTGCCGCCAAAGGAAAGACCGTAGCCTTCTCTCTTTGCGACAAAGAGGGGCGGGAAGTGGCTGCGCAGACCTCGAAAGTAGGCAAGAACGGCATCATGGAAGTATCCATGAAACTGGACAACCCGCTGAAGTGGACTGCCGAAACGCCCAACCTTTATATGCTCTATGCAACGCTTACCGACGGCAAGAACGAGATAGAGACCATTCCGCAACGGGTGGGTTTCCGTAAGGTGGAAATCAAAAACGCCCAGGTACTGGTGAACGGACGGCCTGTGTTGTTCAAGGGAGCCAACAGGCATGAGCTCGACCCCGTGACGGGATATGTGGTATCCGTGGAACGCATGTTAGAAGATATCAAGGTGATGAAAGAGCTGAACATCAATGCCGTGCGCACCTGCCATTATCCGGACGACCCGCGTTGGTATGAGCTGTGCGACATTTATGGCATCTACATGGTGGCCGAGGCCAATATCGAGAGTCACGGAATGGGATACGGCGAGAAGACGCTGGCCAAGGAGCCGACTTACGAAAAGGCGCACCTGGAGCGTAATGAAAGCAATGTGAAGATTTACAAGAATCATCCTTCCATCATCTTCTGGAGCTTAGGTAACGAGTCCGGTTACGGCATCAACTTTGAGAAGGCATACGATTGGGTGAAGGCTTACGACCCCAGCCGTCCTTGCCAGTACGAACAGGCCGGACAGAACGGCAAGACCGACATCTTCTGCCCGATGTATTACGGCTATGAGGGTTGTGACAAATATTCGCAGGGCGACAACCATCGTCCGCTTATCCAATGCGAATATGCGCATGCGATGGGTAACTCGATGGGTGGTTTCAAGGAGTATTGGGACATGATACGCAAGTATCCCAAGTATCAGGGTGGTTTTATCTGGGACTTCGTGGACCAGGGACTGCGCGTGAAGAACAAGAAGGGCAAGACCATCTATGCCTTCGGCGGCGACTTCGGACGTTATCCGGCCAGCGACCATAACTTCAACTGCAACGGTATCATCAACCCCGACCGCCAGCCCAACCCGCATGCCAATGAAGTGCGCTACTATTACCAGGACATCTGGGTGAAGAATCTCGACGTGAAGGCCGGTACGATGGATGTGTTCAACGAACGTTTCTTCCGTTCGCTTGAAGATGTGAACGCCTGGCTTACGGTAGAATGTGAGGGTAAGGAAGTGGCTCGTGTCCTGCTGAAAGAAGTGACTAATATAGCTCCGCAACAGACGGTAACGCTTCGGTTCGGCAACTACGTTGCCGAGGCATTGACCCGATGTGGCGATAAGGAAGTGGTGCTGAACATTGACTTCTTCCTGCATAAAGACGGGCCGTTGTTGAAGAAAGGTTATGCCATAGCCCGTCAGCAGTTTGTGCTGAATCCTTATACTTTCCCGACGGTAGACGCTGTGACGGCTGCCACTCCCGATGAGAAGGACAATAAGGGAGCATACGTGCAGAAGGTGTCCAAGGACGAAATGGTGGCTTGCGTGACGTTGTCTGCAGGAAACACTTCCGTGACGTTCAACCGTTGGACGGGATGGATTGACTATCTTGATGTGGACGGCAAACCGATGCTGGAAGAGGGATATGCCATCCGTCCTGAATTCTGGCGTGCTCCTACAGACAACGATTACGGCGCAAAGATTCAGAACAAGTTGCGTGCGTGGAAGAATCCTGAGATGAAGCTGAAGTCATTTGATGTGGTTTGGAGCGAGAAGGATTCGGAGAAACATGTGACGGCCGTATACGAAATGCCTTCGGTGAAGGCCGAACTGACCATGACGTATGTGCTGACAGCCGGTGGAGAACTGATAGTGACGGAGAAAATGACCGTGGACAAGAACGCGGAAAAGATGCCTGAACTGTTGCGTTACGGCATGCAACTCGTGATGCCGCAGGAATACAACACGGTGGCATATTACGGCAAGGGACCGGGCGAGAACTACTGCGACCGTAACAACGGCGACCGCCTTGGTGTGTACACAGGCTCCGTGGCCAACCAGTACTGGGGCTATGTGCGTCCGCAGGAGAGCGGAAACAAGACGGAAGTGCGCTACTGGCGCGTGCAGGATGAGAATGGAAAGGGACTTGAGTTCTATGGAACGGCTCCGATGGAGTGCAGCACATTGAACTACCTCATTGAAGATTTGGACGACGGACCGGATAAAGGCCGTCATCAGAGCCATTCCGGCGATTTGGAGCCTCGTGATTTCAGTGTGGTGACCTTGTCTGCCCGTCAGTTAGGTATGGGATGTGTCAACAGTTGGGGGGCATGGCCGTGCAATGCTTACCGCATGCCTTATCAGGATTATGACTTTACTTATGTGATTCGTCCGTTGTAATACGGCGTGACGTATGGAAAGGGCAGGCCTTAAGTTGGCCTGCCTTTTTTTATCCCATCTTTCCGGTCAGATATGCTTTGGTGCGCTCATCCGTGGGATTGGAAAACATGATTCCGGTATCTTTATATTCGACAAGTTCACCCAGGTACATAAACATTGAACGTGATGATATACGCATTGCCTGTCCCATATTGTGGGTAACAATCAGTATCGTCACTTCTTTTTGCAGTTCCATCAACAATTCTTCGATATGTTTGGTCGCGATAGGGTCGAGTGCCGAAGTGGGCTCATCCATCAATAGAACATCCGGTTTCATTGCCAGGGCACGGGCTATACACAGACGTTGCTGTTGTCCGCCAGAAAGGAATGTTCCTTTCTTGTTCAGTACCTCCTTCACTTCGTCCCAAAGTGCAACGCTTTTCAGACAGTGTTCCACTGTAGCGTCTTTATCGGATTTTGAGAGTCGGATATTGTTTAATGTAAATCCGGATAATACATTGTCGTAGATGCTCATCGTGGGAAATGGGGTCGGACGCTGGAAGACCATGCCAACCCGACGGCGTACATCGATAGGTTCCATAGAGAGGATGTTTTCACCGTTCAAAAGAATTTCACCATCTACGCGAATATTCTGATAGAGATTATGCATCAGGTTCACTGCACGTAATAAGGTCGATTTGCCACATCCGGACGGTCCCATGATGGCTGTGATGGTATTGCGTTCGATGGTAGCCGATACATATCTCACTGCCATCGTCTGCTGGGTATAGGATACGCAAGTGTTCTTAAATTCAAGTATAGGTGTTATTGATTCCATTTTTTTGCAAGATATTTAGCTATGAGGTTCAATGTGAGAACAAATAATAAAAGGAAAAGCGATGCCCCCCAGATGAGTTCCTGAAGGTTGGGGTCGTTGAAGAATTCCCAAATCAGCAACGGAACGGCCGAGATGGGTTTGTCAATTGACCAGCGGATAAGGGAACAACCGAGAGCGGTGAACATCAAAGGAGCAGTTTCGCCGATAACCCGTGATATGGCGAGTAATATACCCGTGAAAATACCGCCGAAAGCGGCAGGCAGTTGCACATGTAACATAACTTGCGCCTTGTTTCCACCTAACGCCAGGCCGGCTTCCTTCAAAGAGGCAGGAAGAATCTTCAGCGTTTCTTCCGTGGAACGGATGATAAGCGGCAACATCATAATAAACAATGCTACACTGCCTGCGATTGCCGAGTAACCTTTCATGGGTACTACAACCCAGATGTAAGTGATGATGCCGATGATGACAGACGGTGTTCCCTGCAGAAGGTCGGTAAGATAGCTTACGGTCTGGGCAAAGCGACTCTTTGTGTTTTCAGCAAGGAACGCACCACATAATATTCCTGTCGGAACAGCGAATACAATTGCCATACCGAGCATTATCATTGTTCCGATTATTCCGTTGGCAATTCCTCCCGGTATGGGCTCTCCCGCCTCAATGGCTTTCATTGCCTTATAAGCGGTTGGGGTGGGTTCTGTAAAGAACGACCACGACAGTTGGTCATAACCACGAAATAACACTTCTCCTAAAATAGCAAGCAACGGAACTGCTGTCAGTGCGGCGAAGAAGCAAATACTCCACAGCGTCAACTTGTTTTTTACCAGACGGTTTTTAGTTTTCAGATTTGTCATGTCTTAAGATATTCTTGCGCGTTTAATCATAATCTTACCTATCATGTTGATGGCTGCTGTTATCAAAAAAAGGATAAAGCCAATGGCAATAAGTGATGAGAGTCGCAAGTCGTCAGCCTCGCCGAACTGATTGGCGATAATCGACGCCATTGAATTGCCGGTAGAAGTGATTGACATGGGAATATTATTCGTATTGCCAATCAACATTGTTACTGTCATTGTTTCTCCTAAAGCACGGCCGATAGCCAGGATATATGATGAGAATATGCCTGAGCCGGCAACGGGGAATATCACTTTGCTGACCACCTCCGCATGCGTTGCTCCCAGACTATATGCACCTTCCTTCAAATCGTTGGGCACCATTTTGATGAACTCGGCACTGAGTGATGCCGCATAAGGTATAATCATTATCGCCAGAACCAAAGATGCGGTAAGAATGCCAGAGCCTTGTTCGGAGATATGCAGTGTCATGATGATAGGTCGCAGTGTATAGAATCCCCATAAACCGTATATGATAGAAGGAATGCCTGCCAGCAAATCAGTAACGGTGCTCAATAGGGTGGCAATCTTTCTTCCTTTAAAATACTCACCCACAAATAATGCGACGGGCAATGAGAAAGGAATACAGAAAACAAGGGCCAATAGGGTGGTCATCAGTGTTCCCGTTATGAACGGAAGTGCTCCATAATGTTCGTTGCCTTCGGTGTAGCTCCATTCGGATGAGGTGAGAAACCCTAAGAATCCGAAATGCTCGAAAGCGTCGTATGCGTCAGTGATGAGGGCATAGACTACGCCCCCACACACTATCGGCATACACAATGCAGCCACAAATAAGATGGTTTTGAATATTTTGTCGTTCATAGAAGTTTACTGTTGCAGTATGGCTACACCGTCGTAAGTAACGGTTTTCAGATTTTCAAGACTCAGTTCTTTGGCTTTGGCAGGAAGCGGGGCATAGTGAACTTCCGATGTGGTTTTCTGCGCTTCGTCGGAAAGTATGTACTTCAACAGGTCGAGTGTGGCAACTGCCTGCTCTTTGCTGCGGTCTGAGTAGTTTTGTTCTTTGTAAATAATCATCCATGTAAAGGTGGAAATGGGATATGCGTTCTCGGCATCGGCATTTGTGATTGAGCAGCGGGTGTCGGATGGAATCTCACCGGAAGCGGCTGCCGAGATGGTTGCGGAAGATGGCAATACAAATTGGCCTCTCTGATTCTGAATGCTTGCATAAGGAATCTTCTGTGCAAAGGCATACTCTGAACCTACGTATCCGATGGAATTCTTGGTTTGTTTGATGATACCTGCCACACCGGGGTTTCCCTTTGCAGCCTGGCCTGCGGGGAAGTCTATAGACTTGCCTGTGCCATATCTTGAAGCCCACAACGGGCTTACTTTGGTCAGATAATCGGTGAATACGAATGTGGTTCCCGAACCATCCGAACGGAATACAGGGATGATGGCCTCAGCCGGAAGTGTTACATCCGGATTAAGGGCCGTTAAACGAGAATCGTTCCACATCTTAATCTCCCCGGCAAAAATATCCGCAATAACTTCGCCTGAAAGTTTAAGTTCTTTTACCCCGTCGAGATTATAGGCTATCACAACCGCACCCATACACGTCGGGATGTGAATGACAGCTTTCATATCTGCCATTTCCTTGTCGGAAAGGAAGGCGTCGCTACCTGCAAAATCAATGATTCTGTCGCGTAGGTTGCGTACGCCTCCGCCGGAACCTATACCTCCGTATGCGACAGCGTCACCGTTTAACTGGGCAAAGCGTTCGAAAACTACATTATAAAAGGGTAAAGGGAATGTGGCTCCTGAACCGGAGAGTTCTTGAGCCTGACGGCCATCCTTTGTTGCATTACCTCCACAAGAAACTGTTGCAAGGGAGAGTACTAAAGTCATTGCTGACAAAAAAAACTTCTTCATATATTATGTCTTTTTAGTGTGTTGTCTATTGGTATATTGTCTTCAGAAGCCAAAATAATAATTTATATACACCGAGTAACCGTTTTTGGACTCATCGGCTTTGGGCATGTTTATTCTGAAATTCGGAGCTATTCTTATGTACTTGCCCAATTTGAATTGGGCGCCGAGTATAGCATTCTGTTCGTCTTTGGCTTTATTCCAGCCATGTATAGAGAACAGGTCGTCAAATCGGGCATATATGTCGGCATGTTCAGATAGTCTTATGGATGCAAAAGCCGAATATCCGTATTGGTCCGAGTCCTTTTTATAAGCCGCATTCAGTATATGGCTGTATTCAGCACCGACAGTGAACCTATGGCTTTTATAACCTGCAAAGGCTGCTATATTGTAAGTATCTTCCTGTCCGTTTCCTCCGTTTTCGTTCATAGCTCCGTATAAACGGACTTGGAATCCTCTGACCGGAGTAAGGGTTATGCCTACTCCATAATTCAAACCATCTTTCTTCTGGATTTTCTTGTAACCTTCGCCATTCACGATGATGGCATCGGCGGAAAACCAATCGGAGAACTTGTAGGCGACAGACAAGCCTAAGTCTGCACTGCTGCCAAAGCTGTATTGGTCCTGAAAAGACTTCATAATGTAGCGGTAGTTCCAGAACTTCTCCTGAAAATTGAATTGGGTGGTGGGAATAAGTCCGCCATTCAATATCATATTTCCTTTTTTCCATGACACCATTGCATTCTTAATGTAGGCGATACGATGATAGTCGGATACATCACTTGATTTGCCGACGTCCATAACTCCTTTTATCGAGAGTCCGCCTCCGAGTCTGTACTCGTATCCTAAATAACTGCGTTCCAGCTCAAATCCCCTTTCGTCATTCTCACTACCGAATCCGGTATGGAAATCGCCGAACACTTGTATGATTGCTTTTCCTTTCGGTTCTTCTGTCTTGACCTCCTGTGCCGGTGTCGGATTTCCGATGCAGGCTGAAAGAAGCGTCAGGATAACTTTTGTTTTTATTGTCATTGGAGCTTGAATTTTACGCTGCAAAAGTATCGGGATTTGGTTTCATAAATGTTTCAAAAAAGATAGGATTCGGTTAAATGTGGCTCTTTAGGGAAATATTACATTTTCATTAAATCTGTGTCAGGGTAATTACGGACTCAATTATTCTCTATAATTTTGCTGCAGATAAATAATACAAGACGTATATGGTTGCAGAACGTATATTGATAGTGGATGATGAGGAGACCTTATGTGAGGTGTTGAAACTCAATCTTGAAAATGAAGGTTATGATGTGGATATAGCTTTCAGTGCAGAACAGGCCCTGGGGCTTGAACTGAAGAATTATTCGCTTATTCTTCTTGATATCATGATGGGGGAGATTAGTGGAATCAAGATGGCCAAGATGTTGAAGGCAAATGTCAAGACTGCCGATATTCCCATTATTTTCTGTACGGCACGTGGAACGGAAGATGATATGGTTATGGGATTGAATATCGGTGCGGACGATTATATCATGAAACCCTATACGGTCCGTAACGTCATTGCAAGGGTAAAAAGCGTCTTACGGCGTACGACAGGTTATAAAAGCAACAATACCCCTGCGGAAAAACCCAATGTATTGCAGGTCGATGGGCTGCAACTTGACATGGAGTTTAAGCGCTGTCTGGTAGATGGTGCAGAGGTGAAACTTGCCAGGAAAGAGTTTGAACTGTTGGCATACCTTATTTATCACCGTGGAAAGATATGTTCGCGCGAGCAGATTTTAAGTAGGGTATGGAGTGGGGAAGTCGTTGTGTTAGACCGCACGATAGATGTAAACATTACCCGCTTGCGTGCCAAAATAGGGGCATACGGCTCGTATATTGTAACCCGTTCAGGTTTCGGTTATGGCTTCCGTGATTAGAATCTCGTATCATAACCGGCTGTTTCTGGTGCTGCTTGCCTTTTCATGGACGATTATATCGTGTTTTGTCGGTTTCCAGTATTTGCGCGAGAGACAATATAAGTCGGACATACTGAATGCCCGGCTGCAATCATATAACAGTTATCTGCTCGAAACGGTGGAGAACGGACTTCCGTATGAAGATTACATCGCCACCCATGAACCGCCTTTTGATGAATTGCGCATATCCGTCATTACGCTTTCGGGAGCTGTGGTGTATGACAATATGCTTCCTCTCGATTCCCTTGACAACCATAGGATGCGTCCGGAGGTGGCTAATGCGTTGAAGAACGGAGCGGCCTATCATATCGGGAGGCAATCGGCAAGTAACGGGCGTGAGTACTTTTATTCGGCTACACGGGGCGAAAGGGTGGTGGTCCGCACGGCTGTTCCTTATTCCGCTTCTTTGCGTGAGTTGCTACGGGCCGATTGGACTTTTCTGGGAATAATGATTGCAATCAGCCTTGCTATGAGCGTATTGGCATTCTTCGTAACCCGAAGGTTGGGCAAGAACATAGAACGCTTGAACCGTTTCGCCGGAAAGGCAGAGAAAGGAGAGCCTTTTGATGACGATAAGATGTTTCCTAACGATGAGTTGGGATCTATCTCCAACCATATTGTCCAATTATATAAACAATGGCAACAAACCATAAAAGACAGGGACATGGCCCATGAGGCGGCTATGCGCGAAGAGCAGGAGAAGATACGCATCAAGCGGCAACTTAGCAACAATATCAATCATGAACTTAAAACTCCTGTGGCATCCATACAGGTCTGTCTTGAGACTTTGCTTTCCGGAATCAATTTAAGCGAGGAGAAACGACAGGAACTTATCGGGAGATGTTACGCACACAACGAACGTCTGCGCAGGTTGCTGAACGATGTCTCGCTTATCACTCGAATGGAAGACGGGGGCCAACTTATCGGAAAAGAGCCTGTAGTCATCAACAATATCATTGATGAGATAGCGGGAGAACTGGACCTTATGCCGGAAGAAGAACGGTTGACACTTCGTGCTGATTTTAAGGAGACGGTTACCGTAGAAGGCAATCTTTCGTTGATATGCTCCATTTTCCGTAATCTGACGGAGAATGCCATCGCATATTCCGGTGGGAAGACTATCTATATCTCTTTGATAGAGAATAATGAGAGTTTATGTAGAATCCGTTTTGAAGATGATGGCTGTGGGGTTGAGGAGAAGCAGCTTCCCCGACTTTTTGAGAGGTTCTATCGGGTGGATAAAGGGCGTTCCCGTCAAATGGGGGGAACTGGTCTCGGACTTGCCATTGTCAAGCATGCCGTTCAGTTCCATGGTGGTGTCATCACCGTCTGCAACCGTCCCGGCGGAGGTTTACGGTTTGACTTTACATTGAAAAAGTGAGTCGTCCGAATAGATTGTCGTAAACTCAAAAATGCAGACCTGTGTGCATCAAAACGCACACCTGTGTCCATTCAAACGCACACCTGTGTGGAAGTCGTTCTTCACAGGTGTGCGTTTTGGTGTGTTCTACTCGTTTGAATATGAGGTTAGTGTATGGCCACCTTTTTGCGGCCTACGATGTAGATTCCGCGGGGCATACTCACATGGTTGTCACCCTCGTGCAGGTCTGCCGTGCGGATGATGCGGCCGTCTATGCCGTAAATGGAAATCCTGCCGGTTTCCGTGGCATAGATGACTATGCCTCCGGAGACATTGCGTACGGATATGGCCGAACCTTCGTCACTGAGCGTCTTGCTGATGCAAGTGGCACTGATGCTGGGGATGATTTGACCCACGGGGTTCGTTTCGTCTGTAGCGATATACGCTTCGAACGGCTTCAGGCTTTCGCCTTCCGTCAGGATGAAACGCTGCGCGTCGTTGTCGTATTTCAGGAACTTGCCTTCGGGCGTATGGTTTGTGGCATATGGGTTGCCTTCCATACGGTAAGTACCGGTTGCCGGCGTGCCTTCTTTTTGCCCGTTGAAGGTCAGTGTGACGTCTATATCTTCCAGGTTGTCTACAAACTGAATCAGATAGTTGCCGGCTGTGAGCGGTTCGTCAGACCTCAGGTAGTGGAAACGGGGGGCTTCGTACCTGACCACGGCAAAGTCGAGTCCGTGCCGGAGTTGTTCGTCCGTGTGGCTGAAACCGTCGTACCATCCTGTTGCGGTGGCCTGTATCAGTTCTCCGGGGAAGTGTATGGCATATAGTGCCGAACCTTTATATTTCTTCTTCAGCATCATGCCGCCCACCGCTTTTACTTTCGAGGTGTCTACCGTGGCGCATTGCGTACCGTTGTCGGTCAGCCCCAGCATATATACGTTGCTCGTGCCGGTGGTGGCGAAGTTCGTGCCGGCATCCACCATGACATAGGGTATCTCCGTTCTCCGTCGTGCCGCAGAGGTCGAGGCATAGCCCTGATATACTTCCAGGTTGTCAATCCATAACGTTCCGTTGCTGTCGAAGTCACTGTTGTTGATGAACAGCAAGGTGGATGCCTCGGTGGGTGTCAGCACGGCTTCCACCTGTTTCCATTCCTTGTTCGTGTCGCTGATATAGATATAGTTCGAACACTTGTCTATCCCTATCTTGCCTTCGTAACCGTCGCTCTTCACCATGGCGCGCACCAGATAAGGCGTGTTGGCTTTCAGCGACAGTGTGACATCGAGCGAGGCTCCTTGTGAGGGGTGTACAGCCTGTCCTTCGATGCGTGCGCATGCCTGTCCCGAAAACGCTTCGGTGTCGATATAGGCTCCGGAGCCCCATCCCGAATAGATGGCCTGTTGGGTATAGATGCCTTCGCGGTCGGAAGAGTTGACACCTGAGTAGGTGAATCCCCTGTTGAAGAATGGGTCCTCGATGAGGTTCGTCAGTGTGGTGGGGAGCATGCCGTACAGGTTGGTCTCGCCTTCGCGGTCGGTAATCGTTTCCGCTTCGCCGGCATTCACTTCGGAAGTGAATCCTTCCTCCGCATGCTCTGCCGAGAAGATGGCGGCTCCCGGATAGGTGGTCACGAGGCTCTCGGTGACGGCACCGAAAAGCACGTTGTCACGGTATATCTTCATGACGAGTGAGCCGTCGGTGGTGAATGCGTAATTGTGTGCCTCAAGTCCGTCTGTAAGGCGTGTGGCCACCAACACGGTGTCTTTTGAACCATAGGAGAACAGGCTGTCGGCCTTAATGCCCAGACGCACTCCGAAACATGTACCGCCGAAGTCTTGTGCCACCCTGATGATAATCTGTCCGTCGGCATTCTTTAGCTTGAGGTTGTTCACTTTCACCGTGAACTTGTTGCCCAGTGTTTTCGTGCCTTCGATGGCAATGGAGTCCTGTTGGGCCGAGGCATGGACAACAGGACATGCTGTCAATAATGCGGCATATATGAGAGATGATATTTTCATGATTCGCGAATCAATATGTGGTTAGACCGTCGTTGCGCATGGCATTGATGATAAGGGCGTTTGCTTTCAGCATCAATGCTTGCTTGAGTGTGTATGTTTTCTTGTCGTTTTGGGTGCCGTTGGTCACTTCTTCCTGTTGGTTGATGCCTCCGGGCCAGAAGTGCATGCCGTCATGATAAATGTTCATGCTCATGTCTTTCATCATGACACGCAGGGTCAGCACGGCCTCCGGTTTGTCCCATGGGCTGCCGAAAGCCCCCCAGTTGGATGCCGTGCCCACACCGAGGGCGTGGCACATTTCGTGCTGTATGGTGCCTACCCATTGGTAACGGGATTTCTCGCCCACACGCATCCATCCTTCGATGTTGCAGTCGGCCGTGGGAGTTCCAGGCGCATAGTTTACCCACAGGAACTTGTTCAGGTTGGTGTAGTTGCGGTAATAGTACATGGCCGAATCCACGTGTGTGACGATGCGTTCGTATGCTCCGTCTGTCCGTGCGCCTTCAGCGTTGTTGAACGTCCAGTTGAAGGAACCTCCTTTCGTGGTCTTGAAAACGCGTTCGTTTCCGTACACCGTGTCTTTTGACTGCGTGATGGCATAGGCACGTACATGGTACATGGTGTTTTCTTCCAAATCATCGAAGAAGACGCCGAAGATACCGCTGTAGCCGGCATCGGAGGCCGTATCCGTGGCGGTGATATAGGTGTCCTTGAATGTGGGACAACCTTCCTTGTTCAGCAGCACACCGTAGCTGCGGAGGTTGTTGCCCGGTTTAAGGAACCGGCCGCATACGATGGCCGCGCGTTTCACCCGGTTGAACACTTTCATGGTCTCGATGGTGGGAGAGATGGGGATGGAAATATATTCCGTGGTTTCGGAATAATATTCCGTACCGTCCGTGAGGATGACGAAGGCGCGTACGTAATACGTGGTGTTGGTCTTCAGGTTGGATGCTTTTCCGCTGAAGGTCGTGCCTGTTGCGGAAGACAATACGGTGACGGCTTCTCCATCGTTGCACCTGGGTTCTTGGTTGGTCGTGGAATAGGCAAATCCTCTGAACTTGATGTCGTCTCCGTCGTATGTCAATGTGGCATTGAGGGTTGCAGAGGTCAGCGTGGTGTTTTCCACCTGAACGCTGAGTTCCGGTGATTCATCGGCTGCACGTGTCACGGGATGTGTGTGTTCCGGTATGTCGGAAAACTCCTGTCCGCTACATCCGGTAAGGAGTGTAGCAAACAGGAGTAATGTAGCGTATTTGAGATTCATTGTCATTTTGGCTTGTGATGGTTGGGGTTAAGGGATGAGTACTTTTATGCTCCGGTTCCCGGTCTTCACGATATACATGCCTTTAGGCAGGGGTGTGTCGTGCGGAACCATGGTTCCGTTAAGGGTATAGATGTCGTATGCAGCGTCACCTTCCACTACGATGCGGTTCCCGTCCACGGAAATGGCGGCTTGCTTTTCCGTCACTTCACAGATACCGTCACCAGAGTGGGTGGGGTCGCTCACGATAATCCAGCCCATGATGTCACCGTTGTTTGAATAATAGTCGGTGGGTGCCGTAGTGTTCGTGTCGTCTTTCTGGCGTATGAAATACATACCCTTGGTCAGTGTCACGTTCTCACCGTTCACTACAGCCTCTTCGCTGTATGTTCCGCGGGCAGTATTGACGCGGTATATCGAGGCGCAATCGTAGTTGTCGGTCTGAGGGCCGCACAGCATATAAGGATTCAAGAACTTATAGGCGTCTCCGTTTGCATCGGTGAAGGTGACGAGACGGGATGTTCTTCCGTCCACAAGGTTTTTGGGCGATGTACCTACGGTAAGAATCTTGCCGTTTGCCATAACCGTTTGGCCCGGAGCGGCTGCCACGTAGTTGACGGTTTGTGATACAAAAGAAGTGAGTACTTCATCTTCTTTTGCCTGACGTGCCAACTTGACAGAGAAGCCTTCGTTGTCAATATCCCATACCTTTACCATGTAGGGATGTACTGTCGAAGTGGTCACGACATTGGCTATGACTACGGGAGTAACGCCTTCCGGAAATGGGGTGGCGAATGTGACGCGTGTGCCGTCACGGCCGGTTCTTCCGGCTGTTCCGACCTCGAATGTGAGGTCTCCTATCTTTTTCAGTTCTTTGTCAAAAACCATGAAGTCCGAACTTTCCGTTTCCGTCATCGCCTCGGTATTCGCGCCGTATGCCCATGGGTAGTAGCGGAAAATGAAGCTTTGGGCCAGGATTCTTTTCAGGTTGTTCACTAATCCTGTCTTTGTGTTGTTATGGGTGGTAAGGCCGACAAATATGTACGGAGCGGCTCCCGAAGCCATCGGAGTATAATATCCGTATTGTTCATTGGTGTTGCCGATTTCCAGTCTTCCGTACTGGAAGTCACCTGTACCTTCGGCACCGCTCCACGACACGTTGACTTCTTTGCTGTAACGCTCTTTTTTGTCAAAATCGTAATTGTGGATGCGGAATGTGTACAGGCCGCTTGGGTAGCTTGTGTCGAACGTGGTTTGGAAAGTGTATGCCGACTCCTCGGAAGATTCATACTTCATCATAGTTTTCCATTCGCCTTCGCCTAAGCGCATTTCCAGGAAAGTGGAGTCTGTAAATTCCATGTTGGGATTGTTCCAGGTCAGTTCCAGTTCTTGTGTCTTCCGGTCGAATGATATGGTCAAGTCTTGGGGTGCTCGGCAGACAGCCTTAGGTACATATTCGTATGATTTGTTGTAACCTATGCCTGAGTTCATTTCGGCATACCATTTGCCCAAGATGGAAAGTTGTCCCACCTGTTCGCTGCCATCGTACTTGAACAGTTTGGAGCAATCGGCTTCACTGTTCCAATAGGCGTAGCGTTCGATGTATTCACACTTGTTCCAATTGGTCAGGACCTTGTTCATCACATCATAGTTTCTCTGTTGGTTCTCAATGGAGAATGAACGGTCGGTGGCAAAGATACCGTTGTTGCCCCAGGAAGAGCCCCATACGAATTCCGATACCCAGATGGGACGTTTGTTGCATCTTTCATACCAAGACTGGAGTTCGTTGTTCAGGTTCCATTCGTTCCAGTAGCAGTGCATGTCGAGGATGTCGCAACGCCATCCGCGTGCGTCGATGGAGTCGATGAAATCGTACAGCCATTGCCGGCTTCCGTCGTGGGATGAAGGCGAACACAGGCGCATTCCGGTTGCCATCAGGTTTTCCCAGTTGGCAAGAACGGTCTCTACGCTTTGCGGACGGTCATCGCTACTGTTTCCCGGTTCGTTGTTGGTCTGCATGTGGCATGATTGGGTCACACTGCCGCAGGTCGCGGCAGAAGGGTAGTCCTCGTAAATGTGATGGGGAACCCATTCGCAGTTCGGTTCACGGCTTGCATTGCCTTGCGCCCAGTCGTAACACCAGGTGACTCTCAGTGTGTCAACGATTTTCTTGCCTCCGTCGCTGGCAATACCTTTCTTTTGGAAGTTATGCCATTTGAAGACACGGTATGAAGATATTTTCTTGTCCATTTCCGCAGGGAGTGTGGCAAATTCCAAGTCTGCCTTGTCGGCAATGAAGCATCTGCTGTAACCTCGTCCCTTCGGACTGTTGGAGAATGTCACCATATAGCCTCTCTTCAACTTGAAGCTGCGGATGCGGTTGTTCAACTTTGCTGTGCTTAGGGTGTTCATATAACCTCCGGAGTTTTCAAGGCCGAAGTCATTGACGGATTCTCCCCCGAAATTCTGTTCCGAATACACGGTCAGTGGCTTGAAATCCTTGCCATACGGCAGGATGATACTGCCGTGTGCATACATCTTTACCTGACAGGTCTCGTTGTTGACGGCATCCTCTCCGTTGATTTTGATGTACGGCAGATAGGCAAGTGCGTCACTTGGACGTATGTTCTCTAAAATGATTACGGCATGTTCCGTGTTGGCTATGTTGACGCTACCAGTCTCGGTGAACGGGGTAGTGGCATTGGTGATGACCAAATCAACATCTGCGCTTAAAGTCACGGGAGATGTGATTTGTGCAAGCCTGCTGGTGGTATTTCTGGCAAAGGCCAGGCTACAGAGCAGGATAGCCATAATTGATGTGAATAAACGATTCTTTGTCATATCTGTTTGGTGTTTTCTTTTGTTTATGGAAATTTGCAGGAGGGCTTATTTCGTATTGGGGAAGGCTTTCTGCAAGCGTTTCAACTCTTTTTTCGTGATGGCGATTACCGTACCGTGACGGGGAGTAAAGGCACCTTTGGTGGCCGTATCCTGCTTGCGCTTGAAAGTCTTCAGGTCGTTGCTGGTACAGAACTGGTAATGTCCGTTCATGTAACAGTCATACATCAACACCCAATCGCCTTCGATTCTTTGGAATACGCCTGCACCTTCCACAGCTTCATTCGTATCTTCGCAGGTGCCGTCCAAAAGTTCCCATTCGGCAGAATTGTGCAAGTCTTTGGCCAGGAACTGACGGATACCTTTCTTACGGTCTCCCTCGGTCTTGAAGAAAACATGATAGATGCCGTTTTCATCTTCTACGATGTCGGTGTCGATGGCGGCGTTCTTGAAGTCGAAGAGTTCTTTCGGTTCGCCTTCCAGGTCGCTGAAGTCTGCATTGGCGTATGCGTAGTAGACTTTGTCGTAGGGACATTTCCCGTCATCGGTCAGGATGGAGAAGTATACCATGTATTTTTGGGCTTTCTTGTCGTATATGGTTTGGGGAGCCCAAACGCGTGTCACATTGGCGAACATGGTACCGGCGTACTTTTCAGGGAAATGTACCGTGTGATGTTCCCACCGGACCATGTCTTTACTGCGCATCAGAACCATACCGCGGTTGGAACTCCATCCCTGGCTGGAACGCATGTCAGTAACCACCATATAGAAATATCCGTCCTCACCTCTTAATATGTGAGGGTCTCTTACGCCTTTCTTCAATGATATGGTGTCGGATGAAATAATAGGGCGTCCGTCGTTGAGAGGGGTATAATTATAACCGTCAAAACTTATGGCATAACAGATTTGTTCCTGTTCCGGTGCGTTTCCGGTGAAATAGGTAAACAGATAAGCAACTTTCTTCTTTGCGTGTGCAGGGACAGAGCCTACGATAAAAAGTGCCGCTGTCAGGCACAAAACATCAATGATATTAGGTAATCTTTTCATGATATAATTGGAAATAGGTTAATTCAGTTTCAAAAGTACGAAAAAAGGGTGCGATTATTTACTCTTTTATACGAATTTGACAAATATTAACCCTTTTGACGTCCCTCTCTTAGGGCTTCGGCAATAGCCCATTGTATCGAAGCCTCCTCTTCTTTTCCGGAACGGGACAGTGCGTTTCCGAACAGTTCGTGGGCACGTGCGTGTTCGGGTTTGATGGATACGGCCTTATCAAAATCTGAGACGGCTAAAGACGTTCTTCCGCACAAGAGATGGTTCTTTCCGCGATTGAAATATATCTTGAAGTTTGTCGGACTTAACCGGGCCGCACAATTGAAGCAATGCAGTGCGTCGTCATAGTTTCCGTCATCCTGAAGCGTAATTCCTTTTCGTATCCATGCATCGGTGTATTCGGGGTTCAAAGACAGGGCCTTGTCGTAGTTGGCCAATGCGGCTCGTGAGTTGTGTGCCTGAAGGACAGACATATTGCCTAACTCGAAATATTCGCGGGCATATTGGCGCATCAGTTCCTTTTGGTCGGCGATTTCTTTTTTAAGTACCTCGTTTTCTTTTCTTAATCGGTTGATGAGGTTGAGCTTTGATATGATGAATCTTTTGGACAGGGGCTTTTCTATGTCATATCGGCTATGGATGGCCGTGAAGAAATGGTTCAGGAACTCACTGAACTGTCCTTGGTTGAAAGCCTGTATGCAGGCTTGGTATTCAATGTCGGCTTTGGCCTTCTGCATGGCTTGTTCTACGGCCTTAGGGTCATTGAACTTCTGTGAAAATTTGATGATTTCCGGTTTGACAAAGACATCGGACCTTGCGATTTCCTTTTTCAGGGTTATGCCTTTTAGGGAAGTGCAACGGCTAAGGGCCACATACACCTGCCCACCGGCAAATACTCCTCCGGTGAAATCAATAGTGACTTTCCTAAAGGTCAGTCCCTGGCTTTTGTGAATGGTGATGGCCCACGCCAAACGCAAAGGGAACTGGCGGAATATTCCAAGTTCCTCTTCTTCTATTTTCTTTTCATGCTCGTTGTATGTGTATCGTACGTTACTCCATACCTCACGGGTGACATCCATCTCTTCCCCTTCTTCTGTAATGACATAAATATGTCCGTTTCCGGAGTCTATTCCGCTGACGGTTCCCAGTGTGCCGTTTACCCAGCGTTTGTCGGGGTCGTTCTTGACAAAGATGACTTGTGCTCCTGGTTTGAGTTCCAGTTCCATCAAGGTCGGAAGTGAACTTTCAGGAAATTCACCCTGTATTTCTCCTCGAAAAACGATACTGTCTCCTTCTGTTTCCATCAGTTTCTTACGGTTGATGAAGTCTACGTTATCGCGTCTCGTGGCTAAAGTGATGTTTAGTCCCGGTTCTGTCTTGCTGTCATTCGGACAATTCCAACGTGTATTCAGCAGCTGTAAGTCGGCAGTTGCAGCCTGATTAGTGCGGATGTGGTCGAGTACGGATATAAAGGCCGCGTCTTTTTGTCGGTAGACTTTCTTCAGTTCGATACAGGAGAGCTTTGTTTCCTGAAAGACGCGTGCCGAGAAAAAATATGGAGAAGGGTAGAAGCGGTTCAGAATCTCACGCTCGTCGGATTTGACCACCGGTTCGAGTTGGAATATGTCTCCGACAAAAAGCATTTGTTTTCCGCCGAATGGCTCTCTAAGGTTTCTGCTGTAAAGGCGCAGAATGCGGTCTATAAAGTCGATAATATCCGCACGTACCATGGAAATTTCATCGATGATTATCAATTCCACTTCCCGTATGAGCTTCTGGTGTGAAGAGTTGTATTTCAAGAATTCCCTCAGTTTGTGGAAACTGAACTTGGGATCGTCAGGCAGGAGTGGGTAGAAAGGGAGCTTGAAAAAGCTGTGAAGGGTACTGCCACCCACATGAATGGCTGCAATTCCAGTTGGGGCGAGTATCACATGTTTCTTACGCGTATGCGTACATATATATTTAAGTAGCGTAGATTTACCCGTACCGGCTTTCCCTGTGAGGAAAACCGAACTACGGGTAAATTGAATGAGCTTTAACGTGTCCTGAAACTGAGGATTGTCTGCGTCTATTTCAATTGTTTCTTTCAAAATTCAGGCTTTTCGGGTGAAGAAGAAAGAGTGTTTGACTATTCTGTTGTCATTTCGTCTTGTATCTCAGATTCTGTATCGGCATTGTTTCCTTCTTGCGGAAGTATGTCGTCCGGAAGTATGATACTTATAGAATCAGAAGTTTCGCTTAACGAATCCGGTTCTTCTTCCACATAATATCCACTGCACGTATAGCATGAGGGGTCTATGCGTTCTTTGGGTGTTGTCGGGAACTTGGCACGGTATTTTGGGAAACGGTTGTCCAAAAGAACCTTTTGAATGAAGTTTCCGAATATGGGTAATGCAGTTCTGCTGCCTTGTCCCAAAGCGCCTGTGCGGAAGTGTATGCTTCTGTACTCACCGCCAACCCATGCACCGCCCACCAGTTTTGGGGTCACTCCGACAAACCATGCATCGGAATGGTTGTTGGAGGTTCCGGTCTTTCCCCCGAATTCCGACATGTTCAACACTGGATGGATGTAGCTCCATAGTGCGGCTGTTGTTCCGCCTCGTTCCGTCAGGCCGCCGCGCAGCATCTGCTGCATGAAGAATGCGGAACGGTAGGGTATGACTTGTTTTTCATCGGGCTTTGCTTCATAAATCACATCTCCGTCACGGTCCAGAATCTTAGTGATCATGATGGGCATGTTGACCTTTCCGTCGTTGATGACGGTACAATATGCATTGACCAGTTCAAGCAGATTGACGTCGGACGAACCTAAACTCAGCGAAGGAGTTTCGTGTAATGGTGATTCAATGCCCATGGCATGAGCGGTTCGGGCTACGTTGCTTATACCCGTTTCATATCCTAATTTGACGGCGATGCTGTTGATGCTTTGTGCAAAAGCAGACTTTAAGGGGATGTTTGCACCGGAGAATGTCCCGTTTGCATTGTGAGGAGTCCATATAGTCGGTTTGCCTTTTACGGTGTCGGGATATTGTTTCCATTCGTCCACACGTCTGTCGCACGGTGTGAGTCCCTGGTTCATAGCTTCGGTATATACAAACAATTTGAAGGTAGAGCCGGGCTGCCGCATGGCGGTGACCTTGTCGTACTTCCATGATTCGAAGTTGATGTCTCCCACCCATGCTTTGACATGGCGTGTGTCCGGCTCTATGGCTACGAAACTGCAGTGCATGAACCTCACCATATAGCGTATGGAGTCCATGGTGCTCATTTCCGTTTCTTTGATGCCGTCATAGCTGAAGACTTTGACTTTGTGCGGAAGGTTCAGGTAATGGCTGATGGAATCCGGTTGATTGGGAAAGCATTTGGCCAGATACTTGTAATGGGTCGTTTTCTTGGCTAAATCTTCAATAAAGCCGGGAATCTCTTCATGCCTTTCGTTTTGCCAGGGATTTGTCTTTCCCCAATGGTCGTTAAACCGCTTTTGAATGATTTCCATCTGGTCGAGAGCCGCTTCTTCCGCATATTTCTGGATGCGTGTGTCGAGGGTGGTGTATATTTTCAATCCGTCGGCGTATAAGTCGAGTTTGTTTTCCGCATCGGTTCCGGATATAAGTTGTTTCTCGCACAACATGCCGATATAATCAGATAATGCTTCTCGGAAATACGGTGCGATGCCATCGTAGCTGCTTTCTGTCTTTCTGGTATTTACGGTCATGGGAATGGCCTTGATAGAGTCCAGTTGGCTGGCAGAGGCATTACGTCCGTTAATGAGCAGGTGTCCGTGTTGGTACAGGTTGGTAAGCACGACATTGCGCCTTTTTGTGCTGTTTTTCGGATTCAGTTTCGGATTGTAGCTTGACGTTGCTTTCAGTAATCCCACAAGGGTTGCTGCTTGTTCGTACGTCAGTTTGTCCGGTGTGGTATTGAAGTATGTGCGGCATGCTGTCTTGATACCGAAAGAGTTGCTGCCAAAATCTACGGTATTGAGATACATCGTCAGGATTTCCTCTTTAGAGAATATCATTTCCAGTTTGATGGCAACAATCCATTCTTTGGCTTTCATGACCAGTATTTTCACGCCCGGAATCTTTCCCAAAAGTCCGGTGGAATATTGCGTGCGCACCCTGAACAGGTTCTTGGCGAGCTGTTGGGTGATGGTGCTGGCACCGCGGGCATGTCCGCCAAACATATCCTTGATGGCGGCGAAAACCCCTTTAAAGTCTATACCGTGATGGTGATAGAAACGTTCATCCTCCGTATCAATCAATGTATTGATGATAATCGGTGATATTTCCTGGTATTCTACAGGGGAACGGTTTTCACTGAAGAAGCGTCCAATCATTACACTGTCCGCACTATAGATTTCGGATGCTTCGCTATTGATAGGGTTTTCAATTTCTTTGAAACCAGGGGATTTGCCGAACAGGTTCAGGAAATTATTATCTACGGCAATCAAGAGAAGAATGAAAGAAAGTACGAAGGTGGCAGTCCATACCAAGACCTTTTTATACCATGGCCCGCGGTATAACCCTTTGAGAAATCTTCCTGTTCTTTTTAGCCAAAGGCCGATATGTTTCATGATTTTGCGCATATTGTGATTAGGTTTTGACAGTGTATGAATGTTGTTGGGGGCAAAAGTAGAAAAAGTTTATGGCATAATCTCTTTTTCTATCAGTTTTTTTATCCCTTCCTTGTCATCAGGATGAAACCAGTGCATGTCTGTGTCTTTGCGGAACCATGTCATCTGTTTGCGTGAATAGATACGTGTGTTTTGTTTGATTTTCTCGGTTGCAGTCTCCATGTCCCATGTGCCATCCAGATAATTGAAGATTTCCTTATAGCCGACAGTGTTGAGCGCATTGGTGTTCCGGAATGCAGCCACACGTTCGACTTCCTCCACAAGTCCTTGGCTTATCATATCGTCCACTCTGTGGTGGATGCGTTCGTAAAGCTCTTCACGTTCTCTTCTTAGTCCGATTTTGACGATGTCGAAAGAGCGTGTTTTGGGACAACTGGTGCGGAAAGAAGTATATGTTCGGCCTGTCATATAGCATATTTCCAGCGCGTGGATAATACGTTTGGGGTTTTTCAGGTCGGCAATGCCGTAATATTCGGGGTCGAGAATTTTCAGTTCTTTGCATAATTGTTCCAGCCCGACCTCTTCATAATGCTCCATCATCATGCGACGGGTTTCTCCGTCTACGGTGGGAATGTCGTCGATGCCTTTGCAGACGGCATCTATATACATCATGCTTCCGCCCGATAGCAACGCAAAATCGTGGGATTCATATAATTCTTTCAGAAGGGAAAGTACGTCGGTCTCGAACTGTGCGGCGCTATAATAGTCAGTGAGTGAGAGTGTGCCGACGAAATAGTGTTTCACCCTTTGCATCTGTTCGGGTGTCGGAGCTGCGGTGCCGATAGGTATATCCCGGAACAGCTGCCGGGAGTCGGCATTCAATATAGGCGTATGAAGAAACTCAGCCATGGAAAGGCTGAGTTCTGTCTTGCCTACACCTGTAGGACCTGTCAATACGAAAAGTTTGGGCCTCATGATTTAGGCATAAGGATTACCTTCACTGATTTCAAAGCCTTCCGGGTCGAACTCTTCATCATCGAACCCTTCGCTACCGTAAAAATCTTCGTTCAGTTCTTCGGCCACTTTTGTGTTTTCTTTTTGAACAGTCTCTTCGAGTTCGATGGTTTGCATGGGTGCCTTGCCTGCCTTGCGGCTACATATTGGTTTTTCCATGGGTTGACCGAAAGAGATTTCTGTAAGCTCGATGAAGAACATGCGTTCCATCAGCGTGTCGAAGACATACACCAGACGCTGTTTTTCTTCTTCAATCAAATCGCTCAGCCGTGTATCCTTCATCAGGTAGATGTCTTCATCCGAACGGCTGGTGCCCATATCTTCCAGTAGAATTTCCTGTTCCTGTTCCCAGTTCTCGTTGCAGATGAAGAAACTTGTAAACTGGTTGTCCTGGTAGTCGCACGATGATAGGATTATCCGGTGCAGGTCGTAGAAAGTATCGTCTGCACTGATTTTGATTTCGCGAACAAAATCATCCGTTTCATTGGAGATGATAGTGAATCGGTAGGTCATGGGCGTTATGTTTTAATGGACGAATCCTCTTTTGGAGTCTTCGATAAACTTCACGATATAATCAATCTCCGGACTTGCCGGAACTTCTTCGCGCACTTTCTGCAGAGCTTCGTTCAGCGACATGCCGCCCTGATAGATGATTCTGTATGCGTTGTGTATGTTTTCTATCAGTTCATTGCTGAATCCTCTGCGTCGAAGTCCTACGAGATTCAAACCGCAATATGCCGCCGGTTCGCGCGCGCATATAGTATAAGGTGGAATGTTCTGGCTGAACCGGGTACCGCCGCCTACCATGGTGTATCCGCCCACGCGGCAGAACTGGTGCATAAGCACACCGGCACTGATGATGGCGTGGTCGTCAATGACTGTTTCGCCGGCCAGTTTCGTACTATTCCCTATGATGCAATCGTTGCCCACGTATGCATCGTGTGCCACATGCACGCCTTCCATCAACAGGTTGCCGCTTCCTACTACGGTTTCACCTTTGGATGCCGTACCGCGGTTGATGGTTACATTCTCACGGATTTTGTTGTGGTCACCCACTACGGCTGTGGTGTCTTCTCCTCTGAATTTGAGGTCTTGCGGTACGGCACTGATTACGGCACCAGGGAATATGGTGTTTCCATTGCCGATGCGCGCTCCGTACAATACGGTTACGCCGTTCATCAGCACATTGTCATTGCCTATAACCACGTTCTTGTCTATAAAACAAAACGGCCCAATCTCGCAATTCTCACCGATTTTCGCTTCAGGATCGATGAAGGCCAAAGGACTTATCTTGCTCATATTTCTACTACTTGTTTTTTACAATCTGTGCGGTAAAGGTGGCTTCCGTTACGATGCTTTCGCCCACGAAGGCGTATCCGCGCATGGAAGATATGCCGTGGCGCAGGGGGGCCAGCAACTCGACTTTGAAGATAAGTGTATCGCCCGGAACGACTTTCTGACGGAATTTCACCTGGTCGATACGGAGGAAGTATGTGCTCCATCGTTCCGGTTCGTCCACGGAGTTGAGCACTAATAAGCCGCCTGCCTGTGCCATGGCTTCAATCTGCAATACACCGGGCATGACCGGCTCTTGCGGGAAGTGTCCGGTAAAGAACGGTTCATTGCTTGTTATGTTTTTGACAGCCACGATGGTATTGGGGCCCAATTCGATTACTTTGTCGACCAACTGCATGGGATAGCGGTGGGGAAGTAGCTCGCGTATGCGGTTCACATCCATTATCGGAGTCTCATTACAGTCGTAGCCCGGAGCCTGTATCTCATGCGCGCGGATTTCCTTGCGCATCATGCGCGCGAACTTATTATTGATGGTATGTCCCGGACGTGTGGCGATGATACGTCCCTTGATTGGTTTCCCTATTAAGGCCATGTCGCCGATAATATCCAGCAGTTTGTGTCGTGCCGGTTCGTTGTTCCATACCAAGGGTTTATGGTTCAGGTATCCTTTTTCCGAGGCGTCATGGTGGGGTACTCCTATGCTGTCCGCCAGTTTGTCGAGCTTCTCCTGCGACATTTCGTTCTCGTAGATGACGACAGCATTGTCCAGGTCACCGCCTTTAATCAGGCCTGCGGCCAACAGTTGCTCTACTTCGCGCACAAATACGAATGTGCGGCTTGCGGCGATTTCCGATTCGAAACGCTCCATGTTGTCCAAGGTGGCAAATTGGCTTGACAGGACTTTGGAATTGAAGGAAATCATGGCTGTGATGCTGAACTGTTCATCCGGCAGGATAGTGATGCAAGACCCCGTCTCTTCATCTTTCACTTCAATCTTCTTGCGGATGATATAATAATCCTTTACGGCGTTTTGCTCGGCTATGCCTACGCGTTTGATGTTTTCCACGTAGATTTCCGCACTTCCGTCGAGGATGGGAAGTTCAGGACCGTTTACTTGCAGCAGACAGTTGTCGACACCCAAGGCATATAATGCCGCCAAGGCATGTTCCACAGTGCTGCATTTTGCTTCTCCACGGCCCAATACCGTACCTCTTGTGGTGTCTACCACATTTTCCGCTATGGCATCGATGAGGGGCTGGCCTTCAAGGTCGATGCGTTGTATTTTGTAGCCGTGGTTTTCAGGGGCGGGGTTGAATGTCACGGTCAGATTCAGTCCGGTATGCAACCCTTTGCCATATAAAGAGAAACTCCCTTGTAAAGTGTTTTGTTTCAGCATAGTATTATTTGTTCTTATTGAGCAGTTCTTTTAGTTCTTCTATTTCTTTCTTCATTCGGTTCACGTCTGCATACATTTCCGGCAGGTTCTTGTAAACCACACTCGAACGTGCGAAGTTTTTGGCATCTATGGCGGGAGAGCCTTGTACGGTGACATGTCCCTTGCGGATGCTTCCCGCGATGCCTGCCTGTGCACCGCTGGTTACTTTATCGCCAATGACGGCATGTCCGGCTATGCCGACCTGCCCTGCAAACGTACACCACTCACCGATTTTTGTAGAGCCGGCCACGCCCACCTGTGCACACATCACCGTGTGGCTGCCCACCTCTACGTTGTGTGCCACCTGTACCAGGTTGTCGATTTTCACGCCGCTATGCACGATTGTGGCTCCCATTGTAGCGCGGTCCACACATGAGTTGGCACCCACTTCCACATTGTCTTCCAGTATGGCGATGCCGATTTGCGGGATTTTCTCATATCCTTCGGCCGAGGGGGCAAATCCGAAACCGTCGGCGCCGATTACGCTTCCGGCGTGCAGGATACAGTTGTTGCCTACACGGCAGTCGTGATATACCGTTGTGTTGGCATAAAGAATGCAGTTCTTTCCAACTTTCGCTCCGCTTCCAACCGTAGCATGGGGATGAAGTTCCGTGCCGTCGCCGATTTCCGCGTGGTCGCCTACCGCGCTGAAAGGCGCAAGGTAGACATCTTTACCTATTTTGGCTGTCGGTGCCACGTAAGCCAGCGGGTCGATGCCCGTGCGTTTGGGTTTCATCGACTCGTAAAGCGCAAGCAGTTTGGCCAAACTTTCATAAGCGTTGTCTACACGTATCAATGTGGGGCTGACGGGATGTTCCGGTTCGAAATCCCTATTCACCAGCACAATGCTTGCCTGTGTGTCATAAATGTAATGTATGTATTTGGGGTTGGAAAGGAAAGAGATGGCGCCCGGCACTCCCTCTTCGATTTTTGCGAATGTGTGCACTTTGGCATTCTCATCTCCTACGATTGTTCCTTGTATGAATTCAGCTATTTGCTTAGCGGTAAATTCCATAGTCTGTTATATATTGCCATTAGTAATCGTGCAAATGTCGCAAAAAAAAATGGAATATGCTATATTTTGAGAGAATAAAATACATGTTCGGTGAAAAACGGAACACTTCTTCGGAACGTGTCAGGAGTGGCGGTAAGGCTCGGAAATATAGGGATGGGATGTCAGAAAGTCCGTTCATGCTGATTAATGGATTCAGAATGAACGGACTTTTATATGATTTTGGTAAGAAACGTTACAGGATGCGTTTCAGCTGTACGGCCATTTCCGTCTGCACTTCCCGTGCTTTTTCCGCTGCTGTGGCAGCAAAGTTTTCGGTAGAATCGGCATAGATGATGGCGCGGCTGCTGTTGACAATCAGTCCGCAGGTGTCGTTCATGCCGTAGCGGCACACCTCTTCCAGCGAGCCGCCTTGTGCCCCGATGCCCGGCACCAGAAGGAAGTGGTCGGGAGCTATGCGGCGGATGTCGGCGAACATGCTTCCCTGTGTAGCCCCTACCACATACATCATATTATCGGCATTGCCCCATTCCTGACTCTTGCGTAGCACCTTTTCAAACAGGCGTTCGCCCTTTTCGTCCGTGGTCAGTTGGAAGTCGTGCGAGCCTTTGTTGCTGGTCAGTGCCAGCAGAATCACCCATTTGCCTTCGTAGTTCAGGAAAGGGGTTACGCTGTCTTCTCCCATGTAAGGAGCTACTGTCAGTGCATCGAGCTGCATTTTCTCGAAGAATGTGCGGGCATACATGGCCGATGTGTTGCCGATGTCGCCGCGTTTGGCGTCGGCGATGATGAACTGGTCGGGGTAGTTTTCGTTGAGGTATTTGATGGTCTTCTCGAATGATATCCAGCCTTTCACGCCCATACTTTCATAAAAGGCAAGGTTGGGCTTGTAGGCGATGCAATAAGGAGCCGTGGCGTCGATGATGGCCCTGTTGAAAGCAAAGACGGGGTCTTCTTCTCCTTTTAAAAGATGTCCGGGGATTTTCTTGATGTCGGTGTCCAATCCCACACACAGGAACGACTGTTTCTTTTTGATGTTCTCGAATAGCTGTTGTCTGTCCATAGTTGTATATTGCTTCGTTGGTAATTATTTTCTTGTAAAGATGTAGCCGGTGTAATTGAAGTGTATCTTATTGTCGGGCATCAGGCTTCCTTCTTTATTGTCCCGTCTCAGCCAATATTGTGTCAGCACAATCCGGCAGTTGTCGTCGGCATGGACGGTGAGCGGTTTCATGTCTTGTTCTTTATCCATCTGTTTCAGCGTGTTGAGGCTGATGTGGATTTCGCGAGGGGCGGAGCCGTCGATGCGGAACGAAAATACAAGGCTGTCTTTCCGGATACGGGCCGAATCCGTGTCTTTCCTGAAGTGCTGCAGGGCGGTGAAGCCTTCCGGTATGGCTATGACCGCGTTCGCCGGGCAGCTGTTTTCATGGACTTCCGTCGCGTCGTCCACGCGTCTCGAATAATACGAAAACCAGCCTTTCTTTTCCTTGTCCACTATACGGTCGGTTTCAGGGTCGCTCAGCGTATAGTCCATATAAGCCAGCAGGCTGCTTGCCCTGTTGGCTTTCTCCTGGGGCATGGCGTTGAGCCATTCCGTGTAACTTGTCTGGCTCATGGGAAGGTTCCCTTTATAGGTCTCTTCCAGCATGGCATGTATCTCATTTCTAATATGCTTGCGTGCCAGGCCGACAAAGTTGGCCGGAAATGCCGATACGAGCAGGAACAGTGCGGCAAAGGAAACCGGCAGCCAATGGATTCGGCGTGCGCGTGTGAGGAACAGTCCGATGCAGACGATATAGAACCATACGTTCAGTGCCAGCACGTAGAGGCGGCTGACGGTGATTCCGTAGTCGGCCATGCGTCGTCCGATGGCGATGCTCATCAGTGCCACCATGGGCAGTATGAGTATGGGCAACCAGCGTGCCACGGTCTGTTCCAACTTCCGTCCGTCTTGCCGGATGGCGGGATAGAAGCCCGCTTCCATGCAAAGGCATCCGAGCATGAGTGTGGTGACGAGTTTGGTAATCCAGCCGTCGGGCAGCTGCATTTCTACTAAAATCTTGACGGTGTAGCCGTAAAGCACGGCCAGATAGCACCCTGACAGGGGAAGTAGCAGGTAGCGGATGACTTTGTTCAGGAATTCCGATGTATGGGCCGTACGCTCGTGTTTCCCGTTGCCGTGCGGTATGCGTCCGAGGAAGAGCAGTGTGCCGAGCAACTGGCTGCACAGAATCCAGAATGTAAGATAGACTTCCGATTTCATGTCGATGCCGAACAGGGCGTCCAGAGATGCCGCCAGCAGACTTAAACCGCCCGTCATCAGAAGTCCTATGAGGATGGCGGCGCAGGCATGGTGTATCAGTTGCAATGTGAAGTTCCATGAGGCCGTGTCATCCTGTTCGCGGAAGAACGGGAGAACGGGCAATGTCAGGCATAGAGCCGTCAGGATGGAAGCATGTCCGAGTCCGCTTTCCATTCCGAACCTTTCTTCGGGCATCAGCAGCAGGTAGAGGAGGTCTGCCGCCAGCAGGGTGTGTGCCACTATTTGCGCGGCAATCTTGTTGCGCCGCCGCTTAAATTCTTCACCCCACAGGCGCAAGGAGAGCGTAAGCACGCATCCGGCCGACAGGTAATAGCCTATGGCAAACTTGAGTCGTTTGCCGATTTCATCGGTTTCCGCCCATGTCAGAAACAGCAGATAAGCCGTGAGTGCCACGGTGAAGCAGATGGTTGCCGGAAAGCGTTTCCGGCACTGTTCGATGTTTGCGGCAATGGCCTGTCGCGTGAAGATTTCTTTCATGGCAGTACGATGTGTTTACAGTTCGCTTTCTTTCATCCGTTCGGCGTTTTCGGCCACGGTCAGTTGGTCGATGCAGTCCTGGATGTTGCCGTCCATGAACGAGGGCAGGTTCTGCATGTTGTAGCCTATGCGGTGGTCGGTGATGCGGCTCTGCGGGTAGTTGTAGGTGCGGATTTTGGCGGAGCGGTCGCCTGTCGACACCATTGTCTTGCGTCGGCTGGCGATATCGTCGATGTACTTCTGATGTTCCTTGTCGTAGATGAATGTGCGCAGTCGTGCCAATGCGCGCTCCTTGTTTTTCGGCTGGTCGCGCGTTTCGGTACATTCAATCAGGATTTCTTCGGTCTCGCCCGTGTTGGGGTTCTTCCACATATAACGGGCACGCACACCGGATTCCACCTTGTTGACGTTCTGGCCGCCGGCACCGCTGGAGCGGAAGGTATCCCATTTGATTTCACCTTCGTTGATTTCCACATCGAATTCCTGTGCTTCGGGCAGCACGGCCACCGTGGCGGCCGATGTATGCACGCGTCCCTGTGTCTCGGTAGCCGGAACGCGCTGCACACGGTGCACGCCCGATTCATATTTCATCGTGCCGTACACCTTTTCGCCCGTCACGCTGAAGATAATTTCCTTATAGCCTCCGGCCGAGCCTTCGTTGAAGCTGGATACGGCGATTTTCCATCCTTTCAGTTCGCAGAATTTGGAGTACATCCTGAACAGGTCGCCGGCAAACAGGGCCGCTTCGTCGCCTCCGGTCCCGCCGCGGATTTCCATGATGACGTTCTTGTCGTCTTCGGGGTCGGCCGGCACCAGCAACAACTTGATTTCCTCTTCTATTTCCGGGATGCGTTTTTCCGCAGCGGCCAGTTCCTCGCGTGCCATTTCCCTCATTTCGGGGTCGTCTTCGGTTGCGATGAGTTCCTTGGCTTCCTGCTGCGCCTTCAGGCAATTCGTGTATTCTTTCCGTGCCTGCATGATGTCGCCCAGTTCCTTGTACTCTTTGGTAAGTTTCACATATCGTTTCTGGTCGCTGATAACGTTAGGGTCGGTGATAAGTGTGGCCACTTCCTCGTATCTGCTGACCAGTCCTTCCAGTTTTTCCAGTATGTTCGTGCTTTCTGCCATATTCTGATGTGATTTTCTTTCCGCAAAGATACAATAAAGAAATGAAAAGAGGAGACAAAACAGGCAAGAATCCGTTTGTCGGGGCCATCCGTCAGGGTCGGGGCATGTTTTTATCTTTTCTGTCATGGAAAAACGGTTTTTTCCCCAACGAAACTATAAATAAAACTTTTATTTTCAAAAACAGTGCTTTTATTTTCAAGAATAAAACTTTTATTTTTAAAAACAAAACTTTTATTTATAGAACCGGAAAGGTGAAAATGGCTTTTGAAAAGCCTGTGAAAGAATCTAATATGTACTTTTGGGCCGTCTTTCTTGTGTGGATGCTATATTTTTTATAAATTTCCGCTGTTTTTCAGTTCCTGCGGTCGGATAACTGCAGGACGGAGGATGCCTAAAAGATATACTTATGATGAAATCAAAAAGAACTTATTGGTGCTTGATGTCCCTTGCGTCATGCATGTGGCTTGCCCTTCCATTCGCATCGTGCAGCACTTCCGATGCGGAGGAGGACATGGAGGAGGTGGTCGACACTCCTACGGACGACGAAGGTCAGGACAACGGAACGTCTGATGAAGAGACGACTTTGAAGGATGTTTCCATCACGGTGTATGATGCCTCTAACATCTGTGGATTCGGAACGGACATCGACATTTTCCTGGATGGAAACATGGAGAAAGTGTCGGCCACGGGCGTTGCCCTTAGCGTGTCGGCAGAGAATCTCGAAAAAGAACCCAAGGAGTGGATACATGGGATTGTGGATGCGCCTCAACCTACGCCCGGTTTGCAGACACTCCGGATAAAGGGATTAAGAGGGGAAACGACATATTATTGCCGGCCCTTTGTCAGAAGCAGTGACGATGGGTATCTGTGGGGTGAGATAAAGGAGTTTACCACCACGGAAGAGGTGCTTTTCGGACAACGGACCGGTGTGGGCAATATCTCCGTGAGAGAAGCCGAATGTCAGGTGAGCCTGAACCCGTATTCCGCCCTGACAAGCGTGTACAAGAATGTGAAGGTAAGTCTGGAGGATGTGGTGCTGGAGGACTTTCAGTGCAGTATCCTATATTATGAGACGGAAAGGGCCGATGCCGAACACTACGGTGTAAGGTTGGATGGAGACCGGCTCATGGTCAATTTCACGAATCTTCCTCCGGGGGCCAAAGTATCTTTCGTTCTTTGTGTGGACTGTGACGGGCTGGTGGAGTACCGTTCTGCGGAACGCTATTCCGTCTCTTCAAGGAAAATCACCGAAAGCGGTATGGTAGACTTGTCGTTGAGTGTCGACTGGGCTGCATGCAATCTTGGTGCCGCCATGCCGTGGGATACCGGCAACTACTACACCTATGATGAGGCCGCACAACTGGCCGAGGCTGACCCTGCATGGCAACTGCCTACCAGAGAAAACATAGAACAGTTGCTTTCACAATGCGAGATATTACCGGTCAGGTTCGACGACTACAGGCCGGGTGTACTGGTGTCGAGTTACAGGAATACCATTTATCTGCCTTTCGCCGACACGAAAGATACGGAAGTGGGACAGGGCGGATACCACACGGGATATTTCTGGACGTCCACCCCGTATTTCGATGCCTCTGCTCCGTTGGACAGAAGCCGTGTGTATGCTTTCCGCCTGTTTGGGATGACATCTCCGGGAGACGATAGATACGCTCTGGTGGAACTGAACAAGATGTATGCCGTCAGTGTGCGTCCGGTATGTCCGAAATGATGAAGAACATTTGCGTCTGCTTATAAGGTTATCCCCTGAAAGCTTTTCGCCGTTTAATCAGAAAAGCATTCAGGGGATAATTGGCTCATGATACTGGTATCATGTTTATTTACACAGGTATCTGGCCCATTTGTATTGGATGGTCACCACGTTGAAGGTGATGACGCCCCAGCCGATGGTGCCTAATGCGGTGCAGAGCGCGTGGGTGGTGTAGTGCCGGGCCTCGAAGTCAAGCCATGTGCAGTAGGCCATGTAGGCGAAAGCACAGACGCACAATACACAGCAGATGAAGAAGATTAGCTTTTTCATTCCACAGGATGCTCGCGGAGCGTTTAGTAGTTGAACTCGCCGAATTCACTCTTGATGGTGAGTGAACGGACACCCTCTTCGATGTGGCCGACCACTTGTGCGTCGATATTGAAGCTCTTGGAGATGGCGATGACCTTTTCTGCCTGTTCGGGAGACACGTAGATTTCCATCCGGTGTCCCATGTTGAACACTTTGTACATCTCCGCCCAGTCGGTTCCGCTTTCCTTGGCGATAGCCTTGAACAACGGTGGAACGGGGAACATGTTGTCTTTGACGACACGGCAGTTCTCGCCTACGAAGTGCAGCACTTTCGTCTGTGCGCCGCCGGTGCAGTGCACCATGCCGTGGATTTCGGAGCGCATCTCATCCAGAATTCTCTTGATGACCGGTGCGTAGGTACGGGTGGGGGATAGCACGAGCTTTCCTGCGTTGACAGGAGAGCCTTCCACTTCGTCTGTCAGTTTGTAGCTTCCGCTGTACACCAGTTCGTCGGGTACGGCCTTGTCGTAGCTTTCCGGATATTTTTCCGCCAGGTATTTGGCAAAGACATCATGACGGGCGCTGGTCAGTCCGTTGCTGCCCATACCGCCGTTGTATGCCTTCTCGTAGGTGGCCTGTCCGCAACTGCTCAGACCTACGATGACGTCGCCCGGACGGATATTGGCGTTGTCGATGACATCGCTCCGCTTCATGCGGCACGTTACGGTAGAGTCGACGATGATGGTGCGCACAAGGTCACCCACATCGGCGGTCTCGCCGCCGGTGGCATAAATGCCTACTCCCATCTCGCGCATTTCGGCAAGCAGTTCGTCCGTGCCGTTGATGATGGCACTGATGACTTCGCCGGGGATGAGCATCTTGTTGCGTCCGATAGTGGAAGATACCAATATATTGTCCACGGCTCCCACGCAAAGAAGGTCGTCCGTGTTCATGATGAGTGCATCCTGGGCAATGCCTTTCCATACGGAGATGTCGCCGGTTTCTTTCCAGTACATGTACGCCAATGAGGATTTTGTACCGGCTCCGTCGGCGTGCATGATGTTGCAGTATTCGGGGTCTCCGCCCAAGATGTCGGGGATGATTTTGCAGAAGGCCTGGGGGAAGATACCCTTGTCAATGTTCTTGATGGCGTTGTGCACGTCTTCTTTGGCTGCGGACACGCCGCGCATCATATAACGTTGGTTGTTCATGTTCGAATCGGATTTGTATGTTTATCGTGCCGCAAAATTACGAAAAAAAAATGATTGGTGAAGAATTACCTGAGAATTAAATAATCCGTGTGGAGTTGCGGCATTTGCTGTCCCTGAATCTAACGGTCCATTAAATGACACACCGGTGGCACTGATGACACCGGTGTGCGAACCTGCATTTGGGGCTTGGGGCAGGAGGGGTTAGAATTCTACTTTCGGGGCTGCCGAGGCACCGGCATCAGCCGCGAACTTTTCTTTCTTGCCGAATCCGAACATGCCTGCGAAGAGGTTGTTGGGGAACGAACGTATCAGTACGTTGTAATCTTGCACGGCCTCATTGTAGCGGCGGCGCGATTCCGATATCCGGTTTTCCGTGCCTTCGAGTTGTGCCTGCAGTTCGGAGAAGTTCTCGTTGGCGCGCAGTTCAGGATAGTTTTCCGTGACGGCCAGCAGCTTTCCGAGGGCGGAGGTGACCTCGCCCTGTGCTTTCTGGAACTCAGCTAACTTTTCCGCTGTCAGGTTCGTGGGGTCGACGGTGATTTGCGTGGCTTTGCAGCGTGCGGCCACCACGGCTTCCAGGGTGCTGCTCTCATGGGCGGCATAACCTTTCACCGTGTTCACTAAGTTCGGTATCAGGTCGGCCCTGCGTTGGTACTGTGTTTCTACGTTACTCCATGCGGTGGATACGGCTTCGTCGGCCTCCACCATCTTGTTGTAGGAGCAACTGCTCAAAAAGACCATGCATAGCATTGTCCATGTCAAGGTCATCCATTTTCTTGTTTTCATTTGTCTTATCTCTGTTGGTTGATATAATCGGAATGGGTTTGTATCTCTCAGAATCGTCCGCCGGCACCACCTCCTCCAAAGTTGCCGCCTCCGAAACTTCCTCCGCTGAAGCCACCTCCACCGCCGAATCCGCCCCGGAACGGGCCGATGACAGGAGGAAAACCGCCGAACCCCGTACCGTTGTCCCACGGTTCGTCATGGGTGCGATGCACGGTGTGTCCGCAGTGGGGACACCGGAATGTTTCGTCGTGGTGCTCTATGCCGTTGAGACGGTCTGTGCGTATCTTGGTGCCGATACGGGTCATGGGGGATTTCCCGCAGCGCGGACATCGGTTCCGTTTTCGTCCGATGAGCCATGACAACAGCATGAAGAACAGAAACATGGCGATGAATGCCGCCACGAAGTAGCCTTCGTCGGTATATTCTTCATTGCCGGATGGTGAAATCAGCGAGTCGTCTCCGTCAATAATGCCGCATACCGCCTCTACGGTTTGCCGCATGGCCGTGTCCCAGTCTCCTTTTTTCAGATAGGGCACCATCATGCGGTTCTCGATGCGCCGGCAGATGGCATCGGGTAAGGTGCCTTCAAGTCCTTCCCCTGTAAGGATGTAGTAGCATCGGTCTTGTGTGGCCAACAGGATGATGAGTCCTGTGTTTTGTTTGTTGCCCACTCCGAGCCTATTACCCAATGTCATGGCAAAATCATAGCAATCTCCGCCTTCGATGCGCTCCACGACAGCGACTATCGACTGTATGCCCTTTTGCGTCTCTATCCGTGCAAGCAGACTGTCCATCCGTGCCACGGTTCCGGCCGACAGGATACCGTCGGGATTCACCACGTGGCGACTTTTGTCCTGAAGGTAAGTCACGGGAAGGTTGTCGGGCGTGTAAGTGCCTGCGTGCGACGTCATGGCGTACAGGCCCGACAGGCAAAGGAGCGTAAGGCAAAGAATCCTTTTCATCTGCATGAATGTTTATTTCGGGAGAAAGTTATTCATATTCTCCGGAATATTGTACGTTTCCACGAACTTTTTGACTTTTTCTGTATATTCTTTAGGAAATTTCAGGTAAGAGTCGGCGTGCGTCGCACCGTGAACCTTCCAGTAGACCTTGACACCCTGTTTGGCGGCATACAGGCTGTCGCCCATCCATGTGGGGACAAACGTGTCGCAGTCGCCGTGAATGAAGAGCATGGGTTTCCGGCATTTCCTGACTTGTTCCAGCGGGGATGCTTCTTTGAATCCCCAGCCGTAACGCAGGGAGGTGGCCATGTCGGCAAGATAAAGCAGGGGGAAAGGCGGCAGGCCGAACTGTTTCCGCAGTTCGCCTTCGTATTCGTCCCATACGCTCGTATAGCCGCAATCGTCGACATAACAGTTTACGTAGGGTGGCTGTGCTTCTCCGCTTACGCATACGGTCGTGGCACCGCCCATGGAAATGCCGTGTACCACCATGTGTGTGCAGGATGCGGGAGGTGAAAAGATGCGGTTGGCGACGTCCATCCAGCGCAACACATCCATGCGGTCCTTCCATCCCATTTGCAGGTGGTTTCCGCCGCTTTTGCCGGAGAAACGCAGGTCGGGCAGAAGCACGTTATAGTGCAGGTCGTGATGATACAGGTAAGCGATGTGCAGCATGCGCACGGCATTGTCGGTATATCCGTGCACGACTACGGCGGTGTGCGGCACTACCGTGTCTGCGTACAGATAAAGCGCATGCAGCGGTGTGCCGTCCTCGGCACGGATGAACGTGTCGCGCAGGGCTTGCACACGGTTCAGACTGTCGGTCCATGCTTTCAGGAACGGGTAGTTCCTGTACATGAACGCGTAGGATTCCTCTATGTTCTTTCCGCGTTCGTTTCCGCCGGCTTGCAAGGCGTACCATTGCAGGAAGAGCGTAGCGCCGGTCAGGAGCGTGGAGATAAAAATAAGGATAATGACGCTTGCGCGCACTATCCTTTTCTTTGTCTTTTTCATATCTAATCTTTGCTGTGCCAGAAATCCCATCCTGCGTGTGCCTGCAGGTGAAGCATTTCCAGTCCGTTCTTCACTGTCGCCCCACGTTCGCGTCCTTTCCTGAGGAACATGGTTTCGTCGGGATTGTAGACCAGGTCGTAAAGTAAATGTTGCGGTCCGATGTATTCATAAGGTATGTCGGGGCATTCTTCCGTATGGGGGAACATGCCTACGGGCGAGCAGTTGACGATGACCTTGTATTCATCCATCGTTTCAGGGGTGAGCTGTGCGTAGTTCAGCATGCCTTCGCGTGGGGTACGGCTGACGTATGTCGGTTGCACACCGGATTGTTTCAGTCCGTATATGACGGCTTTTGATGCGCCGCCTGTGCCCAGAACGAGTGCTTTCCGGTGGAAGGGTCTCATGAGCGGTTCTATTGAGCGCATGAATCCGATTACGTCCGAATTGAATCCTTTCAGGTGGGCCGTGCCGTGGTGTTGTTTCACACGGATGACGTTCACGGCACCGATGGCGCGTGCCTCTTCGCTCAGTTCGTCGAGGTAGGGGATGACTTTCTCCTTGTAAGGTATGGTCACGTTAAGTCCTCTCAGTTCAGGGTTCTGTGCGATGACGGAAGGGAACAACTCTATCGAGGGAAGTTCGAAGTTGATGTATTCCGCATCGATGTGTTCGTTCTTGAACTTTTCGTTGAAGAAGTTGCGGGAAAAGGAATGTCCTAAAGGAAAACCTACCAATCCGTATTTTTCCATAATTCAAAGTGTTATTTGGTGGCGAGATACATGGTGCTGATGCCGAACGTGAACCGTTTGAAGTATACTTCCCGGAATCCGGCTTTTTTCAGGATACCCTGCATCACCTCGCCCTGAGGGAATGCGGCCATGGTGGCGGGAAGGTAAGTGTATGCGCTGCGGTCTTTCGAGATGAGGCGTCCGATAGCCGGCATGACGATTTTGGCATATACGGCGAACAGCTGCTTCATGGGGAAGTTCTTGGGGGAGCTTAGTTCGACAATCAACAGGTGGCCGCCGGGTTTCAGCACCCTGCATGTCTCGCGCAGGCCTTCGTCCAGATTCTCGAAATTGCGCACGCCATAGGCAACGGTCACGGCATCGAAAGTGTCATCGGAAAACGAAAGGGAGGAACAGTCCTCACGTTGAAACCTGATGATGTGGTCCAGCTTCTTTTCCGTTACCTTCTGCCTGGCTATCTGCATCATACCTTCCGATATGTCGGCACCCGTGACAGACTGCGGCTGCAAGCGTCGCGCCGAAAGAATGGCGAAGTCGCCGGTTCCGGTTGCGATGTCCAATATCTGTTGCGGCTTGAACGCACGCAGGGAGTCTATCGCGATGCGGCGCCATCTCCGGTCGATGCCCCATGAGAGAGAATGATTCAAAAGGTCATAAGAGTGGGCAATGTTGTCGAACATGCGTTCCACTTGCTCACGCTTATGACTATTGCCTTTATAGGGCTTTATTTTTTCCTGTTCGTACACGATGAACCGGGTTACTTGCTGTTCAGATAGTCGGTGACGTTCTTTTCGATGCGTGCGGCAAGGTCATCGTGGTCGTCTGCTTTATTGAATTTCTCGCCTACGATACCTTCGTACAGCTCGATGTACCTTTCCGATACGCTGTTCACATATTCGTCGGTCATCTCAGGCACCTGTTGGCCTTCCTTGCCCATGAAGTCGTGGTCGATAAGCCATTGGCGAACGAACTCCTTGGAGAGCTGTTTCTGTGCTTCGCCTTTCTCGAACTTTTCTTCGTAGCCTTCCGCATAGAAGTAACGGCTGGAGTCGGGGGTGTGGATTTCATCAATGAGGTATACTTTGCCGTCCCGCTTACCGAATTCATATTTGGTATCTACCAGAATAAGGCCTTTCTGTGCCGCCATTTCCGTGCCGCGTGCGAACAGGGCGTAGGTGTACTTCTCCATCAGTTCGTAGTCTTCCTTGCTCACGATGCCCTGTGCGATGATTTCTTCCTTGGAAATGTTCTCGTCATGCCCGGCATCTGCTTTGGTGGTCGGAGTGATGATTGGTGTGGGGAACTTTTGGTTCTCTTTCATGCCTTCGGGCAGTTTCACGCCGCAAAGTTCGCGGCAACCGTTCTTATATTCGCGCCATGCGGAGCCGGTCAGATAACCACGGATAATCATTTCCACGCGGAAACCTTCACATTTCAGACCCACCGTGACCATAGGGTCGGGAGTAGCCAACTTCCAGTTGGGCACGATGTCGCTCGTGGCATCGAGGAATTTGGCTGCAATCTGGTTCAGTACCTGTCCTTTGAAAGGAATGCCCTTGGGCAGAATGACGTCGAATGCGGAAATCCTGTCGGTGGCTACCATGACCATCAGTTCGTCGTTGATGTCATACACATCACGTACCTTGCCGTGATACACACTTTTTTGTCCGGGAAAGTGGAAATCGGTTCGCGTTAATGCTTTCATTGCTCTATGTATTTTTAATGTGAATATTACGATGTCTGTCAGTTGCAACCCCATCCCGATGGGTCCGGATATATGATGTCCTCATCGGCTTGGGCTTTCTTGCGTCGTTTTCGTTCGGTTGCGAGTTTCTTGTCCCGCTTGTCGTATGCTTCCACGATACGGGTCACTAATTTATGACGCACGATGTCTTTTCCGTTCATTTCGATGAAGGCGATGCCTTTCACTCCTTTCAGCACAGCGAGGGCGTCAGCCAGTCCGGAACGTTGCGAAGGAGGTAGGTCGATTTGCGTCATGTCGCCCGTCACAATCATCTTGGTGTTCATTCCCATGCGGGTAAGGAACATCTTGATTTGTGCCGTGGTCGTGTTCTGCGCCTCGTCGAGGATGACCACCGCATCGTTCAGCGTGCGGCCGCGCATGAAAGCAAGCGGCGCTATCTGTATGATGTTTTGTTCCATCATTTCCTGCAGCTTGGCAGCGGGAAGCATATCCAACAAGGCGTCGTAAAGAGGCTGCAGATACGGGTCTATTTTCTCTTTCATATCACCCGGAAGGAAGCCCAACTTTTCTCCGGCTTCTACAGCGGGACGGCTGAGGATGATTTTACGGATTTCCTTGTTCTTGAGCGCACGGACGGCCAGTGCGATACTTGTGTAGGTCTTGCCCGAACCGGCAGGGCCGATGGCAAAGAGCATGTCGCTCTCTCCGTAGGCCCTGACTAATTTTTGTTGGTTTTCACTACGGGCCGTAATCGGTTTTCCTTGTATGCTGTATACGATGACGCCTTCCGTCTTGTCGTTTTGGGGCTTCCGTCCTTTGATGATGTCGAGTATGTCTTCTTCTTTCAGACTGTTGTATTTGACGCAGTGCTTTTCGATGGCGATGATGTGCTCTTCGAACGCACACATCTCATCTTCGTCGCCCATGACCTTGATAACGTTGTCGCGGGCTACGATGCGCAGTTTTGGGTATAATGCTTTTATCATCTGAATGTTGACGTTGTTTACGCCGTAGAATATAACGGGGTCAGCGTCTTCCAATACAATATGCTTCTCTATCATCGGCTTGATTTTGCCGCAAATTTAAGCATTCTGTTTTGATTTCACTACCTTTTTTCTATCTTTGTACCGCCTTAAAAAGAAAAAAGTTGAGAAAGCTGAAGAAAGAAATATTTCTCGGTTTGGTTTATGGAACAGTGGGAGTGCTGGCGATTGTACGTTGTGTAAATCCTTCTGTGATGCGGCAAACCGGAATGGATACTATGGCACGGACTGATTCCGTGCTGGCTGTTGAGGGGATGGAAACCGAGGATGAAAATCCGTCCCGAAAGGTGGGACTGCATACGCCGTACACCATGCCGAACTTTAGAGACGCACAGGGGAATACGTTGAAGAATAGGATATTTAGTGTGACAAGTTATCAAAAGGAGTTTCCCGATTTGCAGGATGTACAGATTCAGGCGGCACGGAAATGGGGCGTGCAACCGGTGGAAGACCGCGAACAAGCGGAAAAACGCAAGGATGAACTGGTGTTTGTGGGGTCCAATCCTTATTATACAATGGACGGTCGCATGAATTATTCCATACCTTACTTGGTGCCGCGGGCAAGCGACCTTTTGCAGAAAATCAGTCGTAATTTTCTGGATTCATTGGCTATAAAGGGGATTCCCTTGCATACGCTGATTGTGACTTCGGTGCTGCGTACCGAGAGTGATGTGCGCCGCCTCAGGAAGTTTAATTGCAATGCGTCTGCAGAAAGTTGTCACCGTTACGGTACAACATTCGACATTTGTTATAACCGCTATAACACGGTGCAGCATCCCGACGGACCGGACAGGCGTGCGGTGCGGAACGACTCTTTGAAGTGGGTGCTCTCCGAGGTGTTGCGCGATGTGCGGTCTGAGGGATTGTGTTATGTGAAGTATGAGGTGAAACAAGGCTGTTTTCATATTACTGTGCGGTAATCCTTTAAACCTTTTCTTTTTTTTATGGTCTTATATATATAAGGTATAAGGCCGGCTGGTTATTTCGCTTTTGGGGGCGGAGTGTGGTGGCTGATGACCGTAATGGAGTTTAATACAAAAGAAGAAAAGAAATGGGAAAAATCAGATTTTTTATGATGTGCCTTTGCCTGTGCGGTCTTATGCTTCCGGCAACGGCACAAAAGAGTGGAGGCGACGTTCGTGCGCGAAGAATGGATGAAATGTCGGACAGGCGTGTGGAGAAACTGGCTGATGAATTCGGTCTGAAGGATGAGAAGCGCGCGATGTTTGTGTCTTTGTTCAAGAATTACAGGCAGGATGTGAGGAAACACCGCCTGGCTGATATGCAACCGCAGGCAGATGCAGTAAAAAAAGAAACCGACATGACGGATGAGGACGCGTCGGCACGTATTCAGGCGGAGTTCGCTCGCAAGGCGCAGTCGATAGTGGATGCTTATAACCGTCTTGAGACGGAGAAGAAGTATTATGAAGAATTCTCCAAAATATTGTCGCCGAAACAGTTGGTGAAAATCTTCATACCGATGGACTCTCCCCGTGGGATGCGTGGCGCACCTGCCCGTAACGGGCAGAACGGCGGCCGTCAGGGCGGGCGTGGCTTCGGTGGTATGCCGGAGGGCTTTGGCGGTGATTCCGATTGGTGAAACAAGGAGGTATGATACGGCCGACGGCTGATATTTTTTAGGGGAAGCGGTAATGCTTCCTTTTTTGTAGTCTGTATGTAACATCCGGGCCTTGCGGAGGGGGTAATTTCCTCTTTTTTACTATTTTTAGTAATTGGGATTGCTCGTTGTCGAATGTATTTCGTACATTTGTTACAATTAACATCATTATTTACTATTTAAATTTCATGCTTATGAGAAATTGTACTTTATTCAAGAACTTGCTGTGGCTGATGTTGGTCTTTGTGGCTGGCAATACCATGGCACAGACGGTACTGCTGGAAGAGGATTTCAGCAAGTGTACGTCTGCACAGCCGGATAATCCGTCGACGGGAGTCTCATCAATGGATGATTGTACGTTGACTCCAGGCTGGACATCAGTTAAGGCGTATGTGGGCGAGGGTAATATGAAATTCGGTTCTTCCTCTGCACTCGGTTCCATAACAACTCCGGCTTTGGACTTGTCTGATCCAAATGCGACTTATACCTTAAGTTTTAAGGCTTGTGCGTGGAGCAAGGACAAGAATATCTTGAAGGTGTCTGTGGATGACCAAGAAACTGTGGAAGTGACTGACATCCCCAACGGACCGGCTCCTTATGCAGCCAACTTGAAAGAGTTTTCTTTGGAAGTGAAGGGTACGACAGCTTCAAAGATTACGATTTCCGGTTATCAGGCAAGTAAGGCTCGTTTCTTTTTGGATGACATCAAGGTGACGAAACTGGCTTCCGGCGAGACTCCGGCTCCTTCTGTGAAGGCTCCTTCAATGGTGGCATTTGGCTCGGTTCAGGCAGGAACAACCGTAAGCGAGGATGTGACCATTACCGGTACAGACCTGACAGATGACTTGACGGTGGCCATTGAAGGTGAAGGCTTCTCTTGCGAATTCACCGCGATTCCCAAAGATGACGCTGCTTTGGGCGCGGAACTGAGTGTGGAGTTCGCTCCTACGGCTGAAGGTGATTATTCCGGTACATTGACCATCTCAGGCGGCGGTCTTGCCGAACCTGTAGTTGTAGCCTTGACCGGTTCTGCTGTGGCTCTGACGGGCGACGGCTCAAAGGAGAATCCTTATACGATTGAAGATGTGATGAAGCTGCAGAACCCGAACCAGAAGTATTGGGTGAAGGGCGTGATTGTCGGTTTTGTGAACGGCCAGTCCATCAGCACCGGCTCTATTTTTGATTTGACGTCTGCCGAGACGGTTTCCAATCTTAATCTCTTGCTTGCCGCAGAAGCCGGTGTGACCGACCCCGCGTTGTGTGTTCCTGTGCAGCTGCCTGCCGGAGAGATCCGTACAGCTTTGAACCTGAGCGACAACCCGGCGAACCTTGGTCGTGAACTTCTGATTAATGGTGACCTTACTGCATATTTCGGTGTGCCGGGCATCAAGAACGCTACGGAATACGAATTGGTAAAGGTGGGTAATGACCCCGCTGTGACGGCTCCCGCATCGGTATCCCTCGGCTTGGTTCAAGTTGGTGGAACTGCAAGCAAGGATGTGACCATTATCGGTACAGACCTGACCGGCGATTTGACGGTTGCTATTGCTGGTGAAGGTTTCTCTTGCGAGACTACAACGATTGCTAAAGACGAAGCTGCTCAGGGTGCAGTGCTGAATGTGGTGTTGGCTCCTACGGCTGAAGGTGAATATACCGGAACATTGACCATTTCCGGTGGCGGTCTTGCCGAAGCTGTGACGGTTGCTTTGACGGGCGAGTGTGTTACATTGGAGGGTGAAGGCTCGAAAGAGAATCCTTATACGGTTGCCGATGTGATGAAGTTGCAGAATCCGAATAAGGCATATTGGGTAAAAGGTGTGATTGTAGGTTTAATAAACGGAAAATCTATCAGTGACGGTTCTATATTTGATTTGTCATCTGCCGAGACGATTTCCAATAGTAATCTCTTGCTTGCCGCAGAAGCCGGTGTGACCGACCCCGCGTTGTGTGTTCCCGTGCAGCTGCCTGTCGGTGATATTCGTACAGCTTTGAACCTGAGCGACAACCCGGCAAACCTTGGTCGTGAGCTCCTGATTAATGGTGACCTTACTGCATATTTCGGTGTGCCGGGCGTCAAGAACGCTACGGAATACGAATTGGTAAAGGTGGGTAATGACCCTGCTGTGACGGCTCCCGCATCGGTAGATTTCGGTTTGGCTAAAATCGGTGGCACAGCAAGCAAGGACGTGACGATTTCCGGTTCCGACCTGACCGATGATTTGACCGTTTCCATCGAAGGCAATGGTTTCTCTTGCGAGACGACAACAATTGCCAAGGACGGTGCGGAAAATGCAGTGCTTAACGTTGTGTTTGCTCCTACGGAAGGAGGTGATTATGCCGGAACTTTGACCATCTCTGGTGGTGGTTTGGCAGAGGCTGTGACTATAGCATTGACGGGTAAGGCTGTTGCGTTTGAAGGCGAAGGCTCGAAGGAGAATCCTTATACGGTTGCCGATGTGATGAAGTTGCAGAACCCGAAAGAAACATATTGGGTGAAAGGTGTGATTGTCGGTCTTGTGAACGGAGGTTCTATCAGCGCAGACGCTGTATTTGATTTGACATCCGTAGAGACGATTTCGCAGGCCAATCTTTTGCTTGCCGCAGAAGCCGGTGTGACCGACCCCGCCTTGTGCGTTCCTGTTCAGCTTCCGAGCAAAACAGAGATCCGTACAGCGCTGAATCTGAGTGATAATCCGACAAATCTTGGTCGTGAGCTTCTGATTTACGGAAGTCTTGAAGCCTATTTCAGCGTGCCGGGTATCAAATCTCCCACTGAATATGTCTTGGGTAATCCTGTTGCCGTAGAAAATGTAGAGGCCGCTCTGGAGAATGATGCTCAGGTAGAGGTGTATACCTTGGGTGGCGTGAAGGTAGGCGATAGCCTGAACGGTTTGGCCAAAGGTATCTATGTGGTGAAACAAGGCAATCAAGTAAAGAAAGTGGTGAAGTAATCACCTTGTCATATAAAATAAAGAAGGCGTATCAGCAATGATGCGCCTTCTTTGTTTTGCTACGTCCGGACATGAAAAAGTCGATTGGATATGGGTGTCCGGAATAAGAATAGGACTGTCCGAAGTGGATTTTCAGGCCGATGAATCGATATTCCACCTTTTTGAAAGGATTTTCAACCTGCAAGCCTGTGTTTTCATATACTTTTGCCAATATCTTCCTGGAGCTTGGAGATGTTTCCGTTTGTCGGTTTGGACTCTTGCCGGATTAGGAATGACACAAAGAAAGGAACTGATTATTCGATGATACATTAATCTGATAAAAACAAAAAGATGAAGACACAATTATTTTTTACGGCTTTGTTGATGGCGGTAGCCGGTATGGGAACACAAGATGTGTATGCCGAAGATGAAAATGTCACGTTGCCATCCAAACTTGCGTATTATGATTTCGAGGATGAGGATTATACTGTGTTTACTGCAAGAGAGCATAGGTCCGGAGGTGACGGACAAGGAAATGCCACTCCCGACATTGTGAAGATGCTTGATAATCATGTCCTGCGTTTTAGTTGTGGTACAGGTGGAAATGCAAACAATACTTATGTGCGTATGGCTAATCCTTTTAAGGATAAAGACATGTCTTCTGGTGCAACTGTCTCGGTCTGGGTGCGTAGAGAATCTTCTTTTGGTGGCAGTAACGATGCGGTTTGGAGCTTTGACGGAAATTCTTCTTTTAGTCTGTGGGCAAATAAATTCGTCATAGGTGGGTCCAACCACTCTAATGTCCTTGCAGAGGATGCGATGTATATGTTGACTGTATGTATAGACGGGAACGGAAATTATACTCTTTACAATAATGGGGTATCAATCGGAACCGGTAATTCCTCTGATATATTGTCACAAATCCAAAGTGCCGGTAATTTCTGTTTGGGTGAGATTACCAACATGGGTACATTTACGGGAGTTGTGGACGATTTGACTTTTTATACTCAGGGATTGACTGACGAAGAGGTTAAGCAATTATATAAAGAGCAAAATAAGAATTGGACTGAATTTTCCGCGGCTGCAAAAGAAATGACCGAAGGGCAGACTTTAGGATTCACGTATTTGCTGACAAATGCTTCATGTGCCGAGTATAATTCGGATGGATGGAGTGGGGGTGCTGTAAGGGGCGTTTTTGAATATGCCCACTGGAATAGTGACGGTATTTATAACGGTACGTTTGTGGAAAGTAATACTAATAATAATCCCCAAAAAGGTGTGGATGTGCTTTATCAGGAACTTTCCGGTCTTCCTGATGGTATGTATCGGGCTACGGCTTATGTGGGAGGACGTAATGCGGTTGCATTGCCTGAGAATTGTGCCTGTGCCGAAGGCTTTGAGTTCTTTGCCAATGAAGGGAGTACGGCAATTACCCAGACAAGGTTTGAATATGTGTCGGTTGATTGTGCCGTAACAGGTGGCAAGTTGAGGCTCGGAATACATGCAACGGATGCGAATACGAATGTGTGGTGTGGTTTGGCCGATGTGCGTTTGGAATATTTAGGGTCTTCTGTGGAGTTTTCCGAAGAAGATGAAACAACGGCACCGGTTGTGGCATTCTATAATGTGGTTAAGGTGAAGCGTGCTATGAGGCAGGATGTATGGAACACCTTCTGCGTTCCGTTCCCCATGACATCGGAGCAGCTGTCAGCCAACGGCATCAAGGAGGTCCGGGTGCTGGACGAAGCTACGGTGGGCACAGACCATGCCACGTTGAAATTCACCCAGGTCGATGCCATCGAGCCCGGTAAGCCCTATATAGTAAAGGTGTCCGTTCCTGTAAGTGAAATCAAGGTGAGCGGTGTGGCTCTTCAGTCCTCAATGAACGATATCTATTCAAACGGTGTGACCATGAAGGGCAATTATGCGAAAGGCGTCGTTCCGGACGGCGCGTTCTTCATCAACAACAATGCCTTCTACCTGGCGGATACGGAAAACAGCGTGCAAAAAGTGACGTTGAAAGGCTTCCGTGCCTATATCGAATCCTCTGTAACGGGCGAGTTGAACCGCATGCAGATAGATATCGACGGTGTGGTCACCTCGGTGGAGGACGTTCTCGGCGGTGCAGTGCCGGATGGATACAGGACGGTGGATGTATACAGCCTCTCCGGCGTGAAAGTGAAGAGCGGCGTGAAGCAGTGTGAGGCATTGGATGGCTTGAAAAAAGGCATCTATGTTGTAGAGGGCAAGAAAGTAATCAAGTAAAAAAAGTATCAACCATGAAAACATACAAGACAATGAAAAGGGAATATATGACACCCCGTATGGAGGTGATGGATATGGCGGCCGACGGTTCTATATGCCTCATTAGCGTGTCCGGCGGCGATACGGGCCTGACGGATGGCGGTAACGCTTCGGACGGGATATGGGAAGCCGAGCTTAACGAAAATACCAACTGGGACCTCTGGTAAGCGGCAACGCCTGTTGGCTATATTTTAAAAAAAGGGAACCGTCTCACGTGAACAGTGGGGCGGTTCCCTTTTTCTTGAGATATTCACATTGCGTCAATCCAATTCTCAATGCATATATTTTCAATACGTTGCAAGTGTTTCACGTTTTCTGTCACCATGATGCAGTGGTTTATTACAGCCGTGCAACCAATGAACAAATCAAAGTCGTCTATCGGGGTACCTTTTTTTCGTAACATAGCTTTCTGTCGCGCGTATTCTTCAAGTACGTCCCCCACAGGAAGCACTTGTATATCATTGCAAAAGGAAAGTACCTCTTGTTTGTTGCGTTCCGCATCATTGCTACATGCCGCCCCGTAAAGCAATTCAGCGACGGTCATTTCAGATATGCAGCAATTGTCCCATCCTTTCTGTTGGAGTAACTTACGCAGTCCTTTCCTACCGCGTAGGATGTAAATACATATATTGCTGTCTAAAAGATATCTCGGCTTCATCTTTGATTCAATCAAAGCTCAATGGCTGTTCGCGGTTTTTCCTGCCACTCTTCAAATCATTGATGATTTCTTCAGTACTGCGGTTATCTCTCCATACGTCGAAATGTTTGTCCAGCATTTCATTTGTCCTGTCGGCTGTTTCCGCCAGTTCTTGCTTGGCCTCTTCAAGCAGCCGTTCTCCGAGCCACAACTTATTTCCCGCACTGAGTGATAAGGAGTTGATAAAGGATAAAATCCCGTTCAGTGAGACAGATGCTTTCATATTCTTATTTCCTTTTTATGGTTAATATCCGCAAAGATAATATATTCTTCTATATTTCAATCATTTTTTTTCATACAATCTGTATGAGGCGGCAGATAACCGGGATAGCGATAATGGATGTGAGAGGGAATAGTTTCTTTGTTTAAGCAATCTGTTAAGGTTTTTAGAACAATGCTTCTCTTCTCTCGCGTATATATAAAGAGGTGTTCACCAAAACTCCCCATGCGGAAATCAGGCCCCCTTAAAAACGCAGCCCTGTGAAGAGTAAAATGGCGACCTGTGAAGAACGAAACGCTCACCTGTGAAGAGCCGGCTCTTCACAGGTGAGCGTTTTGGCGTTTGTATTATCTTGAAAACCAGATGATAAGAAAAGGCCAAAAATCCGCGTAAATCCGCAGTATCCGCGTCCTCGGCGTGCCATCTTCTTATTCTTTTTTCACCCGCCTTGAAATTTTTTCTTCAAAACATTTGGTGGGAAACAAAAAAGTGCCTACCTTTGCAACCGCAAACGAGAGGGACACCCCTCCGGAA